>CALMZP010000054.1 GCA_937870635.1 uncultured Acidobacteriota bacterium | reverse complement strand
GATTTTGGCTTCTGATCGAAATTCAATCCAAAATCCAAAATCCAAAATCTAAAATCCGAAGTGGTCCCATCCTCCGGGATCCAGTACCTTCGACACTCCATCCTCCCGAAGCAGCACGCCGGTACCGGCCGTCATCCTTCCGATCATATAGACGGGTCGTCCGACGCGAGAGCTCAACTCTGCTTCGCGCAATGACGACGTGAAGAGGAGCGCGAACTCCTCACCGCCGTGAAGGACGGCGTCTCGCGTGCTGATGCCAAGGGCGGGCGCCGCGGTGATGAGATCGGGGAAGACGGGGATGCGGTCGCGGTCGATCTCCGCGCCGCATTGCGACGCCGCGCAGAGCCGGTTCAGGTCCGTCGACAGTCCGTCGGACACGTCGATGCACGCGGTCACTTCCGGCACACGGGCGAGCGCGGATCCCAAAGCGAGCTCCGGCTCGGGATCGAGCTGACGGCGCATGGCGGACCGCGCGAATTCGATGACCGAATATCCAACCGGCCGCGGAGGCGGGCCCGTGGCCGTCCATCCATCGCGGAGGAGCGCGAGGCCGGAGGCTGCCCCGCCAATGGGACGGCTCAGGTAAATGCGGTCGCCCGGTCGTGCGCCGGTGCGGAGAAGCGCGCGCGGGCCGATCGCACCGCAGGCGACGATCGAGATGACGAGCGACGTGGATCGCGAGAGATCTCCGCCGACGATCTCGATACGATGCTCGCGCGCTGCTCCGGCCAGCGCTTCGAGAAACGCGTCGAGATGCGGCATGAACCACGGCGGCATCGCGAACGAAGCCAGCGCCCACGCCGGCTCCGCGCCCATCGCGGCGAGATCGGACAGGTTGACCGCGAGACTCTTCCTTGCGATGAATTGCGGGGGCGTTTCCGGAGTGAAGTCCACGCCCTCGACGAGCATGTCGGTGGTTGCGACCAGGTTGCCGATGACCGCGGCGTCGTCACCGATCCGATCGGAGAAGATTCCCCGGAGACGCCGGACGATGTCGTCTTCGTTCATTTCGTCTTGCGCCGTGGAACGTCTGTGACGACTGGAACGATCGGCTGCAGCGGACGGTCGAAGACTTCGTCGCGATAGATGATCGCCTCGAGAAAGAGGCCCGATGGCGGGGCCGTCGGTTGAAAGTTCGCGGCCTTCGGTTTCAGCAAAGCGCCGAATGCTTCGGACGTCAGGTTTCCGCGGCCGACTTCGGCGAGAGCGGCCACGAGCTTGCGCACCATCTTCCAGAGGAAATGCGACGCCGTGATCCGCAGAACGATCAGATCGCCCGCCTCTGCCAGCTCGAACGACTCGACGACCACGATCCGCGATTCATCCTCGGCAATCCGCTTGTCGCTGAATGCGCTGAAATCGTGGCGTCCCGGGACGAGCGCCGCGGCGTCCCGCATCTTCTTCGCATCGAGCGAATCCTTGATCCACCAGACGAAGGGCTTGGCGAACGCGGCACGGCGCCGCGAGATCTGGTACAGGTACACCCTTGATTCCGCATCGTGCCGGGCATGAAAGCCGTCCGCGGCGCGGACGGAACGCAGTACGTGGATGTCGTGCGGAAGAAGATCGTTCAGCTTCCGCGTGATCTGAAGCGGATCGGCAGGTTTGCGGATGCGGAGATGCGCAACCTGTCCGGACGCGTGAACTCCCGCATCGGTGCGGCCGGCACCGCCCACGTCAGCCTCACCGAAGACCCGCGTTGCCGCTTTGATCAGATGTCCCTGGACGGTCTTCGCGGTGTTCCCCTGCGCCTGCCATCCGGAGAACCGAGTACCTTCGTACTCGATCGTGAGCTTGTAAGTCGGCATCGGAGAATGGTCAGCGCCAGGGGCGGCACCAGTTTATCCGAGTTAAACTGCACGGCCCATGCGTCCCGTCTCCCATCAGGTTCTCGGTGATCTTTTCGTCGTCATCTGGAGCGACGGCCACGAGTCGTATTACCCGCTCGAACAGCTGCGGCGCGCGTGCCCGTGCGCCGGCTGCTCCGGCGAGCCCGATCTGTTTGGCCGCATGGCCTACGGGCCGAAAGCGAACTACCGCCCTGAATCGTTCCAGCTCCGCGGCGTCGACAGCATCGGCAACTACGCCATCCAGCCAAACTGGATGGACGGCCACACATACGGGCTTTGGACGTTCGACAGGCTGCGGGCGGCCTGTCCGTGCGAGGAGTGTTCGGCCGGTTAACGGTCCGCCACGATGAGCGTCCCGTCCTTCCCCTCGATCGCTTCGCGGACATGCTCGACGTCCGTAATGAGCACCTGCCTGCCGCTGCCTCGCACGAACTGCACGGCGGCCTCGATCTTCGGTCCCATCGATCCTGGCGGAAACTGCCCGGCTGCAAGGTGCGCTTCGGCCTCGCTGACAGTCAGCTGATCGATCGCCTTCTGCGTCGGCTTGCCGAAGTCGAGCGAGACCTTCGCGACGCCGGTGAGGACGATGAAGATCTCCGCCTCGAGCTCGCGGGCCAGCAGCGACGAGGCGAAGTCCTTGTCGATGACGGCCTCGATGCCACGCCACTGTCCGTCGCGTCCGCGAACGACCGGAATACCGCCACCGCCCGCTGCGATCAGAACGGACGCGGTATCGAGCATGTGCCTGATCGTACTCACGTTGAGGATCCGGAGCGGCCGCGGCGAAGCGACCACGTGGCGCCACCCTCGTCCCGCGTCCTCACGCATCGTCCACCCCAGGTCGCGCTCCAGAGCCTCGGCGCGATAACGGGTGAAGAATGGTCCGATCGGTTTCGTAGGCCGTTTGAACGCGACATCGCCGGCGTCGACTTCGACTTCGGTGAGAATCGTCGCCACATCGCCATTCAGCCCGATGCTCTCGAGGCGGTTTCGGATCGCCTGCTGCAGCATGAAGCCGATCGACCCTTCGGTCTGCGCCACGGCGATGTCGAGCGATTGCGGCGGAATCTTCGTCGAAGCCTCTTCGGCCTGGACGAGGATGTTGCCGACCTGCGGACCGTTGCCGTGGACGACGATGAGCTTGTAGTCGTGCCGCACGATCTCGGCGAGCCACCGCGCTGCCTGCTTCGCGCGCGCGATCTGTTCTTCCTGCGTACCGCGATCCTCGGGCCGGAGCAGCGCGTTTCCGCCGAATGCCACGACCGCGAGTTTCACGTCAGATGTCCTCTCGCTCGAGCGGCATCGTCATGCAGCGGGGGCCGCCGCGCGCCCGCGAGAGCTCGTGGCCGGGGATGAGCAATGCGTACTTCTTGTCCGTCCAGGTCTCCATCTCGACGCGTCCGAGGAGGAGGTCGTCCTCGTAGATGATGTTGTAACCGTGGGACGCCAGCTCTTCGGTCGTGCGAACGTTCCTCTCGTACATGAGGATCACACCGGGCGCCAGGGTGAACGCGTTCGCGCCATCGGTCCACTGCTCGCGCTGCTGGTCGAGCGAGCGCTGGCCGCCGCAATAGATCGGCTCCATGTCGAACCCGAGCTTCCGCAGCGCGCCGAGGAGCGACTTCTCCTGTTTCGGGGTCAGGGAGCGCCTGGTGAGATCGATCGACGTGACCTTGGCAGCCTGGCTTCCGCCAGGGAGGATCACCGGCGGATAGATCAGGCATTCATGACGGCTCGTGAAGGTGAATACAGTGTCGAGATGCATGAAGGAACGCTGCTTCGGCATCTCGACGACGATCATGGTTTTCACACCGCTGCCCGCTGCCTTGAGTGCCTTGGCGAGCTCCTGCACGCCGGCGCGGTTGGTCCGCTCAGTGACGCCGATGAGGATGATGTCGCGGCTGAGGACCAGGACGTCGCCGCCCTCGAGCGTAGGTATGTTGCGGGGCATCGGGCGCTCGGGCTCCGCGGCCATGAAGTCGACAAAAAACATCTTCTCGTCGCGGAACGACGGATGATGCTCGAAGACGTACTTCGAGAGAAGCGACTCCCGGCGCCGTGCCTGCGTGGCCATCGACGAGATGACCATGCCGCTGCCGATGACGATCTGCGGATCGCGCGAGAAGAACAGATTGGGAACGGGAAAGAGGTCGAACTTCGGCAGATCGCCGGAGGCCTCCTGCTCGCGCAGAATTCCGCCGATGAGAGTCTCCGCGAGCTTGTCGGCGGGCTCGTCGAGGAGACGCGCGACGAGGGGACGGCGCAGACGGTTCCTCTTCGCGAGATCTCTCACGATCGACTCTTTCGCATCCTCGTCCTGCAGCACCTCGGCGAGGAGATCCTCGATGTCGATCACGTCGTTCGCGATGAAGCGGATGAGTTGCTGGAAGCGGCGGTGCTCTTCGCGCGCGACCTGTCCGTAGAGGATGTCGTCGAAGAGGAGCTGGGCCATCATCGGCGGGACCATGAGGTCGATCTCGCGGCCGGGCAGGTGCACGAGGACAGTCTTGAGCTTGCCGATTTCGCTGGTGACGTTGAGGCGCATGCGGGCGCGATTCTATGCGACGGCAAAGAAAAGGCCGCCCGAAGGCGGCCGTTTCCGTCCAGCAGTTGGTGACGCTTATTCGACCTGCTTCTGCGATCCGAGATTGATCTGGATCTGCTTCGGCTTCGATTCTTCCTTCTTCGGGATCTCGATCTCGAGGACGCCGTTGCGGTAGTTGGCCATGATCTTCGAGGCATCGACGCTGCGCGGCAGGCTGAACGTTCTCACGAACGAGCCATAGGCGCGCTCGATCCGGTGATAGTTGCGGTCATCGCGGTTCTCGAACTGACGCTCGCCGCTGACGGTGAGAAGGCCGTCCTCGTAATTCACGCGGAGGTCTTTTTCCTCCATGCCGGGGACCTCGACCTTCACATGGATGCGCTCGCTGTCCTCGGCCACGTCGACCGGGGGAGCCCAGGAGCCGGTGGTCATCGAGTCATCGAGAAAGTTGAAACGTCCGAAGAAAGGCTCGAACAGACGGTTCTGAAGGGTGCGAAGATCGCTGAAGGGGTTCTGACGAGTCAGGAAAGTCATGATTTGAATTCCTCCTATACGTATCTGAGTTACCCAAACTCATATTCATGAACTTTGCCCCCGTTTTGTTTATTCCTTAGCCTTATTCGCGCAGATTCATGAGGCTGCCTGCCGGAATCTTTTTGCCCCGGCCAGGTTTCTAAGTGACTCGATCGCCGATAGATAGCCATGAGCGCCATCCCCCAGACCAATGACGAGCTCGTCCGGGAAGTCTCCCGCCGGCGGACCTTCGCCATCATTTCCCACCCCGACGCCGGTAAGACCACCCTCACCGAGAAGCTTCTCCTGTACGGCGGCGCGATCGAGGTGGCCGGCGCCGTCCGGACGAGGAAGGCGCAGCGTCACGCCACCTCGGACTGGATGGCCATCGAGCAGAGCCGCGGCATCTCCATCACCTCGACCGTCCTCCAGTTCGAATACGACGGTTACTGCCTCAACCTTCTCGATACACCCGGTCACCAGGACTTCAGCGAAGACACCTACCGCACGCTTGCCGCCACGGACAGCGCCGTGATGGTTCTCGACAGCGCCAAGGGCATCGAGCCCCAGACGCGAAAGCTTTTCGAGGTGTGCCGCATGCGACACATCCCGATCATCTGCTTCATCAACAAGCTCGATCATCCGGGACGCGATCCGTTCGACCTCGTCGACGAGATCGAGCGCGAGCTGCATGTGGGCGCCGTCCCCATGAACTGGCCCATCGGCAACGGCCCGACGTTCCAGGGAGTGTTCGACCTGCGCAACCAGCAGGTGCTTCGTTTCGATCGGACGGCGCACGGACAGAGCATTGCGCCCGTCAAGGTTGGGGGTCTCGATGATCCAACGCTCGAGGACGAGATCGGACCGACGGCTTACTCGGAGCTGCGCGAAGCGGCGGAGCTCCTCGAGGGAGCCGGCGCGGCCTTCGACCGCTCGCGTTTTGATCGCGGCGCGGTGATCCCCGTCTTCTTCGGCAGCGCCATCAACAACTTCGGTGTCGAGCCGTTTCTCAAAGCGATTCTCGAGCTCGCACCGCCGCCGTCGCCGCGCCAGGTCCAGTCCGACGGCGATACGTTCACGCTCGAACCGACCTCGGACACGTTCACCGGGTTCGTCTTCAAGATCCAGGCGAACATGGATAAACGCCATCGCGACCGGCTGGCGTTCATGCGCGTCTGTTCGGGCGTTTTCGAAAAAGACATGGCCGTGCAGCACGGCCGCCTTCGCCGCGAAGTGCGGATGACGCGGCCGCACCGGCTGTTCGCACGCGATCGCGAGACGATCGACCGCGCCTATCCCGGCGACGTCATCGGCTTCGTCAATCCGGGACTCTTTCAGATCGGCGACTCCGTGTCGTCCGGCGCCCCTGTGCAGTTCGACCGAATTCCCCGTTTCGCACCGGAGCACTTCGGAATGCTTCGCGCGAAGCAGGTCACGCGGCAGAAGCAGTTCCAGAAGGGTCTCGAGCAGCTCGAGGAAGAGGGCGTGATGCAGGTGCTCACGCTGCACGAGGGTCTGCGCAGCGAACCGATCCTCGCCGTCGTCGGCGAGCTGCAGTTCGATGTCCTCCGCTCACGCCTCGAACACGAGTACGACGTGGAGACGACGATCCAGGAGCTTCCCTACAAGCTGGCGCGTTGGGTCGACCGCGATCCAGCCGCGGTCGCCTCGATGACGCTGCCCAGCCGCGGCCGCATCGCGGTGGACAGCTCCGGCCGGGCCGTCGTGCTCTTCAGCTCCGCGTGGGAGCTCGAGTACGCCGAGAAGGAAAATCCGGGGATCGAGTTCATGGTAGCGTCTTTGGAGGCCTGAGTCGCTCCCCGAATCCCGAGCGAAGCGAGGGATCTCCGGTACCACCGCGCTGTCGTGGCCACGGGGAGAATCAGCCCTCCGCCTTAGGGGTTTCACCCTGCCGGTGCTTCCGTAGATCCCTCGCTTCGCTCGGGATGCTGTGGCGCCGCGGGCGCAGCATTGACGCGGCTATCGCGCAGCCGCTGCCCGCCTTACCGCATCGTCTCCGGGTCGATGCCCATGTGCCGGCAGAACTCGGCGTACTCGACGGGCGAGATCTCACTCGGCTTGATCTCGCTGCGGCCGCCCCAGAACACGTTCGTGTAGGTTACCGGAATGCCGATGGCCTCGAGATGCTCGTCGATCGCACGTTTGTGGGCGAGAACCAGATCCTTATCGGTCCCATGGGCGACAGCCATGATGTTGACATCGCGGAACTCTTCGCCGCCTTCTCGCCAGTAGCAGTGCGTCAGGATGTGAAAGCGTCCTACTTCCTTCCCCGCCTCGAGCTCGCGGCCCGGCGGCACCGCCCAGTGAAACAGCGCATTGAACCGCGTGACGCGCTCGCCGCTCTGCAACGGTTTCACGTGCTCGAGGAACGTCGAGAAGCGTCCGATGACGCCGCGTCTGTTCAGGTTCTCGGCGACCTCGACGAACGTGTCGTAAGGCACGCCGGCTTCCTTCGCGCGCCGGGCCCAGAGGTCGACTGCCACCTCTTCCTCGCGAAGCTCGCGCTTCAACTCCGTGAGAACCTGCCACTCCAGCTCGCTCAGCTCGACCTTCTCCGTGTTCTTCACCTGCGCCGGCTCATCGGACCTGCTGCCGGGCTCCATCCCCTTTCGCCGCACGTGTCCGACGCCGAGGGCGAAGATGCGTCTGGCAGGCATGACGCGGAAGTTTTGTGCGCCGGTGAGCTGGGCAAGTGCGGCACAGTGTTTCTCGATCGAAAAACCTTGCGGCACCTTCACGGTCGTCCAGAGGCGGTAGTGCGAGCCGGGAGTGGCGGCGTCCGTCGAGCGGATGACGACGTGGCCCGAGAACGGATCCTCCTTCGACATGAACTCGAATGCCGCTTCGAGCCGGTCAGGCGGAAACTGCCACGCGACGAGCGCCCCCTCGGCGAGGTTGGTCGCCATCAGGGTCTGCCGCACACGGCGAATCGTGCCGGCGCGCAGCATTGCGCGAATCCGTTCGAGAACGGTCTCCAGGTCGATGCCGGACTGTTCGGCAATCAGCCCGAACGGTTCCCTCACGAAGCCCTGAATACGGTCTTCGGAGACAGCCAGAATCTTCGCGTTGATCGGGTCTGTGTGGGCGACGGGTGTATCCGTGGCGCTGGGCATAGGCGCGAAGTGTATCGGCTTTCTCTTTGGAGCCGCGGGCGATCCGCCCGTGTACCTGTTTCTGCGCTCGAAACGGGGGCGAGATCGCCCGCGACTCCATGCCGCCTCAATATAAACTGGCCGTCACTGAGTGACCGGCACCCGCGACTCATTCTTTACGCCAGCATCGTCGCCGCGGCGATCGCCCTTGGATTCTGCCGCGTTGCCGACCTCGACTTCTGGTGGCATCTCGCAACGGGAAAGTACATCGCCTCCACGGGCTCCATCCCGCGTGAAGACGTCTTCAGCTACACGGCCAGCGGGCGTCCGTACGTGGACCACGAATGGCTTTTCCAGCTCGGGCAGTACGCCGTGTTCTCGACGTTCGGCGCTGCCGGTGTCACGTTTCTCAAGATCGCGATCATCGCTCTGACCTTCTGCGTCATCGCGGCCTACTCCGCGCGGCGTCTCGAGAACTCATGGACAGCGGCAGGGCTGACGCTCTTTGCCATGGCGGGCGCAACGCCCCGCCTCGTGGAGCGTCCGGAGCTGTACAGCGTTCTCTTTCTCGTCCTGACATTCATTGTGATCGACTCGTTCACGCGCGACGGCAACCGCCGCTGGCTCCATGTGCTCCCCCTCGTCTATTTCGTCTGGGCGAATGTTCATGCCGCGCTCATCGTCGGGGTGATCGCCCAGCTGATTTTCATCGTGGGCGCTGCAGTCGAGAAACGCCGCGACGTCATCGTGCCGCTCGCGGCCGCGTGCGCAGCATGCGTCGTCGCGGCGGCGATCAACCCGTTCGGCTTCCACGTATTCGCGGTTCCGTTCGAGCTGACGTCGCTGATCGAGTCAGGGATCGTCGAGAATCGCGAGTGGCGGCCTCCGACACTGCGCTCCGCGACGACCTTCTGGTTCTTCCTCGCCGCGGCCGTCCTGCTGATGGCCGTCGATGTCCGGCGCAAGCGCGCCGCGACGATCCTTCTCTTCGCCCTCTTCGCGTATCTCTCGCTGCGTTACGTGCGCAACATCGGCCTGTTCTGTGCGATGGCGCCTCTGCTCATCGCCGCGAACGGACCCGCGCGTGCCCGATGGCACAAAGCGATCGCGGCCGCGGGCGCGATCGCGTTCCTTCTCACGGCGACGCTCGTCTATCCATTCGAGCGCGGGCTCGGCGAAGCCTCGTACTTCCCCGACCGCCTTGCCGCATTCGTGAAGCGCAACGACGTGCGCGGAAACATGTACAACAGCTGGGGCCTGGGCGGTTACCTGATCTGGCAGCTGTATCCGGAGCGGCGCGTCTTCATGGACGGGCGCAACGAAGTGTACGAACCTCTGCTCGCGCGGCTTCGAGAAGCCGAGGTGGACATCGCTCAGTGGGGGAAGCTCCTGGACGCGTACCGTGTGGAGTACGCGATCGTTTCGTACGTCGATGAGCTGACCGACATCGTGCAGATGACTCCAGAGGGTCCGCGCGTCATCGCGCGCGTTGCGCACAGCGCCGCGCATTTCCCGCGCACTGCCTGGGCCCTCGTGGACTGGGATGACGACGGGATGCTCTTCGTACGGCGCGGAGGCGTGAATGCACGCCTCGCGGCGGCCGAATATTCGGCGGTGTACCCGGAAGGGCCCGGCTACATGGAGTCGCTCGTCGCGAGCGGAAAGATCCCGCGTGAAGCGGCTATCGCGCAGATCCGGCGCAAGCTTCGGGACGACGCCGGAAGCGAGCGCGCCCGCCGGCTTCTGGCCTCCATCACGGCGCCGCCGGCGCGTTGACAAAGACCCCCTCCTACCGTAGTCTCGGCGGCACCTGGAGTGATTTGCGGGGCCGCTTGCAACCAGGATAAAAAAAGCTAAAGAGCCGGCAGTCCACGAGTTCGTTCTGGCTTGGGCCCCGCATTTTGTGGGGCCTTTGTGATTTCTGGAGAACGAAATGCCACAGCCTGACCGTACTGCCGAGCTTCGCGACCTGCTGAAGAACCGGATTCTCATCATCGACGGTGCGATGGGAACCATGATTCAGCGCTACGGCCTGGAAGAGGATGCGTTCCGAGGCGAGCGTTTCACGGGGCATGCCTGCGATCTGAAGGGCAACAACGACCTCCTCAGCATCACCCAGCCGCATGTCATCGAGGAGATCCATCGCCAGTATCTCGAGGCCGGCGCGGACATCATCGAGACGAATACCTTCAGCGCTCAGGCGATCTCGATGGCGGATTACGGCTTCCAGTCGTTCGTCTACGAAATGAACGTCGCCTCCGCGCAGATTGCGCGGCGCGCCGCTGACGCGATTGCCACCGCCGACCGCCCGCGTTTCGTCGCCGGCGCGCTCGGGCCGACAAACCGCACTGCGTCACTCTCACCGGACGTCAACAATCCCGGCTATCGCGCGGTGACGTTCGACGATCTCGTCGCCGCGTATCACGAACAGGTACGCGGACTCGTCGACGGCGGCGTCGACATCCTTCTCGCCGAAACGACGTTCGACACGCTCAACCTCAAGGCCGCGCTCTTCGCAATCGAAAAATATTTCGAGGAGACGGGAGTACGCCTCCCCGTCATGGCGTCGATCACGATCACCGACGCGTCGGGACGGACGCTGTCCGGTCAGACCGTCGAAGCGTGCTGGAACTCGATCTCTCACGCCCCGCTCCTCAGCGTCGGGATCAACTGCGCGCTGGGCGCGCAGGAGATGAGGCCGTACGTCGAGGAGCTCTCTTCGATCGCGCCCGTCTTCACAACGTGCTATCCCAACGCCGGACTGCCGAATGAGCTGGGCGGTTACGATCAGACTCCGCAATCGATGTCCGCGATTCTCCGCGACTTCGCGGAGAACGGCTGGATCAACGTGGTCGGAGGCTGCTGCGGAACCACGCCCGATCACATCCGCGCGATTGCAGCAGCCGTCAGCTCGTTCAAGCCGCGGATTCCGGCCAAGCCCGAGCCGTGGCTCCGTCTCAGCGGACTCGAACCTCTCACCGTCCGCCCCGACTCGAACTTCATCATGGTTGGCGAGAGGACGAACGTCACCGGGTCGCCGAAGTTCGCGCAGCTCGTGAAGGCCGGCGACCTCGACGCCGGACTTTCCATCGCGCGCCAGCAGATCGAGGGCGGCGCGAACATCATCGACATCAACATGGACGAGGGCCTTCTCGACTCGGAGAAAGTCATGTCCGATTTCCTGAATCTGATCGCGGCGGAGCCCGATATCGCCCGCGTCCCGAGCATGCTGGACAGCTCCAGATGGTCCGTCATCGAAGAGGGGCTGAAACGCGTGCAGGGCAAGTCCGTCGTGAATTCGATCAGCCTCAAGGAAGGCGAAGACGTGTTCCGCCACCAGGCCAAGCTCGCCCATCGCTATGGCGCGGCAGTCGTGGTCATGGCGTTCGACGAGAAGGGCCAGGCGGACACGATCGAGCGCAAGGTCGAGATCTCGTCGCGCGCTTACCGGATCCTGACCGAAGAAGTCGGGTTCGATCCGAGCGACATCATCTTCGATCCGAACGTTCTCACCGTCGCGACGGGAATGGAGGAGCACAACGCATACGGCATCGCATTCATCGAAGCCGTCCGGCAGCTCCGCGAAAAGTTCCCGCGCTCGCACGCATCGGGCGGCATCAGCAACGTCTCCTTCTCGTTCCGCGGAAACAAAACGGTTCGCGAAGCGATGCACGCTGCCTTTCTCTACCACGCCATCAATGCCGGACTGACGATGGGCATCGTCAATGCCGGCCAGCTCGCCATCTATGACGAGATTCCGAAGGACCTCCTGGAGCTCGTCGAGGACGTGCTGCTGAACCGCCGCCCCGACGCCACGGAACGGCTCCTCGCGTATGCCGACCAGGTGAAGTCCCCCACCGGCGCGGCGGAGCAGCCCGCGGCCGCTGCCTGGCGCAGCGAAACCGTCGAGGAGCGTCTCTCGCATGCACTCGTTGCGGGAATCGTCGACTACCTCGAACCAGACCTCGAAGAGGCGCGCACGAAATATCCATCGGCCCTCTCGATCATCGAGGGCCCGCTCATGGACGGCATGAACATCGTCGGCAATCTCTTCGGCGCGGGAAAGATGTTCCTTCCGCAGGTCGTCAAAAGCGCGCGAGTGATGAAGAAGGCGGTGGCCTGGCTCCTCCCGTTCATGGAAGCCGAGAAGGCGAAGGCCGGGACGACTTCGGCGCGCGGCAAGGTCCTTCTGGCCACGGTCAAGGGAGACGTCCACGACATCGGCAAGAACATCGTCGGCGTCGTCCTCGGCTGCAACAGCTACGACGTCGTCGACCTCGGCGTCATGGTTTCGGCGGAAAAGATCCTCGCCGCGGCAAAAGCGGAGAACGCGGACATCATCGGCCTTTCCGGCCTGATCACGCCGTCGCTCGATGAGATGGTTCATGTCGCGCGCGAGATGGAACGGCAGAAGTTCTCGGTTCCTCTGCTCATCGGCGGCGCTACGACCAGCAAGCTGCACACGGCGGTGAGGATCTCGCCACGCTATTCACAGCCGGTGGTCCACGTCGTCGACGCCTCACGCGCGGTCGGCGTCGTCTCAGCCCTCCTCAGCGCGGAGAGACGTCCGGCTTTCACGGAGAAGGTTGCCTCTGAGTATGAGCATCTGCGCGCGGCGCAGGAGGCTCGGCAGGGCGATCGACCGATGGTGACGCTCGAGCAGGCTCGCGCGAACCGCCTGCGCCTCGACTTCAAGGCTCCGGAACGTCCGCCATTCGTCGGGCGCCGCGTCGTGGACGTGCCGCTCGAGCAGATCGAGCCGTACATCGACTGGTCTCCGTTCTTTCAGGCGTGGGAACTGCGGGGACGCTTCCCGTCGATCCTCGACGAGCCGCGAGCGCGCGAGTTGTATGACGACGCCCGCAAGCTCCTGAAGGAGATCATGGAGAAGCGCCTGCTCACCGCGCGAGCGGCGTACGGCTTCTGGCCGGCAAACTCCGTCGGCGACGACATCGAGCTCTATGCTGACGAAAAGCGCTCCAGGACCATTGCTCAGTTCCACACGCTCCGACAGCAGCAGCAGAAGGCTCCCAACCAGCCGCACCTGGCCCTGGCCGATTTCATCGCGCCCCGAACGGCCGGCGTCATCGACTACATCGGAGCATTCGCCGTGACCGCCGGCATCGGCGTCGACGAGCTCGTGGCGCATTTCGGCCGCGATCACGACGATTACAACAGCATCATGACGAAAGCTCTCGCCGACCGTCTCGCCGAGGGACTCGCGGAGATGCTGCATCACCAGGTACGGCGGGAGTGGTATGCGCCGGACGAGAAGCTCAGCGCTGAGGAGCTGATCAGCGAGAAATACCGCGGCATCCGTCCGGCTCCCGGATATCCCGCCGCCCCCGATCACACCGAGAAGGGCATCCTGTTCGATCTGCTGCAGGCCGGCGAAGCGGGGATTCACCTGACCGAGTCATTCGCGATGACACCGGCCGCGGCCGTCAGCGGTCTCTACTTCGCTCACCCGGAAGCAAAGTACTTCGCGGTCGGAAAGATCGATCGCGATCAGGTGGCCGATTACCAGCGACGCAAGGGAATGCAGCTGCCGGAGATCGAACGCTGGCTCTCGCCGATTCTGGGGTACGAGCCGGAGCCCATTCTCGTATGACTTCGTCACGTTTCGGGTGGATGCGGCCCGTCGTGGCTTCGGGTTGATTCGACCTTCGACCTTCAGTGGCGAGTAGCGAATGGCTGGTCTCCCGGCGCGCGACGCGCAAGGTCGAAGGTCGAAGGTCGAATCGACCCGAAGTCACTAACACCAAAGGACCGCAGAACGAACCGAAGCGCTCCAACCTACTGGGCGTTGTTCCCGCGCCCCGGCATCCCGTTCACCTGGCGAATGACCACTTCCTGGAACTGGCCGACCGGGGAGTCGAAGTAGAGCGTGGCGCGCAGCGTGACGGGGCCGTTCGCGCCGACGATCGTCGACATGCCGACGTTCGCCGGCATCCAGAACTCCACGGTTTCTTCCGCATCGGGCTGGATCTTCGTCTTGAACGGCCGCGTCGACGAGACATCGTAGGCTCCGACGCCGACCGACTGCAGATTGACGCTCTTCAGCGTGATCGGCTCGCCGAAGCGGTTGGCGACCCGCAGCGCGAAGTGGACGGGGATTCCGCCCTCGACGTGGCGCGCGGCCGGGGGGATGGAGCTGATCTGGGCGAGCTCGATCTCGGGTTTGATCACGGCGACCTTCGTGTTGCCAAGGCCGCTGTCGGATCGCGTTGAGGCGCAGGCGACGGCGAAGGTGAGCACTGCGACGACGATCACGGACTTGCGCATGCTGGAGTCTCCGGAAAAGGAAAAGGGAGCTTCGGAAGCTCCCCTTCTACCACAGCCGCTGTTCCCAGGATGTTACTTCACGTACTTGAGCATTTCCTTCGCGGTCGGCGCGTCCTTGCCGGCCGGCTCGATCTCGAGGTACTTGGTCAGGGCCTCGCGCGCTTCGGCGTTCTTGCCGGCGCGGACATAGAGCATTCCGAGCTCGTAATACGCAGGCGCGAATTTGCCGTCGACGCTGACCGCCTGCTTCAGAAGCGGCTCGGCTTCGCCGTCCTTGCCGGCGTTGATCGCCCGGGCGGCATCGTTGAAGAGCGATCCGGCGTTGGCCGGCAGCTTGGCCTTGTACTCGTTCGCCTTGGCCTTGTCGCCCTTGGCGTTGTATGCCTCGAAAAGCACCGCCATCATGTCCGTGTCCTCGCTGTCGGCCTCGAGACCCTTCTCGGCCGCCGCGATCGCGCGATCCCAGTTCTTGGTTCGCACGCTCATGCGGGCCAGCGCCTGCCACCCCTGCGTCAGAGCCGGATTGGCTGCGACGGCCTCTTCGAACTTCGTGATCGCCTCGGCGTGCTTGCCTTCGTTCGCCAGCGTCGCACCTTCATTGAAGGCCGTGACCGCCGGGTCCATCTTGATCTCGGCAGCGGGGACGGTTGCCGTCGTGGTGCCAACACCCTGCGGATTGAGGTTGATGTCGCGCACATTCGGCTCGGAGAGATTCAGCTTCATGACGTCGCTGAACGGCGCGTAGCCGGGAGCCGACCACGTGAACTCGTATTTCAGAGTGCCGTCGAGGAGAAAGATCGCGTAGGCGCCGTCTTTCTTGGCCTTGTAGGTCTCGTTGAACGTCTTCCCTTCGACTGCCTTGACGGTGACCGTCGCGTTCGCGATCGGCTTCTTGGTGATTCCGTCGACGACTTTACCGGTGAGGCGCGCCTGGCCGACGGCGAACGCATTGGCCGCAAAGGCGAGCACAGCAACAGTGAGCGTGATTGTCCTGCGCATCTTCTTCTCCTGTGTGAGATTTGTCTGATGAACTCTAACGAAGCCGCCGCCGGAGGTCATTCCGCGCGACGAAATTCCAGTGTCCAGCCTAACGGGCCAGACCGTAGCACGGACGGTGATCCCTGTCACCGGACCCGACCTTCGGCGCCTATTCGAGCGTGAGGTACGTCTGGTCCTTCAGGCCCCGCTCGTAGTCCTGCAGCAGCCTCATCCCCTCGGTGGGCTTGAGGCGGTCCTGCTTGATGGCGGCGTCGATCTGGGCCTTCATCCGCTTTTCCATGTCCCGCCAGTCGTACTGGGTCATGGCCAGGACCTCCCCGATGGACTGACCGGGGATCTCTTCCTCGATGTAGAAGCCGCTCTCCTCGTCGTCGTCGAGAAAAACGTGGACCTCGTTGACGCGCCCGAAGAGGTTGTGGATGTCGCCCATGATGTCCTGATAGGCCCCCGTCAGGAAGATGCCGAGATAGTAGGGCTGATCGGGGCGGAGGTCGTGGAGCGGGAGCGTCTCCCGGACGTCGTTCAGGTCAATGAACTTCGAAACCTTCCCGTCCGAATCGCAGGTGATGTCGACGAGCGTCGACTCCAGCTGCGGCCTTTCGTCGAGGCGGTGGATCGGGACGATCGGGAACAGCTGACCGAGCGCCCAGTGATCGAGAAGCGACTGGAACACCGAGAAGTTGCAGATGTGCTGGTCGGCGAGCTCGATCTTCAGGTTGCGGAGATCCTCAGGTACTTCCTGCGGGTCCATCTGGCGGACGAGGCGCTCGATTCTCTCCGCGACTTCCCAGAAGAGGTTTTCCACGCGCGCCTTGACGTCGAGGCCGAGCAGGCCCAGCTCGAACATCGTCTGCGACTGCTCCTTGATCTGGACGAGGTCGTGCCACGCTTCGGTGAAGCGGTCCTCGTTCAGGCTCTGGTCGATCTCCAGGAGCTCGCGGACGAGCTTGTGGTCGGAGGATCGGACGGTGCGCGGCTCGATCGGTGTCTTCTCGATCGCGCCGAATGCCTGCACGACCAGCACGGAGTGATGGGCAACGATCGCGCGGCCCGACTCCGACACGATGCTCGGATGAGGAACCTTCTCCTCGTCGCACACATCCATGATGTTGTAGACGATGTCGTTCGCATACTCTTCGATCGAGTAGTTCATCGAAGAGTGGAAGGTCGACTTCGAGCCGTCGTAGTCGATCGCCAGTCCACCGCCGACATCGAGATATTCGAGGCCGTGTCCCATCTTGTGAAGCTTGGCGTAGTACATCGCCGCCTCACGCACCGCGCGCTTGATGGTCTGGATGTCGGGTATCTGCGATCCGATGTGGAAATGGAGGAGCTTGAATGCCGACTCCATGTTCGCGTCGCGGAGGATCTCGATCGCCTCGAGGATCTCGGCGGTCGACAGCCCGAACTTCGCGTGCTCGCCGCCAGACGTGGCCCACTTGCCCGCCCCTTTTGACAGAAGGCGGACGCGCATGCCGATGTACGGCTCCACGTTCATTTCCGTCGCAATCTTCACGATGGCTCGGATCTCCGAGAGTTTCTCCGCGATGAGGATGACCTTTTTCCCGAGCTTCCTGCCGATCATCGCCATGCGGATGAAGGCGGTGTCCTTGTATCCGTTGCAGACGATGAGCGACTCGGGGTCGCTGTGCACGGCGAGACCGGCGAACATCTCCGGCTTGGAGCCGACCTCCAGGCCGTAGTTGAACGGGCGCCCGGCATCAAGGATCTCCTCGACGACCTCCCGAAGCTGGTTGACCTTGATCGGGAAAACGCCCCGATAGGTCCCGCGGTAATTGAGATCGGTGATCGCGCGGTTGAACGCGTTGTTGAGCGTGAGGACACGATGCCGCAGCAGGTCCTGAAACCGGATCAGCAGCGGCGTGCTGAGGTTCAGCACCTGCGCTTCCTTCAGGACGTCGACGATGGGGATCGCCACCCCCGCCTCCTGCAACGGCGCGACGGTGAGAGCACCGTCGGCGTTCACGTCGAAATACCCCCCGCCCCAGCGGTCGATCATGTAGAGAGCGTTGGCGTCTTCGAGTGTCCACTCCTGCGGTTCGACGGTCTCTTCGATTTGCGTAGTCAATTCCGTTTGCTGTCCTCCGGCGAAGAATAAATCCAATACTGCCCGGAGAGCGCCAGAATTCCGCGGGTGGAGCGCGGGCGACCTCGCCCGCGTGCGGGGAACGGCGGGAGGACGCGGGCGAGGTCGCCCGCGCTCCACTGATTTTCGCCTTGTCTGTCAGAGCTGCTTGACGACCACCCGCCCCGGCGGCATGTCGTGGGTGAACATCTCCAGCGCCGCGCGAACGACCTTCTTGTGAAAGGCGCGGTCGCCGGCGCGGCCGACGATCCGTCCGATCTCCGATCCTTCGAACGTCATGGCCCGCGGCGGGCGCACCGATTCGGTCGCCGCCGGTGACGCGGAGATGATGAGCGTCGGCACTCCGCGCGCTTCGATCTCGCGCGCCAGATTGCCGATGGACCGATGGCAGGTTTCCGGACAGCCGGCCGTCAGAAGCACCAGCTTCGTTTTCGAGCGCTCGACTTTGTCGGCGATCTCGGGAAACGTCGTCTCGTAAAGCTCTTTCAGCCTGGTCGTGAAGCCGTAGCTGTAATGCTTGTCGTTCACGGCTCCGATCACCCCTTCCGCAGCGAGCTCGCGCAGGGTGTCGATCGGAAAGACGATGTTCGGATCGGCGTCGGCTTCCGAGTGGTCGTAATGATGATGAGCGATCCGCAGGCTCGACGATTCGGTGCCCGCCTCGAGGATGCGGTACGTGACGTCGCCCGGATCGACGATCGGAAACGCTTCCTGACCGGCGCCGTAAACGCCGGTCGCGCTCACCAGGGTGACGGTGGCCGTGGCCAGGTCTTTTTCAAATGGAGTATAGGGGACGCAGCGACGTGCGATATTCAGCATTCGATCGTTTGTTCGCGAACAGCGGGCGCGCGGACCGCCCGCACCGATGGATCAATCGAGCTCGCGAAGCACCTCGAGCAGCTGCGCGTTTTCCGGCGCTTCATCGATGTCGTGGACATCGATGTACTGCACGATTCCTTTCTTGTCGACTATGACGATGGCGCGCTCGCACTTGCCGGCGCTGTCGATCCAGACACCGTACTTCTTCGAGACTTCGCCTTTGGGATGAAAGTCCGCCAGCAGCGGGTACTTCTCGATCCCGCCGAGCGATTTCGCAAATGCAACGTGACTGGGAACGCTGTCTACCGAAATGCCCACGACCTGGGCGTCATACCGTTCAAAGTCGGCCATCTCGGCCTCATATCCCGGCATCTGAACGCTTCAGACGGGTGTCCAGTCCAGCGGGTAGAAGACGAGCACCACGTTCTTCTTGCCTCGCATGTCGCTCAGCTTGAACCTCTCGCCACCGCGATGGCCCGGCAATTCAAAGTCGGGAGCGGGGTCGCCGACTTTCAACGTTCGGGTCTTCGAGGCGGTCGATTTACGTCCGAAAGTAACAGCCATCGATTCTCCTCCCTCTTGCTACGACCGGCGCCGGGTCCACGCCGGCGCCGTTTTCGAGTCGCTATTCTCTCGCAAGCAAGCGCTGAGCCGACCGAAACAATTGCCTGCGTCATTGTGTTGACCCGCTGACATGATCACCGAGGACAGATTGATTCAGGGGATGGCCGCGCATGGCGATTTCCGGATCATCGCAGCCCAGACCACGAACACCGTCGAGACCGCCAGGGAAATTCTCGACCTCTCCCCCGTCGCCGCCGACGCCCTGGGGCGCGCGCTCACCGGCTCGATCCTGCTCGCACGCCTCCTGGACAAGGACGTTCGCAATCAGTACGTGACCCTTCGCTTCGAAGGAACCGGGCCGCTCGGCCTCGTCATCGCTCAGGCCAATGTTGCCGGCAATGCGCGCGGCTGGGTCGCCAACCCCGCACCGCCCGATGCCTCGCTGGACGTGAGCCGCGGCATCGGCAGGGGCATGCTCACCGTGGTCCGCGGTACGCCGCCCGCGGGCAAGCCCTACACCTCGCAGGTCACGCTCGAGGGCGGAGGAATCGCGCAGGAGCTGACGAAAGCTTCAACGTGCCGTTGAGCTACAGCTGCTCGTGCAGCCGCGAACGCGCGCTCGCGCCGCTCGCACTGTTCCCTCCCGACGAGATCAGGGAGATGGTGGACGAAGGCGGATCGGACGTAGTGTGCCAGTTCTGCGGCCGGAAGTACTCGTTCACGCGCGAGGACCTCCTCGCTCTTTCCGCGTCGCACGAAGCGTAGCTGCCTTCAGGATAAACTCCGGCGATGCGAAGTGTCATCACCGGCAGCGGTATCGGCATCCCGAAGAACGTGGTCCGCAACGAAGCCCTGAGCCGGATCATGGACACCTCCGACGAGTGGATCCGTACAAGAAGCGGCATCGAGCAGCGGCACTATGCCGACCCCGGAGAGGGATCCGCGGAGCTGGGCATGAAGGCGGCCGCGCAGGCACTCAGTGCGGCCGGCCGGACCACGGCTGACATCGACGCGATCATTTTCGCGACGATGACACCCGATCACTTCTTTCCGGGCAACGGTCCGGTGATGCAGGCGAAGATGGGATTCCCGGAAACCATCCCCACATTCGACATCCGCCAGCAGTGCTCCGGGTTTCTCTACGCGCTCGACCTCGCCGATTCTCTGATCCTCAGCGGCAAGCATCGTCGCGTCCTCGTCATCGGGGCCGACGTTCACACCCCGTTCATGCCGTGGGAAAACGGCTGGGAAATGATGATCGGCGGCGCGGAACGTGAGGTCACACCCGAAGAGTACGCGGCCAATACGGCGATCCGGGACCGGACGGTGTTGTTCGGTGACGGAGCGGGAGCAGTGGTCGTCGAGGCGGGAGAAGACGAATCGCGTGGACTCCTCGCCTCGCGCCTGTTCACGAACGGCTCGAACATCGCAGCGCTTTACGTTCGGGGCGTCGGCTTCCGCTTCCGCCCTTTCGTGACGAAAGAGCAGATCGACGCAAGCGACCAGATTCCCGTGATGGAAGGACGCGAAGTCTTCAAGCAGGCCGTGTCGAAGATGCCGGAAGCTGTCCGCGCCGTTTGCGCCGACGCCGGCGTGGAAGTCAGCGGTATCGATCTGCTGCTGATCCACCAGGCCAATCTGCGCATCGTAGAAGCCGTCGGCAAACAGCTCGGGCTTCCTCCCGAGAAGGTTCCTCACAACATCGAGCGGTACGGCAACACCACGGCCGGAACGCTGCCGATCCTCTACCACGAGCTCGCGGAGGCAGGCCGCATCAAGCCGGGCATGCTCATCTGCTTCACCGCCCTCGGGTCGGGCCTGCACTGGGGCGCCGCGTTGTACAGGGCGTGAATGGATTTTGGATTTTGGATTTTGGATTTTGGATTGACGTCAATTCAAAATCCAAAATCCAAAATCCAAAATCCCCCATGCCTACTCCTTCAGATACCGCTCCATGAGGTCGGCACTGGCGGTCATCGCCTGGATCTCGATCCAGTAGGCGCGCGCATACATGAAGATCGAGGCGATCGTGAATAGATCGTGCAGCCACCTCGGAGTCTTGCCGCTGCCGACTCCGCCTCCGGTGATGAACGTGATCATGATGACGAACATCGCGTAGGTGGCCGCCGGTGAGACCTTCATCGTCAGCGCCCGAGTCGCTTTTCGGACGTCAGCGTCATGGATGGTGTCTTTGACCTTGTCTTTCAACTGCTTCCCCGTACCGATGAAGAAGAAGAGCGTCATCGACTGGGAGAAGAGCCCGAGGACGACGGTGACGAGGGCGAAGAGGATGTGCTGGGCGGCGCGGGTGGGAGTGGCCATGAAACCGGCGATACTCGTCGCGATCAGTCCGGCGATGGTGAGCAGAGTGCTGATGAGGAGAAATTGCGCCACAGCGCGGTAGGATAGCTGGCCGTGACTACTTATCGCGACTCCGGCGTGAACATCGATGCACAGGACGAGGCTCTTCGCGAGGTGCGAAGGATCGTCCGGGACACCTTCACCCCGAACGTGATGTCGGACATCGGCTCCTTCGGGGGACTCTTCCGCGCGTCCTTCGAAGGCATCGAGAAGCCGGTGCTGGTGTCTTCCACGGACGGCGTGGGCACCAAGATCCGCGTCGCGCAGGCGATGAAGATCCACGACACGGTCGGATACGACCTGGTCTGCCACTGCGTGAACGACATCCTCGTGCAGGGCGCCCGGCCGCTTTTCTTCCTCGACTACTACGCGACCGGAAAGCTCCGTCCCGCGGTGATGACCGACGTGATCCGCGGGATGGCTCGCGCCTGCCGCGAGAACGGAGCCGCTCTGATCGGTGGCGAGACGGCCGAGATGCCGGGCTTCTACGGCGATGACGATTACGACATCGCGGGCTTCATCGTCGGCGTCGTCGACGAGAGCAGACTGCTCGACGGCAAGAAGGTGCGAGAAGGCGACGTGATCATCGCACTCCCCTCGGTCGGGCTCCACACCAACGGTTATTCGCTGGCCCGCAAGGTCATCGAGAAGGCGGGGCACGACTTCCAGACTGTCCTCCCCGGTGTCGGCAAGATTGGCGAAGCGCTCCTGCAGCCGCACATCTCCTATCTGCAGCCGCTCCTGCCACTCGTGAACTCGGGTGACATTCACGCTCTCGCCCACATCACCGGCGGCGGCCTCACGGATAACGTGCCGCGCATCCTGCCGTCGGGCCTAGACGCGCGCATCAAGCTCGGGTCCTGGCCCGTGCTAACCATCTTCAGCCTGATTCACGAAGCGGGCGGCGTGGATCCTGATGAGATGCTCCGCGTCTTCAACATGGGCGTGGGCATGGTCATCGTGGCCGCACCGGAGTCCGTCGACCCGATCGTCAAGCAGTTCACGCGCATCAACCAGAAGTTCTACTTCATCGGAAACGTGGTGAAGGGTTCAGGACGTGTCGATTACGACAGGCCTCCTGCCGGCTTCGCCTCGTGGATCGGCTGACGTGCACCTGGCAGTCCTTCTGTCCGGCCGCGGCTCGAACTTCGCGTCCATTCACGAAGCGATCGCAGCAGGCCGCCTCGACGCGACGATTGCCACGGTCATCTCCAATCGCGCCGATGCGCCAGGCATCCAGCGTGCGCGCGAATGGGGATACGACGCGCACGTGCTCGACAACCGCCAGTTCCCGAACCGTGCCGCGCATGAGGCCGGAATCCGCAAGATTCTCGACGCGGCGCGGCCCGACGTGATCGTGATGGCCGGTTACATGCGGCTCCTCAGCCCGGCGTTCGTCGGCGCGTGGATGAATCGCATCGTGAATATTCACCCGTCACTCCTCCCGTCTTTTCCGGGTGTCGACGCGCAGGCCCAGGCGCTGGCGCACGGCGTCAAGGTCACGGGCTGCACCGTGCATTTCGTCGATGAGGGCCTCGATGCGGGCCCCATCATCGTGCAGCGCACGGTGGAAGTGCGCGAGGACGATACCGCGGAGACGCTGTCCGCGCGGATCCTGGAGCAGGAACACATCGCGTACGTCGATGCGCTGCGGATTCTGGCCGCAGGCA
>CALMZP010000053.1 GCA_937870635.1 uncultured Acidobacteriota bacterium | reverse complement strand
TCGGCTACATCGACGGCCAGATCGTCATCAATCCGACGAACTCGCAGCGCGACCTTTCGGACCTCGACCTCGTCGTCGCCGGAACGGCCGACGCGATCGTCATGGTCGAAGCGGGCGCACGCGAAGTGAGCGAGAAAATCGTTCTCGACGCGCTCGACGCTGCCCATGCCGAAATCCGCCGCATCTGCGAGATCCAGAATCAGCTCCGCGATGATCTCGGCAAGCAGAAGCTGGCGGTCGAGAACAAACCGAAGTACACGCCCGAGCTCCTCAGCCAGCTGTCGGACAACTACCGCGGCCGGATGCAGGAAGCGATGCTCACCCAGGGCAAACACGCTCGCAGGGATGCGATGAAGAAGATGGTCGAAGAGATCATCGGCACCGTCCCGCCCGAGGACACCGAGCGCCTCTCGGCGACGAAACACGTCATCGAAGAGATCCAGGTTCAGATTTTCCGCGACGTCATCCTCAACGGGCGCAAGCGGCTTGACAACCGCCGGCTCGACGAGATCCGCAACATCTCCATTGAAGTCGGCGTCCTTCCCAGAACGCACGGCTCGGCGATCTTCACCCGCGGCGAGACCCAGGCCCTGGTCACGACCACCCTCGGCACCCCGCAGGAAGCGCAGAAGATCGAGGACTTCGAAGGGGAGACATTCCAGCGTTTCCTTCTGCACTACAACTTCCCGCCCTTCTCGGTCGGTGAGGTGAAGTTCCTCCGCGGGCCGGCCCGCCGCGAGATCGGTCACGGCAACCTGGCGCGCCGCGCCATTCAGCCGCTGCTTCCGTCGGAAGAGGAGTTCGCGTACACCATCCGCTGCGTGTCGGACATCCTCGAGTCGAACGGCTCGTCCTCGATGGCCACCGTGTGCGGTGGTTCACTGGCCCTCATGGATGCGGGCGTTCCCCTGAAGTCGCACATCGCCGGTGTGGCGATGGGTCTCGTCAAGGACGACGCGAAAGCGGCGATCCTCAGCGACATCGCCGGCATGGAAGATCACGAAGGCGACATGGACTTCAAGGTCGCCGGAACGACCAAGGGCATTACCGCGCTGCAGATGGACATCAAGGTCAGCGGGATCTCCCGCGAGATCATGGCCGAGGCGCTGGAGCAGGCCCGGGCGGGACGTCTGCACATTCTCGAGAAGATGAACGCCGCGCTGGCGCAGCCACGCGCCGAGTTGTCCGAGTATGCGCCGCGTCTCTACACGATTCACGTTCCGAAGGACCGCATCCGCGACGTCATCGGTTCGGGTGGCAAGACGATCCGCTGGATCGTCGAAGAGACCGGCACGAAGATCGACGTCGAGGATGACGGCAAGGTCACGATCGCGTCGATGGACGCGGCGGCCGCGCAGCGCGCGATCGACATCATCAAGGGCCTCACGGCCTCGCCCGAGGTGAACAAGAACTACAAGGGCACCGTGAAGCGCATCGAGCCGTACGGAGCGTTCGTCGAGATCCTTCCGGGTCAGGACGGCCTGCTGCACATCTCCGAGATGGCGCACACGCGCGTCGGCCAGGTCACCGATCTCTTCCAGCTCGGCGACGAGGTGGAGGTGCAGGTCGTCGGCATCGAGCCGGATACCGGCAAGATCCGCCTGTCGCGCAAACCGCTTCTTCCCCCTCCCACGGAGGAGGAACTTGCGGCCGCGGCAGCATCGCGCGAATCGCGCGGTCCGCGCCCGCCCCGCGAGGGTGGCGATCGCGGCGGATTCCGCGGTGGCGACCGTGATCGCGGTCCGCGTCGTGACGGTGGCGGCGGCGGTCATCGCGACCGCGGCCCGCGTCCGCCACGCCGCGAAGGTGGGGGCGGTGGCGGTGGTGGTCACCGTGAAGGTGGCAGCGGCGGCGGCGAAGGCCAGAGCTCGTAACTCTTCCGCAGATTCGATATCGACGTGGCGCCGGCTCTGTCGAGCCGGCGCCTTTTTTCTTGCCTTGACGGGACGGTTCGCCAGACGTATCTTGAAATGTCAAGATGGCTACGATCAAGATCAGTTCCGTCGTCGAAGAACGCGTCTGGGAAGAGCTCAAGGCGGTCGCAGCGGAGTCTCACCAGAACATCTCCGGGCTCCTCAATGAGGCGATCGCGGACTATGTCCGCCGCCGCCGGGTCCGGCCGACTGTAATGGAGCACCTCGAACGGTCGATCGAGGACAACCGGGAGCTGGGAAGGCTGCTTGCCGGGTGAGATCGCGTTCCTTTCGCTCGACGAGACGATCGCCATTCATGAGCGACTGATCGAAACGTTCGGTGGTCCAGCTGGAATCCGCGATGTCGGTCTCCTCGACAGCGCGCTGCATCGGCCGCGCAGCGGCTATTACGCCGATCTCGCGGCCATGGCCGCGGCGCTCTTCGAATCGCTTCTGATGAACCACGCGTTCGTGGATGGGAACAAACGCGTTGCCTTCTTTGCCACCGACGTCTTCCTGCGGATGAACGGCTGGAGAATCGTCGTGGAGGCAGACGAGGCGCATCGATTTCTCATCGGACTCCTGGAGACGAGGACTGCCGACTTCGACCATCTCGAAGCCTGGCTCAGGGAGCACGTCCACCGGCGCCGCTGACAATTCGCGATTCGCCACCGCCGCCTCGCGGGGCGGTGATGTACCATCGGCGCGGGAGCCTCGAGGGTCGCATCAAGCCCGTCGAGTCGCTTCTCTTTCGCGGCGCGCTCGTCGCCGTCGGACCGTTCCAGTGTCACGTCAGCCATGTGACCGATCTGCCGATCAGTCAGCCGAGCTGGCTGATGAAGCCTGCAACGACTTGACGATCTCGCCGATCACCGCCTTCGCGTCTCCGAACAGCATGAAAGTGGTCTCGGCAAAGTAGAGCTCGTTCTCGATGCCGGCAAACCCGGGGTTCATGGACCGTTTGATCGCAAAGCACATGCGGGCCTTGTCGGCATCGATGATCGGCATGCCGTAGATCGGGCTCGCCGGATTCGATCGAGCGGCCGGATTCACGACATCGTTCGCGCCGACGACCAGCACGACATCGGTGCGCGGCATGTCGGCATTGATCTCATCCATCTCCACGAGGTCCTCGTACGGAATGTCCGCCTCGGCAAGCAGCACGTTCATGTGCCCGGGCATGCGCCCGGCGACGGGATGGATCGCGAACTTCACCGTCACACCGCGCTTCCGGAGGAGGTCATAAAGCTCGCGCACGCGGTGCTGCGCCTGCGCGACGGCCATGCCGTAGCCCGGCACGATGACCACCGTCTCCGCAATCTCCATGAACTGCGCGGCCCCCTCCGCTGTCTCTGTCTTGGCCTTCCGCGTTTCGACCCCTGCCGCGGCGGTCGTCACCTGCCCGAACGCACCGAAGAGAACGTTGCCGAAGGAGCGATTCATCGCTCTCGACATGATGATCGACAGGATCAGGCCCGAGGCGCCGTCCAGGGCTCCGGCGATGATCAGAAGTTTGTTGTCCAGCACGAACCCCATCGCCACGGCCGCAAGTCCGGCGTAAGCATTCAGCAGCGAGATGACGGTCGGCATGTCCGCTCCGCCGATCGGTAGAACTAGCAAGACGCCGAAGAGTGCCGCCAGGACGATCACGACCGGGAAGAGAAAGCCGAATCCAGCTGGATTCACGACGATGGCCATGCCGCACGCAACCGCGATCGCGAGCAACATGAGATTCACGACGTTCTGGCCGGGGTACGTCAGCGGACGCTGAGGCACCCATTTCACTTCCTGCAGCTTCGCCGCGGCGATGAGGCTGCCCGTCACCGTCACGAACCCCAGGATCACCTCGCCGATGATTGCAATGGTGATGAAGCGGGTGAGGCCATGGCCTCCGTCGCCGAGGAAAAGATGGAACTTCGCCACGCCGACCAGGCCGGCAGCGGCACCGCCGAACGCGTGCGAGAGCGCCGTACGTTGAGGGACCGCCGTGAGCGGGACGCGCGAGAGAGGGATTCCAACCGCAATGCCTGCCACTGCCGCGATCGCAATGAGCCCCCAGTTCATGATGCCGGGGGAGAGGAGGGTGCCGAGGATGGCCAGGGCCATGCCGCCCGCGCCGGCGATCACGCCGCGCCGGGCCGTACTGGGATCGTTCATCCAGTGGAGCGCGAGGACGAACAGCGCCGTGGCTGCCAGATAGGCGAATTCGAGGAGAAAGGTCATTGCTTCGGACCTTTCTGGCGGAACATCTTCAGCATGCGGTCGGTGATGAGAAAGCCGCTGACGATGTTCGTCATCGAGGCGAAGACCGCGATTGCTCCGAGAATGTTGATGAGTCGCGAGTGCGGAACACCGGCGACGACGATCGCGCCGACGACGGCGATGGCTGAGATCGCGTTCGTCAGCGACATGAGCGGCGTGTGAAGCAGGCGGGATACGCGCGTGATGACGCCGAGTCCGACCAGTGTCCCGAGGAGCAGGACGTAGAGCAGTGAGCTGGACGACTGCTGGGGAGACGCGATCGTGCTCGAAGCCACCAGAAAAAGGAGCTGCATCCATGTCCTCCGTCGTTCGACGTGCGGATTATCCTCTGAGTGAGGCGCAAGAATGTGAGAGTCGAATGCTGCGACGATCAGTGTCGTCGAAAGCATCCCTCGCTCACGCTTCGGATGACATGCTTTTGAGAGTCACCGCGCCACTTTCACCCAGACGCCGTTCTGATTCGCGGACTGCCGCGCGGCGTCGAGCACCTTCTGCTGTGCGAGACCGTCGTCGAACGTGGCCGCCGGATTCAGCTCGGCGCGGTGGTTGTCGTCGAGCGCGGCTCGCAGGGCCCGTCCGAAGAGCAGCGTCCCCGTTCCAAAGGCACCGCCGGGGGAGTTTCCGGGCATCTTCTGCAGGTCGCCACCCGCGATGCGCACGAACGGCTTCGACGGTTTCGCGTGCAGCAGCTCTTCGCCCAGGAGCCGGAACGCGCCGTCCTCGCCATGGATGGTGATCATCGCCGGTTCGTCCGTACCGCTCGCGACGGCGCTCAACGAGATCGCCGCCAGCGCACCACCGCGGAGTTGCAGGTTGACAACCGCGTAGTCGTCGGAGGTCACGGCGCGGCGGCTGTTGCCAAAGGGACGCTCGGCGATGATCGTGCGCAGGTCGGCCTTCGCCGCGTCGATCTCGAAGCCGAGGTAGCGGATGGTGTCGACGAAGTGGGAACCGACGGCGCCCCAGATGCCTCCGCCTCTTCCGGCATCGCTCCACCAGTTCCATTCGCGGGTGCGGTCCCCACGGCCGGGACTTGCGTAACGGACTTCGACGTAGCGGAGAGGACCGATGCGCTCGATCTGTTCCTTCGCCGCTCGCCAGGCGGGGAGGAACCGGAGCTCATGGTCGACGAGGGAGATCCTGCTGGAATGGCGGCGGGAGACGGAGAGGAGGCGCGACGCTTCGGCGGCGTTGAGAGCAGTCGGCTTCTCGTTGATGACGTGCTTGCCGCTCTCCAGAGCAGCCGTGGCCATCTCCAGATGCTCCGAGGGCGGAGCCGTGATCGAGATGATGTCCGCCTCGGTGTCGAGGAGAGCGCGCCAGTCGTCAAAGGGCGGAATCACGAGCTCTTCGCCGATACGGCGCGTCTTTTCGCCGTGGAATCCGGCGATTCCCACGATGTCGAGCCCGGCCTCCCGGAACATCGGCACCTGGACCCGGGAGCCCCAGCCGGTGCCGATGATGGCGATGCTGGCCATAAGCCTCTCCTTATGAATGTTTTACAGCTGGCCCAACCTTGGCAGGCCGTTCGCAGTAAATTTTCGCATGATGGCGAGAAAGAAAGTCGTTCCAGCAATCGAGCGGCGAACCCATCGCCGCATCGTAACGCTGCGCAACTTCGGAATCGCAACCGTGGTCATTGTTCTCATCGTCGCAGTCCTGAACATCCGCTCGGAAATGCGGGACACCACCGGCGACGAAGACTTTGGGCGGCTGTACGGCCGCGAGATGAAGAAGGCGCCGCCGGTGGCACCGGCTCCCATCACTGAGCGCCCGGTCGTGGCACCGGTCGATGAATCAGCATCGGCAGATCCCTTCTCCCTTGAATCGGCCGCGCGCGAACAATACCTCGGAACTCCGACGCTCACGCCCGAACCGGTGACTACCGGACCCACGACAACGACGATCGCCCCGACAGGGAGCGAAGCGGACGTCCGCATCGTCGGTGGTCCGGAAGGTGTCGGGCTCATTCAAGAGGAACGGAAGAAACCGCAGCTCGGTGGCGGCTTCGGCAGACCGTAGCCAATACAATACGCGCCGCAATGACTGAGGCGATCACTTTCGGCACAGACGGATGGCGCGCCGTCATCGCCGATGTCTTCACATTTGACAGTGTCCGCCGCGTCGTGGATGCCGTCGGCGTGGCCGCCCGGACGCTCGAACCTCCCGCGGAGATCGATCGCAATGCATTGATCGTCGGGTTTGACCGACGGTTCCTTTCGCGTGAATTCGCGATGGCGGCAGCGGAGAGTCTGCGGGACGCGGGCTATCGCGTCATTCTCTCCGATCAACCGATCCCTTCGCAGACTGTTTCCTGGACCGCCCGCCATCGCCGGCTCCTCGGCGGCGTGGTCATCACGGCCAGCCACAATCCGGCCCGCTACAACGGCGTGAAGTTCAAGGCCTGGTACGGGGGATCGGCTCTGCCGGAGACTTATCAGTCCATTGCCGGTGCGCTCGGCCGCCAGGAGCGCCGCTCGGGCGGAAGCCTCGGTGTGGAGAACATCCTCGACGATTACGTCGCTGGCCTTCGCGAAGAGCTCGACATTCCCCGCATCAAGAGTGCGGCGCTGGCGATTCTCCACGATCCCATTCACGGTGTTTCGGCGACGATCCCTTCCAGAATCCTCGGCGTCGACTATGTAGGCGCGGCGCGCATCATTCGCCGCTCCGCGGCGGCGCCGTCCGAAACGATCGTCGACGGCATTCGCGGCGAAATCAACCCCTCGTTCGGCGGGGTCAATCCCGAACCGATTCCCGAGAACCTCGTGGCCTCGCAGAATGTGATGCTGTCCGGCGAGTACGACCTTGCAATCTGCAACGACGGCGACGCCGACCGGCTGGGCATTCTCGATGAGCGCGGCACGTTCGTCTCGCCGCACAAGATCATCTCGCTGCTCGCGCTCTATCTCGTGCGCGAGAGGCGGCTGGACGGCGAGATCGTCAAGACATTCTCGACCACGCGCCTCATCGAGAAAGTGGCACAACGGCTTCACGCCACCCTCCACGAGACGCCGATCGGTTTCAAGTACGTTGCCGACGTGATGCTCGCGCGGAATGTTCTGATCGGAGGAGAGGAGAGCGGAGGCATCGGCTTCGGCCATTTCATGCCTGAGCGCGACGGAATCCTCTCCGGAATGATGGTGGCCGAAGCGGTGGCGCATTACGGAAAGCCGCTGTCGGTGATCATCGACGACATGGAACAGGAGTTCGGCGCGCTTTACTACGACCGCCGTGACGTCAGCCGCCCGATCCCCGTGTGCGGCCGCCTCATCGATCGGGTGCGATCGGGGGACCTGGACCGAGCCTTCGGCCCCGACTTTTCACGCCGTGAGGAAAAGGACGGCGTGAAGATGAATTTTTCCGACGGGTCGTGGCTCCTTTTCCGCAAGTCGGGGACGGAGCCGATCATCCGCATTTACAGCGAGAGCCCGGACGCGGATCGGGTGCAGGGCATGCTCGATACGGCTGTCCGCGAGCTGGACTCATAGAAGATTTTGGATTTTGGATTTGGATTGACCATCTAGCGCTGTCCAAATCCAAAATCTAAAATCCAAAATCTAAAATCCGTCAGACCGCCGAGGCACAGGCCCGGCACCTGGTTGCGCCGAGGGGTATGACCTCGAGGCATTGCGGGCAGGACTTCGTGGGTACTGCCGGGTCCGGACGGAGCGCGGCTTTCGTGATCGCGAAGACGATGAACGCGATGATCACGAAGTCGAGCACCGAGCCGAGGAAGTGCCCGTAAAGGATGGCGTTCTCCGTGACCTTGCCATCGGGGCCGGTGGCGGTCTCGAGCACCCATTTTGCGGCGCGCCAGTCGCCCCCCGGCATGATCAGCCCGATGATCGGCATGAGGAGGTCGTCGGCGAAGGCACTGACGAGTTTCGCGGTCGCCGCGCCGATGATCACGCCGATGGCAAGGGCCAGCGCGTTGGATCGGGTGAGGAAAGCCTTGAATTCTCCAACCATGTCCCCAGCATACCCTCTCTCTGCTACGATTCGGCTCCGCAGCGGCGACCCCTTTCCTGCCTCGGGCGCCGACTGGGACTTCGCTCAATGGAGATCACTTGCCGGTACCCGAGCAATCGGAAAACATCCGTACGCAGTTCACGCGCGAGAGCATCGTCGAAGACTACCGCGTGGCGTTTCGCAGCCGTCAGGCCAGCCTGATCGGGCGCAAGGAAGTCCTCACCGGCAAGGCCAAATTCGGCATCTTCGGCGACGGCAAGGAGATCGCGCAGCTGGCAATGGCGCGCGCGTTCCGCCTGGGTGACTGGCGTTCGGGCTACTACCGCGACCAGACGTTCATGCTCGCGACGGGGGCGGCGACGCTCGCCGAATTCTTCGGACAGCTCTATGCGCACGCCGACCTCGAGCACGATCCGTTCTCCGGCGGGCGCTCGATGAATTGCCACTTCGCGACACGCCTGCTCAACCCGGACGGCTCCTGGAAGAGCCAGACCGAGATGTACAACACGTCCGCGGACATTTCGCCGACGGGCGGACAGATGCCGCGCCTGGTCGGCCTCGCATACGCATCCAGGCTCTACCGCGAGGTCGACGGGCTGAAATCGATGACGCAGTTTTCTCGCGAAGGCGACGAGATCGCGTGGGGCACCATCGGCAACGCGAGCTGCGCGGAAGGATTGTTCTGGGAGTCCATCAATGCCGCGGGCGTCCTGGGAGTTCCGATGATCGTGTCGATCTGGGATGACGGGTACGGCATCTCCGTTCCGAACGACTACCAGATCACGCGGGGCAACCTCTCGGAACTGCTCAAGGGATTCCAGCGCGAGCCGAAACAGAAGCAGGGGTACGACCTCTACACCGTGAAGGCGTGGGATTACCCGGCGTTATGCGAGACGTACATCGCCGCCGCCAGCATCGTGCGCATGGATCACGTGCCGGCCATCATCCACGTGACAGAGGTGACGCAGCCACAGGGGCATTCCACCTCTGGAAGCCACGAGCGCTACAAGTCGAAGGAACGGCTCGAGTGGGAAGTGGAGTTCGACTCGATCCGGAAGATGCGCGACTGGATGATCGGTCAGGGGATCGCCACGGCCGACGATCTCGCTCGCATGGAGCGTGAAGACGTCACGGCCGTCCGCGACGCGCAGCGGGAGGCGTGGACCGCTTACCGTGCAGAAATCGATCGCGACGTGCAGACGGTCGCGGGCTTTCTCGACACACTAGCGTCCAGCGCGCCGGACCAGGCCGTTGCGATCGCCCAGATTCGAGCCGAGCTGCAGCGCGTGCAGTCGCCGTTCCGCCGCGATGCAGCCAAAGCGCTGACATCGGCGCTCGTCGTAGCGCGGTCGAGCGAACTGCCCGAAGAGATCGTCCGCTGGCGCCGCGAATTCATCGAGAGCGGGGACGACCGCTATGGCGCTCACCTCTACAGCGAAAGCGACCAGTCGCCGCTTCGCGTCGAGGAAGTCGAAGCCGAGTATGCGCCCGACGCGCCCGTGCTGAACGGCTTCGAGATCCTCAACCACTGCTTCGACCACGCCCTGCGCCGCGATCCTCGTGTCTTCATCTTCGGTGAGGACGTCGGAAAACTCGGCGACGTCAACCAGGGATGCATGGGGCTCCAGGAGAAGTACGGTGAGCTTCGCGTCACCGACACAGGGATCCGCGAGGCGACGATCATCGGCCAGGCCATCGGCGCCGCTGTCCGCGGCCTCCGTCCGATCGCCGAGATCCAGTACCTCGACTACATCCTCTACGCGCTGCAGATCATGTCCGACGACCTGGCGATGCTGCGGTGGCGCTCAGCGGGAGGACAGAAGGCGCCGGTCATCGTCCGCACACGGGGCCACCGTCTCGAAGGCATCTGGCATTCCGGCTCGCCGATGGCGGGCATCATCAACCTCGTGCGCGGGATGCATGTCTGTGTGCCGCGCAACATGACTCAGGCCGCGGGCCTGTACAACACGCTGCTTCGCGGCGACGATCCGGCGATCGTGGTCGAAGTGCTGAATGCATATCGCGTCAAGGAGAAGCTGCCTTCGAACATCGGCGAGTTCACGGTGCCCCTGGGAGTGCCGGAAGTGATCCGGGAAGGGAAGGACGTGACCCTCGTCAGCTACGGCGCGACGCTCCGCGTCGTCATGGAGGCGGTGGAGCTCCTCACGCTGGCCGGCATCGATCCGGAAGTGATCGACGTTCAGACGCTCCTGCCCTTCGACGTTCCGGGGGTCATCGCTGAATCGATCCAGAAGACGAGCCGCGTGGCGTTCATCGACGAAGACGTTCCGGGCGGCGCGACCGCGTTCATGCTGCAGCAGGTCGTGGAGCGGGACGGTGCTTACGAGTGGCTCGATTCGGAACCGCGCACGATCGCCGCGAAGGCGCATCGGCCTGCGTATGGTTCCGATGGAGACTACTGGTCCAAGCCGAATCGCGAGTCGATCTTCGAGAGCGTCTACGCGTTGCTGCACGAAGCGAATCCCGGGCGCTTTCCGCTGATCTTGTGAAGTTCTCTGTGTCTGCAAAAGCGTGTCATCCCGAGCGTTGAGCGAGGGACCTGGGGAAAGGGCGGCGCGAGGGATGATGTTCGTGCCACCCGGCCCCCAGATCCCTCGCTACGCTCGGGATGACAGTGGGAAGAGACAGTGTGTGGAGGATGAATGGCTCGTTTCCTGGTGGCAGCACTCACCGCTGATTTCGAAGGTGGTGTCGGCTACGTCATCCCCGGAGCGACGCGATTTCCGCTGGCCATGGCCCTGGGTGCAACGGGGAGCGAGGAGCTCTCCTACGCCGCCGGCAGGGCCACGGCCGAGGAGGGGAGAGCGCTGGGTGTGAATGTCGATTTCTACCCGGTGGTCGACTGTCCAGAACAACCCCGCGAACCCCATCATCAACATCCGCTCGTTCGGAGAGAACCCGGCGAAAGTCTCATCGCTGTCCATCGCGTACATCCGCGGAGTGCAGGACGGCGGGATGCTCGCGACGGCGAAGCATTTTCCCGGCCACGGTGACGTTGCGCAGGATTCGCATCTGGAACTACCGGTGCTGTCCGTCGATCGCGCGCGCCTGGACTCCGTCGAGCTGCCGCCGTTCCGCGCGGCCATCGACGCGGGAGTCGCCACGGTCATGTCGGCTCACAAAGGCTCGATCGATCTGACGAAGCAGCAGACGGAGCTGCTCAAGCAGCTCTCAGCGATCAACAAACCGTTCGTGTTCGCGCTCTTCGGCAGCCCGTATCTGCTCCATCACATTCCGGAGTTGCCGTCGTACATGCTGACGTACGACATTCACCCGGGTGCGGAGATGGCGGCGGTGAAGGCCATCGCCGGCGAGATTCCGGTGCAGGGGAAGCTGCCGATCAGTCTCCCGGGGCTGTACCCGGTCGGGCACGGCTTGCAGAGGTAGGACCCATTGACAGCCTCTCAGGATGACGTGGCTCGTTTCTCCATCTCAGGCACGTCGCCCCGCGACGTTCCTACGCGCGGGAGGACAGTGGAGCGCGGGCGACCTCGCCCGCGTCGTCGACCGGGCGCGGCAAGCTGCGCCCAGCCTGAGCGGCAGCAAGCTGCCGCCCCTCCGCTACGAGCTCACGCAGCGGGTGCCGGACATGCGATCGGGCAATGAAAGCCGATCGGGCAGCGCGGCAAAGAGGAATCCGAGGCCGCCGGTGAGCAGCGATGCGAGGACTCCGGCGAAGCGCATCGACGCCGCACGGAGCGACATGGCCTCGTCATCACTTGCTACGACGCGCACGTCGAAGATCGCACCGCCGATCGTTTTGCCCCACAGCAGCCACGTCCCGACGAAGTAGTAATACGACGCGAGTAGAACGAAGCCGGCAAGTCCGCTGATCGCAATTGCGTCGCTTTTCGCCGGCAGGAGCGGGCTCATGGCCAGCGCGAGTGCAACGAACAGCGACACATCCGTCAGAAGTGCGAGGAGACGCCGGAACCGTGGGGCGTCGGCGGAAGGGGAGGCTTCGACGGGGGCCGCTGCGGGCCCCGCTTTCGGCATCTCCAGCGTTTCCGGCATCGGTACCGACTGGAGCTCCATTTCATCGAACCGCATCACACCCTCCCGGCCACCGGAATCGAGCGTCAGACCGCAGGCTGACGCAATGGCAGATATTTTACATAGATCCGATAGAGGAGGTCGCGCGGCTGTCCCTCATAGCGTTCGGCCAGTTCCTTGCTCCGGCGGGCCAGGTCGTCAGTCGGATCTTCCTCGAGAACCTTTTCGAAGGCTTTGATCGCGTCGGGCAGACGGTCCTGCCGGAGCGCGATCGTGCCGATGTTGAAATGCGCGTCGACGATCATCCGCCTGATGTTCGTATTCTGGGGATCCTGGGCGCGCAGGGGCTCGAGGCTGGTGATGACCTCGGCGTACCGTCTTTCGGCGAACAGCGATTGAGCAGTGGCGAGCTTGGCGACCTGCTGGGATGCGGTGTCGTACGCCGACTTCACGTCGGGCGGAAGAGGTTTGACGCGCATCGCATTCTCGAACGCCCGCTTCGCCGCGGCGTAGTCGTGTGATGCGAACGCGGTACGTCCCGCGGTGAGGTTCTCCTCGAAATACGCAGCCGGAGGACGCCCGTCGACCGTCGTCGCGGCGCGGGCCTTTTTCTGCTGGAGGTCGGCGATCATCGCCAGCGCGGCGTCGTACTGCGCGTCGCCCGGTTTGATCTCCTGCAGCACGCTGATCGCTTCGTCGAACTTGCCCTGCTGACCGAGGGTGGTGGCGCGGGTGACGAGAGCCTGGGATCCGCCTGGTGCCTGATCCGAATCTCCACCCATGCGCGACATGACGAACCAGCCGGCCGCGGCGAGGGCCAGAACGCCGACCACGATGGCGATCAGCATGAGAGGAGGCTTTTTCGCGGCCGCCACCGGCGCGGGGGCCGGTTTCCTCGCAGAAGGTATTTCGCGCGCGGCGGAAGGCGCCGGCTCGAAGTCGGAGTCCTGCGCTTCCTGCTCGTCGAGCACGTCGCCATGCGAGGGAGGCGGGGGCTGGAACGAGGGGACCCCGGCAGCCCCGTCGGCGAGGCGCTCGATGTAGTCGGTTGCCTGGACGTTGCCGGGATCGTTCCTGAGAACTTCTTCGAACTTGGCGCGCGCGGCCGAGAAGTCCTTGCGGTCGAACGCCTGGATGCCCGCGTTGAGCACGCTCTCCATCTGCTGTTCGATCTCGCGGCGGCGGATTTTCGCCTTCTCGATGCGCTCCGACGCCGCTTCGTTCGTCACGTCGATGAGGAAGATGCGCGACCAGAGGTCGATGGCCTGCTGGTTGTCGCCTGCGGCAAAGGCGCGGTCGCCGTCCGCGAGGTACTGCTCGATCTTCTTCTGATCGTCGGGAGAGGTTTCCATCGACGCAGTGGAGAAGTCGAAGTCCGAACCGGACTTGGTTGGGGCGGGGGCGTCGAAGTTGAATGCCGGCGTCCCTTCGACGGGCGTGTCGAAGGAGAAGGCGCCGCTGTCGGTCTGAGGCGCTGGCGCTGGCGCCGCCGCGGGCGGCGCGGTGTTGAACGAGAACGAGTCGAAGCCCGATCCGCCTCCCGCGTTCTTCTCCTCTTCGAATGTGAAACCGAAGTCGCTTGCCTGGGCCGTTCCACGCGGGGAAGCGGGTGTGTCGACGACGAACGAGCTCGCATCGAACGCCGCGGGAGCACTGGCCGCGGATTCCGACTTGCGGATCATGTCTTCGATCTGCGCGATTCCCGGGTGCGAAGGATCGAGGGCCCGGGCTTTCTCGAGATCGCTACGAGCAGCGGCGACGTTGCCGCCGGTTACGTGCTGCTGGCATTTGCGAACGAACTGATCGACGAAGGGCGCCGCTTCGATTTTTTCACGGGCTTCGTCGCTGAGAACGCGCGCCTCATCGTTCATGAGGTCATTCGTCAGGATGTCAGTGGTGATCTGCACGACGCGATCGAAATCGCGCGCGGCCATGGCCTGACGCGCTTCCGCCATCGGATCGCCGCCGCTCCGCCCCGTGAGACCGCTCACGTCGAGCGCCGCGTTCGGATCGCGCGTCTTGTCCAGGAGCTTGCGGGCCGGGTCGAAGAGCGGATCCATCTGCAGGATCAGGTTGCATCCTGCAACGACCTCGTCCGTGCGTCCCTGTTTGTAAAGCGCCAGCGTCTGCTCGAACGTGGATACCACACGGTCCTTGACCGCCGTGGCGAGAGACGCGTTGCCGGGGTAAGTACTCATGCTCGTGGAGTTCTCCCGAATTTGGTGCGGCGATTATGATGGATATACTCGGCACATGGAAACCATTGCAACGGAACGCGCGCCGAGAGCCATCGGACCTTACTCGCAGGCGGTCAAGGCCAACGGACTTCTTTTCACGTCAGGACAGATCTGCCTCGATCCGGCGACGGGCGACCTGGTCAAGGGCGATTTCCCGGCCCAGGTGCGGCGCGTCTTCATGAACCTCGAGGCGGTCCTCGAAGAAGCGGGAACGACCTTTTCGAAGGTCCTCAAGGCGACGGTCTACCTGACCGACCTGGCGAATTTCCAGACGCTGAACACCATCTATGCCGAGTATTTCGGCGACCACAAGCCTGCAAGGACGACGGTCGGGGTGAAGGAGCTGCCGAAGGGCTCGCTTGTCGAAATCGACCTCATTGCCCTCTTGTAAATGTAGTTATTTGATGGCATTCTGGTTGCACTTGCGATCAACCAAATGCCCCTGCCCCGGCCGATAGCTCTCACTCTGTTCCTCATCACTCTGGCGCTGCCGGCCTCCGCGGCCGTCAGGCTGACCACGTCCGTGAACGGAGCGGTGGTCGAGGTCGAATGGGCGGCATCCTCGTTCCCCATTCGATATCAGGCTGATCAGCGCCTGTTGTCGGCGCTGCCGGGCGGCGCGGCGATGCTCGACCGGGCCTTCGGAGCATGGTCGTCTCTCGACCGCACGCGTCTGGCGTTCCAGTCGATGGGAACCGGGTCTGGTCTCGTCGCCGGACACAATGGACTGAATACCGTGACGCTCTCGGACGATCTCTTCGCCAATCAGCGGGCGATCGCCGTGACGACGAACTGGGACGTGCAGGGCAAACTCACCGAGTCCGACATTCAGGTGGACGCGACGCTCGTCAACAGCTCGTACAACATCGAACAGGCTCTCGTTCATGAAGTCGGGCACCTTCTCGGCCTCGATCATTCGCCCGTTCTCTCGGCGGTGATGTACCCGTATGTGAGCCGCGGGAACGATCCGGTTTCGCTCGACAGCGATGATCGCGTCGCCATCACGGCCATGTATCCGGAGATTGACCGCACGCTGCTCGGCGGCACGTTGCGAGGAAGAGTGACCGGTGACGGCGGAGGCATCTTCGCGGCGCAGGTCGTTGCCGTGAACGAGGCCGGGGTTCCGGTCGCCACGGGCCTGACGAATCGCACGGGCGATTTCACCCTCGAGGGCGTTCCCGATGGCAAGTACCGCATTTACGCCGAGCCGCTCGACGGACCTGTCGATCCGCGAAACCTGTCGCCGTTCTGGCAGCAGGGGAACATCACGTCATTCAGGACTCAATTCCATGACGGTGCTGTTTTGGAAGTGACGAGCGGCCGCGTTCTCGGCAATCTCGTCGTAGACGCTTCCGGGACCAGCGATCTGAATCCGCGCTGGGTCGGCGTGTCTGCGTCAGGCAGTCATGACTTTCGTCTGACCACCACCGCGCTGACCGTGCAGCCGGGCCAGACTGCTTCCATTGCGGTGGCAGGCGATGGGATGACACCAGGCGTGGCGACGTTCGAGATTCTGAGCCCCGGAATGCGCCGGGTTTCTCCGTTCCGCTATGCCGGCAATTACGTCTACGCCGACTTCCAGATCGCGCCGGATGCCCCTGGCGGCTCGGCCATCATTCTGGTGAAACGTGGAAACGAGGCCGCCGCCCTGACGGGAGCCCTCAAGATCGCGGAATCCAAAGGCAGCGGCCGCGGCCGTATCGCCGGCCGCGGTTGATTTCGTGACCTGACTCACAAGCGCGTGCACGCCTCTCGTGCACAATCCGCGCACCAGAACAGATTCACCAAAAAAGGGGGCGTACCGCCCCCTTTTCTATTTCTGGCGAGGAGATCATGAAAACGAAACTGGTCCTGGTCCTTGTGGTAGCAGCAGCGAGTCTAATGAGCTGTCAGAACCGTGAGACACCACTTACGGGAAGCTACGGCAGCAACGTTCTTTCCGGTCAGGTGGTGATGGCCATGGGCGGCAGCCCGAGCGGTGTGGAAGTGAGTGTGAGCGGAACCGGCATGATGTTGACGGTGGGTGAGGCGGGCCGGTTCACGTTTCTTGGGGTTCCTTCGGACGCGGAGCTGCAGTTCCGTCGCGCGGCCGACGGCATCGACGCGACCCTTCGCGTCGAGCCGTCGTCCGTCCCGGTCATCGTCGAGCTGTCGGCCGACGGTGCGAAACGCGGCCGCCGTCGCGGCGCAGGACGTTCCCTCGAATACGAGGGGACGATCAAGGAGAAGGGTGACTCGACGCTGACCGTCTATACGTCGCACAAGACCGAGGTCGTAGTCGCGGTCCATGACGACACCGTCATCCGCAAGGGAAACACCACCTATGAGTTCGAGGAGCTCGAGGTCGAATGGCGCGTCCACGTCAAGGCGGTCGAAGTCGAAGGTGTCCTCACCGCGAGGGAAGTCAAAGTCCAGAACACCGGCGGCGATGACGATGGCGACGACAACTCAGGCGCGACGATGACCGCGAACGGAACGGTTCTCTCGAACGACGGCACCACGCTCGTCGTACGCACCGCCGCTCATGGCGATGTGACCGTGCAGACCGACGACAGCACGATCATCAAGCGTCAGGGCGTGACCATTCCGGCCTCGGAGATCGAAGTCGACTGGGAGATCAACTCCATGGGCACGCGCGTGGACGACACGACGCTGCTCGCACGGCAGATCGAAGTCCGTGGCAACAGCAAGAAGCCGAAGAAGTGATCCGGGCGCGTCATGCAATCATGAAACGGCGGCCTTCGGGCCGCCGTTTTGTTTTCGGGTGGCTGGCGGAGGGTCCGCAGTTATGATGGCAACCCATGCATATCGACCAGTTCCTACTGGCGCTCGTCGCGATCTTCGTCGCCGCGAAGCTCTTCGGTGAGATCGCCGAGCGCCTCGGCCAGCCCGCCGTCCTCGGTGAGATCATCGGCGGGATCCTGATTGGCGTCTCCGGACTGAAGCTCGTCGATCCCAAAGACGTCACCATTCACCTGCTCTCCGAGCTAGGGGTCATCCTGCTGCTCTTCCTCATCGGCCTCGAGACCGATCTCTCAAAGCTGCTGGCGGTGGGAGGGCCCGCTGCGGCGGTCGCGGTCGTCGGCGTGACTCTGCCGTTTGCAGGCGGGTATCTCTTCGGAAACTGGCTCGGACTCGAGACGATGGTCTCCGTTTTCATGGGCGCGGCACTGACGGCGACATCGGTCGGAATCACGGCGCGAGTGCTGTCCGACCTGGGCCATCTGCAGGATCGGGAGTCGCAGGTCGTGCTGGGGGCCGCCGTCGTCGACGACATCATCGGAATCATTCTTCTCAGCCTGCTGGGGAGTCTCGCGGGCGGGGCCGAGTTGTCCGTGATGGGCGTGAGCAGGATCGTTCTGATCGCCTTCGGATTCGTGATCGTGGCGATTCTCGTCGGTTCGAAGCTCGCGCCCGCTCTGATCCGCGCGATTGAGCGGATCAACATGGCGAAGGGACTTTTCTTCGCTGCGGTCGTCTTCGCGTTCGTTCTCGCTTATCTCGCCGACGTCGTCGGATCCGCCGTGATCATCGGAGCGTTCGCCGCCGGCCTGGTGCTCGCGCGCACGGAAAAGGCGAAAGAGATCGAGCACCAGGTCCACGACGTTGCCACGTTCTTCATCCCCATCTTCTTCGTGGTCACAGGCGCGGCGATCGATATCCGAACGCTCAATCCGTTCAATCCGGATACCCGCCAGTTTCTCCTCATCGGACTGGCGCTGACGGCCATCGGCGTCGTGGGAAAGATCGCCGCCGGCTACGCGGCCTGGGGACCCGGCCTCAAGCGCCTGATCATTGGAGTGGGCATGGTCCCGCGAGGGGAAGTGGGCCTGATCTTCGCGCAGATCGGTCTGGCCAGCGGTCTGCTCAGCGCTGGGCTCTTCAGCGCGGTGACGGTGATGGTGATTCTGACCACGATCGCCACCCTTCCCATGCTGCGGATGCTCCTCGACAAAAAGACTCCCGACGCGCACCCCGAGTACAGCGACTACGTCATGGATGCGCCGGACGATGATTAGCGAGCCCGAAGATGCTGCCGGCGATGATCAGGATTCCGCCGGCGATGGCCCGGCCCGTGAGTGGTTCGTCGAGCAACAGGACGCCGAGTAGCACCGCGACCGGAATGTTCGCGTAATAGATGATGCTCGTGACGCGCGACGAGAAACGCGTCGTCACGCGGACCCACAGGCTGTGGCCGATGACCGTCACGCCGATGGCCAGAAACAGCAGTCCGGCCCAGTCGCGTCCGCCGAGATTCCAGTCCGCTCGGCCGAGCAAGACGAGAAAGCAGGCCAGTGCGAATGCGAACTGTCCAAGCGTCCGCGTCATGTCGGGAATGTGTGCCCATCGCTGATGCAGAAGCGGCAGGGCCGCGTAAAGCAGCGCGCTGATGCAGGCAAGAGCCATCCCGAGCGTCACGTCATTGCCGAGGTCGAGGGTCGGGATGACGAGGATGGCGCCCAGGGCCGCGACGGCTACCGCGATCGCATCGGTCGCGTGAATCCGTTCCCCGGCGAAAAGCGCGCCGAGGATCAGGAGGTCGATGCCGTAGGTCGACTGTCCGATCGCTGCGATCGAGGCAGACGATGCCTTGATCGCAAAAAAAAGTGTGATCCAGTGGCCGAAGAAGATCAGGCCGATGATGGCAAGCCGCACGACGTCGCGCAGCGGAACCCGGCGGAGCTGGCCGCGAAGAGCGACGAAGATCGTCACGAACAGCGTGGCCACTCCGAGCCGGAAAATCCCGATCGTGTACGGATTGGCCGCGATGGTCTTGACGGTGACCGGGATGCACGCGAAGAGGAGGATCGGGATGAGCGTTTCGAAGAAGAGACGAGGCTTCACGTCCCGAACGTTACCTCAGGAGCGCGCGGCAGCTTGCCGCCGTGAAGGATCACACTCTTGCTTTGACCTGAGAGAAGCCTGCGTCGTTCGTGATTGTGCTGCGCTGGGGGAGGGTCTGGATGCGGCGCTGCGTATCCTGGATGCGGTCCTCCGTCAGCGGATGCGTCGAGAAGAAGCGCTCCACGGCTCCCGGCGACGAACGGCGGTTCTGCAGGAGCTTTCGAAACATGGTGACCATGCCGTTCGGGTTGTAACCGGCGAGGTTCATCGCCTGGAGTCCGAGGGCGTCAGCCTCTTCTTCGGCGGAACGGCTGAAGCGCGCGAGCGCGCCGCCCGCCACGATCTGCGCGGCAAGCTGCTGCAGCACACCGGGGTTCTGACCAAGGACGAGGCCTGCGAGTATGCTGATCCCGTATTGACGGGAGATCTGCTCGGTCGAGTGACGGGCCAGTACATGGCTGATCTCATGAGCCATGACTCCCGCCACCTCGGACGCATTCGACGCGGCCTTGATAAGACCCGTGTGGATGTACACGTGGCCGCCGGGGATCGCGAACGCGTTGATTTCGTTGTCGTTGACCACGTGAAAGTTCCACGGAAGATTGGCCATGTTCGTCTGCGAGACGATCCGCTGGCCCATTTCGCGGATGTAAGCATTGACAGTGGGATCGTTGTTGAGCGGAACCTGGCGCGCAATGTCCTGCGAGAGCTGCTGTCCGAGCTGCCATTCTTCCTCGAGGGAGATGAGGTTGAAATCGCCGCCCGATCCGCCGCAGCCGAGGGCCAGGACGAGTACGAAAGAGAGTGCAAGTCTTGACTGCTTCATGTCTTGGCGGCGGTGCAAGTCATTTGCCCGCGTATGCTTCGAGAGAACGGAAGAGCCTGCCGCTGATTTGCTATCCTTGTCCGGTCCAGAAACGAAGGAGACCTTTATGAGCAGACATCTGTTCGCCCGTGTGGCGGTGGTGTGTCTCGTTGCAGTTGCCTTGACCGTTCCCGCCGAAGCGCGGCGCAAGAAATCGCAGGCCGCCAGCACCGAGCCGGGGACCTATCAGGAGTGGGGTCCGAATATCGACCAGATCGAGGTGCTGAAGACCTTCAGCGCCGGTGACTACAAGACCATTGTCGTCGTCCCATTCGACACCGGCGACGGCGAGCTGCCGAAAAAGGAGGACAACACCTACGAGCCGGTGAAGGAAGTGCTCGCCAGTGTGAGCGAGCCGTTTGCCGAAGCTCACGCCAACATTCTCGGTGTGTTCGGCGCGGAGAAGAAAGAGTCATCCAAATCGGACTGAACCGGCAGGCGGAGCCGTCCTCCGTTGCGGAAAGATAGACAGCGGATCGGGAGGGAAGTAAACTCGTGGCCTCTCTCTCTCAGATTTGTTAAGGAGAACTCGTGAGTCCTGCTGCAAAAAGTAATCGTGGGCGGCCAATTGTTCACACCGAGCCCTGGGCGAAGATCACTGTGGTGCTGCTCGACAGGCATGTTGCGTATCTCGACCGGCTGGCGATCGACATCCGCCTCAAACACGGAAAAGCCATCAGTCGCGCGGAGCTGATCCGCGGATTGATCGAAGCCGCTTTCCAGAGCGGAGTCGATCTGTCGCAGGCCGATTCAATCGATACGCTTGTCGAGTTGCTGACAAGCAACGCCCCCAAGAAAAAGTCGCGCTAATCGCGCGACTTCAGCTTGCGGTTCTGCGCTTCCTCGAGCTTTTCGAGGAGAGTACGCACGACGTGTGGAGCGCCGAAGGCGACGGGCATGGCAGGGTTCAATTCCCGGCCGAGCCGGCCGAGAAACTCCAGATGGGCGGGGGGGAGGAGGAGTGTCTCCATTTCTCCTTCCGGCTTCGAGTCAGGCGGGGCGGCCGCGACGAGTCTCATCCTTGAAGGAGTGACCGTCGCGGCCGTTTCCCTACCCCCCGGCTCGTTTTTTTTTCGTGGCACAGGGCGTGTAGCATCCCGCCGAGTGCAGAAGCGTTATGACGCGGTGGTCGTGGGCGCCGGCCCGAACGGTTACGCGGCGGCCATCGCCCTGGCCCGGACCGGCCTTTCGGTTCTGATCCTCGAAGCCAATGAAACCGTGGGCGGCGGGGCACGAACCGAACCGCTGACCCTCGAGGGCTTTCGTCACGACGTCTGCTCGGCCATTCATCCTATGGGCGTCGTTTCACCATTCCTGAGCGAACTGCCCCTCGAACAGCACGGACTGGAGTGGGCATGGTCGCCGGCTGCCATCGCGCATCCGTTCGACGACGGATCCGCAGCGAAGCTCATCGAATCATTCGACGAAACGGTTGAAGGCCTGGGCGAAGACGGCCCTGCGTATCGAAGCCTGATGGCGCCCTTCGTCAGGCACAGCCGGGATCTTTTTGACGAGATTCTCCGCCCCATCCGCCTTCTTCCGAAGCATCCAATCACGATGGCGCGCTTCGGCCTGGCCGGACTCCAGTCGGCCGCGTCGATCGCGAAACGATTTCGCTCGGCCCAAACACGTGCTCTTTTTGGCGGATGTGCGGCGCACGCGTTCCTCCCGCTCGAAGACGTCGGATCAGCCTCGTTCGGTATGGTGTTGGCGCTCGCTGCTCATACGGTCGGATGGCCGGCTGCCAGAGGTGGCTCGATGGAGATCATCCACGCCATGGATGCGTACTTCCGTTCGCTCGGAGGCGAGGTGGCGACAGGACGTCGAGTCGCCTCGATGCGCGACGTCCCCGATGCGCGCGCCGTCATCTTCGATGTCACGCCTCGGCAGCTCGCAGACATAGCGGCCGGCGATCTTCCGGGGCGGTATGTGAAACGGCTTCGGGCCTTCCGCTATGGGCCGGGAGTCTTCAAAGTCGATTGGGCACTCGACGGCCCGATCCCGTGGACGGCCGAGGCGTGCCATCGCGCAGCGACGGTTCATGTGGCGGGGACGTTCGAGGAGATCGCCGCACACGAGAGCGCTACCTGGAAGGGAGTGGCGAGCGGGAAGCCTTTCGTCCTCGTTGCGCAGCAGAGCATGTTCGATTCGACGCGCGCGCCCGCCGGCAAGCACACCGGCTGGGCGTACTGTCACGTTCCGCATGGTTCCACGCGGGACATGACTGCGCCGATCGAGCGTCAGATCGAGCGGTTCGCGCCAGGCTTCTCGAAGCTGATCCTCGCGCGCCACACGATGAACAGCGCTCAGTACGAGAGACACGACGCGAACTTCATCGGCGGAGACATCGCCGGCGGCGCCAATCACCTCACGCAGTTCCTTACGCGACCGTTTCCGACGCTCCATCCCTACGCGACGCCGAACGAGCGGATCTACCTCTGCTCCAGTTCCACGCCGCCCGGCGGGGGAGTGCATGGCATGTGCGGCTACTGGGCGGCACAGTCAGCGCTTCGCCGCACGTTCATCCGACGCTGACTCCGTCCGCTGGCGGGACTGAATCATCGACCGGATCCGCTCCGCGGCCAGTTCGGCCTCTTCTTCGTCGAGCTTCTGGCTCTGGGTCTCCACACCGTCCGATGTGCCGCCGCTCGCTTCCACGACGTTCTCGACCACCGTACGCCAGTTGGCGGACTGCGACGGCTCTCCGACGGTTTTCATCGCCAGGTAGTCGACGATGTTCGACGCGCGGGTCCAGGTGTCGATCGCGAACCGGACGCCCGTCTGCGTAGCGGACGTGGTGAATTCGACGATGCCGGCGAGCGGATGGCCTTCCAGCGTCGCGAACACGACGCGAGTCGGCTCCGAAACCTCTACCCGAACCTGGAAATGGCCCCGGAGCGGAAGGGCTCCCGTCATCGTGACGCCCCGCTGAATGGTCGTAGGGACGCCCGGCTCCGATGCGAATTCGATCGGCATCAGGTCCGTGACGCGCTCTTTGAAGATTGTCATCAGTGCGGCCGGTGAGTGCGGAGATCCCGCAATATCGGCCCAGAAGCGTTTGTGCTGCATCGAGCCGACGCCATTCTCCGGCAGGTTCTCTGGAAGGAGGTCGGCGAGCTTCCGCAGACCCTCGTCGAGTGGCGTCCCGGCCACGCCGAGGCGCTCGAGGACGTTGTCCGAATCTTCGGCAAGGACGTTGTTCTCACGAAGCATCGTCAGCTTCGTATCGTCGAAGGGGATGTCTGCCGCGTACCCCGCGACTTTCGCGGCGAATGTGGCGACCGGCATGGGTACCGGGACTTTGACGGGAGTGCGTCCCGTGATCACGCCCAGACGCGCGAGGATGTCGTTGACCGTCGTCACGTCGGGTCCAGCCAGCTCGAGAGTCTGGCCCGCGAGGTCGTTTTGCTCGATGACCGCCGCCGTTGCCTTGCCGAGATCGCTGAACCAGATCGGCTGAAACCGATGCTCGTCAGCAGCGAGGACGGGAATCACGGGAAGCGCGCGAATCATCTTTAGAATGGTGGAGATGACTTCGTCTCCGGGTCCATACACGTTGCCCGGCCGCAGAATCGTCCACTGCAGATTCGCAGCGCGAACGATCTCTTCGGCCTCGCGCTTGGACCGGTGGTAGTCGGTCGAGCCGCGGTCGGCACCGAGCGAGGACATGAAAATGAAGCGTGTCATCCCCGACCGCACCGCTTCGTCGACGACGTTCCGCGTGCCCTGCACGTTGACCTTGTCGAACGTCACCTCGGGCGGCTGTTCGGCGACGATGCCGGCGATATGAACCACTGCCTCGCAGGTGGCCACTGCGGAGCGCAGGCTCATGGCGTCCGATACATCGCCCGCCACCGGCTCCACGTTCTGCCATCGACGGGCATCTTCGTCCGCGTTCCGCGAGAGAACCCGCACCTCGTGGCCGCGCGCAAGGAGTTCTGGAATCACGCCGGCGCCAACGACACCGGTTCCGCCGGTCACGAGAATTTTCATGTGTGTGGGGAAATGGGAGCGCCGGTCAACGACCGGCGCTCTCCTTCGGACCAGTTAACGGACTGTGATGTTGTTGATGACTCTCGCAACGCCGTTGACGCTGCTGGCCGCATCACCGATCGCCCGCTTGTCGGCGGACGAGTCGACGGTACCGGTGAGAGTGACGACCTTATCATCGTTGACCGAGACACCGATATCGAACGTCTTGCCGGGGACGGCCGTGGCAACCTTGCCCCTGACATCCGCCTCCATCGCCGCCTTGTCCCACTCCTCGGGAGTGGCGCGATTCATCGAACCGCAGGCAACGGTGAAGAGAGCGAGAAGAACCATGAGAACACTGATTTGACGCTTCATTTGTAATTCACCTCCTTAGTATCGAGCGAAAGAAGAGCAATGGCTGTACCTGGTTATTAGCGAACGCGAGCGTGGACACCCGCCGGCGGAGGTGCGTGCGCACGTCATCCTGAGAGGCTTTCGCCTTTTGAGGTCCTTCGCCGCGCTTCGCCGTCGGATGACGTGGCGCGGTCGTCGCGAGGTCGCTGCCTTTCGTCTTTCGCGATGGCTGCAAGTCATTCCCACGGCTGAGCGAAACGGGCATTCCCATTGCTCTTAATAACCGCGTATTGCTCTGTCGAAAACCAAGGAGACACTCATGAGCAACCGATTGAAAAATCGAGAATTACGCGGACGCTTCAGCGTCGGCGCTCTCATCCTGACCCTGGCGGTCTCCGCCGGTGCGTCCGGATGCACGACCAACCACGTTCAGAGCGCGGGTGAGCCCGCCACGATCACGATGGCCGGTGGTTCCGCGGCACCGCGCGCGGTGATCACGCCCGCCACAGCGGGCGCGCCGCCGATGATCTCGACAGGCGCAGTCGACCCCTCCGTCGACGCGATCGCCGTGCTCGAGGCGAACCGCGGGTACCAGGGGCGCGTGCTCGGTCCTGCCGCGCCCGGCAACAACGCCGTGGGCATTTCGCAGCAGTATGCGACGGGACAGTTCGTCCCGCCCGCGGCCTATCTTGGCGCACCGCAAACCATCAACAGCTCCGTCAACTCGGTCGCCGTTCCGGCCATCGTGAGCGGCGCTGCTGAGGGTGTCGCCGTCGTCGAAGGCGGTTTCGTGGCCAGTGCCACGGCGGCGCCTGTCGTCCCGAATACCGCCGTCACCGGCGCCAACTTCGGTGTGACCGGAGTGAGCAACGCGACGGCGACCGGGATCGCGGGTTCTGCGACGCCCGCGGCGAGCAGCGTCCTGGCGACACCGACACTCGGGACGTCGGCGAGGCTCAACGTGAATCCGCCTCCTGTGGTTGGAACGCGCGCCGCAACCGGCGTTCGCGTCGAGACCTCATCGAGTGGCCGCACCGTCGTAACCAACTCCAATCCGTAGCGAAAAATCATGGAGGGGCGCGGGCGAGAGCCCGCGCTCCGACGGATAGCTGCATGGCGGCGGAGATCCGCATTGGTACTTCCGACCGGCAGATGGAGGAGTGGGCCGACCGGATCAGGGCGTGGAGCCGCAAACTGAAGGCGATTTACGTTTACTTCGACAACGACGACTCAGCGTACGCCGTCGAGAACGCTCTCCCCCTCAAACGCCTGCTGAAACAGAAAAAGCGGGCCGCCGCTTAATCGCGACGGCCGCCAAAGATGCGAAGCAGGAAAATGAAGAGGTTGATGAAGTCGAGGTAGAGCGCGAGCGCGCCGATGATGGCCAGATTCTCACGCATCTCCGGCGCCATGGCGTAGGCCTTCAGCTTCTGGTTGTCCCAGGCTGTGAGGCCGAGAAACACGAACACGCCAATGATGGAGATCGTCCAGCCGAGCGCCGTCGAGTTCAGGAAGATGTTCACGACGCTGCAGATGACGATACCGATCAGGCCCATGAAGAAGAATGATCCCCAGGAGGTGAGGTCGCGCTTGGTGAGCAGACCATAAATGCTCATGGCGCCGAACATGCCGGCCGCCGAGGCAAAGGCACCGACGATCGATGCCGCCGTGTAGACGAAAAAGATGGAGCTGAGCGTCAGGCCATTGAGAAGCGAAAAGACCAGGAAGACGCTGGCGGCCGTCGCGGCCGTCATCTTCATGATCCGGAACGAAAGGAAGAACACGAGGCCCATCTCGGCGGCGAAGAGAATCCACACCATCGCGCGGTTGCCGAAGATCAGCTGCTGCATGGCCGGGGAGACCACCACCCAGAGCGAGGCGAGCGCCGTGAGGAGAAGCCCCCCGAACATCCACGCGTAGACCGACCGGATGAACGTGCGAACGCGTTCCTGCGTCTCCACCGTCGTCGCGCCCACCCATCCCTGCTGCTGCCTCTGAAAATCAAGCTGGTTCATCGAAACCCTCCGAAAATCATCTTAACAACGGAGGATGCAAGACCATTGCAATGGAGCGCGGCGATCCCGCCCGCCGAGTCGACACCTGATGGAGCGCGGCGAACGCAAACGACATGTCTGCCGCGGCGACGGAGTTTGAAGACTCGTGTCGTGCCTTCGGTTCCGAACGACATTCGCCACGTGCCTATGCTCGACCAGGAAAGGCGTTCGAGCGGCTGATTGCCGAGGGGAGCGACCGGCGGGGTCGAACGCGCCTGAGACCATCTCCGAACCGACCAGAACCGTTGCAAGGACGGCCAGAAGCATGCATGAGATACGGAGCGGGGTGAGCGCTCGTTTCTCCACCGCTCGACACCTTGCGCCTCGGAATTAACAATCATAGACTCAGGTTTATCATCGTAGTGAAACTTGACAACGCGGCACTCAAGTGCCGTTAAGTTACAGAAGGAGAACCAGATATGGCAAAGATCATCGGCATCGACCTCGGCACGACCAACTCGTGCGTCGCGGTCATGGAAGGCAATGAGCCGAAGGTCATCGTCAACGCCGAGGGCAGCCGGATCACGCCGTCGGTCGTGGGATTTGCGAAAAATGGCGAGCGGCTCGTCGGCCAGGTGGCCAAGCGCCAGGCCGTGACCAACCCCGAGAACACCGTCTTCTCCATCAAACGCTTCATGGGACGCAAGTTCAATGAGGTCAATGAAGAGATGAAGATGGTTCCCTACAAGGTCGTGCAGGCGTCCAACGGCGACGTCCGCGTCGACGTTCAGGGCAAGATGTATTCGCCGCCCGAGATCTCCGCGATGATCCTGCAGAAGCTCAAGCAGGCCGCGGAAGACTACCTGGGCGAGAAGGTCGACCGCGCGGTCATCACGGTGCCGGCGTACTTCAACGATTCCCAGCGCCAGGCCACCAAGGACGCCGGCGAGATCGCAGGCCTCAAAGTCGAGCGCCTCGTCAACGAGCCGACGGCGGCCGCGCTCGCGTACGGCCTCGACAAGAAGACCAACGAGACCATCGCCGTGTATGACTTCGGCGGCGGTACGTTCGACATCTCCATCCTCGAAGTCGGGGACGGTGTCGTCGAGGTCAAGTCGACCAACGGCGACACACACCTCGGCGGTGACAACATCGACCAGAAGCTGATCGACTGGATCATCGACGAGTTCAAGAAGGACCAGGGCATCGATCTGTCGAAGGACAAGATGGCCCTGCAGCGACTGAAGGAAGCGGCGGAGAAGGCGAAGATCGAGCTCAGCTCGACGATGTCGACCGACGTCAACCTTCCGTTCATCACCGCCGACGCATCGGGTCCGAAGCACCTCAACATGGCACTGACCCGCGCCAAGTTCGAGCAGCTGATCGGCGACATCGTGTCCAGGACGATGGGTCCGGTGAAGCAGGCACTCTCCGACGCCGGTGTCTCACCGAAGGACATCGATGAAGTCGTCCTCGTCGGTGGATCGACACGCATTCCGATGGTGCAGAAGGTCGTGCAGGATTATTTCGGCAAGGAGCCTCACAAGGGCGTGAACCCGGATGAAGTCGTCGCCATCGGCGCGGCCATCCAGGGCGGCGTCCTCGGCGGCGACGTGAAGGACGTTCTCCTGCTCGACGTGACGCCGCTGTCTCTCGGCATCGAGACTCTCGGTGGCGTCATGACGAAACTCATCGAGCGCAACACCACGATCCCGACGCGCAAGTCGGAAACGTTCTCGACCGCCGCCGACAATCAGACATCCGTGGAGATCAAGGTCTATCAGGGTGAGCGCGAGATGGCGGGCGCCAACAAGCTCCTCGGCGCGTTCCACCTGATCGGGATTCCGCCCGCGCCTCGCGGCATGCCGCAGATCGAAGTGACCTTCGACATCGATGCGAACGGCATCATGCACGTCACGGCGAAGGACCTCGGTACCGGCAAGGAGCAGAAGATCACGATCACCAGCTCGTCCGGCCTTTCGAAGGACGATGTCGAGCGTCTCGTCAAGGATGCCGAAGCGCACGCGGACGAGGATCGGAAGCGACGCGAGGAGATCGACGCGAAGAACCAGCTCGATTCGCTCGTCTATCAGGTCGAGAAGATGCTCGCCGAGAACCGCGACAAGATCTCCGGATCGGACGTGCAGAATCTCGAGAGCGCCATCGGCGAAGCACGCAAGGCCATGGAGCAGGGCGGGGTGGACGAGATGCGTCGCGCCACCGACAGTCTGCAGAAGGCCTCACACAAGCTGGCCGAAGCGATGTACAGCCAGCAGCAGGCCGCGCCGCAGGGCGGGGCGCAGCCAGGCGGTCAGCAGGCATCCGGCTCGCCGGATGACGTGATCGAGGCGGAAGTCGTAGACGAGGAAAAGAAGTAAACGATTGGGAGCTCTCTGTGTCTCTCTGTGATCTCTGTGCTCTCTGCGGTTCAACCACTGAGAACACGGAGGACACAGAGAGACACGGAGAGCAACCCCCCTGAAAGCCAGGAGTCGCAAGAAACCATGCCTCGCAGACGATCGGACGGATACGTGATGATCTCGATCATCTCGGAGCGGTACAACATTCATCCGCAGACACTGCGCCTGTATGAGCGCGAGGGGTTGATCAAACCGGCCCGCACCGCGGGCAATACCAGGCTTTATGGTCTCGACGAGATCAAGAAGCTCGAGATGATCCTCTGCCTCACCCGTGACCTCGGAGTGAATCTGGCCGGAGTGGAGGTGGTGCTCCAGCTTGCGCGGATGATGCACGAGGCCGACGTCGAGTTCGACCGCCTGCTCGATTTCATCCGGCAGACGATGCTCGACCGGCGGCACGGCATCGAGCGTGAGAATGCGCTCGTGAAAGCGGCACCGAGGAACCTGGCGAAGGTAAAGTGACGGTGTGAAGATCGCCGTCACGGGAGCGTCGGGCCTCATCGGATCGACCCTCGTCCGGCGGATCGGCGCGATTCCGCTCACCCATCGCGACCTCGACATCACCGATGCGGCCTCCGTTCGTGAAGTAATGTCGGCGCTTCGTCCCGACCTCGTCGTCAATTGTGCGGTGATTGGTGTCGACGAATGCGAGCGCGATCCGGGGCTCGCGGAGGCGGTGAACGTCACCGGGCCGTCGAATCTGGCCCGCCACGCACCATCTATCATCCACTTCAGCACGAATTACGTGCTCGATCCGGTGAACGTGTACGCGCGGACGAAACTGGCCGGTGAAGAGGCTGTGACCTCACTGAACGACCGCGCTCTGGTGATTCGTACGTCATGGGTCTTCGGCCGAGGGAAGGAGAGTTTCCTGAGCGCCGTGGCCGCGAAGCTCAAACGTGGGGAGCGGGTCAGCGCGATCACCGATACGTGGGCGAGCACGACGTGGGTCGAGGATCTGGTCACGCGGCTGGCCGCAATGTTCGGAACAACCGGTGTGCACGCGATCGTGAACGAAGGTGTGCTGTCGTACGAGGACTTCGCGCTGGAGGCGGCGCGACTCGTCGGCGCCGATCCGTCGCTGATCGATCGCATCACGGAGGCGGAGATGCGCCGGCTCGCACCGAGACCCCGTTACACGCCCATGACGAGCGATCCGCCGATGAGGCCATGGCAGGACGCGCTGGCCGAGTACGTTCAGGAGTGCGGCAGCTTGCTGCCGCGTCCAGAGAGTCGGCGCAGCAAGCTGCGCCCAGCCTGAGCGGCAGCAAGCTGCCGCACTCCAGGTCACCTTCTCGCCACCATGAGGGTGAGGTCGTCATCGATCCCGCCGTGCGCGCGTACGGCGCTGGCCACGGCATTCGCGACAGCCCGGGAGGTTCGGTGGGTGGCGGCCTGACGCAGGGCAGCGGCCACACCTTCCACGCCGAAATCGTTCGCCTCGATCGCGCCGTCGGTGTACAGCAGCAGCGTGTCGGAGGGCGCGAGATGTTTGACGACCGACGTCCAGCGCGAGTCGTCGAGGATGCCCGCGACCGGGCCGGTCGATCCGATCTGTTCGACCGCGCCGTTCTTTCGCGCGATCAGCGGCGGGGGATGGCCGGCGTTTGCGACGACGAGCGTTGCGAGAAATGGAAGTCTCCCGTGAACTGCCGCGCCGGGACCGAGATCGCATGCAGGTCGAGAGGAAGGGGAAGCCGCGGTTGAACGTTCAGGCCGCGGCGGGCTGACAGCGCTTGCATGGCCGGAATCCTTTGCCAAAGGCCTCGTCCGCGTGGTGAAACTCGACACGGTTCTCGTCCCGGATGCGCTGCGCGTCGCGGCACGTCGGGACACAGAAGATCTTCGTCGTCTTCGACCCTAAGAAACGAATGCCGTGGCGCGCCAGATCTTCGAGCTGCCCGACAGGCACGCCTTCCCGTTCGAGCAACTCTCGCTTCGCCCGTTCACCGAATGCGTAATTACCGATTCCGCCGACCGTCGGGACGACGCGGTGACACGGGACGACGAAAGGGACGACGTTCCGCGCGCAGATGTTGCCGACGGCGCGGATGGCTGACGGGCGTCCGGCCTGCTGCGCCACCCACGAATACGTGCGCACCTCGCCGCGCGGAATCTGCGTGAGGACCTCGAGCACTTTTCGCTCGAAGTCCGTCGCCGCCACCAGGTCGACCAGCGGTTTGCTGACGCCTTCTCCCTCGAGCGCGGAGGCAACCTGCCTGCGAAGCTTTTCCGGGAGCGCCTCGCGATGGAGCTCGTGGCCGCGCCGCTCCGCATACCGCGCGCGAAAGTCATCCGCCGACCCGCCGGTGTGAATCATGGTGAGGCCGCGGCTCGAGAACGCCACCCAGACCTGACGCCCGCCGACTTCGATCATGTCGAACCGGTCACACACGGCCTCCCGGCACGAGCGCGGCGGGGGCACGCTCAACGTCTTGACCGATCTGGCAAGGTCATCGAGATCTCCGACCGACTCATCGCAGGAAGGGCAGGTCTTCAAATGCTGCTTCACCTGTCCAGCTTCGTCCGACGGCAATTCGCCGGTGCGCATCGCGTCGATTCGCGTCAGTGCAGATCTACATTGCATGGGTCACTCCCCGTTTCTCCAGCGCCTCGCGGAGCAGCTTGAGAGACCGAAAGACTTTGCCTCGCAGCGCCGCCTCCGTTCCCCCGACCGTGCTGGCGATCTCGCCGTAGGACATCTCCTCCATGAATCGCAGCACGATCAGCTCGCGTGCCTCGACCGGCAGGAGCGCCATCGCGGCGCGGAGCATGTCCGCCTCTTCCCGTTTCTCGAGATCCTTCGACTCCGGACTGACGAAGGGTCCGATCCGGCCGTCGTCGAACGACTCGAGCGGTTGTTCCAGCGCTCGGGTCTTCGACCGCCGCCGGTTCAGCGAGAGATTCCTGACCGTCTTGAAGAGCCACGGCCGCAGAAGCAACGCCGCACAGCGGGCCTCGTCGTACTGCTTCGTCAGAGCCCGGTGCGCGCGCATCATCGCGTCCTGCACGACTTCCTGCGCGTCGAACGTGTTCTGCAGGATTCCGTGCGCGTACCCGAACATGGGCGTCTCGAAGCGGTCGATCATCCGCTCGAAGGCGCCCGGCTCGCGACGGTGGACCGCGACGGCGAGGTTCTCCTCGACGTACTCCGCGGGAAGGGCGGTCTCGCCGCCGGTCCAGGAGTTCTTCATGCCGCTCTGAACACGGGCTGGGGGAGTTTCGTTCGCCCTACTTTTTCCGGGTGTAAACGATCTCCATCGTCTTGAACATCTTCCCGTCGGCGCCCGGGCCCATCATGACGAACGTGTGCTTGTCGGGCCCGTCGATCGTGATGATCTCCTCGAGCGGCTGCGCTTTTCCGGTCATCGGGTCGTCCATGGTGCCGGTGAATTTCCATTTTCCGGGGGCGGTCGCAGTCCCGGTCGTGTACATCACCGCCGTGCTCATGCTGTCCATCCACGTGCCCACGTACTGTTTTCGGAGATTGTCGTAGCCGGTGTAGCCGATCCCTTCGAAGGGCTGGCCCATCGCCGATCCCTTGAACCGCTGCTCGAGATAGCGGCCCCCGAGAATCCATCGATTTTCGGAGATGCCGGTCGATTCTTCAGGCGGAGCGCCGGGAGCCTGATAGAAACGAATGACGGTGTTCCATGTGCCGGTCATCGCGTCGAGCGCTTTGTGCGCGTCGCCGGGGGTGCCGGCTTTCTGGTAGGCCTCCATCATCTTCATCTCTTCAGGCGTCATCTGGTGATGCTGATGTTCCTGAGCGAAGAGCGGGAGGGAAAGGAGCAGACAGACCGTGAGCAGGACGGGGGTCTTCGAACGCATGGTGCCTCCTTTGTTTGGGGAGGGATTCTATGCCTGTCTACCGACCGTAGAGTGGGGCAAGAGGTTCGAGGGAAGACGTTCCCGAAGGAGGAAGGGTCCGGGGGAGGTTTGGACAGTTGAGAGAAAGAGACCGGAATGGTGAGTGTTGAATGGTGAGTGTTGAACCAGAGTTCATTCACCACTCACCATTCAACATTGACCATTCACCATTCCCGTCGTACCTCTCTCCGTCGTCCTCTTCCCGTCAACCTCTCCCTCTTCGAGGCCCTCACGGCAGTCACTTTCTCCACGGGCGGGAGATTACGCAGGAGTTGATGCCGCCGATACCCATGCTCAGTTTTCCACTGTAGCCGGCAGCGACGTCGACGCCTTCGTTCTGCACGAACTTCGCGGAGTGCACCTTCACATCGGCGTGCAGCTCGCCCTCCGTCAGCGCCATCGGGAAGAGCTTTCCCTTCGCGACGCCCATGTGCTGCGCGGTGAGCTCCCATCCTCCGCCTACCGACATCCCGTGGCCGAACGTTCCCTTGCGCGCGGTGAAGATCACGTCCGGATGCAGCAACTCCAGGGAGTGCTCGATCTCGGTGGCGTCGCCCGGTGTGGCCGTCGCGTGCATGTCCCACGTCGTGACGTCCGTGGCATCGATGTTGTCCAGCGCGGCCTTCATCGCGAGCTGCGGGCCGCCTTTGGAAGGCGTGATGATGTGATGCGCATCGGAGGAGGTTCCCACTCCGACAATCTCCATTCCGAGCGGCCGGAATCCATGCTTCTCGAGGACATCGGCGTCGCCGACGATCCAGATGCACGCCCCGCCCGCGACGTGAGTGCCCTTCAATCCCGTCAGCGGGCGAGACACATCCGCGTCCGCGGAAAGTACGTTCGCGTTGTAGAACGCGGAGATGATCGCAGGATGCGGCGGAGGGTCTGTCATCCCGACCACGGCCGCTGTCGCTTCGCCGAGGCGGACGGCGTCGATGGCGAGCTTGGTGGCAACGCCGAAGGATGCGCACGCCGCCACGGGCGCGAACGCAGGACCGTTGATCTTTCCGATCATCGAGATCTGTGCGGCAGGAATGTTCGCGATGTTCCAGAGAAGGTTCGGCGACACGGCCGCCCACGGCTCTTCGGGACAGCCCCATTTCCTGTTGAGCGCGCGGATTCGATTCAGCTTCTGCCGGATCGATGACAGTTTCGCCGACCCCGACGACGGCGGCACAGGCTCCCCATGAATCGCCCTCGCCTCGGCCAGATATTCGACGAGAGCGTCACTGCGCTCGGTCCAATACGTTTCCCATTCGTGCTTGGCGTCGATCCATGCCTCGGAGCCGATCGTCAGAGTCGACGGATCGACGGGAACGCCGTCGCCATCGCCGCCGCTTCGATAGGCGCGCAGCGCAGCACAACGTTCTGGCGCACCCCAGAACTCGTTCCATCGCCGAATGGCGCGATCGAACGCGATCGACTGCTCGTGCTGCACGGTGATTTCCCCCAGGCCGGTGCCGACGTAGACGTGGCATTTCGTGCCGAGCGATTGCAGGAACTGCTCGATGCCCGGGTTCTGCCGCAGGGACTGGATGAAGGCGCCCATCGCGTACTGCACCATCGGCCCCATCTTGTCCTTCAGCTGCGCGAATTTCGCCGGAGCGAAACGTTCGTCGAACCAGGTGTGATAGGCCTCGAAATCGAACTCCGGATAACCGACGAGAAAGTTCGACGGTCCGAAGCCGCGGAAGGGTTCGAGCCACGTATCGGCTCGTTCCAGGTTTCTTTCGAAAGTGTCGATATCAGGCGACTTCGGGGCGACGATGCCCCAGCCGAATACGCCGATCCGCTTGCGCTCACCCATAGGACCGGCGATTCTATCCCCAACCTGTCAGGGCTTTTGCATTACTGTCCGGCGCTCGTGCTTGCAGAGGTGCCCTTGAAGAAAACCATTTTCCTGATGTCCATCGCGTTGCTCCTCGTACTGGCCGCCGGCTGCGGGCGCGAGGAGAGCTCCGTTTCCGGAACGGAGACGACGGGAACGTTCAAGCCACCGGAGCCGAAACCTGGCGAGCTCGGCACCGACGCGATGACCCAGACCGTGGAGCTCGACGACGGCCGTTCTGAAAACGAAGGCGGTCACATCACGACGCCCGATCCGGGTGTCCGCGCAAGCGGGTCTCCCGTGACTCCGACCGAAACGTCGACGACCACCACGACTACGACGACCACGACCACGACGACCACGCGGAAGCCGTGATGTCTTCGGCAGTATCGGCGCTGTACGAGCCGCTCATCGCGCGGGACCTCGGCGCTGTCCAGAAGGCGGTCCGCGAGTTTCGAAACGACGCGACCTCGGAAGAGCTGTTCCTCGCGGTGGCGAGGTTCGCGGTGCTCTCGTACGCGCCGTCCCAGCACGCCAAACACGCGGTTCTGGCCGCGCTCTCGACATGGGAGCTCCGCGAAGAGGCGGGCGATCTCTGGGACGACCTCATCACCGAATGCGCCTACTACGCCGCCGCGAGCCGCCAGCCCTGGAGCGAGCCGCCGATCCTGACGCCGCCCGACGTCGGTCAGTCGGCACCGGCAGACATCAATGAGTTGCGCGCGGCATGCGAAGCGCAGGATCGCCTTCGCGCCGAGCGATGGCTGGCTCGCCGGCTCGACGACTCGTGCCTGGGCGACGACCTGCTCACCGTCGCGGGCGAGGACCTCTCCGACCTCGGCCACAAACTCATCATGACCAGAGCGGCGCTGAAACTCGTGCCGATTCTCGGAGATCCGGGAAAATACGTGACCTTGCGGATGGCGATCTGGGAGATGACCGCGTATCGAGGTGAGGCGCGAACGGCGGTCGATCGCGATCTCGACGGGCTCATTGCCCGATGCGTCGCGGAAAATGGCTCACTCGAGTCGGCGCACGCGGTGTTTCTCTTCGACGCTGCACTCGGAGACGGGGAGGGCGCGGCGGTGCGCGGCAACGCGGCGCCGCCGGTCTACCGGCTCGGCCGCGACCTCGGCGCGGCCTTGAAAGCGCACGCCGTGAGCAAGCGCCTCCGCGCCCGGTTTCCCCAGGCCGACGTCGACGGGTTCGTCGCCGCCGTACATCACAACCTCGAGCATGGACCGTCGCTGGAAGACTGGAGCTTCGCGTGAAGCGGTTGATTTTTCTGTTGATCCTGCTGTTGTGGAGCGCGGGCGACCCCGCCCGCGGCCAGTCGATCGGTGCATCCGTCGACACCGCGCTCACCACACCTCCCTTCGATGCCGCGCTCTGGTTCGTGCTCGTCGAGGATGAAGACGGCCGCATCATCTACGAGCGCAATGCGAAGCAGCTCGCCATCCCGGCCTCGGTTCGCAAACTCTTTTCGTCGGCCGCCGTGGCGACGTGTCTCGACGTGGAAAGCCAGCTGGAGACGCAGCTCTGGATCGACGGCGAAGACGTCGTGATCAAGGGCGGGGGCGACCCGTCGTTCGGATCCGATCGATATGGATACGAGCCGGAGGCCGCGGCATTCGAACCGTTTCTGGCTGCTCTACGTGCGCGCGGCATCGTGCAGGTTCGCGACGTGATTGCCGACGTCTCGATGTTCGACCGCGTCACGCTGCCGTATCAATGGAAGCTTGGAAACATCACCGGAGACAGCGCCACTCCCGTCGACGCGCTCGTGTATTCCGAGAGCGATCTCGGATCGACCGCGGTTCCAAGCCCCGGACATTTTGCGGCGGACGCGTTCCGGCGGGCGCTCGAGGCGGGCGGCATCTCAGTGGCCGGGACAATCCGCACGCAGAGCGACGCGCGGGCGTGGGCGTCGCACATCGCCAGCGTTCCTTCGCCCTTCGTCTACGATCTTCTGGCGACCGTTCTCAAGCCGAGCCACAACCTCTTCGCCGAAACGCTCTTGAAGCGCGTTTCGGCATACGGCGGGAAACCCGCGTCGTACGACGAATCGCGCGAGCGGGAACGCATGTTTCTCATCGGCGAAGTCGGCATCGATGAGAATTCGTTCCGCTTCGTCGATGGATCGGGTCTCGCGCCCGACGATCTCGTGACGCCCGCTGCGATCGTGAAGATGCTGCGATGGATGAACGCCCCGGTCCGGCGCGGCATTTACTGGAACCTGCTCGCTGCGCCGGCTGAGAGAGAAGGGACTCTGCGTTCGCGCCTCACGCCGCTGTCCGACCGCCTCCGCGGAAAGACCGGCACCGTCGCCGGAGTGAATTCGCTGGCAGGGATCATCAGAGGCCGGAATGGCGGCTACCGGTACTTCGCCGTCATCGTCAACCACCACCTCGGCTACTCCTCGGCCGCAAGCCGCCTGATCGACGGGATCGTCGGGGCGGCGGCGGAGTTCTGAATACCTCTCTCCTCCCGAGGACGTCCTCTGTGGTTGCTTTTCCTGAGATATTCAGAGCAGCGAAACTGCGTGCCGCACTTCCGCCCAGGTCCCTCGCTCACGCTCGGATGACAGGTGGTTTTACTCTCTCCGGAACTCTTCTCCGAACATCTCCAGCGTCCGCACGTCTCCGTCGGGGCCGAGGTCGAAGGAGATCCGTTCGTCGAAATCCAGCTCCTCGACGACACCGGAGAACGTGTCGAAGTGATAGTGGGTGAGCGGGGTCCTGACGCGCTGCCAGTTCATGACCAGGCCATTGTCTTCCACGGTGATCGTCACGTCGCCGTAGGCGCGGTTCGAATACTTTCCGGCGTACGCGCTCAGCTCGCGTGACGGCTTCGTATCGCGGTGCCGCTTTGCTTCGCGCTCGCGCTTGTCCTTCTCCGCTTTCTCGTCGAGCTTCCTGTCGTACGCGAGAAAGTAGGCGTTCCAGTCCTGGGTTTCCTTGCCGATGAGCATGTCGAGGAGCGCGTTGCGCAGGCCGATGATCGCGTAGCCGCGGTTGATGTTGGTGATCACGACGACGCCGGCCTTCTGCTCAGGAAGCAGCGCGATCTGTGTGCGGTGATAGTTCAGGGCGCCACCGTGCGAGACGAGCATTTCACCGCGGTAGTCCTGGACGCGCCATCCGAGGCCGTAGGCGTTGATGTTGGTGACCGGGTTGTCGCCGCGAGACTCGTCGTTGACCGGCAGCAGCGTGTGCGGCTTCCACGTCTCCTTCAGCGCATCCTCGGACAAAAGCCGCTTGCCGTCGATGGCGCCGCCGGCAAGCTGGAAGCGTACCCATTGCGCGAGATCGCGGGCCGACGACTTGATCGATCCGGCCGGACCGAGGCTCTCGTAGTCGAAGTCGTCGTAGGGACGGATTGCGTCGGTTGCAAAATCGTATCGGTACGATGCGCTGTGCTCCTTGCGCAGCCATTCGTCGTGGGCGATCACGGTGTTCTTCATGGCCAGCGGGTGGAAGATGCGGGTCGTTACGAACTGCGACCATGGCATCCCCGACGCCGCAGCCACCGTCTCGCCGCCGGTCATGAACATGATGTTGTGGTACTGGTACGCGCTGCGGAACGGCTTCGTGAGCTCGACCGCGCCGATGCGGCGGATGATCTCCTCGCGCGACCATGTGCCGTAATCCCAGAGCTCGTCGTGGCGCTTGAGCCCGGTGCGATGGGAGACGATGTCGCGCAGCGTGACCAGCGAGTCGGCGCAGGGATCGGAGAGCTGAAACCAGGGGAGATGCTTTCGCACCGGATCGTCCCAGCTCATCTTCTTCTCGTCGACGAGCATCGCCATCGCCGTCGTCGTGAAAGCCTTCGAGGTCGAGGCGATGTGGAAAAGGGTGTCGGGCGTGACGGGGGCGGTATCCTCGAGGTTCCGCGCTCCGTAGCCTTTCAGAAAGACGACCCTGTCATCCCTGACTACCGCGACCGCCATGCCTGGCAGGCGCCATGCGTCGACCGTCGCCTGGGCGAGAGCGTCGACGCGTGCTGCCTCGGGCGTCTTTGCATATACCGTGAATGTGAAAAAGGCGGCGATGAACCAGGTACTCATTGAACGCATGGCGGGAATTGTGACAGATGATGGAGTGCGGCAGCTTACTGCCGCTCCGGCTGGGCGCAGCTTGCTACGCCCTCCAGGTCTGGTGCTGCCGCACTCCGTGCTCCTGATTCTGCTCGCTCTGCCTGTTTTCGCGCAGGATGCATCGATCGAAGGGCGCGTGCTCATCGGCAGACGCCCGGTTTCCTCTGCGCTCGTCGCCGCGGTTCCGCTCGGGCCCCGCGAATGGTGGACGGTTGCCGGCGTTGCGCGCAGCGATCGGGATGGACGGTTCCGCATCACCGGCCTTGCGCGTGGCCGCTATGCTGTCACTGCGACGTCGGACCGGTTCGCGGCGGGCCACGTCGATCGGGTCGACACCGCTGGTCAGAAGCCTGTGACCATCGCGATGGAACGGTCCGGTCAGAGATTGAGCGGCCGTGTACGTCACGCGGACGGGCAGCCTCTCGTCGGACGCGTGGCGGCGGCGCGTCTGAGCTCGCGCGACGGCGACGTGTTCGTCGCGCAGACGGACGGCGAGGGCCGCTATTCGATGCTGCTTCCACGTGCGCGATACCGGCTCTTTGCGGAAGCTGCCGATGGCATGATCGAGGGTGCCGCGGACCTCGAACAAGAAAACGCCGAGGTGGATCTGGACATCGAGCGCGTCTTTCGAGTGACGCCGCCGGCGGCAGCCGAGTGGATCCGGGCGTCAGCGCTTCGACTGGAGGACAGCGCCGCTCTTCGAAACATTGTCGGCACCGCTCGCATCGCCGCTTTTGGCGAAGCCACGCACGGGACGCGCGAGTTCTTCCAGCTCAAACATCGCATGCTCGAGTTCCTCGTCCGTGAGATGGGATTCAGTGCCTTTGCGATGGAAGTGAGTGCTCCGCAGGCTGCCGTCGTGGACGAGTACGTCGTGAATGGGAAAGGGGATGCGGCAACGGTCGTGGCCGGTCTCGATTTCGCTGCATGGCGAACGGCGGAAGTGGTCGAGATGGTCCGCTGGATGCGCGAATGGAACGAAGATCCGCGCCATGCGATCAAAATCCGGTTTCACGGCTTCGACATGCAGAACCCGGCTGCGTCGATCGCCGTGCTCCGCGAGTTTCTGCGGCGCGTCGATCCGGGATACGCGAAAGTCACCGAGTCCCTCGACCTGCTGGTGCGGGAGGACGGCGAGTCGTATGCCGATGATCGCACGGCGCGGCATCGCGTTCGGGAGGTCCTCGATCTCCTCGAACGGCGGATGCGAGAACACCGCGACGACTATGCTGCCGCGTCGAGCCAGATCGAGTGGTCGTGGGCGAGGAGGCAGATCGACCTGATCCGCCAGGGCGAAGAGTTGCTCCGCGTCCGCGCTCGCGCATTCGAAGTCCGCGATCGCTGGATGGCTGCGAACGTGAAGTGGATCCTCGATCACGAGCCGGCCGGAGCGAAGGTGGTTCTCTGGGCGCACAACGGTCACGTCACCGCGGAGCCACCGCGGTATTTCCCCGGCGGAACGATGGGTATGCATCTGCGTCGCATCTATGGGGACGCGATGCGTATCTTCGGCTTCGCGTTCGACCGCGGCTCGTTTCGTGCGGGAAACGATGTGTACGAGGCCCTTCCGGCGAAACCAGCCTCCTTCGACGGAGCCCTCGCAGCTGCGGGCCTTCCGCTCTTCATGCTCGACCTGCGCACGGCGACCGGTGTTGCTCGGCGCTGGGTCGAGTCGCCGCTCGAGCATCGGTCGATCGGACTGGCGTACGACCCCGAGACGCCGGGCAACGACTGGGTGACAGTGCATCCGGTCCGGAGTTACGACGCCGTCATTTTCGTGGCAGCGACGACGCCGACACGTGACGTGATGGGACACACCCACCGATGAACCATCCACTCGAGCCCCACGCAGCGGAAATGCGCCGTCTCGTCGATGAGGCGATGCGCAGGATCGTCGCGCACATCGAATCCCTCCCCTCGCAGCCGGTATTCAAAACCGAGGATGCGGCGGAGTTCGCGAGGACGCTGATCGAGCCGATGCCGGAGCAGGGGACCTCGTATGAAGCCCTGCTCGATCACCTTTTCGATGAATGCGTTCCCCGCTCGTTCAACACCGCATCGCCCGGATACCTCGCGTACATTCCTGGCGGCGGAATCTTCCACGCGGCCGTGGCGGACCTCATCGCCGATTCGGTCAACCGCTACGTCGGCGTGAACGCGGCCGCACCCGCCCTCGTCCAGCTGGAGACGAACGTCATCCGCTGGCTGTGCCAGATCGTCGGATACAGAGCCGGATCAGGAGGGCTGCTGACGACCGGCGGATCGCTGGCGAACTTCATCGCGATCGTCACCGCGCGCAAGGAGCTGCTTCCCGAGCAGTTCTTCGCCGGGACGCTTTATTGCTCCGACCAGGTGCACCATTCGTTTCAGAAGGCTGCCAATCTCGCCGGTTTTCCGTACGCGAACATCCGCGAGATTCCTTCGGACGGCCAGTTCCGGATGAAGGTCGATGCGCTGGAAGACGCCATCCGTCGCGATCGCGAGAAGGGGATGACGCCGTTTCTCGTCGTGGGAAGCGCCGGCACGACCAACACCGGCGCCGTCGACGACCTCGACGCCATCGCGACGATCGCGCGCGCATACTCGATGTGGTTCCACGTCGACGGCGCGTATGGCGCGTTCTTCATGATGACCGCGCGCGGCCGCGCCGCGATGCGGGGCATCGAGCGCGCCGATTCGATCATCCTCGATCCTCACAAGACGCTCTTTCTGCCGTACGGCACCGGCGGACTCCTCGTCCGCGACGCTTCGGCTCTCCGCCGCGCGCATTCGCTCCACGCCGAATATCTCCCTCCGATGCAGAACGAGGATGAGCTGGTCGATTTCTGCGAGATCTCGCCCGAGCTCTCGCGCGGCTTCCGCGGCCTGCGCGTCTGGCTTCCTCTGAAGCTCGTGGGAGCGGCTGAGTTTCGCAGTCAGCTCGAGGAGAAGCTCGATCTCGCGCGGTGGGCAACCGAGGAGCTGCGGAAGATCGAGGGGATCGAGATCGTCGCGGAGCCGCAGCTGAGCCTGGTGGCGTTCCGGCTGCGCGGTTCGGACGAGCTCAACCGTGAGCTGCTGCGGGAGATCAACGCGCCGAAACGCGTCATGCTCACGCCAACGGTCGTGTCCGGCAGATTCCTCATTCGCATCTGCGTCGTTTCGTTTCGCACCCATCGCGACCGGATGGAGATGTGCCTGGAGGATGTGCGTTCGGCCGTGGAACGGGTGGAGCGCGGGCGACCTCGCCCGCGGTGACCCTGGACCATGGGGCGCGGGCGATCGCGCCCGCGCTCCACCGTGACCGCGGGCGCGATCGCCCGCGGCTCCACTCAGGGGTTCGGGCTCTGGGTTGGCACTGTTTTCGGACTGTAATCCCTCGTGTTGCCGCCGATTCTTCTCGTGGAGGATGACCTCCCCCTTGCTCAGACCATGGCCTCGGCGCTCGAGGCCGTGGGGGTGCCGGTCGAGCACTGCCCTACAGGCGAGCTCGCCATCGAGCTTCTGCGGGAAAAGCGATATCCCGTCGTCGTGCTCGAGCTCGTGCTTTCGCTGAGCGGCGGAGTGAGCGGCGGTTACGTCGTCAAGGCCGTCAAGAAGATCCCCCGCCCCGAGCGCCCTGCGATCGTCCTGATCGCCTGCGGGTCCGCCACGCTCCGCGGCATCGATCGAAGCATGGTCACGAGCATGCTTTTCAAGCCGCTCGACTTTTCGCTGTTCACCGAGTACATCCTCGCGACGTATCGCCGCGCGGTCTCGGGCTGTGGCCGCGAGACCGCCGCATAGCGATTACGGTCCCTGCAGACCGGAAGGCAGGCGGGGAGTCGAGAGCAACCGCTCGAAGACCTCCCACCGTTTCGCTGGATCGTTTCCCGCTTCGCGCTGGACGTACTGCCGCACGAGGTCCTTGCCGAGGTTGTAGTTGATGACGTAGCTGCGGTACTGGTCCATGAAGCGGATTCGCTGCTTCGCGCGCTCGGGGGAGTAGAGACCGTACTTCGTCAGCCATTCCGCGGCCTGTGCCGCATTGATCTCACCGTTCAGATACCGGCGCGCGGCTTCGTTTCCGGCGTATGTGAACTTCTGTTCGAGCGCGTTGATGCGGTAGTACTTCTCCGCGCGCGCGGGATCGATGCCGGCGAGAGGAAAGAGATGCGTGCGTTCGAATTCGACGCGCTGCTGCCCCGGGAAGGCCATCTCGATTCCGTAATTTGCACTCCCCTCGGCGATGAGCGATTGCGGGCTGTTGAGCGGATAGACGCTGTACTCGACCCACCCGCGGTCGCGCATGAGGTTCTTCTCGAGCAGAACGTTGTAGACATGGTGTCCGGGATATCCCTCGTGGCAGGCGAGGTCGATCGCGCGGTCGATGTAGATCGGCAGGTCGATATTCACCTGGATCAGGCTCTTGTAGTTGCCCTGATACCAGTTGTATCCGCTCCACGATTTATCCGTGACGTATTCGATCGTGAAACTCTCGCCGGGAGGCAGCTCGATGTGCTGAAGCGTCCGCTCGCGGCATGCGTCGACGGCGCGCCGGAACACCGTGTCGAGCTTGTCCTTCGGAATGACAAACTCCTTTTTGAACGCGCCCAGACGCTCGCTGAGCGACCCGGTGCCGGGGAGCTCGTTCTCCAGCTGCGCGGTCAGGCTCTGGAAATACTGCTCGGTGTTGTGGGGAGCGACGGCGTCATAGAGAGCCTTCGACTCCTCGTCGAATGTGAATTTCCGTCCGCGCAGCATTTCCGACTTTGCGATGAGCGAGTCGGTCTGTTTGCGGAGGTATTCGAGGCGAAGCTTCTCGACGTCGCCGGCGGGAATGGCGATCGCGCCGAGCTCGCGACGCAGATCGAGGGCGTTCGTGTAGACCTCGTCGAGTGTCGGCTTGCGCGCTTTGATCTCCTGGCGCCATTCCGGCGGCCCGTAGTACGCGTCGACGTAATCGGCGTCGTGCTCGCCGAGGGAGAGGACGAGGCGAACGTAACGCTCGGCGGCCGTGTTCATCGTATGGTTGACCTCGGTCATGCTGGTGGTGGTACAGGCGGTGGTGATCATGAGCAGCGCGGCGGCAAGGATTCTCGGCATAGCCGAAGGATATTTTAGATTTTGGATTTTGGATTTGGCTGTCAATCCAAAATCCAAAATCTAAAATGGCAAGAGAGGCAACCATGGCGACAGCAATCGAGATGATCCTGGCGGCACTGGACGAGGCCTATGAGAAAAAAAGCTGGCACGGCACCAACCTCCGTGGCGCCCTTCGCCGCGTGTCGCCGGCGCAGGCTCTTTGGCGGCCGGGCGAGAGAAGGCTCAACATCTGGGAGCTTGCGCTGCATGCCGCGTACTGGAAGTACGCTGTCCGGCGCCGGTTGAGCGGCGAAAAGCGCGGCTCGTTTCCATTGAAAGGGAGCAACTTCTTCCCCTCGCCGGCGCGCGCTGACGAAGACGAGTGGCGCGCGGCGCTGGCGCTTCTCGATGAGCAGCATCGATCGTTGCGCGGTGTCATCGCCGCGCTTCCTGCGAAGACGCTCGATGACGGGAAAAAGCGCCACATGCTCACCGGCATCGCCGCACACGACCTGTATCACACGGGCCAGATCCAGCTGATCCGCCGTCTGCAGAGCTCCGGTCCGGCATGAGTCATTTTCGGCTGAGGTAATCCATCAGCGGCTGCAGATCGTGCTTGCCGATCATCGGGACGCCGGCGGGGATGCGGCTCGATTCGAATGGCGTTCTGGTCACGAGGATGGTCCGTGCGAGCACGGCCGGGAGGTCACGCTGCAGCGTCTGCAGCATGAGATCGTGATCGACGGTCTCCGACGAGACGTCGTAGATCACGAGGTCGTACGGTTCCATCCGGAGCATGCGCAGTGCGCCAAAGGGATGGCCGGTAATGGCAACGTCGAGCCCATGCCGGCTGATGATGCCGGACAGGACGTAAGCGAATTGCGGGTCGGGGTCGATGATCAGACAGCGGGGTGCGGTCATGAAGGCGCGCGCATTCTGCCACGACTCGGCAATATGCCGGCGTCACGTTTGGTTGACAGGCGGGCACGGCATTCGTATGTTGTGCCCCCGCCAGCGGGCCCGTAGCTCAGTGGTAGAGCAGTTGGCTTTTAACCAATTGGTCGTAGGTTCGATCCCTACCGGGCTCACCATTTCGCCTCAGTCGCCGCCTGGGCTTTCGGTGCGATGCGCAGGACGGTCCACTGCGAGCCGTCCCGGAGGAGCGTCGCGAGGGCGAGCTGCTCGCCGCTGTATCGATCGGTAAGCGCGCCAATCTCGTTCGGCACCCACGTCCACCGGAAATCGACGAGCGGCTGCCCCTCGGGATTCACGTGGACGGCGGTGACGCCGAGGAGCTCTTTCTTCGCCATGGGGACGATGTCGATGAATCCGTTCGGGCGAAGAAGAAACCGTTTGTCGGCTCTCGCTTTGGCGGTGAGGATCACGTTGCCGTCGCCGTCGATTCCGATCCAGCCGTTCTTCGCCAGCGCTTTCGAGACCGTGCGCACCTCCGGTGTCATGGCGTTTTCCTTCACGGGAAGCGTGAACGCGGCGCGCGTGAACAGGTAGTCGGAGAACTCGGCCGATCGCGAAACGATCTGGGCCGCATCATCGGCCGAGGGCGGGGCGGGCAGTGGAGCGCGGGCGACCTCGCCCGCGGTGGATTCGTTCGCGTTTTCCCGGGCGGGCGACGTAGGCCGCTCTCCACCACTGCAGGCGACCATGAAAAATAGTAACGCGGAGAAAAGTTGTCTCACGCCGCCCAAGATACAATGACCCTCGCCCCGATTTCGAAGCGAGGGTCGTCGAAGTGGAGTCGCGGGATCGCCGTCGTTGCCGAGGGCTTTGGTGACGGTGACCGTGAGGACATGCTGGCGTGGCCTGCCGGCAGACGCGCGTGAAATTGTTCGGCGTCGGCACCAGGACCGGGGCCGCCGGGTAATCGCCCTTCAAGCCGGCATACGGACACGCGGTATGTCCGTCGCTCGCGGTCCAGGACGGCAACTCGATGGGTCCGGCTCAGCAGGTCGTCATGGTCGTGAACCTCTCCTCGCTCCGCCGAGGCGCCGTACGACCACCGCTCAGCGTGCGCCTAAGGTCGACTGCATGGCCGAGATCAGCTCGCTTACCGCATATGGCTTCTGCAGAAAATGAGTCGGCGGTCTCCGGGACAGCTCGTCGAGAGCCGCCGGCTCGACGAAGCCGCTCGCGAGCACAAATGGAATCGTTGCCTTCCTTCTGCGGATCTCGAGAAACAGATCGCAACCGCGCATGAACGGCAAGCCGTCGTCGCTGACGACGATGTCGATCCGGTCAGCGTTGCGCTCGAACAGTTCGAGTGCTTCCGCTCCATCCCGAGCGAACAGCACGGCGTAGCCGTACGACTGGAGCGCTTCGACGAGATAGGGACCGATGTCGGGTTCATCTTCCACCACGAGCACGGTCTCCTTGCCCGCTCCCGGAGCGACGGTTCCCGGCGTGTCTTCCGCGGCGCTCGGAACGACCGCAAAGGGGAGGAGCAATTCAAATCTGCTTCCTCTTCCCTGGACGCTCTCGACGCCGATGAACCCGCCCGCGGCTCTCACGACGCCGTAGGTCAGCGCGAGGCCGATGCCGGTGCCGCGACCATCTGCTTTGGTGGTGAAGAACGGCTCAAAAATTCGTTGCCGCACTTCGTCGGGCATTCCCATACCGGTGTCCGTCACCTCGAGTCGCAGGTGTTTGACATCGAGAGCTTCGGGAAATCGGCTCCGGACGTAGGAACCCGAGACGGATGTCGTCGTCACCCGAAGCGTGCCGCCGCCGGGCATCGCATCGCGTGCGTTGACTGCCAGGTTCAGCAGCGCCTGGTGCAGCTCCGATGCGTCACCGAGGAGCCGCGGAAGAGAGTCATCGAGATCAGTTTCGAGGTGAATCGTTTTGGGGAACGTCTGGCGCGCCATCGTGGCGATCTCTCGAACGACATCGTTGAGATCGATCGGGGTGAGCATTCGTTCCGTTCGTCGCGCGAACGTGAGGACCTGCTTTGCCAGATCGGCTCCGCGCCGGACCGCTCGACGGATCGTGTCCATCGCCAAGAGGAAGCGCTCCGGATCATGCCGCCTTTTCTCCGCGACGGTGGCGAAGGAGAGGACGATGGCGAGGATGTTGTTGAAATCGTGCGCGATCCCTCCGGCCAGCGTACCGAGAGCCTGCATCTTGTCGAGTTCGATCATGCGCGCGCGGAGCTTCTCCTGCTCGTCCAGCATCTTGCGGCGCTCAGAAACGTCCGTCTGTACGGAGATGAACCCGATGATCTGGCGCCTCGCGTCGTAGACCGGCGTCACCGAGCGGTCGACGACGACAAACGAGCCGTCTTTCCGCTTGTTGACCAACTCGCCGCGAACGGTTTCGCCGCGCTGGATGCGCCTCCAGAAATCCGTATAGACCGCTTCGGAGTGCATGCCGCTCTTGAGCAGCCGTGGGGTCTGGCCCAGTACCTCCGTCAGCGCGAAGCCGTAGACGCTCTCGAACGCGGGATTGGCGTAGGTGATGATGCCGTCGCGATCGGTCATGAAGATCACATCGGACGCCTGATCGACCGCCTGGGAGAGGCGGTTCAACGAAGCGGTCGCCCGGTGCCGGTCCGTCACGTCGACGGCGACGCCGCTGACCCCGGTGACCTCGCCAGATGGGCTGCACAGAGGGCCCACAATGACTTCAAAGACGTGAGGGTCGCCGCCGTCCATACGCATCGACGTGGAGAGGGCGATGCGGTCGCCGGTAGAGATCACCTGTCGCCGTAGCTCATCCCACTCGCGGGCACGGTTGACTGGCAGGCCTACCTCGAGATCCGTTTTGCCGAGTATGTCTTTTTCAGAGAGGCCCAGTGCGCTGCAGAGCGCCTGATTCGCTGTCATGTAACGGCCATCCCGGTCGTAGCTGAAGATGAAGTTCGATGTGGAGTCGATGACGCTGCGGAACAGCTCCTCGCTCCGGCGAAGTGCTTCCTGGGTCTGCTTCTGGTCCGTGATGTCGGAGACGATGGCAATGACTCCGATGATGTCCCCACGCGAGTTGCGGTGGGGCACGTCGACGGCCAGCAGGTGTCGTGTTTCCGATCCGGTTTTGAGCTCGATCTCGTCGGTCATCAAGCGGGAGCTCTGCAGGACCTCGCGCATCCTGGTCTCCCCGGCACCGTTTCGGAAAAAGGGGAAGAATGAGACTGGCTGGCCGATCGCCGTCGCCGTCGGTACGCCGGTCAGCTGCTCCATGAACTGATTCCAGACCACGATACGGAGTTCGCGGTCAGTGACGATGATTCCCTGCCCGGCGCCGGAGATCACTTCCTCATCGAACTGCTGAAGCTCGATGAGCCGCCGCTTCGCGTCTTCGCGCTCGGTAACGTCGAGGATCACGACGAGGCGCGCCGCGCGTCCCTCGTACTCGATTGCGCTGGATGACACGTCGGCGAGAAACTCTTGGCCGTTCATTCGGCGCATGCGCATGCTGGACCGCGATCGAATCGGCGATGCGTCGGTCGTCGCCTCGATGGCGCGGGGGAGATCGACGATGAAATCGGGACCAAGTACGCGTTTGTTGAGAAGCTCCTCTTCCGCGTATCCAAAGGCAGATACTGCTGTGCCGTTGGCCGCGATGATTTGCCAGCCCGACTCATCGACGACGATCATCGGTTGCGGGGCATTCTCGAACAGCATCCGGTAGCGTGACTCACTCTTTCGCAGAGCGCGTTCCGCGAGGGTCTGTTCTGTGATGTCTCGAGCCATGCCCCTCACCAGACTCGGTCTGCCATCGCGATACCGGAGCGTGTTCCGATATTCCCAGGTGCGACGACGTCCTGAGGCATCCTTGACCCGCATCTGTCCGCATACTTCGCCTTTCGCCTCGATCGTTTCGAGATATTCGGCAAAGGCCGCCGGCTGCCCTGGCGCAAGCAGATCCTGAATGCGTCCCCCTACCAGTTGTTCGGACGGGATTCCCAACGCTCTGACGACTGCCGGGTTGACAGATAAGAGGCGTCCGTGGAGATCGTGGGTGCAGACCAGATCGTTGCTGTGGTCCACGAGGTCGCGGTAGCGTTCTTCGCTGGCCACGAGCGAGACAAGGGCGTCGCGGCCTCTGCGATCGACACGGTCCAGGCGGATCCCGGCCAGTATGACAATCGCGCCGGTGGAGACGGAGATGAGAAATGTCTCAATCGTCCGCTTCACGGCGAGGTCATAGATCCCCGCTTCGGATCCGAGATCGGCGGCGACGTCGAACAGCACGGGCAGGAGCAGAGCGGCGACGATCAGCGGCGCGGTGACTATGCGCGCCAGACCGTCGCCGAATACGAGCAGCCCGACTCCACGATCCGGACGAAGCGCAATGAGAGAAGCAGCGGCGAATATGAAACCTGCAGCTGCTTCCACGGGCACCGACGCCCCAACCCACGCCACAGCCGCCGAAACCTGAAACACGCGTGAGACGAGCGCTTCGAGTCCAATCGCGCCGACCAGCAGCGCGGCGGCGTGGCTGCAGTAAAAGACTGCTGATCGCGAGCTTCGGATCGTAACGACCGCGAGGCCCAGCAGCAGGAAAACGATTGCGGAAAGGAGAGGCAGCGACAAGAACGCCGGTTGACTGGAGGTCGCGCCGACTATGCTTGCTGCCGCCCATGCAGTCAACGCGTAGCCAATGAACCGCGGCGCCGACCCGACGAACCCTCCTTCTCGCCGTGACGCGAGAAGGATCAGGGCCGCGCTGACGAGCCCCAGCGCAACGGAGCAACTCATGTGCAGCGGAGTGCTCCCGGAAAGATCGTGCGGGCCGAACACGCGGAGAACTGTGCCGGTCAATGCCAGGAAACCGACGCATGAGGCCAAGAGAGCGGGTATGAAAACGTAGGCGTCGCGTCCACGCTCAGCAGTCGAGTTGAGTTCCATCGTGCCCCTCGGGCGACGCGTCGCGGGCGTCTGGCCGTTTTCCTGACCCGATGGAAACATTTCGACGCAACAGAACCCGAGACTGAGCTCACGTGAGCATGTGCGCTTTGTCACTGACGTGAGCAATCCGGCACGCGCCCGAGACGGAGTCTGCGGGAAGCGGGGACCGTCCGGCGCCGTGGCCGGCCCACAGCTGGCCCGCTTCGATGCCCGAGCACCATCGGCGCGAACTTGGGAGCGCCGATGTCAAGGTCCTGGGAATTCTGGTGCTCGCCGTGGAAGTTAACCTGCGTTGACTCCACGAGTTGCGCGTGCTACCTTCCGCGCTCTTCATCGCGGCGCCGCATCAGCAAGTCCCCATCGTCTAGAGGCCTAGGACATCGCCCTTTCACGGCGACAACACGGGTTCGAATCCCGTTGGGGACGCCATGACGGTACGACCGGCGGCGTTGCTCGTCGAAACCGACGCGTTGCGCGGATCGTGGATCCAGGCGAAATCCTGAAAATCCACTACGGCCCTCACCGGCATTCGTGACTTCCTAATACGCTGGTGAGCGGTCCTCCGCTATCGCGAGTGCAATCTCTCCGAGCTCTCGTCGTCGCTGCGCTCATCGCGCCGCCATCTCCGGGTATTGAAGAACCCTTCGTCTGCTGCGCGCGTCGCTTCGGCCGATCGCTGATCTGCTGAGAACCGTCCGGTCACATCGCATCGGTCGAGATGAAGCAGGATCAGACTCCGCACGAACGAGTAGGAACCACTTTCGAGTGCGATCTCTCGATCGCAGGACCTGCAGTGGTATCTCATGGGGCACCATCCTGCTGTTTGCACAGCAGACCGGGTGCCGCATTCCGTTCAGAACGTGATGCAGGTCACAAAAGGTGGGCGCCTTTGCCGAACCCGGGCCGGCAAATCTTAGGTAAACGCGGGCTCCCCGGGCGAGGTCGCCCGCGCTCTACCGTTCGCCGCAGGGCCCTCGTCGTCCCCACCTCGAGTTGCCCCGACCTGGCGACACGTCTCAAGATCGACCTCGACGATCCGGTGCGCACTTACCTGCCAGCCTTTCCCTACGAACAGGCGACGGTCCGCCATCTGCATCACAATAGGAAACCGCGTGGCCGTGAACCGCGGAGGGATCAATTACCTGGCCTGCCGCATCGGCTCCGGCATTCGCTGCGTGCCCGGTCTGGATCTCTATGTGGCAGGCGCGGAGAACGGCGGGCTGCACTGGCTCAGCCTGTACGAAGACTTCACCGCCGAGGCGGGTCGCGAGTCCGCGGTGCGTTGAACTGTTCGGAGTTCCTGGCGTCCTGGCCCCGACCAGGCGGTCCCGCCTGATCTCGCCATCAGAATATCTAGCTCTTGTCCGGCTCCGCGACATCCATCTGTTCAGCCAGCGCCACGGCCGCCTCGTACGTCATCGTCGCCGGCGCTTCCTTGCACTTGGTCAGGTGCAGCACCATGAATGCGCGATATTCGTCCACCTGGGTGGTGGAAGCGGCGAGGACTTTGTCGCAGAACGGGCAGCGTCTGACATACGCCATTGCGAGAATTCTAGCTGCGGGAAGGGGCTTCCCAGCGTCAGTTTCCGCTGCGCGGACAACGCCGTGGCATCATCCTCGGGATGGGTGACCGCGCAAACGTCGTTCGCACGCTCGAGCGGCACGGGCTTCTCCTTCAGCAGGACAAGAGGGCGCTGAAGCGGCACCGACGCCCGAGAATTCCAGAACCGCCTTCTCGTTTGCTCAAGCGAGATTCACACGGAGAGTGGCCGTCACGCGGTGGCGCTCCAACCTTGGCGAACGATGCCGTCGCCAATCGCAGCGGTCGACATCGAGCGCGCGCGAGGTGAGCTCGAGACCGCGGCCGCGGCGATCGGCGCCGCGCCATCGAGCCTCCCCTGGAACCGGCGCGAAAAGCGCGCAACATGAACAAAGCGCTCGTCGTGATCGGCCTCATGGTTCTGATGATGGCCGCTGCGTCGATGCCGCTCGCGCGCCGCATGGCCCCGGATAGACGCGAGGACGTACAATTTCCGCGGGTCAATTCAACACGAGATGAGCCGGAGGTGACGCGTGAGAAATCGCGGAGTCTGCCGTAGAACTTTTGTCTTTGTCGTCGTGCTTTTGTGCGCGCAGACAGCCAGCGCGCATCTGCAGGGAACATGGTCCGGGACCATCCAGGTCAATGAGGCCTGCGACTTCAGCGGTGGAACCCGCGCGGTCTCGTGGACGTCGCCTGCGCGCTTTCTGATCTCCGAGACCGGGGAGGATTTCGTCGGGAACGTCGTGATCGAGCGCGTGCCAGAGTTCGACTCCAACTGCGCGATCACTTCGAACACGTTTCAGTTCACGTTTTCGATCATCGGAGCGAGTTCCTCGCCCGTGGCGTTTCAGGGCACGGCCATCGGGATCGATCGAGAAGCCTTTCCGGTGTCCGGGAGCGTGAACGGCACGGCAATGACGCTGACGATTGCCAACCAGATGACCGCCACTCTCACTCAGACTGACAACCAGGCACCGTCCTCGGCGAACAGCGGCCAATACTCCGGCAGTTACACCGCGACGGCGTCGTGTCCGAACGGTCAGTTCACCACCACAGGTGCAATGAATGGCGCGCTCTTTCAGACCGGGAACGAGCTGACGGGCACGCTCATGGTGACCGAGCAGCGGCACACGGACCAGGATCCACAGGGCAACTGCTTCTTCCACGACGTTCCGAAAAGCATTCCCGTTTTCCTGAACGCGACGATCGCCGGATCGGCCATCCAGGGATTCCTCGTGCCCTTCGACGTCAACGACAGTGGACAGCAGGGAGGCAATGAGGTACTTCCGTTCACGGGGACGATCGCAGGAAGCACGATCTCCGGCAGCGTCAGTCAAACCGGAGGAGGCGCGCCGTTCAGCTTCGCGCTGAATCGAACGTCTTCGACGCCAGGTCCGATCATTACGGAATTTCGAGCCGATCCTCCCGGCGCATCGGCAGGTCAGGCCGTCACGCTTCGATGGTCGACCGTCAGCGCGACATCGGTCAGCATCGACAACGGCGTCGGACCGCAACCTCTGACGGGATCCGTAACCGTGCGTCCCTCCGTGACGACGACCTACACGCTGACGGCGACGGGCAGCGGCGGTTCGGCGACCGCGACGGCCACTGTCACCATCGGCGCGACCGGCGGATCACACGTGGTGGTCTCCAATCCGCCACGCGGGTTCGTCCAGCGTGCAGGGGAGGGTGGCGGCTCGGATACGTTCACGCTATCCAACCTCGGCGAGGGTCCGGCGAGCATCACGCTGACGGCCAGCGGGAACTTCTTCACCGTCTCTCCATCCACGTTTTCGATCGCTGCCGGAGCGAGCCAGATCATCACCATCAACGGCACGCCGCAACCTGCCGGTTCGTATCAGGGCCATGTCGACGTGGCCGGCGCGGGTGTCCCGGGCGGGACCGTCGTACGGGTCCAGATGCTCGCAGCGACGCCGCCTTCGGGGAGGGTCGACCCCCGGCCCACCGAAGCACGAACCGAGGTCAGCTCGCAACAGGGGCAGGGCGCGTCAGGCACGGTCGGTTTCACGAACCATGGCACGGCCACCTTGCAGGGCATCGCTGTCTCGGACGTTCTGTGGATCGTTCCGCAAAGCGGCATCGTCACGATTCCCGCCGGGCAGACGGTGCCTGTCGCGTTCACCATCGACGCGAGCAAGCGGCCCGGCGACGCGCCGATCGGCGCGCTCGCTGGAAAGATGTCGCTCGTGTACATCGGTGGCACCGGCTCGAACCTGAGGTGGGGGACGCTCGGCAACGGAGCGGGCTCGTCGAGCGTGTCGGTGACTCTGGTTCACGTCGCCCGGCCGAATGTCGCGCAAGGAGCTCCGCCTCCTCTGCAACCAGGTGAACGAGCCCTCTTCGTGTCGGGCGTCAGCGCGGCGCCACGCGTCAGCGATCTCATCCTGTCGAATCCTTCGACCAGCAGCGTCGGGGATGTTCGTCTCTATTTCTCCGGCCTGCCCGGTGAGGCGCAGAGTGCCATCCTTCCGACGCTGCAGCCGAACCACGTGATCGCCTTTCCAGCGGTCGTGAAGACCGTGTTCGGGGCGCCGACCGCGAGCGGATCTGCGCAGGTTCGAGCACCCGATGTATCGCGGATTTCCATCGCAGCGACGCACCTCAGGACCAGCGCACCGTCCGGAACCTACGGTACTGCTCTGCCAGTTCTCCACTCCGATCGCGGAGTGGGGGCGGGTGGACAGATCGTCCTCCCGGGAGTCATAAGGTCCGCGGGTCTGCAGACAGACCTCGTCGTTCAGGAGCTCACCGGCAATGCTGCTTCCTTCCAGGTGGATTTCCTCAATACCACCGGCGGCGTCGTCGGTTCGCTCGCGCAACAAGGTCTCACCGCCTTCGCCTTCGCCAGATTCGAAGATGTGGTGCCATCGGACGCGGCTGCCGCGCGGATCCGCAACGTGTCCGCGGGCTCGGCGCGCATCGCTGCTTACGCTCTCATCGAAACGGCGGCGGGAGACGGCTGGGTGGTGACAGACCCCGCGACCGAGGGAAGCGCGACGGACGTGCTCATCGTCCCGGTGATCAGTGCGGGGCCGGATGCGAAAACTTCGCTGTTCCTGACGAACCGCAACGAAGCGATCGGTACAGCCTCCATCGATGTTCGCGCCGCTGCGCCCACTCGGCGCCGCGCCGTCTCGCGCGGGACGTCATCCGGATCGCTTCCTCCCGAGGCCGAAGCGACATCCACTCTGAATCTCGCACCGCTCGCGACCGGTGCCGTTCCGGTCCCGAGCGTGCCCGGATACGTGCGGATCACGGCACCTTCCGGTGTGATCGCGGCATCGGCGCGGACATTCCGCGCGGCGAACGGGGAGTACTTCGGCAGCGGTCTGCCTGTCGTTTCCGCAGCGGCCGCGCTGATGAACGGCCAGTTGAAACGATTCCCTGGCCTCGAGGACGCGGCAAGCTCGACGCGTGCAGCGGCCACACCCGCGACTTTCCGCACGAATCTCATTCTCATCGAGGCCGCCGGACAGCCCGCGGTGGTGCGCGTCACGCTCCACTACAGTTTCGCGATGTCTTCGCTCGCGAGCGGACAAGCGCGAAGCGCGAAAGAGTTCACGCTGGCAGCCGGACAATTCGTGCAGGTGACCGATCTCGCGCGGCAGGTCATCGGGTCGGAGCGCGACTCGTTCGGCGATCTGCGCAACATGAGCGCGGATATCGAAGTGGTGAGTGGATCCGGCCGCGTACTGCCGTTCCTTCATATGGTCGACAACGGCTCAGGCGACTCGATCATGCGAACCGAGTGACGTCCGCCGGACCGCGCTCAGTGGAGCGCGGGCGACCTCGCCCGCGCCCACTTCGCCGTAGATGGAATCCATGACCGAGTTACGTCACGGCTTCTCGATCCGCGTGAGCTTGTGCAGGAACGTGCGGGGCGGAATCGGGCCTTCCGCCGGCGGATCGTAGAGGTGCTGCTCAGTGACGGGCCGTGACCAGATCTGGACCGGGAGCGGAATGTCGGGGACGTACCAGGTATCGGTCACGTAGTCTGCGTTTTCACGCTTCTCTCGCTGCCACAGCCGGCCGGCGAGAAACGTCCCGGCCGGTGTCGTCACCGCGACGAGCTTCTCGTTACGCGCCGGGATGGAGTGGTCGAAGTAGAGGTGCGGTGGTACCTGCGACCGCTGCGAGCCGCGGCTGCCGTCCACTTTCGTGAGCTGCACGTTGAACACTCCTTTGACGGAGGCGGGCTGCGCCGACTGCACCCGCCACGTGCTCGCGCGACGCGATCCGTCCGTGTAGATCGTCTCGAACTCGAAGCGTGTCCCTTCGGGAAACTTCACCGTCTCCACTTGCCAGTTGTCGTAGGTCCACCAACCGTTCGGATCAGCCGTGTCCGCGTAGTTCCAAGGCGGCTCCGGCGCGCCCTCGTTCGAACAGCTCGCTCCCGCCATGAAGACGATCGACGCGAGCGCCGTAAAAATCCAACCGCGAAACGCCGGATCGAAGTTCTTCACGTCAGGGCCTCACGGGCAGTTTCTCAGGCGATCATTCTTGAATGGGTCCGAATCGAGGGCAGACAGACGAATTTCCTGCAGGCGGGTGCCGCTCGCACTGAAAAGGAACGCCGTTCCGTCGCAATACACCGCGTACTGAGGAAAGTCGGCAGCGAGCTTTCCCGGATACGTCTGTTTGATCTTCTCGCGCCGATCGCCCATCCGTCCGCCTCCCGGCGTCTGTCCCTGGAAACGGTAGTTGAGCGCGATCTGACGGACCGTCTGTCGCGGAGCGGGCGAAATGGAGACGACGACCTCGTTCGCGTTCGAGCCATAGAAGAACCGCTCCCCACCGTCCGGCGTCCGCTCGAAAGTCTTCGTCGGGCCAAGGACTTTGAACAGCGCATCCTTGCCGTCCCCCAGTCGAAGGCCGCCGACCGTGCGGGACGTGACGGTTGCCCGCATGAACCGCCGGTAGAGGTCCTCAGGAGATCTCGCCGAGGTGCTCTGGGGGGGCTTGCCGACCTGTTCTTCAACGCATCGAATCTCGGCCTTCGTATTCGTCTCGTAGTGTTTCATGAGCTCTGACGTGGTCAGCTCGGACTCCACGGCATGACTGCGTTCGTACAGCGCGTCACCGAGTTCTTCACGCAGCGCGCGGTGAACGCATTGACAGTACTTCGCAATGTCGACTTCGTTGAGTCTCGTCAGGAGATCCTTGCGAAGGACTCCGATCGTGGCGGTCATTCGAATCTTGGTCCCCTGAACCTCACGCTGGCAATTTGCGATGGGATCGCCCGCCTCACCCATCGCGGCCACCAGAACGAGCGATGCGGAGATGAACGCTCTCATTGCTTCTGAATCCGAACGAGCCTCTCCAGAAACGTTCCCGGAGGAATGGTGTCGCCGGATGGAGGATCGTAGAGATGTTTGTCGGTCACAGGGCGCGACCAGGTCTGGACAGGCAGCGGAATCCCAGGCACGACCCATGTGTCCGTTTCGTAAGGGACGTTTCCACGTCTCTCCGTACGCCACAGACGGCCGGCCAGAAATGTTCCGGCCGGTGTGGTCACCGAAACGAGATCCTTATTCCGCGTCTGAATCGGGCCGGCGGGGGCTACTGGGGGCGGGATCGGCCAGCGTTGAAAAATCGCGCCGTCCGCGACTGTGACGTTGAACCCGCCGCCCGGAGCCGGCTCCACTGTGTGGACCCCCAGGGTTCGAGTGTGCCGCGATCCATCCGTGTAGATCGTTTCGAACTCGAAGAGCGTGCCCGCCGGATACTCGACCTTCTCCACCTTCCACGTGTTCCACCAGCCACTCGGATCGGTCGGCGAGACATCGCTCGGCGCTTCGCCCTTTGAGCAGGCGGCTGTCATGGTGAGGAGAATGGAAGCGAGCAGCGCCAGCCTCGCGCCAACGTTCAGGTGGGTTCGTTCCATGTCGGACCTCTGCAGTCAGAGAGGATAGACGGTGACGTCGACGTCGCAAAGTGGAACGACGCGGAGTCTCGAGCGGGCGCCGGTCAACGCCTGACTGCGCGCTGACGGCCTATTGCCTCGTGATCGAAGATGGTGGATTCGGCGACGTCTCGCTGGCCTCGCCAGGTGGGTCATCCACCAAGGGAGCTCACGGAGAGGAGCTCATCTGCCGGCCTCGACCTTGATGATCACCTTCCCCCGCGCGCGGCCCGTCTCCAGATACCGCACGGCCTCGGGGACCTCGCTCAGGGGATAGCTCCGGTCGATGACCGGCGTGACCTTTCCGCTTCGCATCAAGTCGCTGAGGATGGCGAGATCGTCCTTCGTGATTGTCGCCATGATCATGGATGGCTTCATCGGCACCGAGGGACCGAACGAGCTCGACGTTGCGCGTGCTGCAGACCGCGGTCACGTGTGCGCCGAGCGATTTCGCGATCTGGACGGCAAAGGTGCCCACGCCACCCGACGCCCCGTTGATCAGGACTCGATGCCCCGCTTTCACCCGGGCTTTGTCGCGAAGCGCCTGCAGCGCGGGCACTCCCGCAATCGGCACGGCGGCGGCCTGCTCGAAGCTGATGTTCTCCGGCTTCCTGACCAGCCTTCCCTCGGTCGCGACGACATACTCGGCGAACGCGCCAGTTCTTCCACCGAAGACCTCGTCCCCCGGTTTCATCTCCCTGACGTTCGGTCCGACCGCTTCCACCGTACCGGCGAAGTCGACGCCGAGCCGGGGGGGCTTCGGGCGGCGCAGCCCGCCGTCGAGGCGTATCACGAAGGGCGTGCCCCGCATGTAGTGGTAATCGAGTGGATTGACGGAGGCCGCGTGAACTTTTACGAGAACCTGATCGTCCGTCGGCACCGGTTTTTCAACGGCCTCGAGTTTCAGGACCTCGGGGGAGCCGTAGTCGCATTCTCCTTTCATTGCCGGCTGTGAGCGATCGCGTGCTCGAACGCCGCGCGCATCTGGCCGCGCTTCTGAGGATTTGCGGCTGCATATGCCCGGCAGAGGACCTCGACTTCCGAATCGTTCGTCGGCGCCACGATCGTGAAACCCTCGGCCGGCTGATCGGGGACCTCGACGAACAATCGCTCCCATTTCCCCGCGCTCAATACGCACCGGAGATAGGGAGCCGATACCGGCTCCGGCTCTTCTTCATCGCCGCGAAGAAAAGGAGCGGACCCCGCTGCTGGTGCAGCCACCGGCCGCGGATCTTCGACGTGCGCAGCCGCCTTCATGGCATCAGCGAGCCAGCGCACGATCTGACGGATGACCGGTGGGGACTGGTCAGCCGAATCGCAAAAGGAAAGCCCCGATGCGTACGCCGGCTTACCGCCGATCGAGCGCATCTCCGAGCGCATGACCGTGGCTTCCAGGCGCACCTGTTCGCCCCGCCATTTGAAGCGGAGGGGCAGATGAGACCGCGGCGCGATGCGGTCAGTGTGCTCGATCTGACAGCCAATGAGGCTGACCTCGACGATTTGCGCTTCGAATCCGCCGAATGTGGCGTTCGCCTTCTTGGGAAGCGCGAACCTCTCGGCGTGCCGCCGCTCGTCGTCGCCCTTGGTGGTCACGGGGCGATGATTTTACGTGGAGCGCGGTCGAACCGCCTCGCGAATCAACAAAGTAGAGCGCGGGCGACCCCGCCCGCGTCTCGTCGTTCGCGGGCGAGGTCGCCCGCGCTCCACAGATTTGCGCCCGAGCTTCAGGGCCTCGCGGACACGCGGGCCGGGGATCGGCGGCGGAGACCGTCACCTTGGCGCGTTCATGTAGCGCAGGAGATCGCCATCCGTCGAGAGCACGAGCACGGTCTCGGCGTCGATGCTCGTCTCCAGCGTGCCCATGCTCTTGAGGAAACGATAGAACTCTGCGTCGCGGCCGTACGCCGCGGCATAGATGTCGGACGCCGTCGCGTCGGCCTTGCCGCGAATCTCCTGTGCCTGGCGGTACGCCTCCGAGGCGATGACCTGCAGTTCGCGCTGACGCTCGCCGGCGATGCGTGCCGCCTCGCCGGCGCCTTCCGATCGGTACCGCTCCGCGATCCGCTTCCGTTCGGAGATCATGCGGGCGTAAACCTCCTGCCGCACTTCGTTGACATAGTTGATCCGTTTGATCCGGAAGTCGAGGATCTCGATGCCGAGGTCCCCTGTACGGCGTCGAGCGTTCTGGAGGACTTCGGCGGTGAGCTTGTCCCGGCCGAAATGGACCTTCTCGACGTCGCCCGGCTCGGTCTCGATCGCATCGCCGGTGATCACGAACGGCCGGTTCGTCGCGCGGACCAGATCGATCAACTCGTGCTTGGCGATGGTGTTCCGGGTCTCGCCGTCGAGGATGTCGTCGAGCCGCGATTGTGCTCCGTTCTCGTCGCGAAGGCGCTGGAAGAAGAGAAGCGGATCGGTGATGCGCCAGCGCGCGTAGGAGTCGACCCAGATGAATCGCTTGTCCTTGGTCGGAATCTGGTTGGGGTCGCCGTCCCACTCCAGGAACCGTTTCTCGAAGGCGTGAACGTCCTGGATGAACGGCATCTTGACGTGGAGCCCCGGCGTGCTGATCGGCCGGCCGACAGGTTTGCCGAACTGGGTGATGACCACCTGCTCGCTCTCTTTTACCGTAAAGAGGGCCGAGGAGAGTATGACCACCAGAAACAGGATGAGGATGGCAACGGCGGCGATGCGAATCTCTCTCATGGCTTCACCGCCTGCGTCGTTTCCTGGAGCGGAAGAAGCGGAAGGACGCCACGCAGCGCCTCGTCGAGCACGATCTTCCGCTTCACCTTCGGGTAGATCACACCCATCGTCTCGAGATACATGCGACGCCGGGTCACCTCGGGCGCCCGGCTGTACGCGGCGTGAACCTGCGTGAACAGCTCGGCGTCGCCCCGGGCGCGATTGACTCGATCAGTCGCGAAGCCCTTGGCCTGTTCGAGCGTCTGGAGTGCTTCGCCACGCGCGCGCGGAATGACCTGGTTGTAGTCGGCGCGAGCCTGATTGATCATCTTCTCGCGCTCCTGCTGCGCCTGATTGACCTCGTTGAACGACGGTTTGACGGCATCCGGAGGATTGACGTCCTGCAGCACGATCTGCTCGACCTTGATCCCGGTCTCGTACTGGTCGCACAGGGCCTGAAGCCGCTGCTCGACCTCGAGGGCGATCTCCTGCCGGCCGACCGTCAGCACCTCGTTGACGCTGCGGTCGCCGACGACCTCGCGCATCACGGTCTCGTTCATGTCGCGAAACGTCTGACGGACATTTCGCACCTTGAACAGGTACTTGTAGGGATCACGAACCCGGAACTGCGCGGTCCACTCGACGACGGCGACGTTGAGGTCGCCCGTCAGCATCAGCGATTCCTCTTCGAGATCTTCTTTCGAGTATTCGGTCCGGACGCCCGCCTCGAGGGTCCGGAATCCGAACTCCTCCTTCAGCTGGCGCTCAACCGGTACCTTGACGACGCTCTCGAACGGGAAGGGGAGCTTGAGATGCAGGCCGGACGGTACGGTCCGCGCGAAGCGTCCGAACCGCAGCACCACGCCCGTCTCTTCGGGATCGACCGTGAACCACGTGCTCGTGATCAGCAGGATCGCGATGATCGCAAGCGCGGCGATGATCACGTGCTTTCCGGTGAAGCGCGGTGACCGGAACTGATAGACCCTCGTGTCGCCATTCATGCGAAACCTCCGATCTGGACCGAGGCGATGCTATCAGTCGCGGCCTCGGCCGAGGCGACTTTCGGTCAGAATGCGGAAATGCTTCTGGACGAGGCTTATCGAATCCTCGAGGTTTCGCCCGCTGCGTCGGACGAGGAGATCAAGGCGGCCCATCGCGACCTGAGCAAGGTCTGGCATCCGGATCGTTTCGCCAACGATGCATCGGTGCGGCGCAAAGCCGAGGAGAAGTTGAAGCGGATCAACGAGGCGCTGGCGGTGGTTCAGTCGGCCCGCGGCGGGACGCGCACGCGGTGGTCGCCGCCGGGGGTGCCCCAAGGTGCGGCGAGTGCGGCGCGGGCCACGCTCGTCTGGGTTTTCGTCCTGGCATTCACTGCCTTTTTCATTCTGTTGCGGCGGCCCACAATGGGCGGCCTGATCGTCGCTGCGGCCCTGTTTGCGGTTGTTTTCGTCCTGCTGATGAGAATCAGGCGCTCACGGAGGTGAACGCGGTTACCATCCCAACCATAATGGATGCCCTCACGAACGGGATCGCCGGCGCGGCGAGACTTCTGCTGCGGCCCGCCCCGGGAAAGGCCGAGCGCCTCGAGCTGGCCCGCATCATCGAGCAGCAGGGGCACCGCCTCGTCGATCTGGCGTCTCAGTGACGGCGCACCTCGAGTCGCCTGGTGGACCGTAGATCGACGGTACCTTTCCACCCATCGGACTATCCGGAGAAGCGCCAGGGCGTCGTCGATCCGGGGACGTATCGGATCGTCTGGTACGGCGTCCTGCGGTCCTTCGATCGCGATGCCAGGCCATTCGGCGAAGAGCTGCCGGTGGAGATGCGCGTCTCGAACGAGTTCGTCGTCCGGCGGTGAGGGCTTTTGGACCCTGGACCCTGGACTTCTTCGAGTTCGTTTCGTGGGCATTCTCGAGAGCGGTGGCTTCGGGGCGCTTCGACCTTCGGCCTTCGACCTCGAACTTCGAGTGGAGCCGCGGGCGATCCCGCCCGCGGATCGCCGGCTGAGCCGGCGCCACGTCGATCCACGCTCCGTGTGAGATCGCTGGCGGGCTTGTATAATCGGCGCACACACCAAAACCTCGGGAGATGGTCATCGTGACTTCACGCCTTGCTGCTGCAGCAATCCTGCTGTTTGTCTGTTTCGGAGATCTCGCATACGCGCAAGAACCGGCCGGGATGGCGACCGTTCATCTCTATCGCGAGAGCCGGATCGTCGCCCGCATTTATCGCGCGCCGATCCGCATCAACGGTGAGCCGCTGCTCAATCTCGCAAACGGCGTGGTCTGGACCCGCACTCTCGCACCAGGAACGTATGAGTTTGCGGCGCGTGACAAGGACGTCTTTTCGGACAAGGACAAGTCGATGTCGACGCTCAAGGTGGATCTGCAGCCGGGCCAGACGGTCTTCATCCGTGCCAGCCTGGTCATGGGCGGCCGAAAGCCGAATACGACGCTCACCGTGGTCGGTGAGGAGGAAGCTTCCAAGGCGATGGCCGAGCTCAAGCCTGTGAACGCGAAGGATGTCGTCCATCCGGCGTTTCGAGAATAGGGACCACGGCCGAATGCCGCAAAACCCCCGAGTGGGTGTCGTCACCTGCGGATGTGTGGAGCAACATCGTCCCTCGTTCGCGGGCTGCCTATCGTGGCTGCATGAGCACCACGACGACGCCTCGAAAAGAGCGGCCCAGACCGTTCTTAATGATGCCGAAGTGCTGATCGTCGCGTGCAACACGCCGGCGAGAATGGCGAAAGGCGCCGTCGAAGTGCTGCGGCGCGAAGGCATCCGCGCCGGCCTTTTCCGGCCGATCACTCTCTGGCCGTTCCCGATCGACGCGTTGCGCGAGCCGCTCGAAAAGGCGAAGCGTCTCATCGTCGTGGAGGCCAGCGCCGGTCAGCTCCAGGACGAGCTGCGCCTGGCGATGAGCAAAGCGGGCATCTACAAGGCGGATCGAGGTGACGGATCCCATGTGCGAAGATGAGGGGCGAATGCGACCGAATTGTTTGCTCCTGATCGTTCTTGTCTTTGCGGCCTGCATGACCTCGGTGCCGCCCCCGCCCGCGGCCCGACCAGCGTCGCGGCCCGAGGGAATGTCGCCGAGCGACGTCATGATCCGTCCGATCGGATCGCTCTCATGTGCGCCGGGAAGCACGGCCCCGCTGAATCTGGCGGTCCGCATCACCAACCGTGCAACGGAATCGATCATGATCCGGACGATCAGACTGACCACGCCGGACAACCAGCGGATCACGCTCGAGCCGTCCGAGAGCGTGATCAACGGATTTCTGGAAGCCGCGCAGACCGACATCTTCCCGGTTCGCGTCACCGCGAGAGCCGCAGCCAACGCGCGCCGCACCGACCCGGTCTCGATCAAGGCCGAGATCGAGTTCGAAGCGAGGGGAGTGCGGTTCTGGGAGACGTTCGAATTGAAGGATGTACCGCTCTGAGTGGCGGGTAATCAGCTGTCATCCCGAGCGTGAGCGAGGGACCCGGGGGCCGGGCGGCACGTGGAATGATCTTCGCGCCCCCATCACACCCAGGTCCCTCGCTACGCTCGGATGACAATGGAGCGAACGAACGCGCCGGCAGCCCCTGCCGCTGCCTTCCGTTGACCGGCCAGCTTGCCGGACGGCTGGTGCGCTGATCGCGGCAGCAAGCTGCCGCACTCCGGTCATTTGAACCGGTGCGGGTAGCGCGACCTTGCCGCGTCGATGATCGCCCCGATCGCCTCGGTATATGTCCGTTCGCTGCCACGCGCGGCGATCGCGAATTCCGCGGACGATGAGAGCCACGGATTCGGATTGGCTTCGATGACGTAGATGTCGCCTTCGCTCGTCAGGCGCATGTCGATGCGGCCGTAGTCGCGCAGACGAAGGGCGCGATAGGCGGTCCTGCCTGCTTCCTGCAGCCGCTCGATCGCATCTTCATCCAGATTCTCGGCGAGTGCGGATTTCGTCAGGCGATAGATCTCGCTGTCCCGCTCGAACTTCACCTCGCGCCCGGCGATGCGCGGCGTATCGGGAGGGAGCCTGGAAAGGTCGAGCTCGACCAGCGGCAGCGCCTCGGGTGATGCGTTGCCGACGAACGCCGCGTAGATCTCGCGGCCTTCGATGTATTCCTCGATCAGCACCGGACAATCGAACTCGCCGTGAAGCCGGTCGATGCGCTCCATCAGCTCCTTGACGGACGTCACGACGGATCCGACGTCGATTCCGATCGACCCATCCTCGGACGACGGCTTGACGATGAGCGGAAACTTCACGTCGTGCGCGTAATCGACACGGCCGTGATGCGAGACGGCGGAGAAGGGGGTCTTCAGACCATGAAAGGCGACGATCTTCTTCGACACCGACTTGTCCTGCGCGAGGATCAGGCCGTGAGGGCCGGTGCCGGTGTAGGGAATGTCGAGCAGCTCGAGGAAGGCGGGGATGTTGTAATCGTGCGAGTCGTTGCCGCCGTACGAGTCGACGAGATTGAAGATCAGGTCGACTTTCGCGCGGGCGATTGCAAAGAGCGTCTGGTTCTCCCCGTCGAGCTCGATGTAGCTCGGCTCGTGGCCGAGCTTGGTGAGCGCCGCAAAGATCTCTTCACGATCGAGTTTCGGCCGCTTCCGTTTTTTCTTGGCGGCCGTATCCTCCATGTTCTCGCCGGGGTACTCCTCCGTCTCGTGCCAGCGCTCGTAGAGGACGCCGATCTTCATGCCATTTTCCGGGTGGGCCTGCGCCGACCGACGAAGAAGTTCATGGAGAGCGTGGTGATGTAAGTCGTCAGCTCGACGATGTGCTCGGATTCGCGATTGCGATCGACCACGAGGTTCGACTCGTCGGCTTTCGCGGCGATCGACTCGACAAGAGCCTTGACCAGTGATCGCCGGACACCGGTCCAGTAGCTGACCTTGTCGACGATCTCCTTTCGATGCTGCATCACCACCGCACCCGCCTTCTTCGCCCGATCCTCGGGCACTTCCGCGGCCTGGGCGAATATGTCGTCGAGATCGGAGTCGAGGGCGAGATCAGCGACGAGGTCGGACTCGTCCCGCGAATGCTGCTTGTAAAACTCCGCGATGGTCTCTTCCATGTCTTCGACTGTGAAGTCCGTTTCTCCGAGAGGCCGCTTCGGATGAACGTCTCCGACTTCGTGGCAGATCCGGTCCATGTACCGGAGCTTCTTCATCGCCGGCCAGTTCTTGTACTTCTGGCGCCATTTCGATCCCGGGGTGAGCCAGACGGCGAACGTTTCGGCGAAATCTTCGTCGGGATGTTTCTGCGCATACCACCCGGCGATGTGACGAACGTAGTTCTTCGAGAACGGAACGAAACTGTATCTGTCGCGATATGGACGGCGAAATGGCCCGAACAGCTCGTGCCACTCTTCGGTATTGTACAACTCGTACGCGTAGTTGAACGCGTGTCCTGCTTCGTGGCGCATGTACATCATGATCTCGCGTTCACTTTCGAGATCGTTCAGCGCACTCTCGATCGCTCCGAGTCTTCGATCGGCGAGATAGAACGGAACGCCGATGACCGGCTCTTCGGACGGACAGCCCCATTCGCTCGTCAGATAGAACGCGGGGCGAAAATGTTTGAGGCCCTTCGCGTCGAGCTCCTTGAACAGCTGCTCGACATAGCCTTCGATGGGAGAACCTTCGAGCTTCAGCCCGAGCTCTTTGATCGGTACCGGGAGAAGGTGCTGGACGTCGCGCGGCGCCTTCTCGAAATCGATCGAGCGCTTTTCCCCCTGCGCCGGTTCGCTGCTGTTTGACTCGAGCTGCTGCACGTCTGGTCCTGAACTGCGATGAACGTTCCAACTACGCCTGGCACGGCGTCATTCTAGACGTCATAAGATTCCTCGGGTAAATCGGCATGAAGAACCTCCTGGCTGGCTTTCTCCTGCTCCTCACTTCCTGTGCCACCATGCGTCCCACGAGCGAGACAGGCTTTCTCAACCGCACGGTCGACCATGCCGGCAGGACCTACCGGTACGTGGTCTACGTTCCCGACTCAGATCGAACCCGGATGCTTCCGGTCGTCCTCTTTCTGCACGGCGCGGGAGAGCGTGGCGACGACGGCCTGCGGCAGACCGCCGTCGGACTCGGCAGTGCCATCCGGTGGAGCCCGGAGCGATTTCCGATGATCGTGGTGATGCCGCAGGCTCCGGCTGAGACGCAGTGGCTCGCCGATTCGGCCACGGCGGCGATGATAGCCCTCGACGCCGCAACGCGGGAGTTCCGCGGCGATCCATCGCGCACTTATCTGACGGGACTCTCACTCGGCGGCTACGGGACATGGCACCTGGCGATGGCACATCCAGGACGATTCGCGGCGCTGGTGCCTGTGTGCGGAGGCATTCTCAAGCCGGAGACAGCGGAGAGCGTGCGCCAGTCACCTCTGACGGCCGGTGCGGCGGATCCGTACGCGGTCACCGCCGAGCGCGTGCGCGCCGTGCCTGCCTGGATTTTTCACGGCGCCGAGGACAAGACGATTCCCCCGTCTGAGTCGCGGCGGATGTATGCGGAGTTGCAGAAGCTCGGCGCGGACGTGCGGTACACGGAGTTTCCGGGCGTCGGTCACAACGCCTGGGACCCGGCGTATGGAAACGCCGAGTTGTGGACGTGGCTCCTGGCGCAGCGTCGTTGAAAAAGCTGGTTTCCCGCTTGCGACAGCGAGGACAGCAGTATCAACGAAGCCAGGAGGCTAATGTGAAGATCAGCAAGCAGTTGTCTCTCAGGATGACGGCCGTGGCGGCGATGGCGGCGCTCACGGTAACGTCCGTTTTCGCAGATTCTCGTCCTTCGGATGAGACGAGCTGGCGCGGCGGCGACCGGTCCGAGGTCCGCCGCGAGCGCCAGCGCGAATCACGGAACGGTGACATTCGTTCGGACCGGAACGACCGCCGCCGGCCGTATTACGCGGAGGGCCGGATCTCGGATGTTCAGAAACATGGCAAGGGGTATCGGGTATGGGTCGGTGGCGCGCGCTATCCGTTCCACGTTCCTGCGTCGCACTACCACCGCGACCGTTACCGTCCCGGCATTACGATCCGCATCGGCGGCATCTTCAATGCCGGCGGGTACTACGACTACTACGACGGGCGTTACGACGACCGCTACGATCGGCGATACGACCGTCGCTACGACCGCGATGAGTTGCGCGGTTACGTCGAGCGCGTCGATCGCCGGCGCGACGTCTTCGTGATGCGTGAGGAGCGGTCCGGTCGACGGATCACCGTCGTGATGCACGAGCGCGACGAGCGGGTTCGTCCCGGCGATTACGTCGAGGTGGAGGGCGACTGGTCGCGGTCGGGAGTGTTCGAGGCATATGACGTGAACCGGACGCGCCGGTACAGCCGTCGCTGAGTCCGTCTGGAGGGCGGACGCCGTCGCTCGCCCTCCAATACAATCCGCGCCCATGAAGCGGCGAATCCTCCTCCTCCTCATTCTGATCACCGCGCTCCCCCTCGGAGCGCAGACAATCGACGATCGCGTCGATGCGCTGCTGGCGCGGATGACTCTCGAGGAGAAGATCGGGCAACTCCTGCAGTTCACGCCGGGCCGCGAAGACCTTCGCGAGCGCGTTGCGAAAACCGGCATCGGCTGCGTGTTTGGAATGGGCACGGCGGCCGACATCAACGAGATGCAGCGGATCGCCGTGGAGAAGTCGCGGCTCAAGATCCCGATTCTCTTTGCACACGACGTCATCCACGGCAACCGCACGATCTTCCCGATTCCTCTCGGCATCGCGGCGACGTGGGATCCGCCATCCGCCGAGCTGTCGGCGCGCATTGCCGCGCGAGAAGCGAGCGCCTCCGGCATCCGCTGGACGTTCTCGCCGATGGTGGATATCGCCCGCGATCCGCGATGGGGAAGAGTGGCAGAGGGAGCCGGCGAGGATCCGGTTCTGGGAGCGGCGATGGCGGCCGCGTACGTCCGTGGCTATCAGGGGAAGGACATCTCTTCCCCCGACTCGATTCTTGCGTGCGCGAAGCATTTCGCCGCGTACGGTGCGGCGGAGGCGGGCCGCGACTACAACACCACCGACATGTCGGAGAAGACGTTGCGGGGGATCTATCTCCCGCCATTCAAGTCCGCGGTTGACGCCGGCGTATGGACGCTGATGACCGCGTTCAACGCTCTCAATGGCGTTCCGGCCACGGCGAACCGGCACCTCCTCGTAGACATCCTCCGGAACGAATGGGGCTTCCGGGGATTCGTCGACAGCGACTACGAAGCGATCGACGAGATGAGAAACCATGGCACTGCCGGAACACCGGAGGAAGCCGCGATTCAGGCGATCACCGCCGGTGTCGACATGGACATGGTCGACGCCGTTTACGACACGCTCGCGAACGCCGTGAAGGAAGGTCGCCTGCCGGAGTCCGTCATTGACACGTCCGCGAGACGCATCCTCCGTGCGAAGTTCGCGCTCGGACTTTTTGAAAGGCCTTACGGCGACGAGAGGCGGGAGAAGGCGGAGCATCTGGCTCCCGCGCATCTCGATGCCGCGCGGCGCATCGCCCAGAAATCGCTCGTGCTGCTGAAGAACGAGAGCTCGCTCCTTCCGCTTTCGAAAAAGATCGGGACCCTCGCCCTCATCGGACCGCTGGCCGACAGCAGAGAGGACATGCTCGGCTCGTGGCGGGCGCACGGAAAAGCCGAAGAAGCCGTTTCGTTCCTCGAAGGCGTGCGCGCGACAGCCGGCGCGCAGACGAAGATCGTGGTCTCCGACGGTGCGGCGATCGATGACGCCGTCGCCAAAGCCCGCACCGCCGATGTCGTTCTCCTGGTTCTGGGCGAGAAGGGGGACGAGAGCGGTGAGGCGAACTCGCGCGCGTTTCTCGATCTCCCCGGCAATCAGCAGCAGCTTCTCGAAGCAGTCGTGGCGACGGGCAAGCCGGTGGCGCTCATCGTCATGGCCGGCCGCCCGTTCACCATCACGTGGGCGGCCGAGAAGGTTCCCGCGATCCTATGGACATGGTTCGCCGGGACGCAGGGCGGACATGCGATCGCCGACGTCGTGTTCGGCGACGTGAATCCGAGCGGGAAACTCCCGATCACGTTCCCTCGCTCCGTCGGGCAGATCCCCATCTATTACAACCATCTTCCGACCGGACGTCCCGAAGACCTGACGCAGCGGTACACGAGCCGGTACATCGACAGTCCGAACGATCCGCTTTACCCGTTCGGTCACGGACTCTCGTACACCACGTTCGAGTACACGGATCTGAAGGCATCGAGCGGCATGCAGGCCGTCACGGTGTCGGCGAACGTGCGCAACAGCGGGAAGGTCGCCGGAGAGGAAGTGGTGCAGCTCTACATCAACGATCCGGTGGCGAGCACGTCACGTCCGGTCCGCGAGCTGAAAGGGTTCCGCCGCGTCGCACTCGCACCGGGAGAGACGAAGCGCGTCGAGTTCACGATCGGCCGCGCGGATCTCGCGTTCTGGCACGAGGGCGGCTGGAAGTTCGAGCCGGGCATGTTTCGCGTGTGGGTGGGGGGGCTGGAAGGGAAATTCGAGCTGAAGTGAGGAGTGCTGGATGATTTTGGATTTGCGATTTTGGATTTTGGATTGACCAAATCCAAAATCCAAAATCCAAAATCAAAAATCTAAAATCGTTTCAGCCCTTCGATGATCTCGATCGTTCGCGCCGCATCCTCCGGCCGCACTTCGAGCGAGGCTCGCCCCAGAATCGCATCGCGTACATTCTCGTAGAACACGGCATAGTTTCCCGGCAGCGTTTCGATCACCTGTTCGCCGGCGTCGCTGATCAGCGTGCCCCACTGTTCGCGCGGCTCGCGGCCCCAGTTCGGATCGCGCGGTGACTTTCCGGCGGCGAGATCGGCTTCCTGCGGATCGAGCCCGTACTTGACGAAGGTCCCAGTCGATCCGCGCAGCACGTAGCGCGGCGTTCGCTCCCGCACGAGCATGCCCGCGATCAGTGTCACCTTGAAACGCGGGTAGTGCATCCAGATGTCGAACGCATCGTCCGCGCGCGCGAACTCGCGCTCGATGCGTACGTCGCCAACGATCCGCTCAGGCTCGCCGAACAGCAGCAGCGCCTGGTCGATGAGGTGAGAGCCAAGGTCGTAGAGGATGCCGGAGCCGGGATCGGTGGATTCGCGCCACGCGCCGGGGCGTGGCTGGTTCCGGAAGCGATCGAAGTGAGCCTCGTACGAAAAGAGCCTTCCGAACGCGTCCTGCTCGATGAGCTTGCGGATCGTGAGGAAGTCGCCCTCCCACCGGCGATTGTGAAAGACGGTCAGTACGCGCCTCGTATCGCGCGAGATCGCGATGAGCCGCCGCGCCTCGGCAGACCTCACCGTGAACGGCTTGTCGACGACGACATGTTTCCCCGCCAGCATGGCCCTTTGCGCGAGGTCGAAGTGCGACGTGTTCGGCGTGGCCACGACCACGAGCTGAATCGCGGGATCGTCGATCACCTTCGCGACCTCATCGCGGCGCGCGATCGCTCGAAGGTTCAATCCTTCGATGGACCGGATGAGCGGCTCGTGGAATCCCTTGCCGGCCTTCCCATACCCAAGCAACCCGACTTCAATCGCCAATCCGGACCTCGGCAACCACAGGGAGGTGATCCGACGGGAACCGCGTTCCGTCGATCATGCCCGGCAGGATGGCATGGCTGGTCACATCGAAGCCGCGCGTGAAAATGAAATCGATCCGCCGTCCGGGCTCGATCGCCTTGAATGCGTTCCAGGTCGATGATGGGCCACGATGCGCTGCGCGCGCCGAGAGCATGGCGTCGGACAAACCGCTGCCGGTGATGATCGCGTACGGCTCACCCTCGGGTAGATCGTTGAAGTCGCCGGTCACGATCACCGGCGAGGAGCCGGCGAGCGAGGTGATGCGCGACACCAGGAGCCGCGCACTCTCGCGCCTGGCAATCCGCCCAACGTGGTCGAAGTGTGTGTTGAAGTGGAAGAAGGTCGTGCCGGACTGGCGGTCTCTCAGTTTTCCCCAGGTGACGATCCGCTCGTACGCCGCGTCCCATCCCCTGCTTCCCGGAACCTCGGGCGTTTCGGACAACCAGAACGTACCGGCGTCGAGGACGTCGAAGCGATCCCTGCGGAAATAGATGGCGGTGAATTCTCCGAGCCGCTCGGCGGTGCGTCCTTCGCCGAAGCGGCCGAGGCGGGGGAGCTGCGCATCGAGGTCGGCAAGCTGCTCGGGAAGCGCCTCCTGCACGCCGAGGAGGTCGATGGACTGGTCACGGACGAGGCCGGCGACGGCGTCCTTGCGATGAGGCCAGGCATTCGGCCCGTCGCTGGCGAGGTTCAGCCGGATGTTGTAAGTCATCACGCGAAGCGAGGAGTTCGGCGCCGGCGTCGTGGCACACGCGGCGATCAGCAGAAGAAGGGGCAGGCAACGCTTCATTGGAGCCTCCTCATATCATCCTTATTCAAACCTGTTGACGCTCCCTTGGCGTTGGAGTACCTTCGCTTCGCCTGTAACCGTTTACACGGTGCTCTCCATGGCTCTCCGAGCGGCGATTCTGCTTGCGCTTGCAGTTTCCATCAGCGTCACGGCGGCGGGCGAGGTCGTCCGATCTCCACTGGTTCTCGACGATTTCTCGAACGTCAGCCGGTGGCGGGCGCACCCGTCCGCCGGTGTGAAGCTCGACATCTCCACCGACACGCGGCAGCGGGGCAAAGCGATGCGCCTCGATTTCGATTTCGGGGGGGGCGGCGGCTTTGCGATCGCCAGGCTGCCGGTGAATCTCGAGCTCCCTGAGAACTACGAATTCTCGTTCTGGGTCCGCGGCAGCAGCGTGCAGACGCTCGAGTTCAAGCTCCTCGATCCGTCGATGGAGAACGTGTGGTGGTCGGTGCGCCGGCAGTTCCGGTTTCCCGAGGAGTGGACGCGCATCCGCATCAGGAAGCGGCACCTCCAGTTCGCGTGGGGGCCGCAGGGCGGGGGCGACATCAGGACGACGGCAGGTCTCGAGCTCGTCGTGGTGGCGGTCGATGGTGGGAAAGGAACGGTGTGGGTCGATGAGCTGACGTTCACGCCGCTTTCTGCCGAGCGTCCGTTCGAAGAAGAGCGCAACGCGTTCGGCGCATGGAGTTCGAGCCGGAGCGGCGAGCGGATTCACGAGATCGATTTCGGGCGCCGTCGGGAGCTCGGCGGACTGCGGATCGCGTGGGACGGGCCCCATCACGCCGCCGACTACGACGTGGAGACCTCGGCCGATCGCCGCGAATGGGACACGGTGTGGCGCGTCCGCGATGGCGATGGCGGAGACGACTGGGTCTTCATTCCCGACGGTGAGGCGCGCTACGTCCGCCTGGCCCTCAAGCGGAGCGCAGGCACCGGATACGCGGTTCGCGCGATCGAGGTGCAGCCAGCGTCGTTCGGCGATTCGAAGAACGCCATGTGGGAACGGATCGCCCGATCGTCACCGCGCGGTCTTTATCCGAAATATCTCCTCGGCCAGCAGTCCTACTGGACGATCATCGGTGCACCCGCGGACATGCGCGAGGCTCTCATCAGCGAGGATGGAACGATCGACGTCGATCCGATCCGCTTTTCGATCGAGCCGTTTTTGACGATCGGGGAGCCGGCGGCGGCTGGAAAACTCAGGCAGGAGCTGCATGATCGAAAAAGCGCGGGCGGGGTCGCCCGCGCTCCACTTTCCTGGGCCGATGCCACGATCTCCCGATCACTCGCCGATGGTGATCTGCCCATTCCTACCGTCGTGCGCGATCACGGCGACGTGCGCCTGACGATCACTGCCTTCGCGCGCGGCGAGGAAGGCCACTCCGTTTTATGGGCACGGTACCGAGTCGCGAACAGGGGCGCGTCTCCGACGACGGCCACGCTGCATCTGGCCATCCGCCCGCTGCAGGTCAATCCGTCGTGGCAGTTCCTGGCGCGAGCCGGCGGCGCCGCGGAGATCCGCTCGCTGAAGCGGGAGGGGAATGCGATCGTCGTGAACGATACGACGCCGATCATTCCACTGACGAAGCTCGAATCGTTCAACACCGCGAGATTCGATCAGGGCGACATTCTCACGCGAATCAGTGGAGCGCGGGCGACCTCGCCCGCGAATGAAGTGTCAGCGGTGGAAGATTCCTTCGGCGCCGCATCGGGCGTGATGTCCTGGCTGATGCCCCTGGCTCCCCGTGAGTCGAAGGACATCGTCATCACGATTCCGTTCCACGAGCGGCCCGCGCAACTCGACGGCGGTCTTTCCGTCGAGGAAGCATCGCGGCGCGCGGAACAGGAACTCGCCGTTGCGCAAAGCGAATGGTCGAACCGGCTCGGACGCGTCGGCATCCACCTGCCGAAGCGGGCCGAACACGTCGCCCGGGCCATCCGCAGTAACCTCGCGTACATCCTCATCAACGCCGATGGGCCCGCCATCCAGCCGGGGTCGCGGTCGTATGACCGTTCGTGGATTCGCGACGGGTCGCTGACATCGGCGGCCCTGCTCCGGCTGGGACACGCGGAAGAGGTCCGGCGCTTCATCGACTGGTATGCGCGCTATCAGCGTCCCGACGGTTACGTCCCCTGCTGCGTGAGTCCGCGCGGCGGCGACCCCGTGCCGGAGCACGACAGCCACGGCCAGTTCATCTTTCTGATCAAGGAGTACTACGACTTCACGGGCGACCGCGCGTTTCTCGAACGGATGTGGCCGAACGTGGCGAAGGCGGTGGAGTACATCGATTCGCTGCGACATCAGAGGATGACCGACGAATACCGCACCCCTGAGAAGCGCGCCTTCTTCGGACTCGTGCCCGAATCGATCAGCCACGAAGGCTACTCGGCCAAGCCGATGCATTCGTACTGGGATGACTTCTTCATCCTCACCGGGCTCAAGGACGCCGCGGAGATCGCTCGCATCCTCGGCCATGGCGACGATCAGAAGAGGATGGCCACGATCCGCGACGAATTCCGCCGTGATCTCTATGCATCGATCGATCGGGCGATGGCGAACCACAAGATCGATTTCATCCCCGGCTCGGTGGAGCTCGGCGACTTCGATGCGACGTCGACCACGACCGCGCTGAACCCCGGCAACGAACGCGCGAACATGCCGCGGGCCGCGTTGCAGCGGACATTCGATCGTTACTGGGAAGAGTTCGTGGCGCGCCGCGACGGGCGCAAGGATTGGGAAGGCTACACACCGTACGAATGGCGGACTGTGGGAACGTTCGTGCGGCTGGGACAACCCGAGCGAGCGCACGCGATCCTCGACTGGTTCTTCACCCACGTGCGGCCACCCGAGTTCAATCACTGGGCGGAGGTCGTCTACAAGGATCCGCCGCATCCGAAGTTCATTGGAGACATGCCTCACACGTGGGTTGGATCGGACTTCATCCGCTCGGTGATCGACATGTTCGCGTACGAGCGTGAGGACGATCAGGCCCTGGTACTCGCCGCGGCGATCCCTTCGACGTGGATCGGCGCCGAGCCGATCGGAGTGGAGATGCTCCGCACTCCCTACGGTCCGCTGACATGGTCGATGCATCGTGACAGCAAAGGCGTGGTCATGCGGATCGAAACAGGAGTCACGATCCCGCCCGGCGGAATCGTCGTCGACGATCAGGTCGTCAGGAAACTGCCCGCCGAACTGAGGCTGAACCGGTGAAGCTGGCCCTCCTCATGTTGCTGGCGATGATGAGTGGAGCGCGGGCGACCTCGCCCGCGCCCCGTCCACCGATGAAGGGCCTGATCCTCGCCGGCGAGCCGATCCTCTTCGTCAACGGCGCCCCGCAGTTCAGCAGAGAACAACTGCGCCGTGTATCCGCAGCAACGCGGGAGGGTCTGGCCAAGTGGGCACAGACCGACCACGGCCGTCATCTGATCGCCCGCTTCAATCGCGACGACTACCAGATTTTCGTCGTCGAAGACGGCGACGAGCGTGCTCTCGGACGCGCCCCTCAACCGGCCATCGGGACGATGGTCTCCAGCGGCGACCGATCGAAATTGAAAATCTACCGCCTGGTCCTGAATCCAGCCTCGGCAGAAGTGAGTGGAGCCACGGGCGAGATCGCCCGTGGGAACGTATTTTCGTGGCCTCCCACGGGCGAGATCGCCCGCGGCTCCACTGGCGAGCCGCGGACAGCCGCTGACCGCATGGCCGTGGCATGGGCCGCCGAGATGCTCCACATCGATTTGTATTCGCGGGGGATCGTGCTCCCGCACCACGGTCGCGCCGATTTTCAGCGCGCCTGGCGCGACGTCGCCACGCAACTCGGTTTCCCGAATCTCGAGCACGACCATGAATGAAGAGGTGAGGTGAATGGGTAAGGTGAGCGACGGTTTACGGGATCGCTACGGACGATTTTCCGAGGACGGACGGGAATACATCATCACCGACCCGTGGCCGCCGCGGCCCTGGTCGAACGTCATCGCCAACGAGCGTCTCGGTCTCGCGGTGAGCCACACCGGCAGCGGTTTCACCTGGATCGACAACTCGCAGCTCGCGGTCGTCAACTGGTGGCAGCAGGATTTCGCGCAGGACTCGAGCGGGAAGTTTCTCTACGTGGTCGATCGGGAGTCGGGCGAAGCCTGGTCGCTCTCGCCGGCGCCGATGTGGCCGAAGTACGAGCATTTCGAGTGCCGCCACGGCATCGGGTCCAGCACGTTCGTGACGCGTTTCGCCGGGATCGAAGCGGAGTGGACTCTTTTTCCGCACCCGGCCGAGACCGTCGAGATGTGGATCGTCCGAATGAAGAACACGTCGTCGAAGCCGCGGACGCTCGATCTCACCGCGTATCTGGAGTGGTGCTGCGGCACGACGCCCGCGCCGCGGCGCGAGTTTCACAAGCTCTTCATCGAGACGGAGTTCGACGCGAAGCACAACGCCGTCTTCGGGTGGAGCCGTATGTGGGACATCGGCTCGAAGCGATGGGGACACTGGAACACCGGCTTTCCATACGTTTCAGGATTCGGATCGACCGCGAAGATCGTCGCCGCCGAAGGGGAGAAGACGGAATTCATCGGCCGTTACGGGACCGTGCGGCAGCCCGAAGCGCTGACGCGCCGTGAATGGCGCGGCCTCTTCGGCGCGCACTGGGACCCGGTCGCCGCGATGCGGAGCGAGGTCACCCTCGGCGCGGGGGGCGAAACCACCATCGGCTTCGCGATCGCCGTCGATGACTCGCGGCCGCGTTCGGAGAAGCTGCTCAAGAAGTGGCTCGATGTCGATGCGATGACGGGAGCGCTGGCCGAGTCGAAGCAATCGTGGATCGACCGCCTCGCCGCCCATCGAATTGAGACGCCTGACAAGCGTTTCGATTCGTTCGTCAACGACTGGGTTCGCTATCAGGCGATCTCGGCGCGCATCTGGGGCCGCGCCGGCTACTACCAGCAGAGCGGCGCCTATGGGTTCCGCGACCAGCTGCAGGACTCGCAGGTCTGGCTGACGATCGACCCGGCCAAGACCCGGAGACAGATCAATCTCCATGCGGAGCATCAGTTCGCGGACGGCTCGGTCTATCACTGGTGGCATCCGCTCTCCGAGCAGGGGCACGTCACGAAGATGACCGACGATCTGCTGTGGATGTCGTTCGTCACGCCGAACTACATCCGTGAGACCGGCGACTACTCGATCCTCGAAGAGAAGACGGCATTTCTCGACGACCCGGCGCCGGCGCCGCTCGAGGAGCACGTGCGGCGCGCATTCGAACGCGTCTTCGCCCGCACGAGCAAGCGAGGGATCCCGTACATCGGTGCAGGGGACTGGAACGACGGCCTCTCCGCGGCGGGACTGGAAGAGAAAGGCGAGTCGATCTGGCTCGCACATTTCCTGGCGGGATGCCTCGGCGAATGGGCCGAGATTCATCGGCGCAGCGGCAAGGCGACGTTCGCGGCGGACTATGCGCAGCGCCGCGAGCGTCTAGTCGCCGCGATCAACGAACATGGCTGGGATGGCGGCTGGTACTGGCGCGCCACGCTCGACGACGGTTCGAAGATCGGAAGCGCGAAGAACAAGGCCGGAAAGATCTATCTCAACGCGCAGACGTGGGCGATCCTCAACGACATCGCCCCGGCTGATCGCGGCAAGGCCTGCATGGATGCCGTGCGGAAACATCTGGTGAGCGAGGCCGGCGCGCTGCTCCTCGCGCCCGCCTATGACGAGCCCGATGAGCGCATCGGTTACATCACGCGCTACGCGGCGGGACTTCGCGAGAACGGCGGCGTCTACACGCACGCCGCGACGTGGGCGATCGCCGCGGCCGCGAAGGTGAAGGATGCATCGCTCGTCGAACAGCTTCTCATCGCCATCGATCCGACGAACAAGGATCCGGAACACTACTGGGCCGAACCGTACGTGCTGCCGGGCAACGTCGACGGCCCCGATTCGCCGCTCTACGGCCGGGCCGGATGGACCTGGTACACCGGCTCCGCGGCCTGGCTCCACCGCATCGTCGCCGAATGGGTCCTCGGCGTCCGCCCCGACTGGGACACGCTGATCATCGATCCCTGTCTGCCGCCATCATGGGATCGCGCGCGCATGACGCGCACATGGCGCGGGGCAACGTACGACATCCGGATCGAGCGTGGTGGCAGCACCAGCGGTGTGCAGAGGCTGCCGGTGCCGAAGAAGGGCGAGAAACACGAAGTGGTCGTACGGGTGTGATTAGGGAGTATCGCGACGGAACAGCACCTCTGACGAGTGGCCACTGGACCATTCAGTCATTTGCCAGCAGTAGGGCGTGAGTGAGTCCTCCTGACGGCCCCGCTCCGTAGGGTGAATGGATGCGGAGGCGAGGGGCGGCTGCATCAGCTGCCCCTCGCGTAGACAAGCAAAACTACTGCGCGCTGATGATGCTGACGGTCTGAGTCTCGTTGTCGGTGACCGCTACCATACCGTAATATTGCGCCTGCGCTGGCTGGGCCGAGACTCTGATGTGCACGCGCTCATGCGCGGCAACCGCTGGCACCACCGCGGCAAGGTCGTGAACCATTGCGATGCCGGGCTTGTAATAATCAACGGCCGGCCCCTCAGGGTTGAGAATTTGGGGTCGCAGCTCGAAGCTTCCGAGCTCGTCTCCTGCCAGTGTTTGGACACTGACCCTGATCAACACAAGGTTCGTCGTGGGCGTCGGTAGGTGAACCCAAGGATCATACGCGCGCAGACTCACGCGCACACCCTCGCCGGCTGGCACGCCTAAGAACGTTCGGTCCCCGCTGAAAAACGACCCTTCGCGGACCACGGGAATCTCGACGCCGCGTGGTTGCGCGCGCAGCGTCCGCTCAAAGATGCGGTTGGAGAGCGTCAGATGTGGCGCGGCCGCCACGGGCGTGTGCACGAGAAAACCGAACTGCGCCGACTGCGGGAACGGGAATCCGAGGCGGCGGCGTTGGCGCGGATCGATCTGGCTGCAGTTGCCGAAACGGCACCACAGAACCACCGATTCGGAGGTCCGATTCTCCATCCCTCGCCCTGCCACATGGTTCCGTACGCGCCCGGGACTCTCAGATCAGGGTGAAACGCGAGCGGAAGGAGAACAGTTTCCCCGTTGTCGCCGTTGAGGTCGGCGCCGGACAGAATGGGGGCGACCCCGAGGATGAGGATGAGCACTGTTGTTCGGATCGTCATGGTTGTGCGTTGATTACGGGCAGAGTGCGGGGTTGGAGTAGATCATGCGGGCACCCGACGAGTTCGTGACCGAGGGCATCGTGAACGGCTGCATGTTGCAGGGGCATCCGCGGTTGTTAGGAACCTGCGCGCCACAACCCTCGTCAACGATGTTCTCGTCTGGCTGGTACATCCAGGCATTCGGGTTGGTCGGGTCATAGCAGAGAATGTAACCTGGCGTGGTCGGCTGTGTCGGCGGCTGCTCGGTCCGGACCTCAGAGTGACAGTTCTCGCGGTAAAAGCGCTCGGCGGATCGCCAGCACATCCTCGATGATCGCCCGCGCCACCTCGGGACGGATCTGCGTGGTGCGATCGGAGAGTGCGGTTGGCGGGTTGTCGTGCACTTCCATGAAGAAGCCGTCCGCGCCTGCTGCCGCGGCCGCGCGGGCGAGCGGCCGCGCGAACTGCGGCGTTCCGCCCGTCTGCTTGCCTTCGCCGCCCGGCTTCTGCATCGAGTGCGTGATGTCGTAGACGACGGGGGAGCCGAGGGCGCGGATGATCGGGAATGAGCGCATGTCCACGACGAGATTCTGATAGCCGAACGAGCTGCCGCGCTCGGTGATGAACACCTTGTCGTTTCCGACTTCCTGCCCCTTTTCCAGAATGTTCTTCGCCTCTTCCGGAGAGAGGAACTGTCCCTTCTTCACGGCGATGGCCTTGCCGGTGCGCGCTGCCGCGGCGATGAGATCCGTCTGCCTGCACAGAAAAGCCGGGATCTGCAGGATGTCCAGCACCTCGGCCGCCGGAGCGGCCTGTTCGGGCGCGTGGATGTCGGAGATGAGCGGCAGGCCGGTCTCCTTCTTCACGTCGCGGAGGATCGCCAGTCCCTTCTCGAGACCGGGCCCGCGAAACGATTCGATCGAAGAGCGGTTCGCTTTGTCGAACGACGATTTGAAGACGAGGTTGATTTTCAGCTCGTCGCGAAGCTTCAGTAATGCGCGGGCCATCGCCATCGCGTGCTCGCGCGATTCGATGACGCACGGGCCGGCCATGAAGAGAGGAGGGTTCGACCCTCCAAATGCGATGTCGGAGGTGATTGGAATCGTTCGTGTCATCTCGTATTCAGGTGGCGCTTCCCCGCGCCGGGAGTGCGGAGCGTACCGCAATGAACGCCGTCACGACGTCCTCATCAGACGACTTCAGCCTGTTTCATCACGCCGGCCGCCGCGGTCCGTCCCACGCCCGACCGCTTGTACTGCAGCGCCGCGGCGATGAACGAACGGAACAGCGGATGCGGGGTCATGGGCCGCGAACGGTACTCCGGGTGGAACTGGCAGCCCACGAACCACGGGTGATTTTCCAGCTCGACGATCTCGACGAACTTTCCGTCCGGCGAAAGGCCGGTCACGCGGAATCCGCGATCTTCCAGCGCCGGCATGTACTCGGGATTCGCTTCGTAACGGTGCCGATGGCGTTCTTCGACCATCTCTCCGCCGTACGCCTCGTACGCGATCGAGCCGGGTTTCAGCTGGCAGGGATACTTGCCGAGGCGCATCGTGCCGCCGAGGGCGTCGACGCCGATGAGGTCGCGCAACTTGAAGATGACTTTGTACGGAGCTTCGTCATCGAACTCGGTCGAATTCGCGCCGACCATCCCCGCCACGTTGCGCGCGAACTCGATCGTCGCGCACTGCATGCCGAGGCAGATGCCGAAGTAGGGGATCTTCTTCTCGCGGGCGTAGCGGATTGCCCGCAGCTTTCCTTCGACGCCGCGCGCCCCGAAGCCGGGACCGACGAGAATGCCGTCGACGTTACCCAGCTCACCGTGGTAACCCTCTTCTTCGAGCGATTCGGAGTCGATGTAGACGATCCGCACCTTGACGTTGTTCGCGATGCCGCCGTGGACCAGTGCTTCGTTGAGCGACTTGTACGAGTCGCCGAACTCCACGTACTTCCCGACGAAGCCGATCCGCACTTCATCCTCGGGATGCCGCAGTTTGCGGATGATCTCTTCCCACTTCGTGAGCGCGCCGATCTCTTCGTGGGGCAGATGGAGCTTGTCGAGCAGGATCTCGTCGAGACCCTCGCGCGAGAACGCCAGCGGAACCTGGTAGATGAACTCGACGTCCAGCGCCGAGATGACCGCGCTCTCCTCCACGTTACAGAAGAGCGCGATCTTGTTCTTCATCTCCTCGGGGATCGCCCTTTCGGAGCGGCACAGAAGAATGTCGGGCTGAATGCCGATCTCGCGCAGCTCCTTGACCGAATGCTGCGTCGGCTTCGTCTTCAGCTCCTCCGATGCCTTGATGTAGGGAACGAGCGTGAGGTGGACGTTGATCGCGTTGCCGCGGCCCACTTCCTGGCGGAACTGGCGGATGGCCTCGAGGAACGGCAGCGATTCGATGTCGCCGACGGTGCCGCCGATCTCGACGATGACGACATCGACGTTCTCAGAGACTTCGCGGATGCATTTCTTGATCTCGTCGGTGATGTGAGGGATGACCTGCACGGTCTTGCCGAGGTAGTCGCCGCGGCGTTCCTTCTCGATCACCTTGAGGTAGATGCGTCCCGTCGTCCAGTTGTTGCGGCGTCCGGCGCGCATGTTGGTGAAGCGTTCGTAGTGACCGAGGTCGAGGTCGGTCTCGGCGCCGTCGTCGGTGACGTAGACCTCACCGTGCTGGAACGGCGACATCGTCCCCGGGTCGACGTTCACGTAGGGATCGAATTTCTGCAGGGTGACTTTGAATCCCCGTGCTTCGAGGAGCGCTCCGATGGAGGCCGCGGCGATGCCCTTGCCGAGTCCGGAAACAACGCCGCCGGTGATGAAGATGTATTTGGTGCTCATGGCTGGCCTCCTGGGGTTAAGAAACCGAAATGCAGAATGCAAAATGCAGAATGCAAAATTGAAAATGCAGAAAGCACTCCTCTCTCTTCATTTTGCATTCTGCATTTTGCATTCTGCATTCTGGGGGAGCGGGAGGGAGGGGTCTGCTGCTGAGAGTGCTGAGAGAGGTGCATTGTGAGCGTCACGCTCACGAATGTCCTCCATGGATCTCAGCGCAATTTCGCAAGCTCACTCTCGACGCGCGGGACATCCTCGGGGCGGTCGACTCCGAGGTGGGGCTTGTCCGTGTGCAGTACTCGAATTTTAAAGCCGTTCTGCAATGCTCGCAACTGTTCGAGCGATTCTGTCCGCTCGAGCGGAGTCCGCGGCAGCGAAGCGAAACGCAGAAGAGCTCTCGTCTGATATCCATACAAACCGATGTGCCGCCGCGCCGCTTCCCGCGAACCGAACGGAATCGGCGCGCGTGAGAAGTAGAGAGCGTCACCGGACAGAACGGTGACAACCTTCACGACGTCCTGGCTCGTGTACTCCTCATCCGTCTCGATGGGCGAGGCGAGGGTGGCGATGTCGATCGGCTCGTGCTGGAGCGCGTCGATGACCCGGTCGACGCTCTCGGTGTCGATCAGCGGCTCGTCGCCCTGGACGTTGATCACCTGGTCGAACCCGGGAGGGAGCAGGCGCACGGCGGCGGCAATGCGATCGGTGCCGGTCTGGAAGTCGCCTTCCGGCTGCAGGACGTTGCCGCCGAACGCCCGGACGTGGGATGCGATGCGGTCGTCGTCCGTGGCGACGTAGACGGCGGTGGCGCCGCGCACGGTCACCGCCCGATCGAAAACGCGCCGAACCAGCGACACCCCGGCGATGGGCGTCAGCGGCTTCCCCGGGAATCGCGTCGAGGCCCACCGTGCAGGAATTAGAATGACCGCCTTCATGGACGCGGCGGATTCTAACCCCCCTATCGCGCCAGCCGATCGCGAACTGATGCGCCGGCTGACGGCGGCGGTCATTTTCGTCGTGCTCCTCACGGCGTCGTTCAGCTACCTGTGGCGCCTTTACGCAACGAAGTTCTACGACATCACCGGCGAAGCGAGCTGGATATGGGCCCCTCACCGGATCAACCGCAACATGCCCGTGGCGTTCTTCGCGGCGCGCGACTTCGACCTGCCTCCGGGCCGGAACTGGACGCGCATCAAGATTCTCGGCGACCCGGAGTACACGCTCTATTTCAATGGAAAGCGGATCGGTGGCCGCCGCTCCAGCGACGACCGGCAGCTCGACGTCTTCGACGTATCCGAGCTTGCTCGTGACCGGGGCAACCGGATGGTCGTCGCCGTCCGCAGCACGAACGGCGTTGGCGGATTGATCGCCGCCGTCGACATCAAACCGGAGATCGAGAACTTCATCGTGACCGGGCCCCAGTGGAAGATCTTCCAGCGCTGGGACGACCGCCTCCCGCTGCACGATGTGGGAGCGCCGGTGCCGCCCATGATCATCGGCGAACCGCCGATCGGCCGATGGAACTTCCTTACGGTTCGCCGCGGCGATCCCGCGGTGGAGGCGGCGGCACTTCTCACGCCGCGCGACGTTCAGCACTACCGTACTGACATCCCCACGATCGAGATCCGCGACGGCGTCGCCGTCGGCGGGCGAAAGGGAGTGCGGGCAACGGCGTTCGACTTCGGTCCGACGCGCGGACGTGTCCGTCTCACATTCACGCGCGGCACGGGTATGCCCTCCGTCATCTATGCGCGCACTGCCAACGCGCCTGAGGAACTCACCGCGCTCGAGCCGCCGACGATGCCGTTCGTGTTCGCGCCCGGGGAGAAAATGGTCATCGATCCGGAGGAGCGCGCTTTCCGCTACGTGATCGTTTACGGCGGCCGCGGGACGGCCGAGGTACTCCAGTAGTGCGGGAGCGGGTGGGCGTGGGGTTGCTCGCGGTTTTCGTGGCCGCGACGCGCCTTGTCGCCATTTCACGAGCGCCGTGGGAGTGGGACGAGATTCTTTTCGCCTCCGCGGTCCGTGATTACGACGTCGTCGTGCACCATCCGCATCCCCCGGGGTTTCCGCTGTACATCGCGCTCGGCAAGATCATCTCGATTTTCGGCGTCTCGGAGTTCCACGCGCTGCAGGCCGTGGTGACCGCCGGTGCGATGTGTGTCTTCCCGCTGACGTACCTGCTGGCGCGATTGCTCGGCTTCAATGTCGGAACATCGGTCGGCGGCGCGTTGATCGTCGCTTTCGCGCCGAACGCCTGGTATTACGGCGGCACCGCCTTCACCGACGTCCCCGGTTTAGCGCTGATCCTCGGCGCGTCGGTCCTTTTCCTGCGCGGTTCCTATCTGTGGGGCTGTGTGCTCTTCGGCATCGCCCTGGGCTTCAGACCGCAACTGGCGTTGATCGCGGCCGTTCCCTTCGCGATGGCAACATGGAAGGCAATTCGCCAGCCGAAGGTCGAAGGTCGAAGGTCGAAGGTCGAGCCACCCCCCTGGCTGGGTCCGGCCATGCTGGCGGCGATCGTGTCAGCAAGCTATGGCGGAGCCGCGATCGCCAGTTCCTCCGCCCGCGAATACCTCGACGCGGTGCAGGTGCAGCAGGAGTACGTATCGAGAGTCGATTCCTTCCGCAGCCCGACGCGGCCATCGCTGGTGTCACTGATGAGGACCTTCTTCAAGCCAACGCGCGGGTCCGGTGCACTCGACAAAGCCATTCCGGTTCTCGCCTTCATCGGGCTGATCGTCGCGCTGCTGCGCAGGCAGCACCTGCTTCTCCTGGCGATGTTCGGGCCGATCGCCGTCTTTTCGTGGCTGATGCTCGATCTCAACGCGGCTTCGCGTTACGTGATCGCCTATCTTCCGATGTTCGCGCTGCTCGCGGCGCTGGGCATCGCGACGATCGTCCGGAGCGAGATCGCCGGCGCGGGGCTCTGCGCGCTGGTCGCGGCGGTCTTCGCGATCAACGCGTCGCCGGTCCTGCGACAGGTGCGGGAAGAGATGCCGCCGATCCAGCAGGCCATCGCCTCGACCGATCGCGGCACGGTCTACACGACGTCGGGTGTGGTTCCGTTCGTCGAGTTCTATGGCCGCCAGGCCGTCGATCTGTCCGAGCAGCCGCGTCCCCGCGAAGGCTATCTATTGATGGATTCGCTCTCGAGCGAGCCGTGCGCGGCGAACTTCATCCGAAGAAGAGGAAAGCTCGCCGACATCGCCCGCGCGAGGTATTTCGAGGCCTCGGTCGTTCCGGCGAGAGGATGTGATTGAAGGCATTTTGGATTTGCGATTTTGGATTTTGGATTGGATTCCATCGTTCAGATTTCAACAAATCCAAAATCCAAAATCCAAAATCAGTAAATGACGTTCCGGACGTAGTAATCCGGCAGCGCGACGGTTTTGCTGTTGATCGCCTCGGCGTCGGCGCGGGTCATCTGGAAGCGGCCGGCGGCGCCGCCGTTCGTCGTCTTCATGAAAAGCTCGACCTTCTCGATTTCCACGCCTTCCAGCCCGGCGTTGCGCACGAGCAGGAACGCCGTCGCGGAGATGGCGTTGAACACTTTGTCTTCGTTGTCCGCCGTCACCTCAGCGCGCACCACGCGGTTCGTCCCGGCCATGTTGTGCTCGAAGATTCCGACGTTCTCGTAAGCGCGCTCGAAGTTCGCCGCCAGGCGGCTGTCCAGCTCGTTCTTGACCACGTCGCCCGTCGCGGTGGCAGGGCTCGTTCCGGTGGGCGTCGTCTGCACCCCGAACTGCGCGCGGGGACGCATCTGCACGGCGGACCCGAGGGAAGGGGCCTTTCTCGGAGCCTGCGCGACGGGAGTCTGCTCGACGGCCAGCACGGTTGCGCCCCCGAAGCCCGACCTGGTCGCTTCTTCCGATTTCGCGGCGTCGATCATCGCCGGGTCGATCGACAACGTCTGGCCGTTCTGCAGGCGAATGAGCGCCTTGCCGTTGACCACGGTCCATTTCGCCTTGGCCTGATAGCGGGTGCCATCCTTCATGACCACGGTGTAGGCGGCAAAAGACGGGAAGGCTGACAGGACGAGCACGGCTGCGACGACGAGCAATTTCTTCATTCGGGGCTCCGGAATCCGAGGGTGGTAACGGTCGATTATACTTCCGTCAAACCGCGCGACCCTTACGCCTGATTCCTGCGCGGGTTCCAGGAGAACTCCCGAATGCTCGTGGTCATGGAAGCCGGCGCCGCGCCGGAACAGATTGAGGCTGTCGTCCGCCATATCGAAAAGATGGGGCTGAAGGCCCATCCCATCCCCGGCGCTCACCGGACGGCGATTGGAATCACCGGCCACCAGCGTGGCAAGGACCCGGGGATCGTCGAGACCTTCCCGGGCGTGAAGGAAGTCATCCAGGTCTCGCAGGCCTACAAGCTCGTCAGCCGCGAGGCCAAGCCCGACGACACGATCGTCAGCGTCGGCGGGGTGGACGTCGGCGGCAACGGCATCATCGTGGTCGGCGGCCCCTGCGCGGTGGAATCGCTCGATCAGAGCCGGACCATCGCCGAGCAGATCAAGCTCGGGGGCGGACAGCTGTTCCGGGGCGGCGCCTACAAGCCGCGCACCTCGCCCTACTCGTTCCAGGGCCTCGGCGAGCCGGGCCTCGAGATCCTTGCGCGTGTGCGTGAGGAGTTCGATCTGCCCATCGTCACCGAAGCGATCGACGAGACCTCCCTGAAGCTGATCGAGCAATACGCAGACTGCATTCAGATCGGCGCGAGGAACATGCAGAACTTCTCGCTGCTCAAAGTCGCTGGAAAGTCGCGCAAGCCGGTGCTCCTGAAGCGCGGCATGTCGGCGACGCTCGAGGAGCTCCTTCTCTCGGCCGAATACATCATGTCCGAGGGGAACTACAACGTGATGTTGTGCGAGCGGGGAGTGAGGACGTTCGCGGACCATACGCGAAACACTCTCGACCTCTCCATCGTCCCGGCCATCAAGCGCATCACGCATCTGCCGATCCTCGTCGATCCGAGCCATGGGACCGGCAAGCGCAACAAGGTTCTTCCGATGTCGCGCGCGGCGATTGCCGTCGGCGCCGATGGTGTTCTGGTGGAGGTGCATCACAAGCCGGAAGAGGCGCTCAGCGACGGCCCGCAGGCCATCAGCCCCGAGGTGTTCGAGCAGCTCGTGCGCGAAGTGGATGCGATCGCGCGCGTCCTGGGCCGGACGCTGCAGCCCGCGCTCGCTGCTTCATGATCCCAGTGCGCAGAACGAAGATCATCGCCACCCTCGGCCCTGCCTGCAGCACCGATGACGTCGTCTATCAGCTGTTGACGTCGGGCGTGGACGTGTTCCGACTCAATTTCTCGCACGGAAAGCAGTCCGATCACGTCGAGACGATCAAGCGGGTACGCAAGATCGCCACCGAGCTGGGCCGCTACATTCCCATCATCGGCGACATTCAGGGTCCCAAGCTTCGCCTCGGCGACGTGGACGGTGTTCATCAGCTGGAAAGCGGGCAACCATTCGTGATCAGCACGAAACCTGCGCCCGGTGACGCGCATCGTGTTTTCACGCCATTCAGGCCGCTGCCGCGCGAAGTGAAAATCGGACATCGCATCCTCATCAATGACGGGCTCGTGGAGCTCGTCGTGACCGGCGTCGATCAGGACGACGTCATGACGCGCGTGGTTCACGGCGGCCCGATCTCTTCGAAGAAGGGGATGAATTTCCCCGACACCGACATGACGATCCCGGCCATCACGGACAAGGACCGCGAAGATCTCAAGTTCGCGGTCGACCACGCCGTCGATTACATCGCCGCGTCGTTCATCCGCCGGCGCGGCGACATCGAGGGGCTGCGCGAGCTGCTGCGCGGATTCAACGGGCAGGAACTGAAGGTCATTGCAAAGCTCGAGAAGCCGCAGGCTCTCGACAACCTCGAAGACATCCTCGACGTGAGCGACGGCGTGATGGTGGCGCGCGGAGACCTCGGCGTCGAGCTGCCGCCGGAAGCGGTGCCCATCGCGCAGAAGAAGATCCTCCACGCCGCAAACCGCTGGGGCAAGTTCGGGATCACGGCGACGCAGATGCTCGAGTCGATGACGACCAACTCACGCCCGACGAGGGCCGAGGCGTCGGACGTTGCCAATGCGATCTTCGATGGGTCGGATGCGGTCATGCTCTCCGGCGAGACCGCGTCGGGGCGCTACCCGGTCGAAGCAGTGCAGATGATGTCGCGTATCGCCATCGCCGCGGAGGCCAACCGGCACATCGAGTATTCGGAGGTCCGGGCACCGTTCCGGAAGGTGTCGGAGACGGATGAGTTCACGGATGCACTCGCCGGCGCTGCCAACTACGCGGCCGAGCAGATCGACGCGAAGTTCATCGTCGTCTTCACGCAGACCGGCTTCGCCGCGCAGCTGATGTCGAAGTTCCGCCCGAAGGTTCCGATCATCGCCCTCACGCCGTCGAGCTGGGTGGCCCGCAGGATGAACATCCTGTGGGGCGTGCAGCCGTTCGTGTTGAAGGAAGCAGGGGAGTTCCACGAGCAGATCGTCGATCGCGTCGATGATTACCTGCTGGCCCGGGACGTGGTCCGCGAGGGCGACCGCCTGGTGATCATGATGGGCTCGCCGATTTACCAGAGGGCCAAGACGAACCTGCTCCGCGTGCATCGGGTGAGGGATTGACCGGATTCGACCTTCGACCTTCGACCTTCGGAAGTCGGGGAACTCTCGTTCAAGGTCGAAGGTCGAAGGTCGAAGGTCGAATCCCGCCGCAGGGATGAGTCCGCTCGACTCGGAGGCAGAAGCCTTACAGTGAACTTCCGGTGACGGCCGTGACTGAACGGGCAAGGACGCTTAGTCTAATGTGAGGGGGAAGTTACCGGCTTCCCGGAACCGTTTCACTCTGTCAGAATGTGCGCCCTGGTCAGGATCCCACTTTCGGGATTGGACGAACTGGAACTATAGGAGGAGCCATGCGCCGAGTCGGTGCGATCGCCATCGCAGCCGCTCTTGCCGTCGTCGCCACGCCGGCACGACCAGAGCCGCTGCCGACGGTTCTCCAGATCCTCGGCCAGGTGACCAACTCCGCCCGTCCCGTATCGAGCGCCCTCGTCATCGCCCTCAACCTCACCAGCTTCGAAGCCATTCAGACCTACACCGGCATCGACGGGAACTACAGCCTTCCGCCGCTCGAGCGAGGCATCTACAAGATCATCGCGGTGAAGTACGGCTTTGCGCCCGCTACGGCGACCATCGTTCCACAGCAGGCCAGCCAGCGCGTCAATCTCAAGATGCTCACCGAGAAACAGGTCTCGGCGCGCCGGAAGGTGAATCAGGAGATCTGGGAACTTCGCGGATCTCTGCCGCCCGATGTCCTGCGTGAGATCGATGCGGTGATGGAGCCGCCGGCCGCCGCCAGCGCGAAGATGATTGCGTACGACATGCCGCGCTTCCGCGGCGAGATGGTCTCGATGACCGGCGTCGCCGACGCGAAGAGCGCCGCCGGGTATGCGCAGACGGGCGTCGGATTGCACGGCCGCCTCGGCGAGAGTTGGCAGCTCGGGATTCGCGGCGACGTGCAACGGATCGACGATCCAACGGACCAGAAAGCATTCGATGGTATCGCCGCGGAGACCGCGGCGATGGAGATGGAGTTGCGCAGCTCGCCGACCACGTCCTATCGCGTCGTGTCCACGCAGTCGTCGTGGCAATATCGCGACGCGAGGTCCCGCGACGACGCGGCGGCATTCCAGTCCCACAACTTCGAGTGGGAGCATGGCGACGCGAGCGTGAAGGTCCGCTACTTCGCGCACGACAATCTGTTCCGGAGCATGCCGGGATCGGATCTCATCGAGATCACCGGCGACACGAACATCATCAGCACCCGGCGCAACGACCTCGGCGTTTCGCTCCGCGTGCGCCAGGAGAGCATCCGCTCGACGAACATCGAGACGCTTCGCACCGCGGACGTCGCCGCGAACGGCAGCGTCGAGCTCGTGCCCTCGTTCGCCGTGAACTACGGCATGGCCAGCCGGATCGGATTCGACCGCGGCGAGTGGGCGCCGCGCACCGGCTTCGAATGGCGAATGACCGGCAACACGTCGCTGATCGGATCCGTGGAGTACAAGGTCTTCGACAATCGGACCGCGACGAGTTCGATCCCCAGCCTCATCATCTGGACCGACGGCGCGAGTGATCTGCCCCGCTACAGCTACTCGGTCGGGCTGGTTTCGTCTCGCGACGAGAACAACCAGCTTTCGGCGATTGCCACGATCACCGCGGCGGACGCTCCGCTGCGCGTCGTGTTCAACGACGGATTCAGCCAGTTCTGGGACGGGCTCTACATCGAGTCAGGCGACATCCGGCGCGACTTGAGGGTCGCGTATCGCCGTGACTTTGGACCGCGCTTCGCGGTCGATGTGGCCACCACGGCCGGCACCGCGACGCGGCAGCAGTTCTCGCAGGACCTGCAGAAGGTCTACGTCATGGGCGACGTTCAGACGATCTTCGTTCCCACCGGCACGACGCTGGCGATCTCGTATCGCGAGATCCAGCAGCCGCAGGCCGAAGAGGGAAGCGATTATCACAGCGCGCGGATGAACGTGCGGATGGCCCAGTCGCTCTGGCTGCCCGTCGACGTCAAGCTGCTCCTCGGCGTCGAGCTGGCGCGGGTTGCGAACTCGCCGTTCCTTCTCGATCCGATGCTGGAAGAGGGGACGTCCAAGCGGTATGTGGGCGGCCTGGCGCTGAATTTCTAAGCTCCAAAAACTCTATCCTGAGCGAAGCGAAGGATCTCCGGTGCACTGACGCCGCCGGTGGCATGAGCGCAGTCGGTGCACCGGAGATCCTTCGCTTCGCTCAGGATAGACTTAGAAGGACACGCTCACCCTCTCTCCCCACCCAAACCCGGCCGAATTTCTTCGACCAGCTTCGCGAATCTCATCGAGATTCCCTTCGTCACCACGATCTGCTTGAGATAGTTCAGCGAGGTGATGGCGGCGGGGAGGCCGGACATCGCCGTCGGGATCGACGCGAGGCGGCCGGCGAGCTGGATCGTCTTCTCGATCGTCGTGTATTGGGTGGAGATGAAGTCGGCGCGGGCTTCGCTGTTGTACGCGATGGTGAGGAGATAGATGTCGGCGACGAGCTCGCGGAAGCGCATCTCGGAGCCCCACGCGAAACACTCACCCTTGCGCACGTTGTCGAGGAACTCCTGTATGGTCTCGCCCTTGGAGACCGTATGCACCTTGGCGACGTGCTTGAGCGTGTGCGCGTCGGAGCCGCCTACCATCGAGATGTGCCGTCCGTGGCCCTTCACCTCGGTCACGAGCTGATGAACCATTTTGTTGTGGAACGACGCCATCGCTCCGTTGAGCACTTCGAAGATGTCGAACATCTGCAGCAGCTCGGCGATGTATTTCGCCGCGACGTTCTTCATCCGGTAGTTCTGGAAGAGGTGGTTGATCCCGAACAGCATGTGTTGCGACTTCATGTAGGGGATCAGTTCGCGGATGTTCGGGCGCAGCCGCTGGATCTCGCGGTGCTGCTCCTCGTTGAGCCCCCAGACGCCCACATGGATGCGCTGACCGGTTTCGGGGAAATAGGTCTCGACTTCTTCGCCGATGAAGAAGTCCTTCATGTCGGGGTACTTGTTCAGGAGGTATAGTGCGCCATCGATCGAATCGTGATCGGTGAGTGTGACGTAGGACATCCCGCGTTCTTTGGCGATGCGGTAAACATCCTCGGGTGCGTTGTAGCAGTCGCGAGTATTGGCCCTGCGGAAGTATTTGAAAACCGAAAAACGACTGTGGCAGTGCAGATCGGCTCGCTTCAGCGCCGGATCGTCGAGCACTCCATCACCATTTCGAACGGCATCACTCACAGGACGATTGTTTCAACCTCCGACCATTTTCTACAATTCGCGTGCCCGTAAGAACTGGCGTGCAATCAGTATACGGAAGTAGTTCGAGCCGATGGCCCAGCAGAATCGCGGGAAACCGCTGAATCCGAACCATGTCTCCGAGTGGATCGAGGTAGACGTCCCCAGCCGTCTGCCGATCATCCCCCTTGTCTCGTCGGTCCTGTTCCCCGGGGGCGTCCTCTCGCTGCAGGTCGGAATCGACCGCAACGTGCGCCTCCTGCGCGGTCTGCCCGACGACCAGAACCTCGTCGCGGCGTTCTGCCAGAAGAGCGGCGACAAGGAAAACCCCAGACCCGAGGATCTGTCGCAGATCGGGGTGCTCGCGGCGATCGTGCAGCGTCTTCCGCTGTCGGCCGACCGGTACCAGCTGTTCCTCCAGGGGCGCCAGCGCGTGGAGCTTGTGCAGATGCTCCAGACCGAGCCGTTCTTCGAGGCCCGGCTCCGCGAAGTCGTTCCGCGCCAGATCGCAAAGAACGTCAAGACCGACAATCTCATCAACAAGGCGATGTCGCTTTTCCAGAAGCTCGTCGAAAGCGACTCCAAGTATTCGAACGAGCTGCTGAACATCCTCCAGATGAACGTGGCCGAAGGACCGGACACGTTCGCCGATCTGCTCTCCTCGTTCGTCAATCTGCCGCTCGAAGAAAAGCAGCTCCTGCTCGAAACGGTGAATCCGATCGAGCGCGTCGAGCTGCTCATCGAGTACATCCAGCGCGATCTCGGCAAGGCGACTGTCGACAAAGAGCTCCAGCGACAGATTCAGACGTCGATCGACCGCCGCGACCGCGAGAACTATCTCCGCGAGCAGTTGCGCGTGATCCAGGACGAGCTCGGCGACTCGAACGGCGCCGAACGCGAAGCGGACACCTATCGCGAACGCGTCGAGGCGCTCCCCATCAAGGAGGAGCACAAGGTTCAGTTGCGCCGCGAGGTGAATCGCCTCGGACAGCTCTCGCCGTCGTCATCCGATTACGCGGTCATCAAAGGCCATCTCGACACCGTTTTTCAGGTCCCCTGGGACGCGAAAACCGAGGATCAGCTGGATCTGAAGAAGGCCGAGCAGATTCTCGATGACCGCCACTACGGCCTCGAGAAGGTGAAGGAACGCGTCCTCGAATTTCTGGCCGTGCTCAAACTCAAGGGCGATCTCAAGGGGCCGATTCTCTGCTTCGCGGGACCACCCGGCGTCGGCAAGACGTCGCTGGGGGCCGCGATCGCCGACGCGCTCGGACGCAAGTTCATCCGCATGGCCGTCGGAGGGGTCACCGACGAATCGGAGATCCGCGGCCATCGCAAGACTTACATCGGCGCGATGCCGGGCAAGCTCATTCAGAGCTATGTGCAGGTCGGCGTGACCAATCCGCTGATCATGATCGACGAGATCGACAAGATCGGAAAAGACTTCCGCGGCGATCCGGCCTCTGCCCTGCTCGAGGTGCTCGATCCGAAGCAGAACCACGCGTTCGTCGACCGCTATCTCGAGATTCCATACGATCTCTCGCACACGCTCTTCATCGCCACCGCGAACATGCTCGACATGATTCCGGGACCGCTCCGCGACCGCATGGAGGTCATTCGTCTCTCCGGCTACACGGAGAACGAAAAACTGAACATCGCGAAGAAGCATCTGATCCCGGAGCTGCTCGAGAATCATGGACTGCAGCCGGATCAGGTCACCTTCACAGACGAGTCGCTCCTGACCACGATCCGCGATTACACGGCGGAGGCGGGTGTGCGCAATCTCGAGCGCAAGCTGGCCACGATCCTTCGCAAGATCGCGCGCAAGGTCGCCGGCGGCGAAGCCGAGGGCGTGACCGCGGTCGAGAAGGGCGCGCTGGAGGATTACCTGGGCCTTCCCACCTTCGAGCACGAATTCGCCGAGCGCACTCCCGAGATCGGCGTGACCACCGGCCTGGCGTGGACCTCGTTCGGCGGCGAGATCATGTTCATCGAAGCAACACGCATGGCCGGCTCGGGACGGACAACGGTCACCGGCCAGCTCGGCGACGTCATGCGGGAGTCGGTGACGGCCGCTTACTCGTACGTCCGCTCGAAAGCCCGCGAGCTCGACATCGCGGACAAGATGTTCAGCGAGCACGACATCCACATTCATTTCCCGGCGGGTGCGATTCCGAAAGACGGCCCGTCCGCGGGCGTCGCGATCGCAACCTGCATCGCCTCCGTGATGGGGGAGCGGCCGGTCCGCCATGAAGTCGCCATGACCGGCGAGATCACATTGCGGGGTAAAGTATTGTCGGTCGGCGGCATCAAGGAGAAGGTCATGGCGGCGCAGCGCGCCAACATCAAGACCGTGGTGCTCCCGGAAGGAAATCGCAAGGACCTGACGGAAGTGCCGGCCGAGGTGAAGGAAGGACTCGAATTTGTCTTTGCTGAGCGCGTGGAGGACGTGTGGAAGGAAGCGCTGATCCCGTTGTATCTCGTCCGCAACCGCGACCGGAAGTACGACGAAGCGGAGTACCGGGCGGACAAGGGGAAGGACGGCCGCCCCGAACAGCGCCCGTAAAACGAGGCTGCATCGGAAACCTTCTGTTTCTGGCGGTCCTGGTGCTCGCTTTCGGCGGCAGCACCTATTTCTGGTTCACCTTCTTCGTCAAAGGACGGTCCATTCCCACGCCAAATCTCATCGGGAAGTCCGTCCATGACGCGCGTGCCATCGCCTCCGACCTCGGCATCGACCTCACCGTCGACACCGATCATCGCCGCAACTCCGATCGCGTTCCGGTCGGACACGTCGTCTGGCAGAACCGGAGTCCCGGTGCAACGAGCTTCATCAAGCGCGGCAGCACGCTGCGCGTCGAATTGAGCGCCGGCCCGCTGGTGCTGCGAGTCCCGGAGCTGAAGGGCGAGAGCCAGGGCACTGCCGTGCTGCGCCTCGGTCAGCAGAACCTGAAGGTCGGCATCCTGAGCTATGTGGAAGGTCCCACCGAGCGAGCCGTCATTGCGGTCGACCCTCCGAAGGGGACCGTCGTCGAAGCAGAGCGGCCCGTATCTCTGCTCGTGGCGGTCGCTCCGCCGCCGCCAACGTTCGTGATGCCCGACCTCATCGACCTCGGGCTCGAGCAGGTGCGGCCGCGCCTCGAGGCGCGGGGCCTGAAGGTCTCGACCGTGAAGTTCGAAGCCTATCCGGGAATCGCGGATGGCATAATCATCCGGCAGTACCCGCTCCGCGGAGCACCGGTGAGCAGTCGCGATCCGATCACGGTCGTCGTCAGCAAGGCCGAGGAGAGCGGATTCGTCGAGCCCGTGCCCGAACCGATCCAGAATTGAGGTTACATGTAGCGTGTCATCCCGAGCGTGAGCGAGGGACCTGGGGGCTGGGCGGCAAGGAGATCGATCTTCGCGCCCCCTTCACACCCAGGTCCCTCGCTACGATCGGGATGACATCGATTTTCAAACCATGATCAAAATCGCACCTTCACTGCTGTCGGCGGACTTCACGCGTCTTGCCGATGAGATCGCGACCATCGAAGAGGGCGCGGATCTACTCCATCTCGACGTGATGGACGGGCACTTCGTGCCGAACATCACCATCGGGCCGATGATCGTGAAGGCCTGCCGGAAGGTGTCGAAGCTTCCGTTCGATTGCCATCTGATGATCAGCAGTCCTCAGCAGTACATCGGGGAGTTCCTCGCCGCTGGCGCGGACATGATCTCGGTCCACTGCGAGGCGGAGCCGCATCTCCAGCGGGCTCTGCAGGTAATCCGTGATGGCGGAGCGAAAGCGGGCGTTGCGATCAACCCGGCCACTCCGGCCGAGGCGCTGTCGGCGGCGATTGACTTCTGCGACTACATCCTGGTGATGAGCGTGAACCCCGGCTTCGGCGGCCAGCGCTTCCTAGAACCTGTCGTCCCCAAGATCCGTCAAATCTCGAGAATGGTCCGGGAGAGGGGTCTTACCGTCGAGATCGAGGTCGACGGTGGGATCGACGCCCAAACGGCACCGGCGGTCGCCGCTGCCGGTGCAACCATGCTGGTGGCGGGTTCCGCCGTCTTCGGGCGGGAAAATCGTCCCGCTGCAATGGAAGCGATCCGGGCCGCTGTTGGAGCCGTTCGAGCATGATCGCAATTTTGGATTTTGGATTTTGGATTTCGTGCCGCCGGTCCATCCCAATCCAAAATCCAAAATCCAAAATCCAAAATCCAAAATTACCCCCGGAGGGGATTTGAGACTGAACCGAATCATCACGCTACTGCTGACCATCATTCTGGTCGCGGCCTGTAGTCGCGGCCCGCGCCAGTTCCGCCCGGTCGTCGATCCCGAGTTCCTGAACCTCAGCAAAGAGCAGATCTTTGAGAAAGCCGAAGCGCACTTCGAAAACCGGAAGTGGATGCGCGCGCGGACGCACTACTCGCACGTCTACGAAAACTATCCGAACGACCCTCTCGGCCGGCGCAGCCTCCTGCGGATCGCCGATACCTACTTCAACCAGGGCGACCCGGTGAGCCTCGTGGAAGCTCAATACAAATATCGCGATTTCCTCAACCGCTTTCCCGGAAGCGAGAGCGCCGATTACGCGATGCTGCAGATCGCGATGGTCTCCTACAAACAGATGGAACGACCCGACCGCGATCAGCAGAAGACGCGCGAGGCGGTCGAGAAGTTCGGGGACATGATCCGGACCTATCCGCGGAGCCCGCTGCGCGCCGATGCCGAAGCAAAGTTGAAGGAAGCGGTCGACCGGCTGGCGAAGCACGAGCACATCGTGGCGAAGTTCTACATGAAGCGGGGAAGCAATACAGCCGCGGTCCAGCGCCTGAACCATCTCATCGACACGTATCCGGAGTACTCGGCGCGCGACGCAGCGTTCTTCGACCTCGGCAATGCTCTCCAGAATCTGGGGCGGTCGGGCGAGGCACGCCTCTATTTCGAGCGCGTGGTGAGTGAGTTCCCGGATAGCGAATACGCTGACAAAGCGAGGCGCCGCCTCGACGAAATCAAGGCATGAGGAGACTCGCAGCGGCCGCCGGCCTCGCACTTGCGCTCGGATGCGCATCGCAACCCGACGCCGCTGCGCCGAAACCGGCGGACGTACGGACCAGCGAGCTCCAGACGTCGATGACGGAGCTGCTCGAACGGCTCGACGTGATGAACGAGCGCCTGGCGAGACTCGAAGAAGCGAGCGAAGGTGGTTCGCCCGCGCCGGCCACTGGAGCGCGGGCGACCTCGCCCGCGCCTGTCCCATCGCCCTCCACCGCGCGCGTCATTTCACCCGAGCCAGCCCCCGCTGCCGCCTCCACGCCCGCCGTCGCGGCGTCCCGAGCCTTGCGCGGTGCCGAGCTGGCCGAGATGTACCGCGCGGCGATCGTCCATTTCGGATCGAATCGCGTCGCGGAAGCGCGCGCGGGTTTCCAGCGGGTCTTCGACGCGGATCCGTCGAGCGACCTCGCCGACAACGCGCTGTTCTGGCTCGGTGAGACCTATTACGCGTCGGGAGACTTCGCGAACGCCATCAGTCATTACCGGCGCGTCTCGCAACAGTACGGGGATCAGAACAAGGCTCCGGACGCGGTCTTCAAGCTCGCTCTCGCGTACGCAAAGACCGGCGATCTCGCCCTCGCGCGCCAGACGTTGCAGGAAGTCATCACCCGCTACCCATACTCAACATCAGCCGCCTCAGCGAAGGCGGAGCTCGAGCGGATAAAATACTGATATGGCTGAGGAAGAAAACGCAGCGTCACTGCTCGCGAAGAAGGACTACGTCCGGGCCGTTCCGCTGCTGAAGCGTGAGCACGAGAAGTACCCGTCCAACCCCCGCATCCGCCTCCAGTACGCGGACGCGCTCCTCGGCGCAGGTTCCGTCAGGGAAGCGGCCGAGCAGTACGAAGCGACGGCGAAGTACTACGACGACAACGGTCTGACCGTGCAGGCCATCGCCGTCCGCAAGAAGGCGGAGAAGGCGCAGGCGGCTGCACCCGCGCCCGCGGTCGCGGCCGCGCAGGCGGCAGCCGCACCCGGAAAGAGCGAACCGCTCTTCACTCAGACGGTTCCAAACAGCCCGCTCTTCGAAGTCCTGGGCAACGAGGAGCGGGAAGCGCTCGTCAAGGAGATGGAGCTCGAGTCGCACGAAGAAGGCTCGGTCATCATCAGTGAAGGGGAGCCGGGAACCTCGATGTACGTCATCACCTCGGGCGAGGTGAAGGTGTATACGCGCGGAACGAAGGGCTCGGGGAGCGTTTATCTCGCGAAGCTGGGCGAGGGCGAATTCTTCGGCGAGGTGAGCGTCCTCACTGGAAAGCCGCGCACGGCCACCATCACCGCCTCCCGTCCCACGGAGCTGCTCCGTCTGGACAAGGAGAAGCTCGACAACGCGCTGGCCACGTACCCGCGCATCCGCAAGGTTCTCGACGAGTTCTACAAGAAGCGCGCGACGCACACCGTCGAGGCGATGATCGAGAGCCTCAAGAAAAAAGGATGAAGGTGGAAGGATGAGGGATGAAGGAAAGGCTGGATCGCGATCCGGTTTTCCTTCATCCTTCAGCCTTCATCCTTCAGCCTTTCCGAGGTGCTCTTGTCCGTCCTTCCCATCGTCAAATACGGAGATGAAGTTCTGCGCATCCCGACGGCAAGTGTCGGCGAGATCGACGCGTCCATCCACAAGCTGATCGACGACATGGTCGACACGATGTATGCCGCTCCCGGCGTGGGGCTCGCGGCGAACCAGGTCGGCGTGTCGCTGCGGCTGATGATCATCGACCTTTCCGTCGGTCGCCGTCCGGGTGAGCTTCACGTATGCATCAATCCGGAGATCGTCGAGGTGGAGGGCGCCATCACCGAGGATGAGGGATGCCTGTCGGTCCCCGATTTCGTGGAGGTCGTGACGAGACCGGAACGCGCCCGCCTCAGATATCTCGATCGCAATGGCGAGCCGCGCGAGATGTGGGGCGAGGGACTGATGGCGCGCGCCATGTGCCACGAGGTCGACCATCTCAACGGGATGCTCTACGTCGATCACCTCCGCGGTCTGAAGAAAGACCGCATCCTCCGGAAGATTCAAAAGCTCGCTCGCGCGGGCATGTGGTAAGAAACGCTCTGCATGGCGTTTCCCGGAACCGTCACCGAGATCGAGCACCTCGCGCCCGACGTCGTTCAGCTCACCGTTTCGCTGCATGACGAGGGTTTCCGTTTCCTGCCCGGACAATGGGTGAACTTCCGCTTTCCCGAGGGTGTGTCGCGTGCGTACACGATCGCGTCGGCGCCAGAGCGGCCCCAGGCCGTGCAGCTGTGCATCCGGCGCGGCCCGGGACGCGGCGGCGCGGCGTTGAACGAGCTGCAGGCTGGCGCGGCGATCACGGTCGAAGGGCCGCACGGCCAGTTCGTGCTCCCGGACGGAGACACGCGCCCAGTGGCGTTCCTTGCCGGCGATACCGGCATCGCCCCGGTGCGCAGCATCGTGCTGCACATGCTGGCGACCGATGATCCGCGCAAAATCGTCGTGCTCTACGAACCGGACAGGAAATACATTCTCTACGCCGCTGACTTCGATCCGCTGGCGCGCAGCGGAAAGATCACACACGTGAGCGGACCGATCGAGCCGCTCATCGAGCGTTATCGGGCCGCCCTTTCCGAGTCCGTCGTGATGGCCGCCGGATTCGATCCGTTCCTCGAGCGCGCGGCGTCGGCTTTGCAGCGCATCGGCTTCGACACTTCGAAGGTCATCTCGGAGTCGTTTGGACCGCAGCCGTGACGACACCGTTTCTACAGTGGCGACCGCATCCCTGGCACGGGCTCGAAATTGGCCCCGATGCGCCGCACATCGTCAATGCCTATATCGAGATCACGCCGTTCGATCTCATGAAGTACGAAGTGGACAAGACCACCGGGTATCTCCGGGTCGACCGGCCGCAGCGCACGTCGTCGCAGCCTCCGGCTCTTTACGGGTTCATCCCGAAGACCTATTGCGGCGATCGCGTCGGCCGTCTGGCACCGGGCGCCGAGCGCGGCGATGGCGATCCGCTCGACATCTGCGTCATCAGCGAGCGGCCGATCACCAAGTCGGAGATCGTCCTCCACGCACGGGTCGTGGGGGGGCTGCAGCTCATCGACAGGGGAGAAGCCGACGACAAAATCGTCGCCGTTCTCATCGGCGATTACGTCTGGGGTGAGATCAAGGAAATGCGCGATCTTCCGCCCGTTCTCGTCGAGCGCCTCGAGCACTACTTCAGCACCTACAAGATGGTGCCTGGCCAAGCCTCACCGATCGAGATCGCCAGCATGTACGACGCCGCCCACGCCATGCGCGTGATCGAGGCCGCCGTCGAGGACTATCGGGAGTCCTTTGGGTGATTTTGGATTTTGGATTTTGGATTGAAAGCAGGAAAGGATCGGTAGCCCGGATCCAATCCAAAATCCAAAATCTAAAATCCAAAATCACCTGAGCCAGCCGGGCATCACGCCCTGGCGCCTGGCGTCTTCGCGGAACTGGTCCCAGGCGCGGCGGGCCTGCGTCACGGCCAGCTCGGCGGCCGGGATCTGCTCCTTCGTCCGGACGAGGCTCGTCGTCTGATAACTGAACTGACGCGGTTTGTAGCCGAGGGAGAGGAAACCGCGGATCTCCGATTCGAGCTCGTCGATGCGGTTCAGCAGCATCTGCAGATGCTCCTCGGCCCGGCGGACGTTTTCCTCGTAGGCGCGCGACTGCCGCCGCCACTCCCATTCGGCGTCCCGATCGGCCTGGCGCTCGGCCCGCGTCGGCTCGGGGATCGGTTCGGTCAGCAGGCGTTGAGGGACGGGAGGCTGCCCGTTGCGGTTGCGGGCGAGGTCGGCCAGCAGCCGGTCGCGCTCCGCGGCCGTGACTTTCAGGCGCTTCGGGGCTGGCTCTGCGGCCTTCCGCCGCTCTTCCTCGAGAGCCACGGTCGCCCTCTCGTCGATCTCCGACGTCGGCAGGGAGTACAGTGGGCCTCCGGGCACACGGAAAACGACCTGGCCCTCGACCTCACGGATGGGTCCGGTTACCTCGATGCGCTCTCCCGTACGGAGAACGAGCGTGGCCGAGACGACGATCATCAGCAGGGTTCCTGGGTTCACGCGGCATCTCCCTCACGCGGTCAAACGCCGGCTTTCCGTCTGCTGTTCCTGAATCGACTAGAATCCGCGCCCAAACATGGGAAGTACCATCCCGCACTTTCAGGCCCACTGGATCGTCATCTCGATCCTTTCCGGCGTCCTCTATCTGGTCTTCGATGCCGCCCGTTTCTTCGCGCAGCAGCTGAGCCCCGTCCGCCTTCGCCGGATGACGACCGGCGACGCGCATCTCTGGAACCGGTTCGACGCGCAGAACTTTCAACTGGTCACCGGTGCGCTGCTCCAGATCGCGCTCCTCGTCGCCCTGGCGACGACCACCATGAGCCTGGACGAGATGTCGTTCGGGTCGGCTCTCCTCCGCTCGACGCTTCTCTGGGCGGCGATCGTCCTCGTCTGGAAGTTCATCCTGGCCATGGTTCCGGAGAACATCGCGGAGCTGGTGCTCAAGGGCCTGATCCCGGTGACGCACCTCTTCGTACTGGTGTTCTGGCCGATCCTCTATCCGCTCCGCAAGCTCGCCGAGCGTTTCGACAGTGACGGCAACGGCGACGACGATGCCGAGGATGTCACCGATGAGGAGGTGCAGGCCTACATCGACGTCGGCGAAGAGGAAGGGATCCTCGAGGCCGGCGAAGGGCAGATGCTGCAGTCGATCGTCGACTTCGGCGACCGCGTGGCGCGCGAGCTGATGACGCCGCGCATCGACGTCCTGGCGTTCGACGCGCGCCGGCCGCTGGCCGAGCTGGCTCGCCAGTTCAGCGAATCGAAGTACTCGCGCATTCCGATCTATCAGGAGACCATCGACGCCATCACCGGCATCGTCCACATCAAGGAGATCTTCGACGCGGTGCTGAAAGGGGAGATGAAGCCGATCGCCGATCTGGCGCGTCCTCCGTACTTCGTCTCCGAGACGAAGAAGGTCTCCGAGCTGCTGAAGGAATTTCAGACCGAGCACATTCAGGTGGCGGTCGTGGTGGACGAGTATGGCGGCACGGCAGGCATCATTACCATCGAAGACATCGTCGAAGAGATCGTCGGCGAGATCGCTGACGAACACGAAGACGAAGAGATGACCATCGTCGACACGGGGACCGGCACCTACATGGTCAGCGGCCTCATTCGCGTGGAAGATCTCGAGGAAAAGCTGGGCGCGACGCTGAGTGGCGATGACTACGAAACCGTGGCGGGCATGATCTTCACGACGACGGGCCGTGTGCCGGCGGTCGGGACGGTGGTCAGGAAAAACGGGTTCCGTTTTGAAGTGGATCGGGCCGACCGTCGGCGGATCTACCGGGTGAAGGTGTCAGCGGATCCCGACGCCGAGCGGCTTGATGAAGACGAAGGAGCGGAGTGATGGCGGTCCCCCAGCCACGTTCCGGAGTCGTCGCCCTGGTCGGCCGCCCGAACGCGGGGAAATCGACGCTGCTCAACCGCCTTCTCGGCCACAAGGTGTCCATCGTCTCGAACAAGCCGCAGACGACCCGGAACCGGATCGTGGGAATCCTCAACGAACCGCGGGGGCAGATCGCCTTCCTCGACACGCCGGGAATCCACCGGCCGCTGCACAAGCTGAACGTGAGGATGATGCATCACGTCCGGGAGAGTTTCGGCGAGGCGGACATCGTCGCGCTGATCGTCGACGCGAGCGAGGCGTTCGGGAAAGGCGATGAGTACGTCATCGAGATGCTGCGGGAGCAGAAGGCGAAGCAGCCTGAATCCAAACGTTTCGTCATTCTCAACAAGATCGACCTTCTGAAGAAGAACCGCCTCCTGCCGATGATCCAGCAGTATTCCGGTTTCGAGCTGTTCGACGAGATCGTGCCCCTGTCAGCCTCGAGCGGGGAGGGCGCCGACGAGCTGGCGACCCTCTTCTTCGGGAATCTGAAGCCGGGGCCGCCGACCTACCCCACCGAGGATTTCACCACCCAGCCAGAGCGGTTTTTCGCGGCTGAGATCATCCGGGAGAAGGTTCTGCAGAACACTTCGGATGAGCTTCCGTATACGACGGCCGTCTCGGTCGACCGGTTCGAGGACGACGAAGAGAAGAACCTGATCAAGATCTGGGCGACCATCGTCGTCGAGCGCGAGTCGCAGAAGCCGATCGTCATCGGCAAGCGCGGCGACATGGTCAAACGCATCGGCACCGAGGCGCGCCTGGAGCTGGAGGCCATCCTCGGGGCGAAGGTCTATCTCGACCTGCACGTCGGCGTCCACGAGTCGTGGCGCGAGGACGAGCGCTTCCTCGGCGATCTGGAGCGGCCCCTCGAGTAATTTTAAATTTTGGATTTTGGATTTTAGATTTTGGATTTCCGTCGCACTTCAATCCAAAATCTAAAATCCACAATCAAAAAAGGTGCACACGAACGTGTGAACTTCATTACCATACGGGCCAAGGTTAGGTTTCTCTCAGAAAACAAGGAGGCCCGATGGTCCGACGAAGTGCACTCCGTATCCCGTTTCTCATTCTCCTCACCGCCCTGATCGTTCCCGCGGTTTTCGCCCAGCAGGTGGGCAGCATCAGCGGGACCGTGATGACAGACGGGCAGCCGCTGCCCGGGGTGACAGTCGAAGCTCGCTCGACAGTGCTCCCGCAGGCTCGCGTCACCAATACTGATTCGACGGGGCAGTATCGATTCGTGGCGCTCCCGCCCGGCCGCTATACAGTGACTTACTCGCTCTCGGGGATGAGCACCGTGACCCGCGACGTCCAGGTCTACCTGAACCAGGATACGCAGGCCAGCGTGCAGCTGGGTGTGGCAGCGGTCGCCGAGACGATCACCGTCACCGCGGAGACGCCGATGATTGATCCCACGTCAACGGAGGTCAAGAGCGCTCTCAGCGGCCAGGTGATCGAAGAACTCCCCACGGGCCAGGAGTACCGCGACCTGGTGAAGTTCATCCCGGCCGTGCAGTACACCGAGATGTCGGTCCGCGGCCCGAGCGCGGGCGGCAGCGGCCAGGACAACATGTACCACTTCGACGGCGTCAATGTGACGCTGCCGCTGTTCGGGACGTTGTCGGCCGAGCCCTCCACGCACGACATCGCTCAGATCTCCGTCATTCGAGGCGGAGCGAAGGCGATCGACTTCAACCGGTCGGCGGGATTCACGATCGACTCGGTCAGCAAATCGGGGACGAGCTCATGGATGGGCGAGCTGGGATACGAGTTCCAGAACAGCTCCATGATCGCCGATCCGAAGCGGACCATCGTCCTGCAGGGCGACACGACGCGTTCGTGGCTGACCGCGAACGTCGGCGGCCCGATTCTCCGCGACCGTCTCTTCGTCTACGGTTCCTACTACCGCCCTGAGGTTGAGCGCGAAAATACCTCCAACGCCTACGGAGACGTGCCGAACTTCGTCAGCGAGCGGAACGAGTACTTCGGCAAGTTGACCTTTACGCCGACCAGCAACATCCTCCTTCACGGCAGCTATCGCGATTCCCTGCGTGAGGGAAAGAACCAGAGCATCGGCGCATTCTCCACGGTGAGCCGGGGGACGAGCGGCGAGGGGAAGCAGAAGATCGGAATCCTCGAGGCCTCCTGGATCACTTCTCCCCGGAGCCACGCCTCCTTCAAATTCACCGATTACGCGAATGAAAACGTGGACGCTCCTCATCTGCGCCTCGGCTCGCTCTCTTCCATCAGTCTCGGGACTAGGCTCGACATCGCCAACCTCGATCAGATGGGTGCGCTCGCGGTTCCCACTCCTCTCTCCGGGAACGCGGCGTTCAACGCGTTCATCGCTCCGATCATCGAGCGCTACGGCTACCTGCGCGATGGTGTGCGTACGGGTGGTGGCGCGGTCGGCGCGGCCCCTGATATCAACGATCAGAATTTCTACAGGACAAACTGGCAGGTCGGCTACAACCACACGCTCGGCACGAATGTCATGCACGACCTTCACGTCGGGTATCAGTGGTACGTCGATGAAGAGGATCTGACCCGTACCTCGAACGGATGGGGATCCATCACCGTCACCGGCGGCCGCAGCAAGTGTCCGGCCAATACCGCCTGCGCCGGCCAGCCGGTCTTCTTCACGAACCGCTTCATCCGCAGCACCGGCGACGTTCCCAGCAACAACATCCATTCCGAGCTTCAGTCGCAGAGCATCGAGTTCAACGATACGATTCGGTGGCAGAACTGGTCGTTCAACGCCGGCCTCGTGGTCTCGAACGACACGCTCTACGGCCAGGGTCTCCGGAACGATTCGTCCACGCTCTCCGGATACGTTCTCTCTCCCGGCTCCAAGTACGAGATGTACGAGATCCCGTGGGAAAAGCAGATCCAGCCGCGGCTCGGCGCCACCTGGGCCTACAACGGCCGCGATACGCTGTATACCAGCTACGCCAGGTACAACCCCCCCGCGACCTCGCTCCCGCGCGCCGCTTCCTGGGATCGCGCCCTCATCAACCTTTTCTACGACGCCTACTTCGATGCCAACGGCGTCCTGATCGGCGTGAATCCGGTTGGTTCGTCCTCGGGCAAGCTCTTCGTCGAAGACCTCGACCCGCGCTACGTCGACGAGTACCTGATCGGTACGTCGCGCCAGTTCACCCAGCGGTTCGTCGGACGGCTCTACGGCCGGCACCGCTATTCGACGAATTTCTGGGAGGATACGAACAATTCCGCCCGCGTGAATTACAACCCGCCGGAGGGGATCCCGCGAACCGATTACATTCCGAACCTCAACGATCAGCGCCGGCAGATCTGCGCCTCCAACAAAGCCGTCTGCCCGGGAACGCTGAGCGGCTCCTCGTACGTCATCGCCGAGCTCGACGGCGCCTTTACCAAGTACTACGAAGCGACGATGGAAGGTGACTGGAACGCGGGGCCGGTCTTTCTGCGCGGTTCCTACACCTGGAGCCAGTACTACGGCAACTTCGATCAGGACAACAGCACCACCGGCAACGACGCCAACATCTTCATCGGTTCGTCGTTTATCGCCGACGCGGCCGGCCGCCAGATCTGGGACAACAAGTACGGATTCCTCCGCGGCGACCGGCGGCACATGCTCAAACTGATCGGCACTTACCGTCTTCCCTGGAACGCCACGGCCGGCGGTTATGGCGTGTATCAGTCCGGCGAGCCGTGGGAAGCGTGGGATTACCGCCCCTATTCACATCTGACATCTTCGACCAGCTCCGTGAATCGTTACGCTGAGCCAGCAGGTTCGCGGAGGTCTCCGAGTCACTACCAGTTCGACTTCAAGTACACGCAGACCGTCCCCGTCAGCCGGGTGAACCTGCAGTTCGATCTCGATGTCATGAACGTTCTCGACAACCAGACGGGGTACAACATCAATCCATTCGCTACGGACTCCGTCAACTTCGGAACTCCCCGGTCGTTCTATTCACCGCGCCGTTACGAAGTCGCGATGCGCGTCAAATTCTGATTCCTTCACGCAGCAGAACGAGAGGCCCGGCGGAAACGCCGGGCCTTCTTGTTTCGGGGGACGACGCTCACCGCAGAGACGCAGAGGGCGCAGAGGGACGCAGAGATGGCAGCAGGACTCTGCGTCCCCTCTGCGTCCTCTGCGTCTCCGCGGTTGCTGTTCGTGGGGAGGGCGAGCGAGGCCTACCGGAACAACCGCTCGTTCTCGATCAGCTCTTTCGTCGTCGCATCGGCATTCGCGCGAGCGGCCTCAATCCGGCGCCGGCGATCGGATTCGCCCAGCAGCACGCTGACCTGCGCGCGCTTGAAGAGGGCCATTGAGTACCCCGGATGCGTCGCGGGAACCCGGTCCAGCGAATCGCGCGCCTCCGGGAAACGGCGAACCGCGAGATACAGGACTCCAAGCTCGAGGTGATGCTGGAATGCATTGCCGAGGGCGGCGCGAGCACGCTCGAACGAAGCGATCGCGGGAGTGGTCTTTCCCGCCGCCATCTGAAGCTCGCCGAGCCGCGCGAGCTCGGCGCCGCTTGGACTGCGCATCGAGTAGACCTTCTCGCGCAGACGGATCGCCTCTTCGAATCGCTGCTCACGCTCGCGGACGATGGCGAGAGCCTCGACCGCCGGAAGCCGGTCGGGTTCTTCGCTGACCACCTGCTCGAGCAGCGGTGCGGCGCGGTCCCACTCCTGCGCGCGGGCGTGATGCAACGCGAGGTAGGCGCGGACGTCGCGCGACTGTGGCGCGATCTGCTGCGCGCGTTCGAACGCCGCGAGCGCTTCCAAGTTGTTGCCGAGGGTCGAGTGTGCGACGGCGAGACGCAGGGCTGCGTCGAGATTGTGCGGGTCTTCTTTCTGAATCCGCGCGAGGAGCGGCAGCGCTTCCGCGTACTGGCCGCGCACGAAATGACCCGACGCGCGGTCGAGGATAGGGAAGAGCCTCGTCATGTCCGCCGGCCGCGGCGCGTCGGGACGGACGACCGGCGGGGCCGAAGATGCGACGTATCCGAGGCTGGCCAGCTTCCGGCGTTCCTCTTCGCTCACGGCGGGGGAGGCGGCCGCCTGCGGCGATGGCACCGGATAATCGCGCAGCGCGGCCCGGATGCCGCGGCTGATCGCCGCCTCGGGGCCCAGATCCTTTTTCTCTCCTGGATCGGCAATGATGTCGTAGACCTCCACCCGACCCGCCAGAATCGCTTTCTGCGAACCCTCGATGGCCATGACCTGCGGCTTCCACCCGTAATCGAGGAACGGTTTCATCGCTTCGCCGATCACGACTTCGCTCTGCGGCTTGCGAAGGCTGTTCGTGCCGTCGAGGCCGGCCCAGTCGAGAATCGTGTGATAGATGCGCCGCGTGCTGACCGGCGAATCGGCGATGCCGGGGCGGATGCCTTCGCCCGCGATGACGAGAGGGACGAGCATCGTCTCCTGATAGAGGAGATTGCCGTGCTGCTCCTCGCCGTGATCCCCCAGCCCTTCACCGTGATCAGCAACGGCAATGATCGCGCGTGGACCGGTGATGCTTTTCTCGAACGCTTCAATGAGGCGGCCCATCTCGTGATCCATGAACGCGACTTCGCCGAGGTAGGGCTTCTTCTTGTGTTGTGAGCGGAAGGGTTCGGGGGGCTCGTACGGGTAGTGCGGGTCGTAGTAATGGACCCACAGAAACGCCGGTTGTTCGGAGGTTTGCGCCAGCCAGGCGACGGCACGGTCGGTGGTGACATTGGCAGGACGCTGAGCCTCTTCGCCGCCGAAGTCGTCGTCGTAAACGTCGAAGCCGCGCGCAAGGCCGAACCGTCGCGCCACGGCAAACGCCGACACGAAGGCGGCGGTTCGATATCCGGCGGTGCCGAGCTGTTCGGCGGCGAGTCGGTGCCCGGCGAGCAGATAACGCCCGTTCTCGTGAATGCCGTGAGCCGCGGGATAGATGCCGGTCAGCATCGACGTGTGAGAGGGAAGCGTCTGCGGCGCCGATGCGTACGCCTGCGTATAGCGGCGGCCGCGCTCGGCGAGGGCGTTGAATGTGGGCGTGGCCGGTCCGATCGCGTCCGCGCGGGTCGTGTCGAGAGTGATGAGCAGGATCGAGACCGGCGCCTGTTCCGGCTCCGGCGTTTCCGGCGCAGGACGCGCGCAGGCGGCGAGAACGAGTACGAAGAGCAGGATGAGCCGTCGCATCTGCGAATGATCTTACTTCTGTCATCCGGGCGCAGCGAGGGACCTGGGCGTGAAGGGGGCTGCGGGGAGGGCGAAATGTTGAATGTTGAAATGTTGAATGTTGAATGTTGAAAACCTGGTTCGTTCAACATTCAGCATTCAACATTTGAATTCAACATTTCGATCTTTCGCGTAAACTCCCGCCCGGAACCCTCTCCCCATGCGCCTGCTCCTTCTCGTGTCCCTCCTCCTGGTTCTCATATCGCTCGCCGCGGCACCGACTTTCGCTCTCCAGCCGCTGACGCCCGAGATGCCTCTCACCGCTTCTCGGTTCGGACCTGCGGACGGTTCGCGGGAGCCGGTTGCCGTGGCCACGAGCGGCGAAATGGGACTGGTCGTGTTGCGGGACAGCCGGGAGTCTCGTTACTTTCTCGTCATGCGCACGCAGGAGCGATCGCCGTCGACCGGCGCCTTTCCCAATGGACAGGTCGTTGCCGACCGGATCTCTCTGGAGGGAACGCTTCTCTCCTCGAAAGAGACGGGAATCCGGAACACGTACGTCGAACAGTCGAGTGCGGTCGCCGGAGACGGCTCCGGCTATCTTCTGGCGACGACTTCGTCGTGGACGACGCCCGGCCCTACGATTTATCCGCTCGACCGGGAGGGAGTCTGGAAGGGGACTGCGGTCGCGTTTCCCGAAGCCCCGCCGCCGCCCGCACGGGCAGTGCGACTCACTCGCGATGGCGACCGCCTGCTGCTCACCTGGACGTCGGGCCTCGACTCCCGCGCATACAGCATCTCCTATATCGCGGCACTCCGGCCGGACGGCTCTGTGATCTCTACGCGCGGAATTCTTTACGAGCCGGGATTCAGACCGCCTCCGCTGGTCGCGCGCATCGGGTCGAATCTGATCGCCTTCTACGGATCGGCCGCCGTCCGACTCGATGATGATCATGCGCCGCGGGAGCACTCGCTCCTCGCATTCTCGGCCGCTGCCGAAACGCATGCGGCCGTCGCAGCGGGAGCGAACGGATGGCTCGCCGGCTGGCTGGAAGAAGGACGCATCGCTCTGGTGCGCAGACTCGATCCTTCGGGAGCTCCGATGGACGCCGCTCCGCTTCGCGTCTCCGAAACTGGCGGCGGTCCGATGACGATCGTCTCGAATGGCGAGACCTATCTCGTTGCCATGAGAACACACCAGGGGATGACCCTTCGCCGCCTTTCGGCCGGAACGGGACAGTGGCTCGATTCCGAACCGCTGAAGCTTTCTCGTCTGCGCTGGACGGCGCTCGCTGCGGGCGAAAACGCCTTGATGGCATGGGCCGATTCGTGCGGCACCCAGGGCTTTGAAGACTGCGTGAAGGTGCAGACACTCCCGATGTCGGGTCCGCTGACGCCGGGCGTGCCGATCGTGATTCGCAGCGGCGCGTCCTACCTGCAATCGCCCGGTGAAGTCGTGATCGCTTCAAGCGGGGAGGAGTTTCTGGTCGCATGGATCGAAGCCCGCCCATCCTGTTCGATCCTCTGTCCACCCGAGCCGTCCTCGGTTCGCGCCATGAGGGTCCGCCCTGACGGGACGCCGGTCGATCCGCTTGCTCTGACCGTCGAGGAAAGGCGGCGGTTTCCGTCGCTGCTGACCATGGCGTGGGATGGCGCGGCCTGGGTTCTGGCCTGGACCGATGCCGGGTCGAAGATCGTGGCTGCCCGCGTCACGCGCACAGGCTCGATTCTCGGCGTCGAGGGTGGTCTCGGCACGACGGTCGATGACAGCGGCGCCTGGGATTCGGCGACCCCACGCCTCGTCGGGCATCGCGACGGTGTCGTTCTCTTCTTCCGCCGGAACGTGGGCGGCAATGCTCCGCACCAGATCTGGCGAGCGGTGAGAATTCCGCCGTCAGCCGATCTGCGCACGGTTCGCGACCTGCCGCGAATCGAGATCGCCGTGAATGAGGGCGTTCGCTTCGGCATGATGGACGCCGCATCGCGCGGCTCTCAACTCCTCGTCACGTACGACCGCATTGACATGAGTGTGGGCGGCGTGCCCCGCGGTTTCCTGCGCATGTATACCGGCGAGGGCAGACGGAGAGCCGTACGGCGGTAGGATCGAATTTTGGATTTGCGATTTTGGATTTTGGATTAAGACCAATCCAAAATCGCAAATCCAAGATCCAAAATGTCTGTCTTCCCGGCCCTGTGACCGCCATCACCGGGTCGCGTGTCCAGACTCGCCCCTCCATGTGCGGGCTCGCTGTTACGTTCGCTTCGGAGGAACCATGCGTCCGATTGCCGAGCCTTACAAGGTCAAAACCGTCGAGCCGATCCGCCTTCTCACACGCGCCGAGCGCGAGCGCGCCATGGCCGCCGCCGGCTACAACACATTCCTCCTCAAGAGCGAAGACGTCTATATCGACCTTCTGACCGACAGCGGCACGAACGCCATGAGCGACCGCCAGTGGGCCGCCATGATGATGGGCGACGAGGCCTACGCCGGCGCCCGGTCGTTCTTCAAGATGGAGTCGGCGGTCCGCGAGATCTACGGCTTCAACTACATGGTCCCCACGCACCAGGGACGCGGCGCCGAACATCTCATCTCCAGAATCCTCATCCGGCCCGGGCATGTCATCCCGGGCAACATGTACTTCACGACGACCCGCGTCCATCAGGAGCTGCAGGGCGGCACGTTCATCGACGTAGTCATCGACGAAGCGCACGATCCTCTTTCGCAGCATCCGTTCAAGGGCAACGTCGACATCTACAAGCTGACCGAGGTGATCGAGAAGCATGGGGCGGAGAACATCCCGTATGTGAATGTCGCCTGCACGGTCAACCTCGCCGGCGGTCAGCCGGTTTCCATGACGAACCTCAAGGCCGTGCGCGAGCTGTGCGACACGTTCGGTATCCGGGTGTGGTGCGACGCCACGCGCGCGGTCGAGAACGCGTTCTTCATCAAGGAGCGCGAGCACGGTTATGCGGACAAGAGCGTGCGCTCGATCCTGCTCGAGATGATGTCGCACTTCGACGGCTGCACCATGTCCGCGAAGAAGGACTGCCTCGTCAACATCGGCGGATTCCTCGCCATGAACGATGAATCCATGCTCCAGGCCGCGCGCGAACAGGTCGTGATCTTCGAAGGCATGCCGACGTACGGCGGCCTCGCGGGACGCGACATGGAAGCGATCGCGCGGGGCATCTTCGAGATGGTCGACGATGCCTACATCCGTCACCGCATCCATCAGGTCCGCTACCTCGGCTCCCAGCTCATGAACCACGGGATTCCTGTCGTGACGCCGATCGGCGGTCACGCCGTGTTCCTCGACGCGAAACGCTTCCTCCCGCACCTGACCCAGGAGGATTACCCGGCGCAGACGCTGGCCGCCGCGCTGTACATCGACAGCGGTGTTCGTGCGATGGAGCGCGGCGTGGTCTCCGCGGGTCGCGATCCACACACCGGAACGAACCGCAAGCCGAGCCTCGAACTGGTGCGCCTCACGATCCCGCGGCGCGTCTATTCCGACCGGCACATGGACGTGGTCGCATGGTCGGTAGGGGAGCTCTTCCGGCATCGCGAGGACATCGCCGGACTTCGGATGACGTACGAACCGCCCGCGCTGCGCTTCTTCACGGCCCGTTTCGAGCCTGTTTCAGTTCTCGTGGCCGTATAGCTTATTTGCTGCTGCGCCTGTTACACTCGGATTCTCGGCAGCCATGAGAATCCCATTCTTCGCATCGCTCGTCGTCTGTTCGCTCGTCCCGTCGCTGGTGCTGGCGCAGCTCCCGGAACCGTCGATTCCGGAAATTCCGGCCTCGGCACCGGTCATCACGGCCGCTCCGCTCGACCAGTCGCCCGTGGTCGCCGACTCGAACGGCTCGATGGCCGTCGTGGTCTGGAATGACGACCGCTCGGGCGAGACCCTCACGTACGCGGCGAGGATCGGTGCGGGAGGCGAAGTTCTCGACCCCCTCGGCCTCCGCATCGGACACGGCATCCCGAAACTCGCCTTCTGGACCGGTGAGCGTTTCCTCGTTCTGATGGAGATGCCGATTCTTCACGAGCTGGTCTTCATCGACATCGATGGAAAGGTCGAGCGTCTGCCGCTCGATGTGGAAGAAGGATTCGTGGCAACGCTCGAGGGCGCGGAGCTCCCGCGGCTGCTTTTCCTCGATCAGGGCCGCACCTCGACGGACGCCTCGTACCTTCGCGGCTCGATCGTCACGCTGCTTCCGACTGGACCATCGGTCATCCGCATCGAGCTCCCTGCCGCACCTCCGGGTCTGCTCGACACGCACTGGCTCGGCGCTTCCGACGGAACGGATTTCCTCGTTCTTCGATATCAACGCCGCGAAAGCGGCGGGACCGGCGATCGCATTGCCGCCGACCGGGTCAGTGGTGACGGATCAATCGTCAGCTCGGTCGACAGCGGCCTGACGGGAACACTCGATCTCCTCGACGTTTTCGCAGGGAAGTCCGATGGCTATCTCCTGGTCCGGCATGTACGGCCGGGAACGACCGAAGTGCACTCCTACCGCCTGACCAACGCGGGCGTGTACACCGGGGAGACGGGGACACTCGGACCTCCGCCACCGCCGCCCTTCAGCGACATCGAGCTGATTCGCGAGGGATCGCACTACCTCTTCGGATGGCGCGTGCCGATGCCGTCGCAGAGCATCACCCGCACGTACCTCACGACGGTCACGACGGAAGGGCAGTTCGGATCGGCGAACCTCGTTGGCGACTGGCGCGGCACGGTGGGCGGAATGGCTCTCGCCAGCCAGGGGTCGCATCGTCTGATCTTCGAAGGCGTCCGGACCCAGCTGAGCTCCAGCTGGCTCGACGTGATGAGCACGCTCCTCAGCGACACGTTCAATACGGTCACGCAGGTGCTGGTCAGCCAGAGCTCGACACTGCAGTCGGAAGTGCGCGTGGCCGCCTCCGACCCCGGCTATATCGTCGGATGGGCGGAGAACGGACCCGATCGTCTCGCTCGCGCGTTCGTTCGACGCTTCTCATCGTTCGGTGGGCCGCTCGACGCCGCGCCGCGCGAGGTCTATGCGATCGAGCAGGCCTCGAACACGCTGGCTCTCCCGGTCGTACGCCTCGCGGCCACGCCTCGTGTCTACATCGTCACCTGGCGGCAGGCCGACGGATTGTTCGCACGCCGCATCTCCGCGGACGGCGGCGACTGGATCGATTTCGAACCGATCCTGATCGCGCCTGCGGCGACTCATTTCGATGTCGCCGCCAACGGGACGCACGCACTGGTGGTCTGGACCGCCGAATGTTCGCAGGGCCAGCTCTGCGTGATGAGCCGCCGCCTCTCCATGTCAGGACCGGCAGAACTCGGCGACACACAGATTGTCTTCAGCCGCGGTTTCAACTACGACGTCACGGCCGCCTCGAATGGCGACGACTTTCTGGTCGGCTGGGTAGACGGGCGCCGCGACTGCGTCCCCACCTGCGGGCTCGATCTCCAGTCAGTGTTCGCCGCGCGTGTCTCCGCATCGGGAGCGACTCTGGATCCTTCGGGACTCATCGTCGAGGAACGCCGCGCGTTCTCGGAAAAGCCCGTCGTCGCATGGGACGGCGAGAACTACGTGTTCCTCTGGTCCTCTTTTGCCAACGGATGGTACGTGCGTGGTGTTCGAGTCTCGCCCGAAGGATCGGTGTTCGACAGGGAAGGGTCTGGTGAAGGCACGAGCATCGACGGCGGCATTGCTGCCAGGCCCATTCAGCCCGTGCTGGCCCGATTCGGCGATCGGCTGGTGCTCATGAGCAGGCGCCTCGAGATCGTGAGTACCGAGACGTTCATCGTCTGGACGGCCGTGACGTTTCCCGCGCGGACGCCGCTCGCTCAGGTCAGGACGATGCCGCGACAGGAAATTTTCCGGCACGACAGCACGCAATTCGGATCCGTTCACGCCGCCACCTCTCCCAGAGGCCTCCTGTACCTCGGATACGACCGCGTGGCCGAGGGCATCTATGCCGGTGTGCCGCGCGCGTTCGTGACTCGGTTCGGCACGGCCACGACCGGACGGCGGCGAGCAGTCGCCCGATAAGAGCGAGCGCGGCGCACGTACAATCGGCGCCATGCTGAATTACATCTGGTTCGGGCTGATGGCCATCGCTCTGGTGGTCGCCGCTTTTCTCGGCACCGCGGACGCCGTGACGAAGGGCGCCATCGACTCCGCCAAGACCGCCGTCGAGATCTCGATCGGCCTCGTGGGCATCATGACGCTGTGGCTCGGCATGATGCGCATCGCCGAAGCGGCGGGACTCGTCACGATGCTGGGCCGCGCGCTCCGCCCCATCAGTCGCGTCCTCTTTCCCGAGGTCCCGCCGGAGCATCCGGCGATCGGGGCGATCGTGATGAGCATCGCCGCGAACATGCTCGGCCTGAACAACGCCGCCACACCATTCGGCATCAAGGCGATGGAGGAACTGCAGACGCTCAACCCGGAGAAGGACACGGCGACGAACCCGATGGTCATCTTCATGGCCATGAACACGGCCGGGGTGCAGCTCGTGCCGGCCACGATGCTGGGCGTGCTCGTGGCAGCGGGCTCGAAGAATCCCACCGCGATCATCTCGACGACGCTCGTCGCGACCGCGATCGGCACCGTGATCTCGATCATCGTCGCCAAGATCCTGCAGAGGTTCTATCCGCAGCCGGGTGGATCCGCGGGCGGGATTGGTGGAGCCGCGGGCGATCCCGCCCGCCTATCAGACGTGGATGAGGTGCAGCAGTGATCCGCGCCGTCCTCGATGCAATCTCGCTGTGGGCCATCCCCGTCCTGCTCGTGGGGATCCCGCTCGCCGGAATCATCCGGAAGGTGAAGGTGTACGACGTCTTCATCGACGGCGCGAAAGAAGGATTCGACGTCGCCGTGAAGATCATCCCGTTCCTCGTCGGCATCCTCGTCGCCATCGGCATGTTTCGGGGGTCGGGCGCCATGGCCATGCTCACCGATGCAATCCGACCGATCCTCTCGGCGGTGAACTTTCCGCCGGAGCTGTTTCCCCTGGGCGTGATGCGCTCGTTGAGCGGCAGCGGCTCGCTGGCCATGACCACCGACATCGTTAAGACCTACGGTCCCGATTCGTTCCTCGCCCGCGCCGCGGCCACGATGTACGGCAGCTCCGAGACGACGTTCTACGTCCTCGCGGTCTATTTCGGAGCCGTAGGAGTGAAGAAGACGCGCCACGCCGTTCCCACGGCCCTGGTCGGCGACATCGTCGCCGCCATCGCGACCGTGGCCATCTGCGGGTGGATGTTCTTGTAACTCATTTTGAATTTTGGATTTTGGATTTTGGATTTGACTGCATCTGCAAATCCAAAATCCAAAATTTGGACTGCCCCGCCCTATACTTGCCCCCATGAAACAGACACGACGTGAATTCCTGGTGACGACGGCCGTCGTCGCGGGCGGGAGCGCGCTGTTGCCCTCCATGGTCGCCGCGGCGCCGGAGCGGGCTGAAACTCCGGTCATGCTTACGGGCGATCCATATCAGGCCACCGTTCCGGATGGCGGATTCGGACGGCTCGCGCTCGACGATGCCCGCCAGCACGCGCTTCGATTTCGTTCGACCGGCTTCGATCGCGACCGCGAATTCCTGGGACTGGAGATCTGACATGCAGGACCGTGAGCTGCTCATGCGTGCCCTCGAGACTGCGAAGCAGAAAGGGGCCTCGTACGCCGACATCCGGTTGAACCGCTACCTCCGCCAATCGATCAACACGCGGGAGAAGCGCGTGACCAACATCAGCAACTCCGAGTCGTTCGGATTCGGGATCCGCGTGCTTGTTGACGGAACGTGGGGATTCGCCGCGTCGCAGAACGTGACGGCCGCGGAGATCGATCGCGTCGCCGCGCAGGCCGTGGCCATTGCCAGAGCGAACCGCGCGGCACAGGGAAAGCCGGTCGTCCTCGCACCGGTCAAGGCCTACCGCGATACGTGGCAGACGCCGGTCATGAAGGATCCCTTCCGCGTCCCGACGCAGAACAAGATCGACCTGCTGCTGGCAATCAACGCGGCCGCGCTGAAGGTCAAAGGCGCAGCGTTCTGCACGTCGAACATGAATTTCGTGAAGGAGGAGAAGCAGTTCGCGTCGACCGAGGGGTCGGAGATCGAGCAGGTGATCATCCGACAGGCGCCGAGTTTCACCGTCACGGCCGTCGACCGGCAGGCCGGCAAGTTCAAGACGCGCAATTCGCTGGCCGAGCCGATCGGTGCCGGCTACGAATGGACCGAGAGCTATCCGTGGGTCGCGGAGGCGGAGAAAGCGGCCGAGCAGGCCGTCCAGAAGCTCAGCGCGAAGAGCGTCGAGCCGGGAAAGTATGACCTGATCCTGGCACCGTCGAATCTGTGGCTCACCATCCACGAGTCGGTCGGACATCCCACGGAGCTCGACCGCGCCCTCGGCTACGAAGCGAATTACGCCGGCACGTCGTTCCTCACGACGGACAAGCTCGGTAAGTTCAAATTCGGATCGGACATCGTGAACTTCTTCGCGGATCGCACCCAGCCGCAGGCGCTGGCGACGTGCGGCTACGATGACGACGGCGTCCCGACGCACGAATGGGACCTCATCCGCAACGGCGTCTTCGTCGACTATCAGACTACGCGCGATCAGGCGGCGTGGATCGGCCAGAAAGAATCGCACGCCTGTTCGTACGGCGATTCCTGGGGCTCGGTGCCGTTCCAGCGGATGCCCAACGTGTCGCTCCGCCCCGGCAAAGAGAAGCTCACCCTCGACGAGCTCATCGCCGACACGAAGCGCGGCATTCTCGGCGAGGGCCGCTCCTCGTACTCGATCGACCAGCAGCGCTACAACTTCCAGTTCTCAGCACAGCTCTTCTACGAGATTCGCGACGGAAAGATCGCCGGGCTCGTCGAGGATGCGGCATATCAGGCGATCACACCCGAGTTCTGGAACTCGTGCGATCGGATCTGCTCGGAGGGGTACACCCTCGGCGGCTCGTTCTACGACGGCAAAGGTGAGCCCGGCCAGGTCAACGCCGTTTCCCACGGATGCGCCGCGGCGCGATTCCGCAACGTGAACATCATCAACACAGCGAGGACGATGTGAGCCTGACACGAGACGAAGCACGCGACATCATCCGGCGCACGCTGGAAATGGCAAAAGCCGATGAGACCGAGGTCTCGATCGAGGCGAATCGGGAAGCGAATCTGCGCTATGCGAACAACGAGGTCTCGACGTCGGGTGACGTGAGCAACGTCGTGATCACCGTGGGCGCCTATTACGGGAAACGGCGCGGAGCCGCATCCATCAACCAGTACGACGATGAGAGCCTCCGCCGCGTGGTTCAACGGGCGCAGGAGACCGCGCGCTTTGCTCCCGAAGATCCGGAGTCGATGCCCCTCCTTGGCGAGCAGAAGTATGCCGACCGCTCGCATTACGACGAGGCGACCGCCAGCGCTGCGCCGGAGTCGCGCGCCAGCGTTGCGCGTCACGCCATCCAGCTGGCGAAGAAAACGAACCTGGTCGCGGCCGGATTCATGACGAATTCCGGGACGGTGAGCGCGCTCGGCAATTCTCGCGGTCTCTTCGCGTACGACCGTCTGTCGCGCGCGACATTCTCCAACACCGTACGCACGAAGGAAGGGAACGGATCCGGATGGGCCGGTACGAACGCCGACCGGCTCGATCAGATGAACGCCGCAGCGCTCGTCGACACCGCGGCCGAAAAGGCCGTCATGTCGAAGAATCCGCGTTCGCTCGATCCCGGTACCTATACCGTGATCCTCGAACCGGCGGCGGTTGCCGACCTGCTCCTCTATTTCGCATTCCAGTTCGACGCGCGCTCGGCTGATGAGGGACGCTCCTTCTTCTCGAAGAAGGGCGGCGGCACGAAGGTCGGGGAGAAGGTGCTCTCGGACAAGGTCACGATCTGGACCGATCCCGGAGACACGCGCGCGCCCGGTCCGGTATTTGCCGGCGGCGGATTGCCCACATCGCGAGTCAGCTGGATCGAGAACGGCGTGCTCAGGAATCTCGTCTACAGCCGCTTCTGGGCAGACAAGATGAAGGCCGAGCCGGTACCGAGTCCGGTGAACATCATCATGAAGGGCGGGACGGGATCGATCGCCGACCTCGTGAAAAGCACGAAGAACGGCGTGCTCGTCACGCGGCTCTGGTACATCCGGTTCCTCGATCCCCAGAGTGTCCTGCTGACCGGTCTCACCCGCGACGGCGTTTTCAAGATCGAGAACGGGAAGATCCGTCACGCGCTGCGGAACTTCCGATTCAACGACACGCCTGTCTCCGTGTTCTCGAAGCTCGATGCCATGAGCCGCGAGGTGCGCACGCGCGGGTCGGAATCGGAGGACTTCTCGATCGTCTGTCCCGCGGTGAGAACACAGTTCACGTTCTCGAGCGCCTCGGAAGCGGTCTGACGTCTGGGAAACCGTTCACCGCAGAGACGCAGAGAGCGCAGAGGGACGCAGAGATATGACCCTCTGCGTCCCTCTGCGTCCTCTGCGTCTCTGCGGTTGCTTTTCGTCAACACCATTCAACGTGGCGGTCGCGCGCGCGCTCGCCGGCGCCACCAGCGACATCACGACGACTACGACTGCCAGCGCTCTCTTCATGACCTTTAGACCCTCTCGCCGGAAGAAACGAAACCTCGAGGCCGGGTGAGGAAGTAGACGATGGTTCCGAGGGCGAGGGCGATGCCCGCGGCCAGCAGTTTCCAGCGGTCGAGCGTCACCACGAAGGCCAATGCGACGACCGTTCCAAGGATCGGGACGATCAGCCCTGGGGTTCGGAACCCTTCGTTGAGCTTGCGGAGGCGAGGCACCGCCAGGCATGTGGCGAGGTAGGTCGTCAGGCGCGCCACCGCGGACAGCAGCGCCAGTTGCCGGAACGACCCGCTGAGAGCGAAGATCAGCGCCGCGGTCGTATGGATGGCGATGGCGACACTCGGCGTGTGAAAGCGGGGATGCACGTATGAGAGGTTCCCCATGCGCCGTCCGAGGGAGAGCGCGTAGAGCATGCGTGAGCCCTCGAGCATCGTGCCGGAGTTCGTGCCTGCCATCGACATGAGCGCGCCGATGGTCACGATCACTCCGCCGATCGGGCCGATGATCGCGGATGCCGCCGATGCGATGGGCGTGTCGCTCTGCGAAAGGTCAGGGAGTGCCGACATCGCGCCGAGCTGCACCAGCACGTAAATCGCGGCGATGGCCAGGATGCCTGCGAGAAGAGCGAACGGAAGATCGCGGCGCGGGTTCTTGAACTCGCCAGCCGGAACGCCGAGGTTCTCGAACCCGGCGTAGGCGAAAAGCATGAAGAGGGCTGCGTCCACCCACTGCGTATCGGGGCCGGGAAGAGCGAGGGACTGCGGGATCGGGTTGGTCTTCCACACCGCCAGCGAAAGGATGATGAAGCCGACGAGAGGCACGAGCTTGCCGAAGGTGAGGATGTAGATCGATGCGGCTCCGTACCGGACGCCTACGTAGTGAATGAGAGCAAGAAGGAGAATCGTGGTCGTGATGACGACCGCGCGGGGAATTCCCGTTTTCAGGCTTGGGAAGAAAAGCGCGAGAGCGAGCACGAATCCGTTGGACAGAGAGGCGAGCGACGTCAGGCGCGCGATCCAGTTCATCCATCCGACGAGGAAGCCCACGCCGTCACCAAACGCGGTCTTGGCGTACAGGTACGCGCCGCCCGGCTCCGAGAAATGGCTCGACGCCTCTGCGAAACAGAGGACGAGGATGAACACCGGGATCGCGAACAGCAGCGGCGCCCAGAGCGAGAACGGCCCGAGTAGTTTGTACGACTCATGGGGGAGGAGGAAGACACCGCTGCCGACGACGGCATTGATGCACATCGCCACCAGTCCCCAGAAACCGATGGTACGGACGAGCTTCGCGGTGCCCTGATCGTTCAAACGAACCTCCCTGTTTCTGTCATCCCGAGCGTAGCGAGGGATCTGGGTGTGAAGGGGGCGCGACGATCGGACCGCGTGCCACCCGCCCCCCAGGTCCCTCGCTAACGCTCGGGATGACAGCTGGTGAGGTCATCCTTCCTTCATCCTTCATCCTTCATCCTTCATCCTTCGGTTTCGGCCGTTTCATCCGCGAGAGATCGTCCCTCAGCTTCTGGTACACCTCGCGCGTCTGAATCTCGGCCGAACGGCGGTCGCCGCTGTTGTCGATGACGTAGTCGGCGTGGCGGAGGCGGTCTTCGCGGTTCATCTGGTGCCGCATCCGCCGCTGGGCCTCGGTGCGCGACAGTCCGCGGCCCACGGCGCGCTCGATCTGCATCGCCGGATCGAGATCGACCACGAGGATCCGGTCGTAGCGATCGCGGCCGCCGGATTCGAGAAGGAGCGACGCTTCGACCACGAAAATGCGGTCGCGGTCCGGGAAACGCTGTTCTTCCGCGGCGATGATCCGGTTCTCTTCGTCGATGACGAGGGGATGGATGAGCGCGTTGAGCTTCGCCGCCGACTCCGCGGAAGCGAATGCGAGATCCGCCAGCTTCTTTCGATCGATCTCGCCGTCGGGAAGCAGCACTTCCTTCCCGTACTCGCGCACGATGGCTTCGTGTCCGGTCCCGCCGGGGCGGTAGAGCCGTCCGACGACTTCGTCCGCATCGACCGTGACGCATCCCAGGCCGGCGAGGATGCGCGTGATCGTCGACTTGCCGCTGGCAATGCCGCCGGTGAGGCCGACGCGAAGGATCATGCGCGTCTCCGCTTCGCGGCTTCGAGCGTGTTCTTCATGAGCATGGCGATGGTCATCGGCCCGACGCCCCCCGGTACTGGCGTGATCCACGAAGCGACTTCGCGCACGCGTACGAAATCGACGTCGCCGACCAGCACGGACCCGTTCTTCTGGAGAAGGTGGGTCTTTTCGTGGTCGTGCGCCAGCAGGACCGACGCTTCCGGGCCGACCCGGTTCATTCCGACGTCGATCACGACCGCGCCGGGCCGGATCATCCGGTCGGTGATCATGAAGGCTTTGCCCACCGCGGCTACCACGATGTCCGCCTCACGGACGACGCTCTCCAGCTGGGCCGTCCGCGAGTGCGCGATCGTCACCGTGGCGTGCCGCTGGAGGAGAAGCGCGGCCATCGGCTTGCCGACGATGTCGCTGCGGCCGACGACCACGGCGCGTTTGCCTTCGATCGACACTCCCGTCGAGTCGATCAGCCTGATGCACCCCGCGGGAGTGCACGGAGCGAGGACGGGGCGACCCATGTGCAGGAAACCGACGTTCGTCGGATGAAAGCCGTCGACGTCTTTCATCGGGTCGATGGCATCGATGACGCGGCGCGGATCGATCTGTTTCGGCAGCGGCAGCTGGACGAGGATTCCATCGACTTCAGGGTCTCGGTTCAGCCGGTCGACTTCGGCAAGCAGCTCTGCTTCGGTCGTGGTGTCAGGAAGGATGCGCTGCGATCCGCGCAGTCCCAGCTCCTCCGCTTTCTTCGCCTTGCTCCGGACGTAGACCTCGGACGCGGGATCGTTCCCCACCCTCACTGCCACCAGCCCGGGGCGAAAACCGAGCGCGGCGATCTCGGCCGAGACCTCGGCTTCGACGTCTCGGGCGACTTTTTTCCCTTCGATGATCTGGGCCGGCACGCTCGGGCCGCGCTTGTATCACTGGTATCGACGGTGCGGCAAGGGGCGGTGATACACTCCGTCACGCCCCGGACAACTGAACGCGTGATGGAGGGTTCATGAGAACTTCGATGACCCGTCTCTTCCTGGCGTTTCTTCTTCTCCTGGTTCCGGTCACCGTCTCGGCGCAGACGTATACGGCCGTTCTCAGCGGAGCGAACGAGGTTCCGCCGGCAGATCCCGACGGCGCGGGAACGGCCACGGTCGTGATCAACGGAACGCTCGTGACCTACACGATCAACGTCCAGAACATCACGCTGCCTCCGACCGGACAGCACATTCACGTCGGTGCGGCCGGGGTGAACGGCGGCATCCTGATCCCGTTGAGCGGGACCTGGGTCGGCGGTTCTCTCGTGGGCAGCACGACGGCCGCGGCCGGCGATACCGCCGCGATCATCGCCAATCCGGCGGGCTATTACGTGAACGTCCACACGACGGATTTCCCCGGCGGTGCGATCCGCGGCCAGCTGGCCTTCGTCTCCGCGGCTACGAGCATCCCGACCTTCTCCGGTGGGATTCTTCTGCTGCTGGCGGCGGTTCTTGGGATCGCCGGAGCCATCGCGTTGAAACGGTAGCGGGTGGAGCGCGGGCGACCTCGCCCGCGTTTAAACCTTTCCAATAGAAGGGGTCAGGGAATGAATGCCTTGACACCCTTTGTTCGGCAGTGTTACCGTTTCACCCCTTTCCTCGGGAAAGGTGTGTAGTTGTCTTTGATTTGAAGGACTTGCGGCGCGCGGCTGTTCACACCAGGTGCTGCGGTTTTTCCGGTCCAGTTCACTAAGTTTCAGGGAGAGTCATGCGTACGTATTTCCCCAAACAGGGCGACATCGAGCCGCGTTGGTTCATCATCGACGCGGAGGGGCAGGTCCTCGGCCGCCTCTCGACCCAGATCGCCCGGATCATCTCCGGCAAGACCAAGCCGACCTACACGCCGTTTCTCGACACGGGCGATCACGTGATCGTGATCAACGCCGAGAAGATCGTCCTCACCGGTAAGAAGGAGGAGGAGAAGATCTACCGTCATCACTCTCTCTATCCGGGCGGGCTCAAGTCGAAGGCTGCGCGTTTCGTTCGCGCCGAGAAGCCCGAGACGATGATCGAGGAAGCGGTGTGGGGCATGCTGCCGAAGAACAAGCTCGGCAGGAAGATGCTGAAGAAGCTGAAGGTTTACCGCGGAACGCAGCACCCGCATACGGCTCAGAAGCCCGAGACCTTCAAGGTCGGCGAGTAATCACAGGAGGATATCCCTTGGCTTTGGTTGAATATTACGGAACGGGCAGACGGAAGACGTCCACGGCTCGTGTGCACATCCGCCCGGGCAGCGGCCAGATCACGGTCAACCGCCGCAGCCTGGACGATTACTTCGCCAACGAAGTGCTGAAGATGATCATCAAGCAGCCGCTCTCGCTCACGGAGACGGTCGACAAGTTCGACATCGTCGTGACGGTGGACGGCGGCGGTCCGAGCGGTCAGGCGGGCGCCATCCGCCACGGCATCTCCCGCGCGCTTCAGATTTACAACATGGAGCTCCGCAAGCGCCTCAAGAAGGCCGGCCTCCTCACGCGCGATCCGCGCATGAAGGAGCGCAAGAAGTACGGACAGAAGGGCGCCCGCGCCCGCTTCCAGTTCTCGAAGCGCTGATCCATGTTCCCGTTTTTCTCATGGTCGTAAATTGAAGCAGGAGCGATCCGTCGCTCCTGCTTTTTGTTTGAGTCAGGTTTTCAATTCTCAATTCCCAATTTTCATTACACGAAGGAGGGTTACTTGGCGGTCTCTATTACGATGAAAGAGCTTTTGGAAGCTGGCGTTCACTTCGGTCATCAGACCAAGCGCTGGAATCCGAAGATGAAGAAGTACATCTTCGGGAAGCGCAACGGGATCTACATCATTGACCTGCAGAAGACGCTGAAGCTCTTTAAAGAAGCTTCGCAGTTCATCGCCGACCTGGCAGGCCAGGGAAAGCGAATTCTCTTTGTCGGCACCAAGCGCCAGGCGCAGGATGCCATTCTCGAAGAAGCGAACCGCTGTGGCATGTTCTACGTGAACAGCCGCTGGCTTGGCGGGACGCTCACGAACTTCACCACCGTTCGCAAGTCGATCGAGCGCCTCAAGGAAATCGAAGCGCTCCTCGGTGACTCCGAAAAGGAGATGTCGAAGAAAGAGCGCGCCGCTCTCGACAAGGAACGGGAGAAGCTGCAGAAGAACCTGATCGGAATCCGTGAGATGGACGGGCTTCCGGACGCGCTCTTCGTCATCGACCCGAAGAAGGAGTACATCGCGGTCAAAGAGGCGAAGAAGCTCGGAATCCCGGTCGTGGCCATCGTCGACACGAATTGCGACCCGGAAGACATCGACTACGTCATCCCGGGCAACGACGACGCCATCCGCGCCATCCGCCTCTTCACCCAGAAAATCGCCGACGCGGTCCTCGAGGGCTACAACCTCGCCGAGGAGCGCTACATCGGGACGGAAGACAAGGGTGAGCCGGCCGAGATGCCGGTGCCGGCGGACGCCGCTTCGGAACAGGTCGCACCCGCGGTTCAGTAGTTCGTTTTTCCTGCCGACAATCTGCGGCGCGCGGTAAACCCGCGCGCCGTTCAGAGCCCCTTAGAGGAGCAAACACCCATGACAGCAATCAGTGCATCAATGGTCAAGGAACTGCGCGAGCAGACCGGCGCGGGCATGATGGACGTCAAAGCCGCGCTGACCGAGGCCAATGGAAACATGGAAGAGGCGACGAAGATCCTTCGGAAGAAGGGGCTCGCCGCCGCCAGCAAGAAGGCCGGCCGCGTCACCGCCGAAGGCACGGTTCAGTCCTACGTCAGCGGCAACACCGGCGTGCTCGTCGAAGTGAATTGCGAGACCGACTTCGTCGGCCGCAATGAGAACTTCCGCAAGTTCGCCGAAGACGTCGCGAAAGTGATCGCCGGCAGCAGCGCCACGTCCGTCGAGCAGCTGCTCGCCGATCAGTGGCCGGGCGCGGACACCGTCGGCCAGAAAGTGGCCGAGATGATCGGCTCGATCAAGGAGAACATCTCCATCCGCCGCTTCGCGAAGTACGACGCCCCGGCCAATTCCGCGATCGGAACGTACATCCACGGCGGCGGCAAGATCGGCGTGATGGTGGAAGTCGTCGCGCAAGGCGGGACGAAGGGAGCCAACCTCACCGAAGTGGCGAAGGACGTGGCGATGCACATCGCTGCAGCCGAGCCGCGGTTCCTCCGCCGCGAAGACGTGACCGAGAAGGACCTCGAAACCGAGCGCGAGATCGCCCGCGACGCCGCGATCAAGTCCGGCAAGCCCGAGAACATCGTCGAGAAGATGGTGTCCGGCAAGATGGAGAAGTTCTACGGCGAAGCCTGCCTCCTCGAGCAGCCGTACATCCGCGACGACAAGTCGACTGTCGCCCAGCACCTCGCCAAGCAGGCGAAGGAAGCCGGCTGCACGTACGTGATCACCCGCTTCACCCGCTTCAAGCTGGGTGAGGGGATCGAGAAGAAGGGTCCCGAGGATTTCGCGGCCGAAGTCGCTTCGTTCTTGAAGTAAGCGAACTCAGTGGAGCGCGGGCGACCCCGCCCGCGTTCCTTTTTCCTCGCGACCGAACGGCATTCGTCGCGGGCGAGGTCGCCCGCGCTCCACTCTGGTATAACTCCCCCTCGCAATGGCCGAATCCAAGTACAAACGAATCCTCCTCAAGCTCTCGGGTGAGGCGCTCATGGGAGGACGCCGCAGCGGCATCGATGCCGAGACCCTTGCCGGCATCGCCGATGAGATCGCCGAAGTCGGGAAGATGGATGTTCAGATCGCCATCGTGATCGGGGGAGGGAACATCTTCCGCGGGGTCACCGCCGCAACCGAAGGCATTGACCGCGTCGCCGGCGATCACATGGGCATGCTGGCCACGGTCATCAACGCCATTGCCCTCCAGGATGCACTCGAGCGACGGAACGTGCAGACGCGCGTGACCACCGCCATCACCATGTCGGAAGTGGCGGAGCCGTTCATCCGCCGCCGCGCCATCCGTCACCTCGAAAAGAAACGGGTCGTGATCTGCGCAGCGGGGACGGGCAATCCCTTCTTCACCACCGATTCCGCCGCCGCGCTCCGCGCCAGCGAATTGAAGTGCGACATCATCTTCAAGGCGACGAAGGTCGACGGCATCTACACCGCCGATCCTGCGAAGGATCCCACCGCCACCCGGCTCACGCACGTGACTTATCAACGCGTGCTGGCCGAGCGGCTCCAGGTCATGGATGCGTCGGCGATCGACCTGGCCCGCAACAGCAACATTCCGATCTACATCTTCTCCCTTCGCGAAAAGGGAAACATCAAGCGCGCGCTCCTTGGCGAAGAAGTCGGCTCGATCGTAACCGACGAGTTGCCTCAGCACGCGACTGCATAGAGGTCTTCAATGATCCAGGACGTCATCAGGGATATCCAGCATCGGATGCACGGTGCGATCGAAGCCCTGCACCGCGAGTTCAAGACTCTCCGGACGGGGCGCGCCAACGCGGCCATGCTCGACGGCATCGTCATCGAGTACTACGGAACACCGACGCCGCTCGCGCAGGTGGCCAGCCTCAAAGTTCCGGAACCGTCGCTCATCGTCGCCGAGCCATGGGACAAGACCATGGTGGGGGCCATCGAGAAAGCCATCCGCAACTCCGATCTCGGGCTGAATCCGGCGAATGACGGCAAGGTCGTACGCATCCCCATCCCGCAACTCACCGAAGAGCGCCGCAAGGAGCTCGTCAAACGCGCGCATCATGTGGCCGAAGAGGCGCGCACGGCCATCCGCCAGGTCCGCCGCGACGGCAACGAGCGTCTCAAGAAGATGCTCAAGGGACACGAGATCTCCGAGGATGACGAAAAGCGCGGGCTCGACGAGATTCAGAAGCTGACCGACAAGCACATCGACGAAGTCGGCACGATCCTCAAGCACAAAGAAACCGACATCATGGCCGTTTAGGGAAAGGTGCTTGGTGCTCAGTGCTTAGTGCTGAAACGCGAACGACTCAGCACCGAGCACCAAGCACCAAGCACCAAGCACCGAGCCCGCCCGTGTACAGATGCCGATCTTAGTCATCATCCCCGCCGCCGGTACCGGGTCGCGCTTCGGTGGCGACATTCCGAAGCAGTTTCAGGCGCTCGCCGGAAAACCGCTCCTGCAGCACGTCGTCGAGCGGTTCCTCTTTCATCAGGATGTGGTGCGCGTCGTCGTGGCCGTTTCCGAGCAACTGCTTCCGGCCGTCAGCCAGACCGCGCTCGACCGCGTCCAGTTCGTGTCGGGCGGGGCGACGCGCCTGCAATCGGTGACCCGGGCGTTCCGCGAAGCTCAGGACGAGTTCGACCTCGTCGCCATTCACGACGCGGTCCGCCCGTTCTTTGCCGACGCCACGTTTCGCGCGGTGGCTGATGCGGCCGCGGAAAGCGGAGCGGCGCTTCCGGGACTGAAAGTCGCGGACACCATTCACACCGTGCGCGACGGCTTTCTCGACCTCACGCTCGACCGGACCACGCTCATCGCCGCGCAGACGCCGCAATGCTTCCGCCGGGAAGTGCTAGACGATGTGCTGCGGAAAGCGGAAGACGGCGGAGACGACGCCACTGACGAAGCCGGACTCGCGGCGCGCTACGGCGTGAAGGTGAAAATCGTGCCCGGCGATACGATCAACTTCAAAATCACGCGCCCGGATGATCTCGCTCTCGCCGAGACTATCTACGCGCGCTGGAGCGAAGCATGATGCGAATCGGACAGGGAGTCGACGTCCATCCTTTCGACGAGAGCCGCCCGCTGGTCCTCGGCGGGGTCCGCATCTCCGACACGGGCGGCCTCCGCGGACACTCTGACGCCGACGTCGTCCTCCATGCGCTGACCGACGCACTCCTCGGCGCAACGGGCGCCGGCGACATCGGCCAGTACTTTCCCTCCGACGACGAACGCTGGCGCAACGCCGAATCGAGCCGCTTCATCCGGGAGGCGAAGTCCATCCTCACGGAACGCGATTTCGACATCGAGAACATCGACATCACGATCATCGCCGAGAAGCCGCGGATCGCGCCCCACCGCGAGGCCATCGCCGCGTCGATCGCGAAGATGCTCGACCTCCCCCGCGGCCACGTCAACGTCAAGGCCACGACCACCGACCATCTCGGTTTCATCGGGCGAGGGGAAGGGATCTGCGCAATGGCGGTCGTCCTCCTATCCGTGTCATGACCGTGCGCGTCCGTTTCGCGCCGTCACCGACCGGCCATCTCCACGTGGGCGGCGCCCGCACGGCAATCTTCAACTGGCTGTTCGCCCGTCATCACGGCGGCCGATTCATCATTCGTGTCGAAGACACCGACCTGGCCCGATCCACTCGCGAGTCGGAGCAGATGGTTCTCGACGACCTGCGCTGGCTCGGCCTCCAGTGGGACGAAGGTCCCGACGTCGGCGGCCCCGATGCTCCCTACCGGCAGTCCGAACGGGTCGACATTTACCGCAAGGCCGCGCACGACCTGATCGCGAGCGGCGTCGCCTATCGCTGCTTCTGCACCGAAGAGGAGCTCGAGACCAAGCGCAAAGCGGCGGAAGCGGAGGGGCGTCCGCCGCACTACGATCTCAAATGCTGGCGGGCGCGTAGAGGGGATGATGACGCGGGCGAGGTCGCCCGCGCTCCACATGCAATCCGGTTTCACGTTCCCGAAGATGGCGATGTCACGATCAACGACCTCATTCGAGGTGAGGTCACGTGGAAAAAGGAATCCCTCGGCGACTTCATCGTCGTGCGGTCGGATGGTCTGCCGACCTACAACTTCTCGGTCGTCATCGATGATCATGAGATGGAGATCACCCATGTCATCCGCGCCGAAGAGCATCTGACGAACACTCACCGTCAGGTTCTCATCTACCGGGCGATGCAATGGCAGGTCCCCGAGTTCGCCCACGTATCTCTCATCCTCGGCTCCGACCGCAGCAAGCTCTCGAAGCGTCACGGGGCGACGTCGGTGTCGCAGTACGCGGACGACGGCTATCTGCCCGAAGCAATGCTCAACTACCTCGCCCTCCTCGGCTGGTCTTCGCCGGACGGGGCGGAGGTGTTCACGCGCGAGGAAGCGGTGGCGAAGTTCTCGCTCGACCGCGTCAATCCTGCGCCGGCCGTGTTCGACGTGCAGAAGCTCGACTGGTTGAACGGCCAGTACATCCACCGGATGAGCGCAGCCGAGCTGCGCCCGATGGTGGCGAAGTTCTTCGACGCGCCGTGGCTCGAGCAGGGGATCGACGTCGTGAAGACCAGTGTCCACAAGCTGACCGAATTCGAGGGTGCGCTCGCATTCGTGCGACGCTATGAGGCGCCGCAGATCGATCGGCCCTTTGCCGAAGCCCTTGCTGCCGATCTGCGCACGAATGGCGCGCCGCGCGACGAAGCGGGCTACAAAGCGATGGTGGAGCGCCTCAAGACATCGACGGGGCAGAAGGGCAAGAATCTGTTCATGCCTCTCCGCCTGGCGATGACGGGATCGGAGCATGGCCCCGAGCTCGTGAAACTCATTCCTCTGCTGCGGCACGCCAGCGAGGTGGACCCGGCGGCTCTCTCGCCGCTGGCCAGGGTCGAGAAGCTTCTGTGATCGTTCTGGCGCTGCTCCTGGCGATGGCAATGCCCAGTGGAGCGCGGGCGACCTCGCCCGCGCCGCTCCCCTCCGCGGCCGTCCCTCCAGCGCGAAACGAGATGCTCGACGTTCAGCGTCACAAACTCCCGAACGGCCTCGAGGTCTGGATCAAGCAGCGCCGCGACACGCAGGCCGTCGAAGTCCGTGCCGTCGCGAAGGTCGGCTTCCGGTACGAACAACCGCTCGACAGCGGCCTCTCGCATCTCCTCGAGCACATGCTGTTCAAGGGGACCGAGCGCCAGTCCGAATCAGAGCTGAAGTGGGCGGTCGAGCGGCGAGGCGGCTCACGCAACGGCATCACAACCACCGGCGCCACGTACTACTACGTCAACATCCGCGATGTGCATCTCCCGTTCGCCGTGGAGTGGCTCGAGGACATCGTCTTCCACTCGCGGCTCACGGACGATCATCTCCGGCAGGCGCGCCAGGACGTCTATTCCGAGCAGGGCGGAAAGTATCCGCGGTTCATCGAGCGCGTCTTCCTCACGGGATTCTTTCAACCGCCGGAGCTGCGGGCCGCCGCACTCGCGTTCCCGCACGCCGAGATTCCTGAGCGTGTGATCGCCAACCTCGAACACGTCACGGCAGAACGGGCGCGCGCACATTTCACGGCACACTACGCGCCGGAGAACATGGCCATCATCATCGTAGGCAACGTCGACCCCGTGGAGGCGCTCGCCGAGGTGACGAGGCGATTCGGATCGAAGCCGCCGGGCCGGAAGGGTCCCACCAGTTACATCCCATACAAAGAGCCCCGCGTGACGGACGAGGTGCGGACGCGCTTTTACCCTCCGGTCGGCAACATGACTGATGTGCGTTACGGCATCTGGACAAGAGGACGCCTCGACCCGGACCGCCATGCCTTGCGTCTCATCTGCCGTCACCTCGACCGCAGGCTCAAGGAAGAGATCCGGTACAAGCGCGCGCTCGCCTACAGCGTTGGATGTGCAGCCTACGACGAGCTCGATGCCGGTGCGCTCTTCGGATACGCCGAAGGTGAACGAGGAGCCGAGGACGAGGTGAAGGGGTTGATGGGATCGGTGACGCGGGAGGTCATCGACCGCGACCTGACCGCCGAAGAGCTGACCGACGCGCGCGAAGCCGTTCTCGGCACACGAGTCCGCTACTTCGAGAACAACTCGCGGCTGGCGGACTTCTATCAGGACCTCTACCTCACCATTCCGTTCGGCCAGCCGCTTCCCGACGACATGGCCGCGCTTCAGGCGGTGACGACTTCGGACATCCGCCGTGTGGCAAAGGCCCGCCTTCGTCCGGGCGCTCTGATGTTCGTCGTGGCCCGCCCTCCTCTCACCTACGTCGGCACGGCCGTCCTCTCGGTGCTGGTGCTGCTGCTGATCGCGGCACTCATTGCGCTCCGCGTCCGCCGGAGGAAGAAGAAGGTCTGATGCTCTATCGCGCGATCCGATCGCTTCTTTTCCGGATGGAGGCCGAGGAGGCGCATGAGTTCGTGACGCGGCAGATGGAGGCGCTGCAGGAGATTCCGATCGCGCTGCGCGTCATTCACGCGGCTCATCGAATCAGTGCCCCCGTTCAATTGCTGGGACTGAGGTTCCCGACGCCGGTCGGCATCGCCGCCGGATTCGACAAGGATGCCCGGCTGATTCCTATGCTGGCCGCGCTCGGATTCGGATTCATCGAGGTAGGAACGGTCACCTTGCGGCCACAGGCCGGCAATCCGAAGCCGCGTCTGTTCCGGTATCCGGAACATCGGGCGCTCATCAACCGGATGGGTTTCAACAACCGCGGCGTGGACGCGATGGTGGAGCAGCTCAGGAAGTGGAGTGCAGCGCGGGCGACCTCGCCCGCGAAACTCACTCCGCCGATCTTCGTGAATGTCGGCAGGAATCGCGACGTGACGCTCGAGGGCGCCGCGGACGATTACGCCGAATGCTACCGGCGGATCGCTCCCTGTGCCGATGTCGCTGTCCTGAATCTCTCGTCGCCGAACACGCCGGGCCTTCGCGACCTGCAGCTTCCCGAGCAGCTGGAGAAGCTGCTCCGCGCGGTCGATAAACGCGGGCCGATCCTCGTCAAGATCGCGCCTGACCTCGATGACACGCAACTGGGCGAGATCTGCGACGTCGCGGTCAGAATGGTGGACGGGATGATCTGCACGAACACCACCGTCGATCGTCTCCCCGGCATGAACGAGGGAGGCGGCCTGTCTGGTGAGCCGCTGAAGGCGAAGGCGGACGCAATTCTGGCGAAGGTTCGGGCGCGCGTCGGAGCGGCGTTTCCGCTCGTCGGAGTCGGAGGAGTCTTCTCAGCCGCCGACGCCCGCGAGAAGATTGCGGCCGGCGCGGATCTGGTGCAGGTTTACACGGGGTTCATTTACGAGGGGCCGGGCCTTCCGCGAAAGCTGGCCCGGGGGATGATGGGGATGTCACGCCGATGAATCAGACGTGTCATCCGCGCGCGAGCGAGGGACCTGGGGGGTGGGCGGCACGAAGATCGATTTTCGCGCCCCCGTCACACCCAGGTCCCTCGCTAGGCTCGGGATGACAGAACGGGGATCCGCGACAAGCGTCGGTGCCACACGATGATCATCTACGGTCTCAATCCCGTCATGGAAGCGATCCGGTCCGAGCCGGAGCGCGTACGCTACATCGGTATCTCGCGCGAGCACGGAAGCAAGCTGCAGAAGGTCATCGCCGAGGCGAAGAAGGCGGGGGTGGCCGTTCGTCAGCTGCCGCCCGAGCAGGTGGATCGTCTCGCCGGGCGCGGGGTCCACAACGGGGTGGTGGCGGAGGTGTCGGCGGGCGGCTATGCCGACTTCGATGACGTGGTGGAGAGGGAGGGCACTTCGTTCGTCCTCATCCTGGACGGCATCACCGACCCGCAGAACCTCGGCGCCATCCTCCGGGTTGCCGATGGGTTCGGCGTCGACCTGGTCGTGCTTCCCGAGCATGACAGCGTGGGGCTGACTCCGGTGGCGGTGAAGGCGTCCGCGGGAGCGTCGCAGTGGGTGCCAGTGGCGCAGGTGACGAACCTGTCCAGGACGATCGAGCGCCTGCAGAAGGGCGGGTACTGGGTATACGGAGCGGCGGGCGGGGGAGACGCCCCTTCGGCGATCGATTTCACGGGGAAAGTGGCGCTGGTGCTGGGGAACGAGGGGAAGGGGATCCGGCGAAACGTGCTCGAGCATTGCGATCGGATCGTAACGATCCCGATGCGGGGTCACTTGGAATCGCTGAACGTGGCGACGGCGGCGGCGGTGCTGTGTTACGAGGTCAGGCGGGCTCAGCAGTAGACGTTCCAAGGGGGCTGGATGAGGCAAGTTGCTCGACCGGAATAACTTCCCTCTTGCGTCCCGTTAGGCCCCTTTGCTATAACCCGCAGTTCCTCGGCCCTCGCCGCTGGCTTTCCTGTGTTCAGTGAATCGGTGACGTAAGGCTGTTGTGTCTTTGAAATCAGTAGTTACGCTGGCATAGCTCAGTTGGTAGAGCAGCTGATTTGTAATCAGCAGGTCGCGGGTTCGAGTCCCGTCGCCAGCTCCAGGTAGTCGAGCGAAACGAGTGCGGAGAGTTGGCTGAGCGGTCAAAAGCAGCAGACTGTAAATCTGCCGGGCCTTGCCCTACGGAGGTTCGAATCCTCCACTCTCCACCATTCGAGGCGTTGCAGGCGCGGGAGTAACTCAGTTGGTAGAGTCACAGCCTTCCAAGCTGTTGGTCGCGGGTTCGAGCCCCGTCTCCCGCTCCAAAAGAAACTGAATTGAGAATTGAGGATTGAGAAGTCTTCAAATCTCGAGTTTGTATAGGGATCGGAGCTTGTGCCGAGAGTGGTGCAGCTGCGAGGCGGAGGAAGGAGCCAAGCGAGGCGTAGCAGCGCTACGCCGCAGCGAAGGCGACGACCGACAACGAAGCAGATGCGCCGCTATCGGCACAAGCGAATCAGGCCCTCGTAGCTCAGGGGTAGAGCACGTCCTTGGTAAGGACGGGGTCACGAGTTCAAATCTCGTCGAGGGCTCCAGGTAACCGAATTGAGAATGGAGAATTGAGAATGGAGAGAGCGGCCTGGCGCCGACTTCATGTTCTCAATTCTCAATTCTCAGTTCTCAATTTTCACGGAGTGAACATATGGCGCGCGCAGGTCGGGAAATCATCACGCTTCAGTGCACCGAGTGCAAGAACCGCAACTACACGACCAACAAGAACAAGAAGACGATGACGGAGAAGGTCGAGCTGAAGAAGTTCTGCCGTCACGAGCGGAAGCACACGGTTCACCGCGAATCGAAGTAATGCAGGGAATAAGGCGCACAAGCTCAGGTTTCTGAGCCTTTTGCGGCTCTACACAGGCCAATAGCTCAATTGGTAGAGCAGCGGTCTCCAAAACCGCAGGTTGGGGGTTCGAGCCCCTCTTGGCCTGCCATTTCATATCCAGCTCTGGGCTGTTGGCTCTGGGCTCCTGGGGATCCTGACGGACCCAGGAGCCCAGAGCCAGGAGCCAAGAGCTCGTTTTCGAGGAGTCCATGGAACCAGGGAACGCAATCGTTTCGAAGCCCAGACAGTGGTGGCTGACCACGCGGGAGTTCTTCCGCGACACGAACGCCGAGATGCAGAAGGTCTCCTGGCCTTCGCGCAACGAGGTGATGGGGACGACGGTGGTCGTCATCGCGGCCACGATCCTGTTTGCGCTCTACCTGTGGGGATGCGACCTGCTGTTCTACAAGGCCATCGATTTCCTGTTCACTCGGTTTGGAACGGGCGCCTGAGTATGGTTGAAGCAACGACACAGAAGCAGTGGTACATCGTCCACACCTACTCCGGATTCGAGGAGCGGGTGAAGGAGAACCTCACCCAGCGCGTCGACGCGCTCGGCATGCGGGACAAGTTCGGCGAGATCAAGATCCCGACCGAGACTCTCGTGGAGATGAAGGGGGGGAAGAAGCGCGAGGTGCAGCGCAAGTTCTTCCCCGGTTACATCCTCGTGGAGATGGAGATGTCGGACGAGGCGTGGCACCTGGTGAAGAACACCCCGAAGGTGACCGGGTTCGTCGGAACCGGCAAGAAGCCGACGCCGCTGACGCAGGAAGAAGTCGAGCAGATCCTGACGCAGGTCGTCACGACGAAGGAAAAGCCGAAACCGAAGCACGTGTACGAGCACGGCGAGCACGTCCGCATCATCGACGGCCCGTTCTCGAATTTCACGGGTGTGGTGGAAGAGGTCAATCTCGACCGCAATACGCTCAAGGTCATGGTCACGATCTTCGGGCGGTCGACGCCGGTGGAGCTGGACTTCCTCCAGGTCAGCCGGTTCGATCCGAGCGAAGAGCAGGGCGGGACCGGGGGTGGTGGTGCGGCGGCTGGCGGCGGGGGCGGGAAACGGTAAATCGAAATGTTGAATGTTAAATGTTGAGTGTTAAATGTTGAAAGCCAAGACATTTAACATTTAACATTTAACATTAAACATTAAACATTCAACATTGCTTTTTAGGACTTAAGAAATGGCTAAGAAAATTACTGGTTACATCAAGCTGCAGATCCCGGCCGGCCAGGCCACCCCGGCCCCTCCGGTGGGTCCGGCCCTCGGCCAGCAGGGCGTCAACATCATGGAGTTCTGCAAAACCTTCAACGCCCGCACGGCGAAGGATCAGGGTCTGATCATCCCGGTGGTCATCACCGTCTACTCGGACCGCTCCTTCATCTTCATCACCAAGACCCCGCCCGCGGCGATCCTTCTTCTCCGCGCGGCCGGCCTGCCGAAGGGCTCGGGCGTGCCGAACAAGAACAAGGTCGGCAAGGTCACCAAGAAGCAGGTCGAGGACATCGCCAAGCTGAAGATGCCCGACCTCAACGCGGCTTCGCTGGAAGCGGCCGTCAAGACGGTCGAAGGCACGGCGCGGTCGATGGGCATCGAGATTCAGGGATAAAAACCCGTGCTGGTGCCGCGTGCTGGGATTGCTGAGCACTGAGCACCAGTTCTTAGAGGCGCTGCAGCGTGTGGCTGCGGCAACGAAGTAGGAGGCAGGTAGGACGACTGCCGCTAACACTACGGAGGCACTATTGGCTAAACACGGAAAGAAGTACCGTGCAGCGTTCGAGAAGGTCGAACAGCGGCCGTATCAACTGGACGAGGCGTTCCAGCTGCTCAAGTCGATCAGCTACGCGAAGTTCAATGAGACGGTCGAGCTGTCGATGCTTCTCGGTGTCGATCCCAAGCACGCCGATCAGATGGTCCGCGGTACCACCGTGCTCCCGCACGGCACCGGCCAGACGAAGAAGGTGCTTGTGATCGCCTCCGGCGACAAACAGCGCGAAGCGACTGAAGCGGGCGCTGATTTCGTCGGTGGCGACGAGCTCGTGGAAAAGATCCAGGGTGGCTGGACCGACTACGACGCCGTCATCGCAACGCCGGACATGATGCGCGCCGTCGGTAAGCTCGGAAAGGTCCTGGGACCGCGTGGTCTCATGCCCAATCCGAAGACCGGCACCGTCACGTTCGACGTCGCAAAGGCTCTGCAGGAGATCAAGGCCGGCAAGGTGGAGTTCCGCGTCGACAAGACGTCGATCATCCACGTTCCGGTCGGCAAGATCGCCTTCACGCCGGAACAGCTTCGCGACAACACCGCCGCCATCATCGCCGCGGTGCGCAAGGCGAAGCCGGCTGCAGCGAAGGGCAAGTATGTCCGTTCGATTTACATCTCGTCGACGATGAGCCCGTCGATCCAGCTCGACTCGGCCCTGGCCGAGACGAAGGAAGCGTAGGGAAAGGAGAGAGCATGAATCGCAACGACAAGACCCAAGCGATCTCCGAGTTCACCGAAGGAATCGGCCAGGCGACCAACGCTTTCCTGATCGACTTCAAGGGCATCACCGTTCCCCAGGTCACCGAGCTGCGCAAGCAGGTCCGGGAGACCGGTTCGGACTACGTCGTCGTCAAGAACACCCTGGCGCTCATCGCGGTGAAGGACTCGCCGCTGGTCGCGCTCAAGGAGCAGTTCTCCGGCATGACCGCCGTCGCTTACAACAAGACCGACGCGGTCGCGCTGGCCAAGGCGCTGACGAAGTTTGCCAAGGACGTTCCGACGGTTCAGTTCAAGGGCGCCCTTCTCAACGGGCAGATCGTTCCCGCGGCTGAGATCCAGAACATCGCCAACCTGCCCTCCCGTGAGGAGCTGGTGTCGAAACTTCTGTTCCTGATGCAGTCGCCGATCCGCGGTCTCGTGACCGTGCTTCAGGCAAACATCCGCAACCTGGCGGTCGTCATCGACCAAATCGCAAAACAAAAAGAGACGGCCTAGGGCCGGCTAGAGATATCTGGAGGAAAAGATGGCTATTTCAACTGAAGATTTCGTGAAGCAGATCGAAACGATGTCGGTCCTCGACCTTTCGAACCTCGTCAAGGCGCTCGAAGAGCGCTTCGGCGTTTCCGCCGCCGCGGCCGCGATGCCGATGGCGGTTGCCGGTGGCGCCGCTGCCGGTGCTGCCGCTGCCCCGGCCGAAGAGCAGACCGAGTTCACGGTCACTCTCTCCGAGGTGGGCGACAAGAAGATCAACGTGATCAAGGCGGTCCGCGAAGTGACGGCCCTCGGCCTGAAGGAAGCGAAGGATCTCGTCGAGGGCGCCCCGCAGGTCATCAAAGAGGGTGTCTCCAAGGACGAAGTCGCCAAGATCAAGAAGGTCTTCGAAGAGGCCGGCGCCAAAGTCACCGTCAAGTAACCTCGAGTTTTTGTCGTGTTCCGGGCGGCGCGCAAGCGCCGTCCGGAAATTGGCTTTTGTTTGAAATGGTGAATGTTGAGTGTTGAATGTTGAGTGTTGAATGAAGTGGTTCTCTCGAGCCATTGAACATTCAACATTCAACATTCAACATTCAACATTCGCCTCCGGAACCGGAGAAGGGGGGAGCGGCCTTCTCCACAGGGTTCCAAACCCCGCGAACTTGCCCGACGCGTCGCCTGCGGAGGGTCTCGCCTCGCTGTACCACCACATCAGAAGGAGTCACACCGAATGAACGGAGCTAGCCCCAAGCAGGAGCCGGTTCGTCACGACTTCTCCAAGATCCGGTCGTACATGGCCTTGCCGAACCTCATCGACGTTCAGCGCAAGTCCTACGAACGGTTCCTGCAGATGAACCTCCTCCCGGAAGAGCGCGAAGACACAGGACTCCAGTCCGTCTTCACCAGCGTCTTCCCCTTTTCGGATTTCCGCGAGACCTGTTCGCTCGATTTCGTCCGCTACTCCATCGGCAACTGGGAGTGCAAGTGCGGACAGCTCAAGGGTCTCGAGCACCTGCGCATGACCTGCGCGAACTGCGGCAGCAAGATCATCACCGACCATCCCCATGAGGAGACGGTCAACTGCCAGCGCTGCGGCGTCATCAACAAGAACCGCGTCGAAGTCTGCGAGATCTGCGGCAACCCCGTCGACCTCCAGATGAAGTACTCGGTCGAAGAGTGCCAGGAACGCGGCATGTCCTACAGCGTCCCGCTCAAGGTCACCTTCCGCCTCTTCGTCTACGACAAGGATCCCGACACCGGGGTCAAGCACATGCGCGACGCCAAGGAAGAAGAAGTGTTCTTCGGCGACATCCCCCTGATGACGGACAACGGAACGTTCATCATCAACGGGACCGAGCGCGTCATCGTCTCGCAGCTCCACCGCTCGCCCGGCGTGTTCTTCACCAAGGAATCGGCTCACACCTTCCTGTCGAAGATCATCCCGTACCGCGGCTCCTGGGTCGAGTTCGAGTACGACCAGAAAAACATCCTCTATGTCCGCATCGACCGCAAGCGCAAGTTCCTCGGCTCCGTGTTCCTTCGCGCCCTCGGCCTGACCACCGACGAGGAGATCCTCCGCCAGTTCTACACGCCGATCCGCGTCAAGGTCGGCAAGAACGATGCGGAGCTCAGCTTCGACCGCCGCGTCCTCGACCAGGAAGAGGCGAAGGAGCGTCATTCGATCCGCGGCCGCCGCACGGTCCGCACGATCTTCGGCGGCATCAAGCTCGACCAGAAGATGGCCGACTCGCTGACCAAGAACAACACCGCCACCGCGAAGGTGGACTTCACCGCGCTCGACAAAGCCGTGTTCCTCGGCGACGTCGTCGACTTCAACACCGGCGAAGTCATCTTCGAGGCGAGTGAAAACGTCCCAGCCGACTGGGCCGACGTCCTCCGCGCCCGCGGCGTCGATGAGATCGAAGTGATCTTCCCGGAGTGGGATCTCGTTTCCGACATCCTGCTCAATACCGTCCGCAAGGACACCTCGAAATCGTTCGAGGCGGCCATCATCGAGATCTACCGCCGCATGCGCCCGGGAGATCCTCCGACGCTCGAGTCTGCGAAGACGCTCTTCGAAGGCATGTTCTTCGACGCGCGCAAGTACGACTTCTCCCGCGTGGGCCGCTTCAAGTTCAACATCAAGCTCGACCTCGACTCGCCGGTCTCGCAGAAGACGATGAGCGCCGAAGACTTCTTCGTCGTCATCAACTATCTGCTCCGCCTCCGCAAGGACGTCGGCCGCGTCGACGACATCGACAACCTCGGCAACCGCCGTGTGCGCGCGGTCGGTGAGCTCCTCGAGAACCAGTTCCGCATCGGTCTGGTCCGCATGGAGCGCGCCATCAAGGAAAAGATGTCGGTCCACCAGGACATCGACTCGGCGATGCCGCACGACCTCATCAACTCCAAGCCCGTCATCGCGGCGATCAAGGAGTTCTTCGGGTCCTCGCAGCTGTCGCAGTTCATGGACCAGACGAACCCGCTCTCCGAAGTCACGCACAAGCGCCGTCTGTCCGCGTTGGGACCGGGCGGTCTCTCCCGTGAGCGCGCCGGATTCGAAGTCCGCGACGTCCATCCGACGCACTATGGCCGCATCTGCCCGATCGAGACCCCTGAAGGTCCGAACATCGGATTGATCTCGTCGCTGGCGTGCTACGCCCGCATCAACGAGTACGGCTTCATCGAATCGCCCTACAAGAAGGTGGAAGCCGGCCGCGTCCTCGATCACTACCGTGTGGTCAAGACCGGAGACACCTCGTTCACCCTCGGGCAGATCGTCGAGAAGCGCGACCTCGCCAAGGAGAACAACCGCGTCGCCAAGGAGAACGCCGGACGCACGACCCGCAAGGGCATGCTGCAGCCGGCCGAAGCCGAGCCGTACGCGTTCTATCTGTCGGCGTGGGACGAGGAGCGCTACACGATCGCACAGGCGAACGTGATCATGGACGAAGAGGGCAACCTCACCCATGACCGCGTCATCGCGCGGCAGTCGGGCGACTTCGTCTCCATCGAGAAGGAGAAGGTCGACTTCATCGACGTCTCCCCGAAGCAGCTCGTGTCCGTCGCGGCCTCGCTCGTTCCGTTCCTCGAGAACGACGACGCGAACCGCGCGCTCATGGGCGCCAACATGCAGCGCCAGTCCGTTCCTCTTCTCCGCACCGACAGCCCTCTGGTCGGCACGGGCATGGAGAACGTCGTGGCCCGCGATTCAGGCGCGGTGGTCGTCTGCAAGCGCGGCGGCGTCGTCGACCTTGTCGACTCGAACCGCATCATCGTGCGCGTCGAGGCCGAAGACCAGGAGACCGGCGAGACGAAGGAATTCGGCGCCGACATCTATCAGCTCATCAAGTTCAAGCGCTCGAACCAGAACACCTGCATCACGCAGAAGCCTGTCGTTCGCGAAGGGCAGCGGGTCCGCAAGGGCCAGGTCCTCGCCGACGGCCCCTGCACCGATGCCGGCGAGCTGGCTCTGGGCCGCAACATCCTCGTCGCCTTCATGCCGTGGCGCGGCAACAACTTCGAGGACGCGATTCTCGTGTCCGAGAAGCTGGTGAAAGAGGATTACTACACGTCGATCCACATCGAGGAGTTCGAGATCGAAGCCCGCGACACCAAGCTCGGTCCCGAAGAGATCACCCGCGACATCCCGAACGTCTCTGAAAGCGCGCTGCGCGATCTCGACGAGTCTGGCATCGTCCGCATCGGCGCGACGGTGAAGCAGGGTGACATCCTCGTCGGCAAGGTCACGCCGAAGGGCGAGACCCAGCTCACTCCCGAAGAGAAGCTGCTCCGCGCCATCTTCGGTGAGAAGGCCGGCGACGTCCGCGACGCATCGCTCAAGACCCCCCCGGGCATCGAGGGCACCGTCGTCGACGTGAAAATCTTCTCGCGCAAGGGCGTGGAGAAGGACATGCGCGCGAAGTCGATCGAAGACTCCGAGATCGAGCGGATGAACCGCAACATCCAGGACGAGATCCGCATCATCACCGACGCGCGCAACAAGCGCATTGCCGAGCTGCTCTCCGACAAGAAGCTGCAGCGCGACGTGGTCGACTTCAAGACCGGGGACATCCTGGTCAAGAAGGGCGAGTCCGCCGACCGTGACGTCGTTTCCCGTCTCTCCCGCCGCGAGCTCCTCGCTCTGCCGGTCGAGGAAGAGACGCGCGAGACGATCCGCATGTTCGTCGAGCGCGCCGAGAACCGCATCCGCGTCCTGGAGCAGAAGGCCGAAGAGCGCCGAGAAGACCTGCAGAAGGGTGACGAGCTTCCCCCGGGCGTCATCAAGATGATCAAGGTCTACGTCGCCATGAAGCGCAAGCTCTCCGTCGGCGACAAGATGGCCGGACGCCACGGCAACAAGGGCGTCATCTCGCGCATCCTGCCGGAAGAGGACATGCCGTACCTCCCGGATGGCACGCCGGTGGAGATCGTTCTCAACCCGCTGGGCGTCCCCTCACGCATGAACGTCGGTCAGATCCTCGAGACGCACCTCGGCTGGGCCGCGCGCGCGCTTGGTCTCTACTTCTCCACGCCGGTGTTCGACGGCGCGATGGAGTCGGAGATCAAGGCGCAGCTCCGGGCGGCAGGGCTGCCGGAGGACGGCAAGACCGACCTCTTCGACGGCATGACCGGTGAGAAGTTCGAACAGAAAGTCTGCGTCGGCTTCATCTACATGCTCAAGCTGTCGCACCTGGTCGACGACAAGATCCACGCCCGCTCGATCGGACCGTACTCACTCATCACCCAGCAGCCGCTCGGCGGCAAGGCGCAGTTCGGCGGCCAGCGCTTCGGAGAGATGGAAGTGTGGGCTCTCGAAGCATACGGCGCCGCGTACACGCTGCAGGAGCTGCTCACCTCGAAGTCGGACGACGTCGAGGGCCGTTCCAAGATTTACGAGTCGATCGTGAAGGGTGACGTTCCCGATGATCCGGGTCTGCCGGAGTCGTTCAACGTCCTCGTTCGCGAACTGCAGTCTCTCTGTCTCGATGTGGAGCTCTTGAAGGAATAGTTGACTGACGTGGCGCCGCCTCTCAAGGCGGCGACCCAAGGCCGGCCTGAGAGTCGGCCCCACGTTCAGCAGACGAGAAACCATGGCACGAAGAGTTCTGACAGCAGTTTCAAGAATGCCCCGGACGTCCTGCCCCGCCTGTCATGGCATGGGCAGCGTCCGCATGACCGCGCACTTTCATACGGGAGACCAGGAGTTCGAGGCCTCTTGTCAGGAGTGCTTCGGCGACGACATGAGAGTGCAGTTCCCGACACCAAACAAGACGGATCACGCCTAACGGCAACGGAGGCGCAAATTGGAAAGTTTCAACGCACTGTTTCAGCCCACTAAGCAGCAGGCGATCAACGATTTCAACGCCATCAAGATCAGCCTCGCTTCTCCGGAGAAGATCCGGTCGTGGTCGTACGGCGAAGTCACCAAGCCGGAGACGATCAACTACCGCACCTTCAAACCGGAGCGCGACGGCCTCTTCTGCGCGAAGATCTTCGGCCCGATCACCGACTGGGAATGCCTGTGCGGCAAGTACAAGCGCATGAAGCACCGCGGAGTCATCTGTGACAAATGCGGTGTCGAAGTCACCAAGTCGAAAGTGCGCCGCGAGCGCATGGGACACATCGAGCTGGCCAGCCCGGTCTCGCACGTGTGGTTCTTCAAGGGCCTCCCGTCTCGCATCGGACACCTGCTCGACATCTCCCTCCGCGATCTCGAGCGCATCCTCTACTTCGAGTCCTACGTCGTCATCGACGAGGGCGACCTCGAGGGCGTGGTCAGCGAGAAGGAGCTCCTCACCGAGGAGCGGTATCGCGAGCTGCGCACGCAGTACGGTGAGGTGTTCGTCGCCAAGATGGGCGCCGAAGCGATCAAGGAGCTGCTCCGCCGTGTGAACGTCGAAGAGCTCTCCGATGAGCTTCGCCTCATCATGCGCACCGAGACTTCGCAGATCAAGAAGCTCAAGGCGGCCAAGCGACTGAAAGTCGTCGACGCCTTCCGCAAGTCGGGTCACCGGCCGGAGTGGATGATCCTCGATGTCATCCCGGTCATCCCGCCCGAGCTTCGTCCGCTCGTTCCCCTGGACGGCGGCCGTTTCGCGACGTCGGATCTCAATGATCTGTATCGCCGCGTCATCAACCGCAACAACCGTCTCAAGAAGCTCCTCGAGCTCCGCGCGCCGGACGTCATCGTCCGCAACGAAAAGCGCATGCTCCAGGAAGCCGTCGACGCCCTCTTCGACAACGGCCGCCGCGGCCGTGTCCTCAAGGGCTCGAACAACCGTCCTCTCAAGTCGCTCTCCGACACCCTCAAGGGCAAGCAGGGCCGCTTCCGCCAGAACCTCCTCGGCAAGCGCGTCGACTACTCCGGACGTTCGGTCATCGTCGTCGGACCCGAGCTGAAACTTCATCAGTGCGGTCTGCCGAAGAAGATGGCTCTCGAGCTCTTCAAGCCGTTCATCTACAACCGGCTCGAGCAGAAGGGTCTGGTCGGCACGATCAAGGCCGCCAAGGAAATGGTCGAGCTGCAGCAGACGGAAGTCTGGGACGCTCTCGAAGAGGTCATCAAGGAGCATCCGGTTCTCCTCAACCGCGCACCGACGCTCCACCGCCTCGGCATCCAGGCGTTCGAGCCGGTGCTGGTCGAAGGCAAGGCCATCAAGATCCATCCGCTCGTCTGCACGGCCTTCAACGCCGACTTCGACGGCGACCAGATGGCCGTTCACGTGCCGCTGTCGCCGAAGGCGCAGGTCGAGTCGCAGGTTCTCATGCTCGCGTCCAACAACATCCTCTCGCCGGCGAACGGGAAGCCGCTCGCGGTTCCTTCACAGGACCTCGTCCTCGGCCTCTACTACCTGACGAAGGAGAAGAAGGGCGCCAAGGGCGAGGGCAAGCGCTTCGCCTCGTACGACGAGGTCATGATCGCGCTGCAGGCCGGCGAAGTGGAGCTGCTCACGCCGATCAAGGTGCGCGTCAACGGTCCGTACATGGATCTCACCAAGCAGTTCAATGACCAGGACGTGACCCACGCCGAGATCCTCGAGCTCGACAAGAAGCTCGTCGATACCACCGTCGGCCGGGTCATCTTCAACATGCACATCCCCACGGAGCTGCCGTTCATCAACGGCCTGCTCAAGAAGAAGGGGCTGTCGGACCTGGTCAACTACACGTTCATCACCTACGGCAACGCCATGACCGTGCAGATGCTCGATTCGCTCAAGCAGCTCGGGTTCCTGTACGCGACGAAGGCCGGCGTCTCCATCGGCGTCGACGACATGGTCATCCCGGCGAAGAAGACGGAAATCGTCGACAACGCCCGCAAGTCGGTGCTCGAAGTCGAGCGCCAGCGGCTCGACGGCGCGATCACCCACGGTGAGCGCCACAACAAGATCATCGACATCTGGCACCGCGCCACCGAGCAGGTGTCCGACGAGATGTTCGCCGAGATGCGCCGCGTAGAGATCGCGAAGCAGGAGTTCAACCCCATCTTCATGATGGCCGACTCCGGCGCCCGCGGTTCCAAAGAGCAGGTCCGCCAGCTCGCCGGTATGCGCGGTCTGATGTCCAAGCCCTCGGGCGAAGTCATCGAGACGCCCATCACCGCGAACTTCCGCGAAGGCCTGTCGGTGCTGCAGTACTTCATCTCCACGCACGGCGCCCGTAAGGGTCTCGCCGACACGGCGCTGAAGACGGCCGATTCCGGCTATCTGACGCGCCGTCTCGTCGACGTCGCGCAGGATGTGATCATCACCGAGCAGGACTGCAACACGTTCGACGGCATCGTCGTCAGCGCCATCATGGAAGGCGGCGACATCCTCGAGCCTCTCCGCGACCGCATCGGCGGCCGCGTGGCTCAGGAAGACGTCTACGATCCGCTCACCGGCGACAAGCTCATCTCGCAGAACGATGAGATCACCGAGGAGCTGGCGAACGCGATCCAGGAAGCGGGTATCGAGCAGATGAAGATCCGCTCGGTGCTCACCTGCGAGACGCGCCGCGGTGTGTGCCGCCGCTGCTACGGCCGCAACCTGGCCAGCGGCAAGCTGGTCGAGATCGGCGAAGCGGTCGGTGTCATCGCAGCCGAGTCGATCGGCGAGCCGGGCACGCAGCTCACGATGCGTACGTTTCACGTCGGTGGCACGGCCTCGCGCGTGTCCGAGCAGTCCAAGCACGAAGCGACCTCACCGGGCCGCGTTCAGCTCATCAACGTCAACACCGTCACGAACAAGAACGGCGACCTCGTCGTCATCAACCGTAACGGCAA
>CALMZP010000052.1 GCA_937870635.1 uncultured Acidobacteriota bacterium | reverse complement strand
GGAATCGCCCGCGGCTCCAACCTCACGCGAACCTGGCCACCGGCAGAGGTGTGGCGGCTTTCCTGCGCAACCGCGAGGTCACGATCAGCGCCAGGCCCACGATCGCCAGCGAGACGAACAGCGTCACGGGGCGGCCGAGGCGGAAGTCCTCCCACAGAAGCTTGGCGACGAGGATCGCCATCAGCGCGTCGCTCAGATTCCGCGCCGGCGCGAACGTCGCGAAGCGCGAGGACCACGCGGCCACGACCGTGAGCGTTGCGAACATCGCCGTGCGCGCGACGCTGACCACCGCCGCATCCGGCTGGGCCGAGTTCAGGAACATGAACCCGAGCGCGCTCATTGAAAGGGACGCGGCGATCCATCCGAGCTCGGCGAGGATCATCATCTTCGCCGCGCTCCACAGCTCGTAAGTTCCCTTGCGTTCGATCGGGCGCATCGCCGCCGCGACTGCACATGCCACGAAGAGCAGGACCGCGCCTTCGCTCGGCGACATCCATCCCTTCTCGACGCGCATGAACAGCGACCGCCATCCAAGCTCCAGCGCGCCGGCGCCCGCGAGTCCCGCAAAGATGTACACCGCGGAGTGAAGACCGAGGCTCGCTTTGCGGAAGTGGCTGGCGAGCCAGGCGGTGGCGAGAGCGAGACCTGTCCAGAAAATACTGCTGGAGAGCAGCGATCCGCCGGCGATGATGAGCAGAAGCGCGAGCGAACTGAAGAACACGAAATTCGTCGGCGTCGAAAAATGCGTTGGAATGAACGTGAAGGAGACCGCGTAACTCGCGCCGCCGAGGAGAAGGAGGAGGACGGCCAGTGGAAGTTCGAGGGTGGAGCGGCTCGCCGCGATCCAGATCGCTCCCCCAATGGCGAAGAAAACGAGCGCGAACGTCTGGGTCATTTCAAACGGCAGCGCGTCACGCTCGCGGACGAGCGTGCGCCAGGCGAAGGTCGCGACATAAGCGGCGAACACCAGACAGCTGATGACAATCGCCGCGATCGGAGACTGGCCCGGGAACGCGGCCACTAGAACGAGCGCGAGATTCACCGCGATGGCGACGATCCACTGAATCGACCCTGCAATGCCGAGGATGGTGAAATAGATGAGGAAGGGAACGACGGCGCTGGTGACGGCCATGAGGACCGCGACGAGCGGCAGCGAGAGCAGCGTGAACGTCCACGCGATCCCGGGCAGCTCGCGGCGGCGCGCCATGGAGAGCACGACGAGCGATACGACTCCCAGGGCAATCGCGGACGACCATCCTTCGAACACTTCGAACCTTCGCGTCGCCTCGAAGATGAGCGGCAGGGCGGTCAGCATCGACGCCACGCCGTGATGCGCCGCGGACAGCCGGCTCGTCGTGGGACGCAAAGCGAGGATCGACCAGCTCAGCGCATACGCGAGGCCGAGGACGACGCCGGCCGACGCCGGAACCAGGCCGGCCTCGGTAATCGCGCGGAGAAGGTACGCACCGCCGAACACGATGAGCGTCCGGCCGATGAGGGAGAGATCGAAATCGAACGAATTGGAAACATCGGCGGCCGCCGCGGGCGCGCCGGCGACTTTCGACGGTCCGCGGCTGCGCTCGAGCGCGTCAAGACGCTCCTCGATCCGGCGGAGGCGTTCTGCGATGTCGTGCATGAAACACAGTGCACCATCCCCAATCACACGGCGCCACCGCATTTGTCATCAGTCGTCGTGATCCGTCGCACACGTGCGTGTGAGCGGAGTGCGGCAGCTTGAAAAGCGTCTCGAAAAGCGTGTCATCCCGAGCGTGAGCGAGGGACCGGGGGATGGGCGGCACGAGGCATATATTCGCGCCACCCCGGCCCCCAGGTCCCTCGCTACGCTCGGGATGAGAGCGGTACCTACTTGCCGAAGAGCACCTGCACCGGCTGCTTGAACTCCGACGCGCGCGCAACCTCTTTGCCCGTCGTCGCATCGATCGTGATCACGTTCTTCTTGCCGAAGATGACCAGGCGCTTCTCGTCCTTCGTCACGAGCGCATCGACCACGTTCTTGTCCAGCTTGATCGTGTCGCGGACCTCGTCGGTGTTCACGTCGATCATGCGGACGTCTTCGTCGGAAATCGCCGCGATGACACCCCCTGACGGCAGAGAGATCACCTCGCGCAGGCCATAGCCCACGTCGATGTTCTTGAGACGCTCGCCCGTCGAAACGTCGACGACGGTGACATCGTTCGTCTGCGTGTCCGCGAGGTACACCTTCTTCTCGTCGGGTGAGAAAGCCATCGGACCGCGCGCGGCGCCGCGCGACGTGGGCGTGTAGATCGAATACATGAATGTGTTCGAACCGCTCGCCTGAGCCGCCGACTGTCCCGCCTGGTACGACGCCACGGTCAGCGCCGCGGCCGCGAGGCCCTGTCCGATGCGCTCTCCTTTGCTGCCGCCGAGGAAGGTGGTGAGGCGCTGGAGGTTCGCGACGTCGAACGTGGTGATGCGGCAGCACGACGTGCCATCCATGCTGACGACGAACACACGCGAGTTGTCGCGCGTCGGCAGGACCCGGAACGCGGCGCGCGCCAGCTCGACCGGTTCGCTCGCTTTGCCCGTGGCGAGATCCACCATGCCGAAGTCTTTCCAGCCCGCGACGTAGAGCCGCTTGTTGTCGCTGGAGATGGTCACGAACTTCGGCGCTTCCGGACCCTTGTATTCGCCGGCGACTTCCGTCCCCTTCACGAGCAGCACGCGGCCGGACTTCTTGTCCGCGGCCTGGCTCAGAACCACGACACGCCCTTCGCTGTCCGTCCCGGCCATCTCCGCTTCCGGTCCCAGCGGAATCGTCTTCACCAGCGCGCGCGACTTCGTGTCGATGATGTGGAGATTGCCGGGAGTCTTCTTGTTGCCGGCGTCCAGCAGATAGAGCGTGTCGCCGGACGCGACCGGCTTGCGCGCTTCGCCTTTCACATCGACGAACGTTCCCGCCTCGAACGACTTCAGATCGATGAATGTCACGCGCGCCGGAAGCGGCGAAGGTTTCTTCTTCGGATACGGCGGCGTGTAGACAATGCCGGTCGTGCCCTTCGAATCGGTGGCGAATGCGAGCGCGGCGGAGTCGAACGGGATCCGTCCCGTGACCTGGCCCGTTGCCGTGTCCAGGCGGATCAACTCCGACGGCTTGCGCTCCGGCAGCTTGTTGCTCTCGTAACCGGTGGTGAGGACGTATGCAGATTTCCCGTCGGCGGAGAACGCGGCCTGCGCGAGTCCCCAGCCGAGGTCGGTCGTGCCGGCGAGCTTTCCGTCGCGGATGATGGCGGCCTTCGACGCGGTCTTCGGCCGGAATTCTCCGGTCCATGCGCCGTAGTTTCCGTCACCCTGATAGAGAGCGAGAACCGATTTACCATCGGGAAGGACGAGCGCGCGGTCGGGCGTGAACGGCAGGCTCACGCTGGTGAGAACTTTGCCGGTCCCAACATCGAGAGTGGCGACCGCCTTTCCATCCATGTCGATGACGAAGGCCTTCTGCTGACCGAACGCGGGAAGCGAGAATACGAGGATGAAGCAAAGCACTGCAAAGACGCGTGGCGACATGCAAGCTCCTTCAACGTGTAATCCGGGAGGCAGAATTGTACCCAACTTCGAATTTTGGATTTTGGATTGTGGATTTGCGACGTCCCCAATCCAAAATCCAAAATCCAAAATGGGTCCCTTGACTTCCACCCCTCCCGGCCAGACATTTCCCGGATGCCCTCCACACTCGATCTGGCCGAGCGGTTCGCCGGCATCATCGCCCTTCAGCAGCAGGCTCTCGAGTCCGCCACTGATCCCGACAAAGTGATGAAGCTCATCGTCGACAAGACGGCCGGGATCACCGGCGGGGCCGGCGCTGTGATCGAGCGGCTGGAAGGACAGGAGCTCGTGTACGCCGCCGCATCGGGCACGGCGGCGGAGTTCGTCGGCACCCGCCTCCCGGTCGACAGCAGTCTCTCCGGGCTCGCGCTCAGGGACAAGGCACTCGTCCGGAGCGACAACACCGATGTCGATCCGCGCGTCGACGCCGCCGCGTGCCACAGGATCGGCATCCGCTCGATGATCATCGCTCCCCTGCTCGAGGGCGATACGGCGACGGGCGTGCTCAAGAGCTTCTCGCCGCGCGTGAACCGCTTCAGCGATCTCGACGCCTACGCCCTCCAGCTTCTCGCCGGCATGACGGCCTCCGCACTCGTGATTGCACGCCAGTACAGCCAGCGGCTGGTGTCCGAGGCGCGCTACCGGATGCTCGTGGACCAGAACGTGGCGGGCGTGTTCCGCACCACGATCGGCGGCGCCATCGTCGACTGCAACACCGCCTTCGCCGACTACCTCGGCTACAACTCACGCGAAGAGCTGCTCGCGCGCGAATCGTGGGACCTGTACGCGCACCGCTCCGATCGCGAGAACTTCCTGACCGCACTCCAGCGCGAACGTCTTCTGCGCAACTACCATCTGCCGCTCAAGCGCAAGGACGGATCGCCGGTGTCGGGAGTGGTCAACGTCAGCCTCGTTCCCGCCGACGGCGGCGAGTCGCAGTTGCTGGGGACACTGGTCGAGGAGTAAAAGGTCCCCATGCGGTGGCGATCCCCTGCAGTCGCCTTCCTGCTGCTCTCGTCGCCTGCGGCGCTCGCCCAGGTCGAGCTCCCGCGCTTGACCGAGGTGGTCGAAGTCAGAGTGACAAACATCGACGTCGTCGTCACCGACGAACGCGGCGCTCGCGTCCATGGGCTGACGAAAGACGACTTCGAGCTGTACGACAACGGCGTCAGGCAGGAGATCACCAACTTCTCCGAAATCCTCGCGGCGCCCGTCGGTGAGCGTGAAGCAGCGGCGGCGCCGGCCCCTGCACCGCAACCGGTCGCCGGCGATCTTCCGCCGCGGCACATCGTCATCTTCTTCGATAACGTTTCGACGAGCACGCACGAGAGGAAGCGCGTCGCCGAAGCGTTGACCGCTCTCTTCCGCGACCTGCGTCCGGTCGACGACGCGACGATCGTCAGCTGGAACCGCAGCATCAGGATCGTCGTCCCGCCGACGAGCGACCGAGCCGCGCTCGAAGCAGGGCTGACGAAGGCGGCCCGCGAGCTCTCGCCGCGCGGACCCGCTCCCACCATGTTCACGCCCCTCGGCCGCGAGATCGGCCCGATGCAGGGGCGGGCCGCGGCTGAGAGGACCGCGTTCGCGCGGCGCCGCATCCGCGAAGCGGTGGCCGATCAGATCGGCAGTGTGGAAGGACTGAACTCGATTCTCTCCCGACTGGCCGGCCTCGATGGGCGGAAAGCGCTGATCCTGATTTCCACGGGCTTCTCGTTCCGTCCCGGACTGGAGAATGCTCCGGCCGGTGAGGAGGAGATGCTCATGCACATGGAGGACGTGGGGGGTCCCGACATCCTCAAATCGCTCACCACGACGGCGAATGCGGCGGGCATCCCGATCTACTCCATTCACGCCGGCGGGCTGCAGAGCGGCATTTCGGTGTTCGACGACTCTCCCGATCAGGCGATGGTGCGCATTCGTTCGAGCGGGCGGAGTGTCGACGGCATGTCCTGGCTGTCCGCGCGAACCGGCGGACTCGCCGCAGCGAACATGGCCGGGTTCACGAAAGCCGTCGCGCGCATCGCCGAGGACCTGTCGAGCTACTACTCGATCGGATACCGGTCGTCGGTGGTCCGCAACGATCAGGAGCGCGAGATCAAGGTCGTGGCGAAGAACAGGAAGCACACCGTGCGCGCGCGGCGCACGGCGGTCGCGAGGTCTTTCGAATCCGAGCTGACCAATCGGGTCATCGCCTCGCTTCTTTTTCAGCCGCGCGAAACGAATCAACTCGGCATCTCGGCGAAAGTAGTCAGGACGGATCGCAAGAAACGCAATCGGCTGTCGATGCCCGTCGATGTGATGATTCCGATGTCGGGTCTCACCTTCAGCTCCGATGACAAGGGCCTCGCCGCCGACGTGTCGATTTTCATCGCCTCCGCCGACAAGAGCGGCAGCATCAGCACGGTCGAGCAGTTCCGCCAGCGCATCCCCGTCACACGCGAGCAACTCCCCACCCTCGGCAAGATGCACTACACGTATGGGCTGATGGTCGATCTGAAGACCGCATCGGCCGAGAACCGCCTGGCCATCGCCGTGATGGACAACATCGCCCGGACGACAGGCCTGACGACGGTCGAGGTCTCCGCGCCGAAGTAAGGAGTGCGGCAGCCTTGCTGCCGCTCCGGCTGGGCGCAGCTTGCTGCGCCCTCGTGCGATCAGTGGAGCCGCGGGCGATCCCGCCCGCGGGTTGTGAATGTCGACGCGGGCGAGTGCGCCCGCGCTCCACGCATCCGCGGGCGAGATCGCCCGCGGCTCCATCATCCCTCGCCAGTTACAATGTCCCCACACGCATGATCGAAGAGCCGACCGCTCATCGCCCGTCCTCTGACGCGCGCCGGAGGAACGAGCCGCGCTTTACCCCCGGCACCATGCTCGGCGAGCGCTATCGCATCGTCGCTCTTCTCGGCTCCGGCGGCATGGGCGAGGTCTATCGCGCCGAAGACACGAAGCTCGGCCAGCAGGTGGCGCTCAAGTTCCTCCCCCACCATGTCGGCCGCGACCCCACCCGCCTCGAGCGCCTCTTCTCCGAAGTCCGCCTCGGCCGGCAGGTCTCGCATCCCAACGTCTGCCGCCTCTACGACATCGGGGAATGGGAAGGGAATCATTTCCTTGCGATGGAGTACGTCGACGGCGAAGATCTCGCGTCGCTCCTGCGCCGCATCGGAAAGCTGCCGCCACAGAAAGCGTTCGACATCGCGCGCGACGTCTGTGCCGGACTCGCCGCCGCGCACGGACTGGGGATCATTCACCGCGACCTCAAGCCGGCCAACATCATGATCGACGGCCGCGGCCAGGCTCGCATCACCGATTTCGGGCTGGCGGTGGTCGCGGAAGATCTCGAGGGGCGCAGCGAGATCGCCGGAACGCCCGCGTACATGGCGCCGGAGCAGCTGGCCGGCGGACTCGTGTCACACAAGACCGATCTCTACGCGCTCGGCCTCATCTTCTATGAGGTCTTCACCGGCAAGCGGCTGTTCGAAGGTGGCGACTCCACCTCGCGACGGACGACGGCGAAGAGCCTGTCCGGCTCGACCTCGACCGAGCTCGATCCCGTCATTCAACGAGTGATCGCGCGCTGCGTGCAGGAGAATCCGGATGAGCGGCCGTCGTCGATCCACGCCGTGATCGCCTCACTGCCCGGCGGCGATCCGTTGCAGGCCGCGATCGACGCCGGAGAGACGCCGTCGCCGCAGATGGTCGCCGCGGCCGGCGAAGTCGGCGACCTCAAGGCACCGATCGCCTGGACCCTTCTCGTCGTCGCCCTGCTCGGACTCGGCGTGATGGCGGTGATGTTCGGCCGGACGGTTCTCTTCCGCATCGTGCCGATGCCGAAGCCGCCCGAGGCGCTGGCGGATCGCGCGAAGACGATTCTGGAGTCGGCCGGTTACAGCGGCGAAGCGCGTGACAGTGCTTACCTTTTCACGAACGACGACGACTTCTTCCAGTACATGGTGGAGAACCGTACGAAGGACCTCTGGCAGTCGCTGCCGGCCCTGCGTCCCGGTCCGCTGCTCTTCGCGCACCGGCAAAGCCCCCGATCGATGGCTGCGAACAACGACGAAGGCCGCATCACTGAAACCGATCCTCCTCTGACCTTGCCGGGGATGACCCTGGTCACGCTCGATCCCAACGGACGGCTCGTCGCGTTCATCGCCATCCCGCCTCGTCATACCGGCACAGAGGCTCGGCCCGCCGTCGACTGGTCGATATTCTTCGAGTTTGCCGGAGGCGACTTCGAGAATCTCCGACAGGTGAAGCCGAACTGGCTGGCTCCGGTCGACAACGATCAGAAGCTCGCCTGGGAAGCGACGTTTCGCGGAGATCCACACACTCCGATCCGGATCGAAGCGGCCAGTTACGCCGGCAAGCCGGTCTGGTTCCGCGTCCTCGGACCGTGGGTCTCGCCTGTGACCGCGGCTGGCGAGCCTACGGCATGGGAACTTGCGAACCGGACGTTCTTCTCTCTCCTCTTCCCCGCACTCCTGATCGTGGCGATGGTGCTGGCCCGGCGGAATCTGTTGCGCGGGCGTGGCGACCGGCGCACGGCGACGCGCCTCGGCCTGGCCGTGCTGGTCATCGGCGTGATCGGCTACATCTTCCGGCTCGACCATGTTTCCAATCCCTCAACAGAGGTAAGCCTCATCGATCGGGGAATCGCCTGGGCGCTGTATCCGGCGGCTCAGGCATGGCTTCTCTACATCGCGCTCGAGCCTTATGTCAGGCGAAAGTGGCCGCACACGCTCATCTCCTGGACCCGGCTCTTCGCAGGACGGTTTCGGGATCCGATGATCGGGCGCGATCTCCTCGTCGCGCTGGTCGCCGGCCCGGCGCTCGTCACGATCAAGTTCGCCGTCATTCATGCCCCTTCCTGGTTCGGTGAGGCCAGACTGCCGCCGGTTTCGAACTGGGTGACGCCACTCGTGGCCACACGAAACCTGGTTTACGCGGCATGCGCCCGCTCCGTCGCATCGATCTTTCTTGCCCTGATCGTGCTCTTCATGCTGTTCGTTGCCTACATGATCTTCCGGCGGAAGTGGGCGGCCATCGCGGTCCTGATCGCCGTGGCGACCTTCGGCGTGATCGGACCCGCTTACGGTCCGGCCTACGAGCTGACTGGCGGATTCGTATCGGCGATCATCATCGCTGTCGTGCTGCTGCGCTGCGGACTGCTGGCCTTCGCGCTGACGACATTCCTGCAGGGGTTCCTGGAGGCGGTCCCGCTCACCCTCGATCCCGACGCGTGGTATTTCGGCCGCTCGCTGGCCGTGCTGCTCATCCTCTTCGCCACCGCCATCTACGGCTTCTGGTCCTCCCTCGGCGAAAAACCGGCGTTCGGCATGGCATTGCCAGAAGAGGCGTGACGCTCTCGAAACGATGAACGATGCCACGTCACGGCGAAGGGCCTCAAACGACCTCAATCGTATTTTGAGGTCCTTCGGCGTCTCCGCGCCTCGGGATGACGTGGGGGTTCGCCTCATCACTCATCGTTCATCGCTCATCGCTTGGCAAACAAACCGGTTATGATGACTCCTTTCCCGCCAGGCGAAGGAACCCATGATCGGTCAGACCGTGTCTCACTACAGGATCCTCTCCCAGCTGGGCGTTGGCGGGATGGGCGTCGTCTATGAAGCCGAGGATACGAATCTCGGGCGGCATGTCGCGCTCAAGTTTCTGACGCCGGCCATGTCCGGCGACGAGTCTCTCATCCAGCGATTCCAGCGCGAGGCGCGCGCCGCATCCGCGCTCAATCACCCCAACATCTGCACGATTCATGGAATCGAGCAGTCGGGAGGCGATCAGTTCATCGTGATGGAGCTGCTCGACGGTGAATCGCTCGCCGACCGCATCCGCCGCGGGTCAATGGACATGTCGACGCTTCTCACGCTGGCGGTTCAGATCGTCGACGCCCTCGAGTCGGCGCACTCCAAGGGGATCGTCCACCGCGATCTCAAGCCGGCGAACATCTTCGTCACCTCGCGCGGCCAGGCGAAGATCCTCGATTTCGGCCTGGCGAAGATCGAACGGCCGAAGGGAATCGAAGGCTCAGTCACGGTCACCGCCATCCGCGGCGATGAGCTCACGTCCGCGGGCACTGCGATCGGCACGATCGCTTACATGTCGCCCGAGCAGGCCCGCGGCAACGTCACCGATACGCGCACGGACCTCTTCTCGTTCGGCGCGGTGCTCTACCAGATGGCCACCGGCGTCCTCCCCTTTCAGGGCGACACCTCGGCCGTCGTCTTCGAGGCCATTCTCAATCGCGAGCCGCCGCCCGTCACCGAGCTCAATCCGTCGCTTCCGGCGGAGCTGAACCGGATCATCAGCCAGGCGCTCGAGAAGGATCGCGACCTGCGGTTCCAGAGCGCGAACGATCTGAAGACAGCGCTCAAGCGCCTGAAGCGCGACCTCGATTCCGGCGGACGCAACGCCGCGCAGTCCAGCGGCAAGCGCCCCGCGGCCGGCGCACAGCGCGAGCATTCGATCGCCGTGCTCTATTTCGAGAATCTCAGCGGCGTGAAGGAAGACGAGTACCTGCGCGATGGCATCACCGAAGACATCACCACCGAGCTGTCGAAGATCAAGGGCTTGAAGACGTACTCGCGCGCCATGGTGCTCGCGTACCGTGACAAGCCGGTGACTGCCGGCCAGGTCGGCAAGGAGCTCGGGGCGTCGCATGTCCTCGCCGGCAGCCTCCGCCGCGCCGGCGCGCGTCTCCGCATCAACGCGCAGCTCGTCGATGCATCGACCGACTTCCCGCTCTGGTCCGAACGTTACGACCGCGAGATGAAGGACGTCTTCGAGGTGCAGGACGAGATCGCACAAAAGATCGCCGCCGCGCTGCGCATCACCCTGTCACCGCAGGAGCAGCAGGCGCTTTCGGCGAAACCGACCGAGAACCTGCAGGCCTACGATCTCTATCTTCGCGGGCGCAACTATGCTCGGCGTGTCGGGCGGCAGGATCTTCAGTTCGCACTGCAGATGTATGAGAACGCCGTCGCCCTCGATCCCGGCTTCGCGCTCGCTCACGCGGGTCTGGCGAACGTCTGCGCGCAGTATTACTACCATTTCGAACGTCAGCAGCAGTGGATCGATCGCGCCATCGCCGCCACGAAGAATGCCAGCGCGAACGGCAACGACGCGCCGGAAGTTCAGCTCGCGCACGCGTGGGTGACGTTCGCCGAGGGTCGATATGCGGAGGCGATCGAGAGTGTGCGGAAGGCCTTGAGCCGTACTCCCGATCTCGATGGCGGCTACTACCTCCTCGGCCGCTCGCTGTTCGCGGCCGGCCGTTACCAGGAGATCATCGACATGATGGAGGAGGCGTTGACGCACGCGGGCGACAACTACAACACCACCGTCCCCATCCACAACGCCCTCGGCGCCCTCGGCAAGAAGGACGCGATGATGAACTACCTGCATCGCGAGGTCGCCGTCTACGAGCAGCACCTCAAGAAGGTGCCGGAGGACGCGCGCGCACGGGTGCTGCTCGCCGGTGATTACGCGATCATGGGGCGCTCCGACGATGCCACACGCGAAGCGAACATGGCCATCATGCTCCGCCCCGATGACTCGATGATCCTGTACAACACGGCGTGCGTCTTCTGCGCGATGGACAACAAGTCCGACGCGCTGATCGCGATCAAAAAGGCGTGGGAGTCGGGCTATCGCGATTCGACGTGGACGCGGCAGGATCCCGACCTGGCGCTGCTGCACGGCGATGCCGAGTTCGAACGGCTCTATCCGGCGGTGTAAACCGCTCGAAAGTCACGACGTTCACCGCAGAGACGCAGAGTGCACAGAGGGACGCAGAGAAAGCACGCGGCGGCGGATGCCGTCTTTCAGACGCACCACGTTGAAGTTGATCAGCAGGCCCAGACTCCAGCCTCCCCAGCGCATGTAGGTCAGCAATTGCGCTTCATGCACCGGCTCGATCGCTGTCGCCGACTTGATCTCGACTACGACGGATGACGCGACCAGGTAGTCGAGCCGATAGGCGCAGTCGAGCCGGACACCTTTGTACTCGATTGGCAGTGAAAGCTGCCTCAGGAACGGAATGCCGCGAGCGGACATCTCCTGCGCGAGACAGGTATCGTAAGAAGATTCGAGCAACCCCGGTCCCAATGCCTGATGCACCTCGATGGCAGCGCCGATGATCGCTCTGGTGACGTCGCTGCCTTCATCCCGATTCACACACCGAGGCTCCCTCGGATTCAAGATCTACGCAAGTTTTCCACCCCGCGCAGATCTCTCTGCGTCCCTCCGCGTGCTCTGCGTCTCCGCGGTGAACGTCGTCCCTTTCACCCGCCTCTCCGGTCGTGCGGGACGACCACGCCGGCGTTTCCTGTCGAGGTGTTCCCCAGCGCATCGGAACACTTCACGCCCACGCGGTAGATCCGGCTGCCGTCTTTGCCGGATCGTTCCGCACGCAGCCTGACGACCGTGTCGCTGAGCACTTCCCAGTCATCCCGCGTCATGGCGTCATTGCCAGTCACGCCGGTGATGCGGCAACGCACAGGAGGACTGGCGTCGGCCGCCAGGACGGTTACATGGACGTCGACCATTTTCCTGTCGGGCGGCCACAGTACGTTCGGATTAGCCGCGATGCTCCCGATCACAGGCCCGGCCGTGTCGATCGGAGAAAAGAGTGCGAAAGGCGAGAGCGTTGTGACGATGCCGCAAACGATCATCGCCGCGGCGTCGACGGAGGTGGTGACGTCCTGCCACACGCCGTTCTCGTAGTGGAAGAGCCGCGGCGAGCCGCCGAACGACACTCCCTGGTAGCGGATGCAGACCTGGACCGGCCCCGCGTATGCCGCGGTCGTCGTGATGTCGTAGTACAGCGGCGGATTCCCGAGCTCGAAGCCGCTCGGCGAAGCCGGACCGCTGCCACTGCTAATGGCGGTCGTCTGCCCCGCGCTGAGGATGCTGGTGAATGTGAGAGAGACGTCGCTCGCGACCGGGACCGTCACGTTCGTGCCGGTGGGCGTGTTCACCACGCTGAGGCTCGCGGTGCCCATCGCCATCACCGTCGCTGACGTAACCGTGACAGTGCCCGGGGCGTCACCGAGGGCCAGGCCGGAGGACATCATCCTGGCCGCCGAGTTGCTCGCGGACCAGCGCAGGGCGAGGGCATTGTTCAACCCCGCCGGTTGCACAAGCGCCTGACTGACGTTGGAGCCCCAGCATTGGGCGTTGCCGGCGTCGAAACTCGCGCAGGCATGAAACGCCCCCGCCGCGACCGCGACAGGGTTGGTGATATTGGGAACGGTGGAAGGTGTGGGCACAGGCGTGATGGAGTGATCGGCATTGATCTGCATGCCCCAGCATTTCACCGTCCCATCCGACAGCATTGCGCAGGTGTAATAGTCGCCCGACACCACGTTGACGGCATTCGCCACATCCACCACGGTGCCCGCTTGCTGATAACCGCTGTTCACGGTGCCATCCCCGAGCTGTCCGTATTGATTTCTGCCAAAGCACTTCACCGTGCCGTCGAAGATGAGCACGCAGGCGTGCTCGCTTCCTACGGTCACGGCAACGGCGTCGCTGACGCCGGGGATGACTGCCAGCGGGGTGCCGGCGAAATCGGAGAGACACTGGACGGTGCCGCCGCTGAGGACCGCGCACGCTGGCGATCCCCCTTCCGCTCCAATGGAAACGGCGCCGATAATGCCCGTCGCCTGTGGAACGCCGCCGAGACTCCAGCACCAAACGCTGCCATCCGCGAGAAGCGCGCAAGCCGCCGCAGCCTCGGAAGCGATGTCGACTGCGCTGGTGATCCCCGCCACCGGACCGCTGCAGTTCGTCGTTCCTGCTCCGCCAAACTCCCAGCAGTTCACGGTTCCATCATCGAAGAGAGCGCAAAAGTGATTCGTCCCCGCGGAGAGCGCCACAGCTTTCTCGAACGGCTGAACGGCCGTCGGCGTGGGGAACGAGTTCCTCCCCCAGCACTTCACGAGACCGTTCGTCGTGATGAGGCAATTGTCGTAATCGGAGGCCTCGAATGAATGCTCGGAGCTGATCCGGCGCGATGATCCGTCGCTGAATGTTCCTGTGGCGGTGAAGGCCTGCCGTCCGCCGAAGGCGATCGTCGCACTGGCTGGTGCGACCGAGATGGCAGTGAGCGCCGTCGGAATCTCCTTGAAGACCGCGCCTGCGGATCTGTCCAGATCCAGGGTGAGGGAACACGTGGTACCGCTCGTACCGGCGCAGTCTCCGGTCCAGCCGTCGAAGAGAAAACCGTAATCCGCCGCGGCTGTGAGGGCGACCGTCGTACCGTAAGGCCGGACGATCGAGCAGGCCGTTCCGCAGTCGATGCCGTCCGCGGACGTGATCTTTCCGTTCGCCGGAGCAGCGACCGAGAGCGTCACTTGCCGCGCGTCGAAGTGCGCCTGGACGAAATGATCGCTCGTCATCGTCAGGACACAATCCGCCGTGCCGCTGCAGCTGCCCCCCCAGCCGGAGAAGACGGCTCCGGTGCCGGGCGTCGCCACGAGCGTGACCTGGCTCGGAAGCGCGTAACTGGCGGCACACGAGAGTGCCGTGCCCGAAGCGCAATCGATCTTGCCATCCGTCGATGTCACGCGTCCCGAGGCACTTCCGTACAGGTTCACGTTCAGGAATCGCTCCGGTGGCGGATGCATGACCACCTTCGCTACGAGTCCGTCGGTGTTCAGGGGCGACGTGAAGAGCTGGCCACCCACAAAGGCGGCGCCGGACGGATCGACCGCGATCGACGGCGGCGTGTCCCATCCATCGACGTCGAACGAGTGGTGCACGAGTCCGCCGCCATCGAGCTCGATCAGCTGATATTTGACGCTTCCGCTCACCGTGACTCGCCCCACCACGAATGCGTTGTTCGCGGAATCGAGAGCGATCGCGCTACCCGTGGCCGCCCCCGCGTAAACGATTTGTGATCCGGCGGGATCGACCTTCATCATGAAGCTGCCGGTCACGTAAGCATGGCTGGCGAGATCGACCGCGACGCCCGTGGCGGTGGAATTGACGTTGTCCGGTCCGAGAAGCGTGGAGTAGACAACGGAGGCCGCCCCGGTCGCGGCCGGATCGAATCTGGTGAGGAACGCGCTGGCTCCGCCGCTGAAGGTCTCGCGATAGGCGCCGGCCGTCGTGGGAAATGGGACGGCGGCCGCGGGCTCGGGAGGCGAGTCGGGATACTGGTACCAGTCCGAGGCGCGGCCCTGGGTTGCGCCCGCGACGTATGCGTGTCCGTTGGCGTCGATGGCGATGCCGAGTCCTTCATCGACGAGAGAGCTGCCGAGATACGTGGAATAGAGCATCGTCGATCCGGACGCATCGAGCTTGACGAAGAACGCGTCCATGTCGCCCTGGTAAGGATCGGCATGCGTCGGACGAATGGGTTGAAATGCGCCTGCCGTAGTCGGGAAATTGTTCGAGGAGGTCGTCCCGGTCACGTAGGCGTTCCCGGAAGAATCGACGGCGATGCCGCCCGCCTTGAAGACCGGGCCGAAAACGTTCGAATAGACGACAGCCGAGCCGTCACTGGTCAACTGCTTGACGAACATGTTCGGCGCGGCGGTGCCTGCCACGTAGGCATTGCCACCCAGGAGGGCTACGTCCGTTGCCTCTCCCGGACCGAGGAAGGTCGAGTACACGAGACCATTCCCGGCCGCATTCAACTTCGCCACGAACGCGGCTCTGGCGGTGCCCGGATACGAGCCTGCCGTCGCAGGGAAGTCCGCCGACGCGGTACTTCCGGCGATCACTGCCTCGCCGCTCGCATCGACCGCAATCCCATTCACCGACTCCAGGCTGCTGCCCCCAACGGTGGTCGAATATGCCAGCACGGGATCGATGACGAGCGGCCGTCCGCGGTCGAAACGACCGATACGAAATCCGAATCGGTTCTTTCCGCGGAGAACATAGGAAGCCTTCACACGGCCGCTGTCCTGGTACGCGACGGGAGCCTTCCAGACCATCTCTCCGGCGCCAGTCCTGATCCGCAGTTCGCCAAGACGGCCGACACTCATCCCCTCGCTGCCATCGATCTCCATCTCGATCACACGAGGATCTGCTCCCGGCGAGAGGTGAAAGTCGTACTCGAGCTGCTCGTCACTGCCGTAGTAGGCGAGGTGAATTCCACGGTAGACGTCTTCCAGCTCGACGCGGGCGAAGTGCGGAACGTGCGTCACGGACGGCAGGCGATCGAGATAGTGACTCTTCGAGGGGAGACGCTTCACCCCTCGGACATTCGCGGCACCGGCACCAACCAGCCGCATGCGCACGACGTCATCGCCCAGCCGATACACGGCCTCAGTCTCCGTCAGGAAGAACTGGAAGCCGGACCCTCGCGCGAGAAACCGGACGCGCGGATCGGTCTGCCCGCGATTCGGCTCGAACGCGAGCGGCAGGGCTCTGGCCACGCCAGGGGCCAGAACGAAAACCAAACAGAGAGTTCGGCAAAGTCGTAGACCGCTCTGCATAGGCACCTCAGTGTCGGAACGGGCAGAGCCACGGGCAGCGCCACCGCGAGTCGATTCTTCATGTATCGAATACGCGCGGGGGCGGATTTTGGAACAACTTGACGTCAGCGCTGCAGGAGCATACGTTTTCGGAAAACACATTCATTTTTGTTCCGTGCCGCCGTTTCGCACGTACCCGTGGTGAGAGACTTTGAGGATCTCTGCGGCGACGCGGGACCCCACCCCGGCCATACCGAGCACACCGAGATTGTTCCGAAAAGGCCGTTCCGGGCGTATTCGATACATGAAAAACTTCGGTGCCGTAGCTGTCGTTTCGATTCTGGTCTTCGGTGGCGCGGCCGACGCCGCTCCGCCCCGCGGACGCATCGTCCAGATGCCCGAGGTGAAGTCGAGTCTCCAGCTGATCGATGACGCGCTGGCCGCGGGTGAGATCAGCGGGGAAACGGCTGCCATCTATCGCGTGTTCGTCGTCTTCGGCGACTCGCGCCTCCCCGCAAAGTATCGCGGCAGCGTGGACACCCTCGGCGTGGATACCGGCGCGGTCGCGGACGCGGTCACGCGGTTCGACAGCCTCTCCGAAGGGGCGAAGGAGACCCTGGCACCGTACCTCATGCCGCCGTTTCATGAAGGGAGCTGGCACGACCTCCGAACCAGCGCCGATGCGCCGCGCGCGCAGGCGGTCGCCGTCTGCGGTCCGGTGAAATTCGGCTCCTGGCAGTCGATCCTCGCCCCGTCGAGGCTCGTCCGGATCTGGTGGAGTGACGATCATCCGGGCGATGGCGCGACCGCGGCCACGCTCATCCCCGTCGCCGACAAGGCGCTGCTGATGTTCTCCGCGCTCCTCGGCCGCAGCGCGATCCTCGACGGCGGGTCGGGAACGATCTGCCGCGGCGGCGACGACGCGATCGACATCGCCCTCGTCGATGCCAAAAGCGAGACCGTTCCCTTCGCCCCCGGAACCAAAGAGGTGCCGAGCTACGTGCTGCTGCAGCGCAACGCGCCCGACGGCGTGGAGATGACACTCGTTCACGAGCTCTTCCACGTCATGCAGTACACCTACAAGGTCCGGGATTTCGGCGTCCACACGCACTACAAATGGCTGATGGAAGCGACGGCTCAATGGGCCCAGGACCACTTTTCGCCGGCCAGAGACACCGGCAGGGAGCAGCGAGCCGCCCCCCTTTATCTGGGCCAGCCGGACAAATCGCTCGATGTCGAAGACACCAAGCATGAATACGGCGCTTATCTTTTCTTTTTCTATCTGGCGCGAGCGCACGGCTCGGGCGTGATCAAAGCCGTGTGGGACGCCACGACGAGCAACGACGCGCTGGACGCCGTCAACTCCGCCATCCCAGGCGGCTTTGCGAAGCAGTGGCCGGAGTTCGCTCTCCGGAACTGGAACGAGAAGCCGGTCGACGATTATCAGCGGTGGGACAATCTTTCCGCGCGGGTGGCGGCGCGGGGAGGAACCCTTCTGTCCGGGAAACGGGAGGATCATGCCCGGCTGCTGGTCGATCTTCCTCACCTGTCAGCCACGTACAAGCATTTCGTATTCACGCCCGACGCCCGGTCCGTCGCGTTCCTCAATGGTCTGACGTCGGTGCTGAAAACCGGACCGGCGCAACCGCTGGGCGCGATCGACTTCGGTTCGCAGTATCAATGGACAGCTGCCTCGGAGGAAACGAAGCGCGGCGCGTCCATCCAGGCCATCGTCAAGAAGGGCGGAACATGGCAGGCAGCGGACAACTGGACCAACGTCGAGTACAAGACGTTCTGCCGCCAGAAGCCGGAAGAAGCGATCGAGGAGATCGTTCTGATCTTTGCGAACAGCGACAGGGATCGTGAAAGGAAGCTCCAGCCTGAGAACCTCGATTCCATGCTGGTCGTGAGCAACATGCCGTGCCGCTGGAAAGGGAAGCTCACCTTCGACATCAGCGACGAGCTTGCCGCGGGCGTGGGACGGCTGAAGGTCACTTACGATCTGCGATATTCGCCCCTCGATCCCGCCAGCATCCGGCAACACTTTCTCGGGTATCCATACAGCGTCGAAGGCAACGCAGGGTTCGAGGTGAGCGGGCCGGTCGGTGACTGCAGGGCCGTCGGCAACGGATCGCTTCCACTGCGAAACATCGTGCAGTTCTCCTACAACTTCGCGCCGCCCGGCAGTGCTACCCATCGCGCCACGTATTTCGTGCAGAACATTCCGACTCCGATCAGCTACCAGATCGATTGTCCGACGGGATCCGCGCCCGTGTCAGTGGCGTTCGGCACGCTGTTTCCTCGCTTCGACCAGACCTATCAGGTGAACGCACAAGGCTCGATCAAAGGCGAGCGCCGAGAACACGACGGCCTCTGGAAGTGGGAATTCGTTCCCGACTGATGCGGTGAACCGACGGCCGGTCTTGGCGCCGTTGAAGCTCCATGCTTGTCCATCGACCTCGGAAACATCGTGCCGCGGGAGCACCGTATCGCGGATGCGCGTGTAGTTCGATTCTGCCGCCGAGTCCCATGCGTCCGCCGCCTGCCCGCCCATCGCGCCATTCGCGAGAACCAGGCGTGTCTTCTCCACCGCAGGGTCGGCCAGGGCCTGCCCCACGAACGACCAGGAGGCGCAAACCGAACCCGAAGCCGCGCAGTACTCCTGCGTCGTGTTCGACATTCCAATCGACAGCAACACGATCTTCCCGCCGGGTGACGGGGCTCCCGACCGGTCGCGCGGCACGATTCTCGCCGCCGCGCGCAACCCAGCCTCCGCGTGATCAGCGGGCGGCGTATTCGCGCCGTTCTCGTACAACCCGCCTTGAAACCCGAGGTACCGCCCGCGGCCGAGGTCGCCGAGAGGAACGCGCTGGGCAGCAAGGGGCGAGGCAACCAGCAGCATGACGAGGACGAGGCGGCGCCTATCCATTAGATACAGCCTGCGGGCAACCGCTTACAAGGCGCTCCGCTGAAGCCGCGGCCGCGGCAGCAGGCTGCCGCCGGACGCGGGCGAGGTCGCCCGCGCTCCACTGATCTTCGCAAGAATCCGAGCACGGTGGAGGGCGGGCGACCTCCCCCGCCCGCGGCCGCATCGCCTCCTGGCTTGCCGCGGCTTGCCTTCGCGGTCGTGGAGGCGCCGCGGCATTCGCCGCGGCGCTCCATGAACGCGATTGAGACTTACGGACAGGTCAGGTCAGGCACGGCGACCGCGACGTTCTCGAGGGCGACGTTGTCCACCCAGGCGCCGCCGGCCAGCGGCGCCGACACGAGCGCGTCGGCCGTCCAGCGGAAACGCACCTGACCGACGGTGCCGGCCAGCTCCGGCGGAATGGGCGCCGTGTAGCGGGTCATCACCGGGCTGTAACCGGAGAACATCGGCGAATCGCCGGGGATGCAGCCGGAGCCGGCGTGTGCCGGCGTCGAGTAGCCCTGCACCGGGTAAAGCTTGATCCACTTCCCGCCGGCGCTCACCTGCACGTCGATGCCGTCCCATGGAGCATCGGTGTTCTCGCTGATGTAAGCGAGATCGAACGACAGAGAGGCCGAGTCGGTGAACTCCACCACCGGCGAGACGAGCAGCGGGCACATGGCGTCGAAGTACTGCGAATAGAAGACGGTGCTGACGTTGCCGGTCTGCGGAGCGAGGGTCCGCGTCCAGTTGGACGCCGCGCCGGTGGCCTGCCATCCCTGCTCGCCGCTCTCGAAGTCGTACCGCTGCGTGGCGAGCGACTTGTCGCGATTGGCGAAAGTGGTCACCGACTTCTGATTGGTTCCCACCGTCGCCGTGAACGTGACCGCGTCGTTGAATGGTCCGGAGCCGACGGAGAGCCTGAACGTCGCCGTCTTCGTCTCGCTGAACGAACCGCCGACGCTGCCGACGTTGACGCTCGAGGGACCGGCGAAGCTCAGATATCCCTTGTCGACGGCCAGCGAAACCGTGACGTTCTGCGCGGTCTTCGTACCGCTGTTCTCGACCTCGACGGCCACTTCGATGGTCTCCCCGGCATCGGGATAACGGTCGCCGTCGCCGCACGCTCCGGCCTGATCGCTGGTGATCGCCACGGACGACGGACGCGCGTTGGCCCCGTTGTAGAGCACGCACGAGGAGCCATCGTTCCCGATCGGAAGCGTGAACGCCGTCGTCAGACATCCTTCCGTTCCCGTCAGAGTCAGCACGAAGTTCGCCGTCGTTCCGCAGAGAGCGGGATTCTTGTCGACAGCGATCTTGAAAACTCTTGCCGGTCCCGCCGTGCCGCCCGCGGCGATCGTTCCGTACGAGTAGGGACCGCCCTGCGTGACGGTCACGCCGGCGGAGCGCGAGGTCAGCGTCACCTGCGCGTTCGACAGCGGCGCCAGACCGGAGTTCTCGACGACCACATAGAGCGCGGCGCGCTCCCCGGCATCGAGTCCGGCGTCGCCGTCGCCGAAGGTGTCGTCGATGTTCACGTGGCGGAACCGGATCGAAGGCTGCGCCGCGGTTGCCGTGACCGTTCCCGCCGCGGAGCCCGCGTAGCAGCCGGAGGCGGCGAACGCCTCGACGCGATAGATGTAGGTCACTCCGTTGTCGACGCCGCCGTCAGTCACCGAGGTGCTGCCGGAGGAAACGGTGGCCACTGGAAGGAAAACGTCGTGAGGACGTTCGCTGCGCAGGACGTTGTATCCGGCGGCTCCCGAGACGGGGGACCAGGAGACGACGATCGCCGGCATTCCGCTGGCGGGATCGAGTGTCTGCGATGCAGTCACCGCCGGCGTCTCCAGCGCCGCGCAGTTGCGGGCGTCGGACACCGTGACCAACTCGGTGATGCCATGGTCGGCGAACGCATCATTGATATAGGCGGCGTGCGGCGTGCCGTTGGCCAGGCCGTCGCCTTCGTCATCCACGACCATGAATCCGTCATAGGCGCTCGGCCCGATGGCCTGCATGTGAGACGGAGCGTAGGTCGCGACCAGCGGACGCGACGCGTAGAAGAGCCGCTCGTGGAGACTCCACGCGCGATGGCGGTCGATGGCCGGATTCGGCGAGCCGTCGGCGCCCGCCGGAAGCGGATCGCCGGCGTAGGTCGGGACCCGTTTGTCGGTTCCAACCGTTGCCGTGCCGTAGCGCCGGCCGGTCATCAGCGACTGCTGGAGATGCCACCCCGTCTGGCCCCAGATCTCCCCTTCGCAGTGTCCTTCGGCGACCAGCGGTCCAACGTAATACGGCGCGATCGCCAGCACCGCGTTCGCGGTTGCGGTCGCACACTTCTGATTGGCGTTGGTGGTGGAGATCTTGCCGCGCGTGGCCCGGAGCTCGTCGACGTTCCTCACTCCGTTGCAGTTGCGCACGGGGTACGACGCATCGTCGGGATCCGTCACGAACGGGCCGGTATTGCGAGGGTTGGCGAACGACTGCCCGATGCACGAGTCGTGATCGACGAAGAGGGCCACGTAATCGCCGACCGCCTCGCCCGTGGCGAAATCGCCGAGACCGGCGGCCAGCCCGGGGCTGAGGCCGTCGTTGCTGTCGAGGCCATGACCCCACTCGTGCTGCATGACATCGCGGATCTCGCCGGTATTGTTGCAGAGCAGCGTCCGCGTCTCGGGATTGCTCCATCCCATCTTGAAGAAGTTCGTGCTCGTGCCGTTCCAGAAGGCGTTGCACGTATCGTTGATGTTGACGTTCACACCGACGTTGGTGTGGAGCCACGGAAGATCGAGCCACTTGAGGGCCATCAGCCGGGCCACGTTGGTGTGGAAGAAGGCCGTCCGCTCGGCCGGTGTCGAGGTGCCGTTGCCGAACGACTCGGTCGCATGATCCGGCGTGAGCTCATCGCCGCCGCCGCTTCCGAGCTCGAGAAAGCCCGTCACGCCGGAGGTGAAGGCCTGCCACCCTTCCACCGGATCGCTCTTCGACTTCACACAGTCGACGCAGTGTGTGGAAAAGAACGTGCCGCCGAGGGCCGTGGAGACGTTGCCGCCGCTCCAGGAGAAGGTGCCGTTCAGCGAGGTGTCGATCGCACCTTCGCTCGCATTCACCCTCACCATCGGAAACGATCTCACCACTTCCGCGTCGGTCGCCTCGGCTGGGCGAATCCCGCCGCTGACGCGGCCGACCGGATTCTGCGGACAGAAATAGCGGTTGGAGTTGCCGAATGCGACGACCTGCCCGCCGAGAGCGTCGACGTGTCCCGCCCACGTACCGTGATCGGCGGTCTCGAAGACCATCTCATAGACCAGGACGTAGGTGAGGACTCCCCCCGCCGTACTGTTCCGGGGCAGAAGCTTGAGCCGCGGAGCCTGGCGAACCTCGATGTCGTTCACGCTGACACCGGCCCAGCCGAGGAGAGCGCTCTGCGCGGCGTCCGGTGAGAGAGCCGGGGTGGTGACGACGGGAGAGTCGGCGATGTTCGTCGAGCTCCAATAGATCATGTTGCCGTTGTTGACGGCGAAGACGAGGCGCGCCGACTCGACGGGAACGCCGCCGATCACGTAGTCGAACGCTGCATAGCGGATGTTGCCGTCACCGGCCGCGCCGGCCGCCTCGGGGACGAAGCGGAGGCGGTCGTTGGTCGTGGCAAAGAGGGCGCTGTTGGCGGCGATGAACTGGCGGGCCGTGGTCTCGAGGTCCCCCGGCCAGGCAATCGCGCCGCCATAGACACGGCGCGGTTTGCCGGAGAGGGTGTCGTACTGGGCGGTCCAGTTGCCGCCGTGAGCGGAGTTCCACGCCTGCCAGGTGGGAGAGGCGAGGTAGGCGGCAACTTTTTCCGAGTCGTAGTACGGCTGGAGTGAGGGGAAGAGCTTGTACTTGCCGTCGAGGGAGAGCGGTTTGGCTCGCTCCTCAAGCGCAAATACTGGTACGGCGAGACTTAGGAGCAGAATCAGACCGGGTCTGAAAAGGCGCATGCAACTAATCTCCTGTCGGCAAGTAGTAGTACCACGACCGGCCAGCAAATGAGTTGCCACCTCTCGCTGTCTATCGGGAGTGCTTTCAAGTCAGACACGGTTTGCCGTCCCGGCAAACGGCTGCCGGGATACCATCCGGCGAATGAATGAGCAGCTCAGCGGCTGCCGCGTCAAAGGCGGCATCATTCGAGCGCATCTCGACTGCGCCCGGGAGACGCTCGGCGAAGAAGGGGTCGCCAAGGTGATCGGGCAGCTGTCGGCCGCAGCCGCCCAGGAAGTCCGCGCCGCGCTTTCGTCGACGTGGGTCTCGTTTCAGACCCTGATGGTTCTTGACCGCGCCATCGTCGCGGCGGCAGGACCGAGGGCGAGCATGCGCGACCTCGGCCGCTTCTCCGCGAAACAGAATCTGTCGACAACGTACCGCGCCTTCCAGCGCGCCGGCATTCACGACTTCTTCCGCCGGTCCGCGTCACTCCACGACCAGTTCCAGGATTTCGGCCGCGAGGAGTACGTCCAGGCCGGCGAGCAGGCCGGGCGCATCATCCATCATGAGTACCGATGCTTCAGCGCCGACTACTGTGAGAGCGCACGCGGTTACTACGAAGTCGTGATGGAGATGCACGGCGGCAAACAGGTCTCGGCCACCCACCCCCAATGCGTCGCCCGCGGTGCCCGGGAATGCGTTTTCGAACTACGTTGGTAGACCAACTGATTACCGAAATGTTGAATGGTGAATGTTGCATCGATTCAACACTCAACACTCAACATTCCGGCTCGCTGTGAATCTCTGTGCCCTCTGTGTCCTCTGTGGTTCAGCGCCGAGGCCGCGAGAAGTTCAAACGGCTGCCGGGAAAAGCCGATCGAATTCGGGATCGTCGCGGAGCGTCGCAAGCTCCGGATCGCGCCGGGCCCACTCCGAGTCGCGCCAGCCGTTCTCCCACGCCTTGCGCAGCGTGTTCATCGCCTCGGCTTTGCGGCCGATCGTGGCGAACACGCACGCCGTGTTGTAGAGCATGAGCGTATCGTTCGGCCGCAGCGTCAAGGCCATCGTGGCTTCTCGCGTGGCGTCGTCGCCGCGGTTCAGGCGTGCATACGACCCCGCCAGAAGAATGCGGGCACGCGCGTCCTCCGGAATCTTCGCCAGCTGCGCCTCCAGCGCTCCCGCCTGCCGCAAGGTCATGTTCCGAAGCGCGTCCGTCTTTCCGAGCGCGCCGAGCGCGTTAGTGATCGGAACGAACGTGTTGTAGTCCTCCGCCGAATGCGACAGCCCCTCCTCGGAAAGTTCGACGAGCTCCTGGTATCGCCCGATGGCGAACAGCAGCCGCAGCAGCAGGTAGTAGCCGCTCTCGATCGCCGGATTCATGCGCACCGCACGCCGGATGTAGGAGATCGCGTCATCGAAACGGTCTTCCGCATACGCGACCCACGCCTGGGCAAGCAGTGCCTCGGGCGATGTCTCCGCGAGTCCGATCGCTCGTTCCGCGGACACCCGGGCGCGCTCGATCCATTTGCGTGAGCGATCGTAAAAAAAGTAGTACTGCGAGGACACCGAGGCGATGCCCGCCTGGGCGAGCGCGAATTGCGGATCGAGCGCGACGGCGTTTTCGAACATCTGCAGCGCGAAGTCGAGGTCCTGGCGCGCCATGCGCCGCGCATAGTTGCGGCCGCGCAGATAGAGGTCATAGGCCTGCAGGTTTTCGGTGGGTCTGGCCGCGATCGCCTTCTGCTCCTGCGGCGACAGCGCGATGCGCAGCGCCTCGGCGATGCTGCGCGCGATCTCGTCCTGCACTTCGAACACATCCTTCATCTCCGAGTCGTAGCGCTTCGACCAGAGAGGGAACTCCGTCGCCGTGTCGACGAGCTGCGCGGTGATGCGCAGGCGGTTGCCGGCCCGGCGGAGGCTTCCGGTCAGCGCGAACGAGGCGCCGAGGACCTGGGCCACCTGGGCGGGAGTCATCTGCTTGTCGCGCCACGGAAGAATCGTCGCGCGGGAGAACGTCTTGAGGCCGCTGATGTTCGACAGCTCGGTGATGATGTCTTCGGTGATGCCGTCGCGCAGATATTCGTCTTCTTTCGCGCCGCTCAGATTCTCGAAGTACAGCACCGCGACCGACTTCACGGAGTCCGCGGCCGCGTGAGTGCGGTTGCTGCCGGAGTCCACCGCGCGGCGGCTGCCGGAGTCGATGTCGCGCCTGACCCGATGAAGCTCGGTGCGCAGATCGGCCGCCGTCTGGTAGCGGAGGTCGCGTTCCTTCTCGAGGGCGCGCTCGATGACGCGGGCCAGGCTCGCCGGGAGGGCGGCGTTGAACTGTGTGATCGGCGGGGGCTCGCGGTTGAGGATCCCATCGAAGATGACCACGCTGGTATCACCCTGGAACGGGAGAACGCCGGTGGCCATCTGATACATGACCGCTCCGAGGGAGAAGATGTCGGTGCGCGTGTCGGTGATCTGTCCGCGGGCCTGTTCCGGCGACATGTACGAGACCGTTCCGAGCGTGGTTCCGGCGCCGGTGAGCTCGTCGCGTACGGCCGTCTTCCCCATCGGGCCCTCGTTCGATCTGCGGTCGATCTTGGCCAGACCGAAGTCGAGCACCTTCGCCTGCCCGCGCGAGGTGATGAAAATGTTCGCCGGCTTGAGGTCGCGATGGACGACACCCTTCGCGTGCGCCGACTCGAGCGCGTCGGCGATCTGAATCGAGATCTCGACGACCGTCTTGACGTCGATGGACCCGCGGCGGATGGTATCGGCGAGCGTCTCTCCTTCGAGCAGCTCCATGGCGATGAAGTATTCGGTCTCGTGCTGCTCGATCGCGTGGATGGTGCAGATGTTCGGATGATTGAGCGCCGAGGCCGCGCGCGCTTCGCGCTGGAAGCGCTGGAGGGCGAGGTCGTCGTTGGCCATCTCCGGCGGCAGGAACTTGAGGGCCACGCGGCGTCCGAGGTTGGTGTCTTCCGCTTCGTAGACGACGCCCATCCCGCCACTGCCAAGCTTCGATGTAATCCGGTAGTGCGAGACAGTGCGGTCGATCATTCGGGCGACCAGTATGGCTGGTTCTGGAAAGACTGCAACCTCAGCGGGCGGGAAAAGGGTACACGAGGAACCACAGCGGACATACAGGTGGACAAAGAACCGAATGTTCAATGTTGAATGTTCAATGTTGAATGTTGAATGGTGACTCCATTGAACATTGAACATTCAACATTCAACATTCAACATTCCGGTTCTCCGAAAGCCGGCTGATCAGGCTACCGCCGAGCCTCCGAAGCAATCCTGGAGAGCTCCGCACTCAGCTGTTCGTGATACCGGATCGCGTCCGCCTTGAGCGCACTCCATCGTGGATCGGCGCGCATCTTCTCGAAATGCGGATTCGTCTCCATCGACGGGTAAATCGAATACCCGTTCCCGAGCGCCTCTCGCAGGAGGCGATGCGCGCGGTCGGTCTGGCCGCAGTCCGCCATGGTCTGGGCAATTCTGTATTTGATCTCGGAGTCGAACAGGTCGGTGCGTTGCTCGACAAGGTCCGCGTCAACGGATCCGTTTCTGAGACATGCCAGCTGAAATTCCACGTAAGGAGTTTTCGACCCGATCGCCTCGAGCACCGCCACTGCCTCAACCCGCTTTCCTTCTCTCAGAAGAATCGCGGCCTCCCGATTCATTGACCATTCGGAGCCTTCATCGAGTTTCAGGAAATCACGGGCGCGGCCATAGTCCCCGAGTTGCTCGTAGACCGTCGCACAGGAACGAAGGCCGGCGGACGGATCGAGTGCAAAGGCCGTCTCACAGCTGCGTGCGGCTTCCTTCAGGTGGCCGGCGTAACGCAGTACGTAGCTGGCGACAAAATGGCTGTCGGCGTCGCGCGGGCTGCGACGTATGAGATCGAGGGCGCGTCGATAGGCCTCCGCGATGTTGCCCGCCTCCGTGTCGTAAACGGTCAGCGAGCGCATTGCCACGGTGTAGTCGGGATCGATCTCCAGCGCCCGCCGCGTGGCGGCTCGCGCCGCGGTGATCGCCGTCCGGCCGCCCGGTCCGTATTGCCCGTGATAGTAGTACCTCCGCGCCAGCTCCTCCCACGCCGGCGCGAACCCCGCGTCGAGCGCCACGGCCCTCTGCAGGAGAGCCAGTGCCTGCTCCGTTGGCGCGCGATCGGACGAGAGGCTCACGGCCTGGAGGTACAGCGTGTATGCCTCGGAGTTCGTCGGCTGCGCGGCAACTTTCGCCGACCCTGACACTCCGAGAGCCGGCAGCAGGCCGGCCCGGATTCGCGATGACAGCGTGTTGCGCAGCGCGATCATCTCCGCGGACGAACCATGCATGTTGTCGCGCCACACGACGCGATTGGTCTCGACGTCGATCGCTTCCACCGTCACCGCGAGCTGTCCCTCCCCGCTTCGATACGACCCGGTCACGATCTTGTCGACGTTCAGCTTGCGCCCCGCCTCGATCGGATCGGAATCGATCAGACGCCGGGTGGATGTGAACGGCCGCACCGCCACCGCGTCGTTGTAACTGAGGATCGTCGTCACCTCGTCCGGGAGCGCGAACTGCAGATGCGCGGCGTCCGCCGCGGCGCCCATGCTGGCGAACGGAAGCACGGCGATGGTGACGAGCTGTCGTTCCGCGGCGGCCGCCGCTCGTTCGCCCGGATCAGGGCGGCCGACCATCATGAAGGCGAAGATCGCGAGCGCCGCGACTGCAGCCGCGCCGGCGCCGAGGACCCACGGCATCCGGCGTGACGGTGGCGGAGGCGGTGCCGGTGCCACCCGCTCCCCCGACGAGGAATCGCGCCGGAGGCTTTTGAGATCGACGATGACCTCTTTCGCCGACTGATACCGCCACTCCCGATCCTTCTCCAGACTCTTCCGGATGATGCGCTCGAGCTCCGGCGGCACGTTGTAGTTCAGGCGCGCGACGGCGTCCGGCTGCTTCCACGTATCGTTGGCGAGCGCTACGGTTGCCTCGAAATTCTTGATGACCCAATCCTGGGCTTCCATGAATGCAAGCACAAAAGCGAGGGCTACGTCAGGGTGATCGGCGAGGAAACGCTCATGGGCGAATGTATAGAGGCGATCGGTAATGTACCCCTCTGGATAGCCCCAGGCCTTCGTCACCTCCGGAAGCCTCACACCCGGCTTCGCGGCGCCCTTGCCCTGAAGCCGGAGCAGGTATTGGATCTCGGCATCGGCATGGGGCTGCATCCGTCGCTGCCGTTCTTGCACTCACAGTGGGCGGCCGGCCGGATGGCCATCCTCCACTCCGTCGGCTACCCCAAGCCCGACCTCTCCCACTTCCGGTCCACCGAGTACTGGGAGACGGCCAGCCCGGAACGGCGATGGCTCTCAGGTTGGGTGGGCCGCTACCTCGACAGCACCGAGGGGCAGCGGTTCGGCCCCATCCGCGTCATCGACCACGACGGCGACGTGAGGGACGAGCCGTTTCACGACGTGAGCGCCGAGGTCCAGGCCGCGTACATGGAGCAGGGTCTGCTCGGCCTCGCCTTCCACCCGAGCTACATGACCAACGGACGGTTCTTCGTCGCGTACACCGAT
>CALMZP010000051.1 GCA_937870635.1 uncultured Acidobacteriota bacterium | reverse complement strand
TCCCCCCGCTGCGACCAGCACGCTTACCAGCATACGCAGGCAGCCTCATCAAAACAGGCGAAGACGTTTTCGCGCGGTATGGTGGGGACGCACAAAGGTTCCGACCGCAACTCGTCACCCGTCACTCGTCACTCGTCCCTCGCCTCACGGCTTGATACTCTGCGCGATCTTCACGACCTCGGCTTCCATCGGCGTGCCGAACTCGCTCTTGATCTCGTAGATCCAGCCGTAGATCAACTCGTTGAGGACGTTGTGCACCACCGCGCGCTGGTCGGCCGATCCGGACGCGATGAGATTGTTCAGGAGCTGGTCGAAATCGATCCGTCCCTCGTTGACCAGGTTCATTCCGCTCAGGTACGGCATCGTCTCGGGCGAGACATGCAGGACCACGCGGTCCATGAAGTCGTAGACGTGATCGCCGACCTTCTGAAACACGAGCGCAAAGATCTTCTGGTAGACGGTGTTGTACCGCTCCACCACATCCTCCAGCTCGTATTCACTCTCCTCGGCCGCCATCTTTTCGGTCAGCTCTTCCTTCTCTGAATCCTGGACCAGATCGACGGCGAGAAGTCCCCACAGCGTCCGGCACGTCAGGAAGTTGGAGAGGTAACTGCGCGCGCACAGGCGTTCGATGGTCTGCGGGTCCGACAGCAGCGACAGCACGTGGCTCTCATCCTCGGACAGCTCCAGCTGATACGTGCGCCGGTCCGCGTCGGGCGTCTGTTCGAGCAGGCGCTCGAAGCGCCCGATCCCGCGAAGGACGAGCGACCAGTATTCGATGCGCCGCACGCCGTCGAGGATCAGCCGTTCCGTGCTGAGGGGCAGCGCGATGATCTCGTCCGGAAAATTCGAAGTGAACTCGATCGTGTAGTTGCCGCTCCGGTACGACATGGCGTTGAGAACGATCGCGCTGGCCTGGCGTTCGACGGCGCGGCTCAGCTCATCCGGCTTCAGATAGCCGAGCTCCATGAGGAGCGAGCCGATCCGCCTCGACACGACGAGACGGTCCATGGCCTGGTTGTACTGCTGCAGATTCAGCTCGCCGCTGCGCAGGAGCGTCTCGGCCAGACCCATGTCGGGATCGGTGCTCGAGGCGAACACCATCCGCCCCTCGTTGAAGTAAATGACGTCGTTGCGTCCGATGGCGTCGAGCGAAAGGATCGCCGTCTCGCTGCTCCGGATGATGGAGCGGAAGAGGTCCGGAACGGTCGTCTCGGCGAGCGTCCCCTGGATGCTCAGTTCTTCGGACATGAAGAACTTAGTTTATCGCGAGTAATTGACCTTCACCGCAGAGACGCAGAGTACGCAGAGGCACGAGAGAGATGGCAGACGTGCTCTGCGTCCCTCTGCGTACTCTGCGTCTCTGCGGTGAGGGTCGTCCCTCAGGGCGACGTGGCGGCCGGCTTGGTGGCGTTCTCCACCTCGGCGATGCCGACGGCGTTCTTCGTCGTCGACTTCACGCGGTACATCGCCGCGTCGGCCTGGCGCACAAGGTCTTCCTTCGTCACGGCGTGGGTCGGATAACAGGCGATGCCGAAGCTCGCCGTGATTGAGATGTCGATGTCGGGATCGACATGGAACGAGCTGGAGGTCATGGCGCGCCGCACGCGGTTCGCCACGGCCATCGCCTGATCCTGATCGGTCTGCGGGAGGATGATGCAGAACTCGTCGCCGCCGAACCGGACCACTTTGTCGATCCCGCGCACCGCGCTCAAAATGCGCTTCGCGACTTCCTGCAGTGTCCTCGAACCGGTGAGATGTCCGTAGACGTTGTTCACCATCTTCAGGTCGTCGAGGTCCAGGAAGATGATGCTGAAAAGGCTCCCATACCGCCGCGAGCGCTCGATCTCTTCATCGAGATACGATTCGAAGAACCGCCGGTTGAAGGCTTTCGTAAGGTCGTCGCGCATCGCCAGATCCCGGCTGCGCGTGAGCTGATAGATGTTGCTCAGAACCTGCGCGACGGCCGTGATGTATCGCGTCACGTTCTCCGCGCCCTCTTCGGTGACGACGTCGGCCTCGAGCAGCGGCACTTTGATCACGCCGATCAGATCATCCTGGACCTGCAGCGGCATGACGACCATTCCCCGCCCGTTCGGACCGCGATCGGCCGCGACGATCTGGCCAGACGACAGTGCGCGCTGCAGAAGGCCCGGCGAGATGCCGGGAAGAAATTCTCCCGTCTCGCGGAGGTCGGGATCGTTGCTGAAGCTGACGACGTACCGCTCGAGCCGCGGGTCATGGAGGAACAGCGTGCCCCGCCTCAGGCCGAGGAGCTCGAGGACCGTGGTCGTGATGCGCTCCGAAACGGCGTCGGCATCGACCATCGCCATCATGTCGTGGATCTCGTTGAGGTACGTCACTTCCCGCTCGAGCTGCGCCGCGTGCACGGCGGTGTCGGCAAGCTCGACGGCGAACGTAAGGTATTCGTCCGGCGAAGTGAGAAACTCAGTCCGCTCGACGCGGATCTCTCCGTGGCGCCGGTTTGGCGGCCGGCTTCCGTCACAGAGGACGATGCGCACGAGATTCTTGCCGGGACTGCCAAGAACGGAATGCGAGTCGATGTCCACGACCGCTACGCGAGAGGCTTTCCTGTCAGCCTCATCGGCTGAAAACTGCATCGCAGGGCAACGCTCCTTCAGCTGCGGAACGAGCGTTTCCCGGCTGCTGTAGACACCGATGATCGGCATGGTCGCTCGGGCGAAACGCCTAATTCTACAATGGCTTCTGGCCCGGCCATGCTCATCGCCCAGATCCTGCTCCCCGACGCCTCCTCGTTCGACCGGAAGTCGCAGGCCCTGGATGCGGCGATGCTGGCGGGCCGCCGTGACCTCGTGCTCACGACGTTCGAAGGGGCCGTCGAAGCCGGCGCGGCGATCGCGCACGTGTACGGACCGCCCGGTTTTTTCCTTCCCTCCGGCTTCAACATCCCCTACGTCGCGGCCGGCCCGCCGCGCGGACGGCGGTTCTCATGGCGCGAGCCGGTGGCGCCGCGCGTCATCGTTTCCCCCCTCGACAACCTGCCGGAAGCGGTCGATGAAACGTATTTCGATCACCGCGCTTCGGGTGATGCCACCCCAGCGCGCACGCCGAAAGTCGTCGGCGCATTCGGCCGGCATCGCGAAGGCGTTCTCTCGATGGTCGAGCTCACGCTGGCGCGCATTCATCGCTTCCGCGACGACGTCGACTGGCTCCTGTTCGATCGCGCACCGGCACCCGCGGATCTATCTCTCGTAGATGCCTGGGTCGATCCCGCCATATCGGAAACGGATTACGACGGATTTGTCGCAGAGGCGTCCGTGGCGGGGAAAGTCGTTGTGGCGTCACGTCTTGCGATCAACGTCAAACGCCTCGACAAAGGCATGAGCGGGTTTCTCGTCCCGCCCCGCGATCCCAATGAGCTTGCGCATGCGATACTAGCGGCCCTGTTCAAGTCCGAGGTGGCCTTGAAGAAAATTGAGGCAGCAAGACAGACGGCCGGAAAGTTCCGTGCGCGACAGCGGGTTCGTCTGCTCGAAACGATCTACGACTCGGTCCTGAACCCATGAGATCAACCATCGACCTTTCCTCGTCCCAGAACCGCGCTCTCGACCTCGTCACAGAAGTGGCGAAGGAGAAGGCCTGCCATCCGTTCCTCGTCGGCGGCCCCGTGCGCGACCTTCTCCTGGGACGCAACGCGATCGACGTCGATCTCACGCTCGAGGAGGGGAGCTCCACCCTCGCCCGCGCCATCGCCAAACGGATCGACGGGCGCGTGCGCTCGTTCCCTCAGTTCCTGACCTACAAAGTGACGGCCGACGGCCTCCCGGAGATCGATATCGCCACCGCGCGCAAGGAGCGCTATCGCACACCCGGCGCGCTGCCGGCGGTCTCACCCGGCAAACTGCGGGACGACCTGTTGCGCCGCGATTTCTCGATCAACGCCATCGCCATCGACCTCCTCAACGGATCGCTCCACGATCCGACGTCGGGCGAGCGCGATCTGAAGGGCAAAGTCATCCGCATCCTGCACGAGCGGAGCTTTCTCGACGATCCGACGCGGATCTTCCGCGCCATCCGTCTGGCCAGCCGCCTCGGATTCTCCATCGAGCCGGAAACGATCAGCCGCATGGGCGAAGCAATCGCCGCCGGCGCCCTGGAGAGCGTCTCGAAGGAACGTCTCTGGCGCGAGCTGTTCCTGGCAATGGACGAGCAGAATGCACCGCCCATCCTGATCGCGCTCTCGCAGCAGGGGGCGCTGTCACCGACGATCGGCTCGACGCTGACCCGGGAAGGAGAGCACACGCTCGAGCGTGTTCGGACGGCCGTCGAATCGCGTCCGGAGCTCGATCGATACGTCCTCTACACCGGCGCGCTGCTGCGCGGTCTCGACGCCACGGCCACGCAGCTCGAGGGATCTGGCTTCTCTCAGAAGCGGGCGCGCAGCGTCCTGCAGATTGCCCGCGAGCTTCCCCGCTTCGAGGACGCATTGTCCGGCGCTCAGTCCGATCGGCATCGTTTCCGGCTGCTCAGGAGCATGTCGCCGGAGATGCGCACGATCGTGGCGACCGAACACCCCGAGCAGGCCGCCCATCTCGACCGCTACGAGGACTTCCAGCGCTTCAAGCTGGCCCTGCGCGGAAACGACCTCGAGGTTCCGGCCGGTCCGCACATCGCCCGCGCTCTCGAGCGCACCCGGGAGGCGGTGTTCACCGGAGAGATCCAGCCGGAAGAGGCCCGCGACTTTGCGAAGGACCTCGCCGTCCGTTATCTTAAGGACTGATGTCCTCATCCGGCCGGGCGATTTTGGATTTTGGATTTTGGATTTTGGATCTGGAAGCAATCCAAAATCCAAAATCCAAAATCCAAAATCGGTTCCTGACCGCAGCAGTTTGCCTCTTCATCGCAGTCCCGATCCTCGCCCAGGCTCCTCCCCCACCCGCGCAGACCACTCCTCACGACATCTCCGGGGTCGACACCGTGCCGGCGGCGGGCGCGATCTCCACGCCTCTGCCCGAGAAACAGCAGAAAGAGCTGCGCAAGTACGAGATCCCGGAGCTGAGCGGCGCGAAACAGGCCATCGGCTCGCAGCTTCTCAACGGAAGCCTTCGACGCCCGATCCTCGACTATGCGGTCCGCACGAGCGCGGTCGATCAGCGCATCTCCTTCTTCGAGGGAGGCCTCGTCGTGATCCGGCTGACCGGAGCCGGCGGCTCGATCCACAAGCGCATCATCATTCCGGACGACGCGCTCCAGACGTACCTGAAATCGACTTCGATCGAATCGCTGCGCCAGGTCGGACCGCACGATCTCGCGGAGCCGAGCGAGCGTCGTCGCGCGTTTCTTCGCCTGTACGACAAGGACGGATCGTTCGTCGAACGCGCATTCGATCCGGCCGGGCGGCGGCCGAAAGCTGTGCAGGACCAGATCACTCCGCTGGAGGACCTGCTCCGCGCTCTCTCCGAAGACCGCACCGTCACCAGCACGGTCGCCAATTACGACCCGCAGGTGGGGGACCGGCTCGTCGCAGACGACCGCAAGGTCTGGCGCGTCGAGCGCATCATCGAGGAGAGCCAGGTCGTCGAGCTTCGCTGCACCTCGGCGCCCATGATCATGTACGTGGCGAAAAAAGACCTCTACAACTACTTCGTCGGGCGGCCGGCTGAAGAGTGATCTGCGCGTCACCGCGGGAACGCTTCGCGGGCGGCGCGTGCCGATTCCGCGTGGCGAAGTCCGGCCGACGTCCGAGCGAGCCCGCCAGGCATACTTCAACATCATCGGGGACCGGATCCACGGCGCTCGATTCCTCGACCTCTTCGCCGGCAGCGGGATCTTCTCCTTCGAAGCCCTTTCCCGCGGAGCGGCCACGGCCACCGCGGTCGACTCTTCGAAGCAGAACCTGGCCGCCATCGCCCGGCACGCCGATGGGTTTGGAGTGGCCGTCAAGACGATCCCGGGGGATGCCACCCTCCCTCCCGGCGATGAATTCGATCTCGTCTACGCCGACCCCCCGTACGACTTCGGGCGGTACGATGACCTCCTCCTCGGACTCGATGGAATGAAACTGGCTCCGGAGGGGGTGGTGGCGGTGGAACATCGGCGGCACACTTCGCCGTTTACCGTCGAACCGAAGCGCCTCGCCTTCTGGCGCCGCGCCGAGTATGGGGAGGTCTGGATGACCTTCTTCATTGGAGAAAAGTGAATGGAATTGACGCTCGACGAACAAGGTGCACACGCTCTTTTCGGGAACCACGACGAGAATCTGCGGATGCTGGAGGAGGAGTTCAAGGTCAAGATCTCCTCGCGCGGCAGCGAGATCTTCGTCAAGGGAGACGCCGACAACATTGCACCGGTCGAAAAGATCCTCGGACAGATGCAGGAGCTCATCACCCAGGGCTACCCGGTCAAGAAATCGGATGTCCTGACGGCGATGCGCGTCCTGCGCGACAAGCCGGACGCCAGCGTCGTCGAGTTCTTCACCGACGATGCGGTGCAACAGTCCGTACGACGCGTCGTCACGCCGCGAAACCTCGCGCAGAAGCTTTACCTGCAGTCGATGCAGGACCATGACATCACCTTCGGCATCGGACCGGCCGGCACGGGCAAGACGTTCCTCGCCGTGGCCGCCGCGGCCGCGGCGCTCAACGACAAGTCGATCAAGCGCATCATCCTGTGCCGCCCCGCCGTGGAAGCCGGCGAGCGTCTCGGATTTCTCCCCGGTGACATCGCCGAGAAGATCAACCCGTATCTCCGGCCCCTCTACGACTCCCTCTACGACATCATCGGCTTCGAGAAGGTCGAGAAGCTGATGGAGCGCAGCATCATCGAGATCGCGCCGCTCGCATTCATGCGCGGCCGGACGCTCAACGATGCGTTCATCATCCTCGACGAAGCGCAGAACACCACGCCCGAGCAGATGAAGATGTTCCTCACGCGCCTCGGCTTCGATTCCAAGGCGGTCGTCACCGGTGACGTGACCCAGGTCGACCTTCCCGACGGCAAGAAGTCGGGGCTTCGCGAGGCTCACCGGATCCTCGGCGACGTCGAAGGAATCAAGTTCTTCAACTTCACGCACAAGGACGTCGTCCGCCATCCCCTGGTCTCCAAGATCGTCAACGCTTACGACCAGATGGAGAAGGACACTCCCTCCGCGTGAACATCGAGGTGACCGGCAGTGCCATCCCCCGCCTGACAAGGCGGGAGATCGGTGCCTACGCCCGCAAAGTTCTCCTCACTCTCGATCGCCTCGGACACCTCGAGGACGAGATCACGGACGTCTCCATCGCCTTCGTCGACGACGACGCGATGAAGAACCTCAACCGTCAGTTCCGGCACAAGAACCGGACCACTGACGTGCTGACCTTCGCGGCCGACGAGACCTACGGCGACCCGAACCGCCGCGGGCGGCCGCTGGGCGACATCGTCATCTGCGTCGACCAGGCCCGCCGCCAGGCGCACGACGAGCGCCATTCGCTTTCCACCGAAGTCCGCTACCTCATCCTCCACGGCATGCTCCACGCCTTAGGCTACGACCACGAGACGGACGAAGGCGAGATGGACAAGCTGGAGATCGAGCTGCGCGGGGCGGTCGGGCTGGGGTGAACCGAACGATGAACGATGAGCGTTGAAGGGTGAGCGCAAATGTCATCCCGAGCGTAGCGAGGGACCTGGGTGTGATGGGGGCGCGAAGATCGGACTGCGTGCCGCCCGCCCCCCAGGTCCCTCGCTCACGCTCGGCATGACACCACATCGTTCATCGTTCAAAAGCCTCGTTCATCGTTCAAAAGCTACTCGAACGTCACGATCCCATCCTTGTACAGCTTGTAGAAGATGAGCATCGCGTCCGGCTCGCGGATCGGGCTGATCTTCACGATCGAGCCGACGTCCCACGTGCCGTTGATGCGTGACAGCAGGAAGCCTTCGTTCGGGGTGAAGTTCATCTGGGCGATCTCGTCGAACGTCTTCACCACCTTGGGCACTTTCGCGTCCGTGATGCCCATGTTGTGAAGCTCGGCGAGGATCACGGACTCGGCGCCGCGGATGGCGGCGCGGACTTTCGGGTGATTCGGGTCTAGATTCTGCGCGGCCTTCAGAAGACGCTGGGTGCGTTCGTAGTTCTTTTCCTTCAGCGCGGCCTGTGCGGCGTTGAGCATCGCCTGGATCTCGTCGACGTCGTCGAACATCTTCGGGAATGCGCCGCTCTGACTCTGGGTCTGCATCTTCTCCGCGGCTTCCAGCGTCGGATCGAGGACGCGCACGAAGCCCTCGCGGGTCAGCGCGTACACGGTCGAGCAGACCACGAACGAGGGTGCGCGGCTTTCTAGCATGATCTCGGTGATGTTGCGCCTGCCGTCGATCGCATGCAGGACGGTGCGCTGCACGTCGTCCAGATCGGCGGCCGGCTCGACTGGCTTCTCGATGATGGGAACCACGCCGTCGTGCTCGACGACTTCGCGGATGCGCGGCCACTCGTCGACGCGCCGCGTCCCTTCCATGATGATGCCCGTCACGTCGATCTTGAGCGGAATCATCTGCATCTGCGGCAGCTCGCCGTCGATGAAATGGAACTCGCCGTCTTGCCACAGAAAGACGTCGTAGATCTCTTCTTCGGCCTTGATCCTCATCAGGCGCTGCAGATCCTGCTCGGTGATGAGGCCGATCGTGACGAGGATCTTGCCGAGGAGGATGCCGGACTGCTGCTGGACCTCCATGGCCTTGCGAAGCTCTTCCTCGGTCAGGAAGCCATGGCTCATCAGAAACTGGCCGAGGTATTCGCGGGGGTCGTTGGTGGCGGAAGAGATGACGCGGCCGAGCTTGAAGAAAATCTTCTTCTCCACCGCCTGTCTTGCGACGACGAGGGTGCCGGTCTTCTGCCCCAGGCTCAGCCACTGGAGCAGGTCGCCCGGGAGCATCGTTTTCAGATTTCCGCTGACACCCATCGCAAAAGGTTGTGAATTATATCGGTTGGACGTTACTGCTAGTCTTAGGCCGCCATGAAGAACACGAAGGACGCGGCAAAAGTCCAGACTTCGTCCGGTTTCGAGATTCCGGTCGTATTTGACGAAAGCGCGCTTCGCGACCGGGGATTCGATGCCGGAAGGGACCTCGGCGCGCCTGGAGAATTTCCCTACACACGCGGCCCGCAGCGCTCGATGTACCGCGGAAAGCTGTGGACGATGAGGCAGTACGCCGGTTTCTCCACGGCCGCGGAGTCGAATCAGCGGTACCGCTACCTGCTCGAGCGGGGAACGACGGGGCTGTCGGTCGCATTCGACCTTCCCACGCAGATCGGGATGGACTCGGACGACGTCCGCGCGCGCGGCGAAGTCGGCAAAGTGGGCGTGGCCATCGACTCGATCGAGGACATGGAGACACTCCTTGGCGGCATTCCGCTCGACAAGGTCTCCATTTCGATGACCATCAACGCCCCGGCATCGATCCTCCTGTCGCTGCTGCTGGTCGTGGCGGAGCGTCAGGGAGTCCCGTGGTCGTCGCTCAGCGGCACGATCCAGAACGACATCCTCAAGGAGTACTCGGCGCGCGGCACGTACATCTTCCCTCCGCAGCCGTCCATGCGGATCGTGACGGACATCTTCGAGTTCTGCGCGCGGGAGGTCCCGCGGTGGAACACGATCTCGGTTTCCGGGTACCACATCCGCGAAGCTGGTTCGACGGCGGTGCAGGAAGTCGCGTTCACGCTGGCCAACGGTCTCGCTTACGTGCAGGCGGCCGTCGACCGCGGCCTCGACGTCGATTCGTTTGCGCCGCGGATCTCTTTCTTCTTCAACGCGCACAACGATTTTCTGGAAGAGATCGCGAAGTTCCGGGCGGCGCGGAAGCTGTGGGCGAAGCTGATGCTGGAGCGCTACGAGCCGAAGGACCCCCGATCGCTCGCTCTCCGGTTTCACGCGCAGACAGCAGGATCGACGCTTACCGCGCAGCAGCCGGAGAACAACGTCATGCGCGTCGCCTATCAGGCGATGGCGGCGGTCCTGGGCGGATGCCAGTCACTACACACGAACAGCCGCGATGAAGCGCTGGCGCTGCCGACGGAGGAGTCGGCCAAGATCGCCCTGCGCACGCAGCAGGTGCTGGCGCATGAGACGGGCATCGCTGCCTCCGCCGATCCTCTGGCCGGGTCGTATGCCGTCGAAGCGCTGACGCTCGATATCGAACGTGCCGCCAGAGAGCTCATCGAGAAGATCGAGTCCGCCGGAGGAGCGCTTGCTGCGATCGAGAACGGTTTCATCCAGGGTGAGATCGGCGAGTCGGCCTATCTCGCGCAGAAAGCCGTCGAAGAGAAGCGCGCCATCGTGGTCGGCGTGAACGAATTCACGGAAGACCAGTCGGTGTCACTGCCGATCCTGGCGATCGACGAGCACGTGGAGCGCGATCAGGTGGCGCGGCTCGAGGCATTTCGGAAGCGTCGCAAAGGAAACGTGCAGGAAGCGCTGGCCGCACTCGATCGCGGTGCAAAGTCCGGCGCGAATCTCATGCCGCTGATCATCGACGCCGTGCGGAACGCGTGCACGGTCGGCGAGATCGCAGGCACGCTGAAGAACACGTTCGGAGAACATCAGGAGCAGGGATTCTGAGAATCCGCCTCGTGCTTCCAGCACTCCTGCTGCTTGCCTGCGTCCCCTTCGCCGACGCGCAGACCCGGACTTACGCGGGCGGCTTCAGTACGCGCTGGAACACCACCGGCTGGCATGGGCACGATCAGGACCTCTGCCCGGAAGCAGCAACAGGCGGACCGCAAGCCTGCAACGACGACGACTACCGCAATGCCAATCTCGACAACTCCATCGGCTTCCGCTTCGGGCACGAGCGCGACTGGTTCGATCGCGGGCCTTTGAAATTCCTGGCCGGAGTCGAAGGGTCCTTCACGGACAGCGAATACAACCTCAGCCAGGACCACATCGCGTTTTTCTCGGCGTCGGCGATCGCGGGAATCGATTACGAGATCTCCGCGGCGCGCCTCGGCGGACGGTTCGGCGCGGGGCCGTTCATCACCACCGATGGCCGGAGCGGCGCGCAGGCGTTTGCGGAGCTCACGGCGACGGTGCCTGTCCGTCGCGGAGCCGGCCTCCGGTTCGGCCATCGCTTCGTTGGCCATCTCGATCCGGCCATCAGGCGTGGCGAGACCTCGGTCCTCGTCGTCGCTTCGCCGGGGATCACGGGCACCTCGCGCTGGGAGTTTGCCGCATCGGCCGGCACCTCAACGCCTGATTCGCTCAATCTGCGCACGGCCGCATTCCAGCGCATGGCCGCCATGTACCTGGTGGGACGCGATCTGCAGCTGCAGGCTTCGTGGACTGCCACGGCCCACGAATCGACGATTCTGACGACATTCATGGGTTACCCGGGCAACGAGCGCGGAAAGACGATCGAATCGTTCGGTCTCGCGCTGCGCAACCGTCACGCGCTCACCGATGCGCTCTCGCTGTACTACAGTGGCGGCATGGAGCTGGCCGACTGGGCGGACGAGCACCAGCTGCTGCCTGTCGTCGCCGGAACCGAATACGCCTTCGCCGGCGCAGCGTCCCTGCGGTTTGGCGTAGCGCCTCACGCTGCGATCGAAGGGGGCGTCGAGGGCATCATCTGGAGTGGTCTGGATATGAATGAAATTCGATGGGGGATCGGCCTTGTCCTTACGCGTTAGCGTTGTTCTCGCAGTCCTGCTGAGCACCGGCTGCGCGAGCAACCGCTGGGTCGATCTCGCCGTGCACGACGCGAAGGAAGTGGTCAAGGCACCTGTGCGCGCTTCGGCCCATACCTGGACGAAGGCGGCCATCGTCACCGGCTCGGTTCTCGCCTCTTCCGCTCTCGACGAGAGCGTGCAGGATTTCGCGCGCGACCATCAGAGCCAGGGCGCGGAAGACGCCAGCGCGATCATCACCCCCTTCGGCGGACGCTACTCCGACCGCGTGATGCTCGGCTTCCTTGGATACGGCCTCATCGCGAAGAACGATCGCGCAAAGGCCGTGGCGTTCGACGCGTTCGTCAGCTCCGTCATCGCCTCGAAAGTCGTCACGCCGCTGCTGAAATCCGCCGTCGGGAGGAACCGTCCGAACGCATCCAACGGTGCCTTCGAGTTCGACGGCGGCAGCTCGTTTCCTTCCAATCACTCTACCCAGGCTTTCGCCGTGGCGTCAGTGATCGCCGGCCATTACGAGTCGCGCTGGGTCGATGCGGCGGCTTACGGGCTGGCGTCACTCGTCGGCGTGGCTCGCATCTACGACGACGACCACTGGCTCTCGGACGTCGTCGCCGGTGCCGCAATCGGTGCCGCAACCGGAAGGTTCATCGTCCGGACCAACCAGCGCGAACGCGCGCAGTGGACCGTGATGCCGATCTACGACCGCGAGCGGAGGGGGGTGGTCGTGTCGGTGTCATGGTGTCAGGTCTGGAAAAACAACTTTTCTTCCAATAGTGGTGTGCCGAGGCACACCACTATTGGAAGAAAAGTTGTTTTTCCAGACCTGACACCATGACACCTATTTCTTCTTCCACGCCTCCATCATCGTCACGAAGTCGTTGAACAGATAAAACGAATCGTGCGGGCCGGGAGCGGCTTCGGGGTGGTATTGCACGGCCATCACCGGGTCGCGACGATGGCGGAAGCCTTCCAGCGTCTGGTCGTTCAAGTTGATGTGCGTGAACTCGATGTCGTTCTGATTCAGTGAATCGGGATCGACCGTGAATCCGTGGTTCTGCGCGGTGATCTCCACGCGGCCGGACCGCAGATCCTTCACCGGATGATTGCCGCCACGATGTCCGAACTTCAGCTTGTAAGTCCGTCCTCCGAGGGCGAGACCGAGGAGCTGCTGGCCGAGGCAGATGCCGAAGATGGGAACCTTGCCGATCAGCTGCCGGATGTTCTCCTGCGCATACGTCACCGGTTCCGGATCGCCGGGGCCGTTGGAGAGCATGACTCCGTCGAAATGGCGGTCCAGAATCTCCGAGGCGGGCGTCTTCGCCGGAAACACAGTCACGTCACAACCCTGCTCTGTCAGGTGGCGGAGGATGTCGCGTTTCACCCCGTAGTCATAAACCGCGACGCGCAGCTTCGGCGCGCGCGTGTCCTCGCCCTCGTGAAACGGATATGCCGACTCGGTCGAAACGCGTTGCACGAGATCGAGGCCGCTCATCGACGGCGCCTTCCGCAAATCGAGGAGCAGCTCGTCGACCGGTCGCGTCTCCGTCGTGATCATCCCGAGCATTGCTCCCTCGCTGCGGATCTTGCGCGTAAGGGCGCGGGTATCGACGCCGGTGATCGCGGCGACCCTCGTGTTCGCGAAGTAGCTCGAGAGCGACATTTCCGAGTGGATGCTGGACGGCTCTTCGACGATGTCGCGGACCACCATTCCGGCGATCTGCGGCGTCCCGTGCTGCTCGACGTTCTCCTCCACACCGTAGTTGCCGATGTGCGGATACGTCATCACCACGATCTGAAAGCGGTACGAGGGATCGGTGGCGATCTCCTGATAGCCGGTGAGAGAGGTGTTGAACACGACTTCGCCGATCGAAGTCGTCGGGGAACCGAACGACTCGCCGTCGTAGACCGTTCCGTCCTGCAGGATGAGGCGCGCCGGGATCTTCAAAGTCGCGCGATTATACGCGGGCCGCCCGCTCCGTCTGCACCTGCATGCTATTCGTACCGCAGAGCTTCCACGGGATTCAGCCGCGCAGCGCGCGCCGCCGGAACGATCGTGGCCAGGAAAGCCACGGCCACGGAGAAGAGCGCGATGATCGACAGATCCGCCGGCCTCGTCACGAAGGGAATCGACGACACGAAATACACCTCCGCGATCTCCGGAGGAAACGACACCAGCTCGTAGCGGGTGATCACCCAGCAGATCACCGACCCGAGGATGAGTCCCGTCAAGGTTCCGACGACGCCGACGAGAGTTCCGTACCAGAGAAAAATGCGGCGCACGCTCTTCTGCTCCGCACCCATCGACGTGAGGATGCCGATCTCCTTCCGCTTCTCGTGCACGGTCATGATCAGCGTCGAGACGATATTGAAGGTCGACACGAAAACGATCAGCCCGATGACGATGAACAGGATGAGCTGCTGGAACGCGAGCATCGTGAACAGCTGGCGGTTCATGTCACGCCAGTCGCTCACGGCGTATCGATTGTCCGTGCGCTGCTCGAGCTGGGCGCGGACGCGCTGCAGGTCCGCCTCGGGATCCAGCTTGACCTCGACGAGGTTCGCGACGCCGGGTGTTCCCGACAATGCCTGCGCCTCTGCGAGATCGATGAAAAGCCATTTCGCGTCGTACTCGTAAAACCCGGTCGTGAAAACGTTCGTCACGACGAACGACGCGGTTCGCGGCATGAAGTTTCCCGACTCGTCGCTCGGTACCGTGACGCTGATCGAGGAGCCTTTGTCCACGCCGAGGCGCGAAGCCATGTATTTACCCACGGTGACCCCGCGTTCGCCCTCGGGCGCTTCGAACCGCCCCGTGGGGCCGATCACCCTGGCCAGCATCGGCGAGTGCTTCGCGCGCGACGGCTCGATGCCCTTGATCATCACTTCCGATCCTGTGGCATTGCGCTCCGTTGTCACGACCCCGCTCTTGAAGACGACCGGCGATGCCTGCGCGACTCCGTCGGTGTTCTCGATGAGGTCGAGCAGCCGCCGCGGCTCTTCGATCGCTCCCGCGATCTGATAGACGAAGACCTCGGCGTTGCCGCCGAGGAGTTTGCGCTGCAGATCGCGGCGGTAGCCGGTCATGAGTGCCATCGAGATCACGAGCGCCATCACTCCGATGACGAGCCCCAGCACCGACACCGCGCCGACCGCGGACACCAGCGCGTCCGTCGGCCGCCGGAGGTATCGCCAGGCGATGCGGAGGGGGAGGCTCATTCAGACGCGTTTGTAACAGTGTCTTGCCTGGATTGCCACTTCCGGACCGTGGACCCTGGACCTTGGACCTTGGGAGCGGCGAATGCGCGTGGTGTCGCCGGTCGGTCCAAGGTCCAAGGTCCAGGGTCCACGGTCCAAGGTCCACTCGCACAGACGAGCACGAGAACATTGTCTTCGGCAGACGACGCTGTTAGAAGGCCCCATGCCCCTGGTCGTCGCATCGTTCCGTTCGCCGTCGGAGGCAGAGAGCGCCCTTTCGGCGCTGCAGAATGCCGGCATCGAGGCGATGCTCGTCCCGCAGCCAGGCTCCTTCGTCGGGGTGGTTGCCGCGGAAGAAGACGCCGACCGCGCGGTCGAAGTGCTCGACGCCTTGTGGCCCGACGTTCCGGCGGAAAAGCCGGTCATCGAGATCGAGCGCTGCCCCGAATGTCGCTCCAGCGACATTCTGAGAATCCGCCGCCTGCCGTTCTTCATTGTCTTTTCGACGATGATGTTCGGCGCCGGTTACGCCGTGGGACAGCTCGATCTCTTCTCGCTCCTCGTCGTCATCATCGGCGTCGTGCTGCTCCTCGGTCCGAACCGGCGGTGCCTGAGCTGCGGCGATCGGTGGCGGCAGTGGTCGAGCGCACCCCCTCGCCCCCTGCCGCCGGAAATCGAGCCACCGGACGTGAATTGCCCGCGGTGCGGCTCGCCGGACACGGGACCGATCGATCGCCGTCGCATGAAGGCCCTGACCATGCTCGTCAACTTCGTCCTCCCGCCCCTCCTCTTCGTCTGGCCGTTCCTCCCGAAGCGAAAGTGCGACGCCTGCGGCCACGAGTGGCGCTAGTTTTGAGGGTCACGTCTGCACTTGGCACTTTCTCTACAACGATTGGAGAAAGTGCCAAGTGCAGACGTGACCCTCAAAACCTCAAAACAGGCATAATCGCGCGCGATGAAACAGTTACTGGCCGCCATCGCTCTCGCCGTTGCCACCTCGCTCACCGCCGCTCCCATCCAGTCGCCCTCCCAGTTCCTCGGATTCGAGGTGGGCGCGGATCGTAAGCTGGCCGACTACAAACAGATCACTTCGTACTTCCGCATGCTCGACGGCGCGTCCGACCGCGTGGCCATCGAGTCGCTCGGCAAGACCGTGCTCGGCGAAGACATGATCATGGCGGTGATCTCGTCGGAAGCGAACATGCGCAACCTCGAGCGGATACGCGAGAACGCGCGGCGCCTCGCCGATCCGCGTGGACTCAGCGACGCGCAGACCGAAGCGCTCGTGCGCGAAGGAAAGACCGTCGTCCTCGTCACGCTGAACATTCACTCGACGGAGATCGCCTCGAGCCAGATGGGGATGGAGTGGGCGCACGCCCTGGCCACCGCAACGGATGAAGAAACGCTCCGGCGTCTCGAGAACGTCGTGCTTCTCCTCGTCCCGTCGCTCAACCCCGATGGTCAGACGATGGTCACGGAGTGGTACCGCAAGTACGTCGGCACACGCTACGAAGGCGGCCGTCTCCCCTGGCTGTATCACCACTACGTCGGCCACGACAACAACCGCGACTGGTACATGCTCACGCAGCCGGAAACGCGCGCGATGAGCCGCGCCATCTATCACCGCTGGTTTCCGCAGCTCTTCGTCGACGAGCATCAGATGGGATCGTTCGGACCACGGATGTTCATCCCGCCGTTCGCCGATCCGATCGATCCCGATGTGCATCCGCTCATCTGGCGCGAAGCGAACCTCATCGGCTCGAACATGGCGTTCCGTCTCGAGCAGCAGGAGAAGAGCGGCCTGATTTACGGCTACTCCTTCGATGCCTACTGGCTCGGGGGGACCCGCAACACGGGCTGGTGGAAGAACATCACCGGCCTCCTTCTCGAGATCGCATCGGCGCGCATCGCCACGCCCATCTATATCGATCCGACGGAACTGCGCGGCGGTTCGAAAGGTCTTGTCGAATACAAGGCGACGATCAACCATCCCAATCCGTGGAAGGGCGGGTGGTGGCGGATGCGCGACATCATGGATTACGAGCGCATCGCATCAGATGCCCTCCATGAGATCGCGGCCGACAAGCGTGCCGACTTCCTGCGCAACATCGTCACGCGCGCCCGCGCTGCCGTCGCATCCGCGAAGCCCGGAGAGTCGTACAGGATTCCGAAGAACCAGCACGACTGGCCGACCGCGCAACATCTCGCCTGGCTCATGAATGAGCACAACGTCGAAGTGTTTCAGGCCGCCAACGGCGATTACTGGATCCCCATGGCCCAGCCCTACGCCCTCTTCGTGAAGGAGATGATGGAGCCGCAGCGTTACCCCGAGGTGCGGTTGCAGAGCGGAAGCGATGTCCTGCCGCCGTACGACGTGGCCACCTGGACGCTGCCGCTGCAGATGGGGGTCACCGTCGAGAAGACGACCGTTCCCGCCGACGCCGCACTGCGCCGCGTGACCGACATCCAACCGGAAAAGAAGGAAGTCATCCGCCGCGGCGAGAGCGGCCGCAAGCCGCGCGTGGCCACATACAAGCCGTGGAACGCCTCGATGGACGAGGGGTGGACGCGGTGGGTGCTCGAGACGTACGGTTTCACGCCAAAGACGCTATCGCCGCAACAGATCAAGGGGGACCTGCCGTTCGACGCGATCATCCTTCCTGACGTTCACAAGGAGATCATCGCCACCGGACGACGGACGTCGCCCTCGCAGATCCGCTACGAAGACGAGATGCCACCCGAGTACAAGGACGGCATCGGAGCCGAAGGTCTCGCCGCGCTCAAGAAGTTCGTCGAGAACGGCGGCACACTCATCGCCTTCTCCGACGCAACCGAATATGTGACCGACAACTTCAACATCCCAGTCCGTAACGCGCTCGCGGGAGTACGTTCCGAGGCCTATGCGAACCCGGGATCGCTCGTTCGGATCAATGTGCGCGGCGATCACCCCGTGACGCGGGGCATGCCGGCGCAGACCGCCGCGTTCCTCGACAGCGCGATCGCGTTCGAGACCACGATGCCCGCGCCCGACATCGAGCGATGGGTCCTCGCCTCGTACCCGGAGGAGGGCCGCGACATTCTTCTCTCCGGCTGGGTCCGCGGCCCCGAACACCTCTCCCGCAAGGCCGCCGCCGTAGCGCTGACGTACGGCAAGGGCAAGATCGTGCTCTTCGGCTTCCGCCCCCAGCACCGCGGCCAGACCCACGCCACGTTCCCGATGCTCTTCAACGCCCTGTACTGGAGCGTCAAGTAGACCCGGAGTGCGGCAATCCCTTCTCCCCCGGGGAGAGACGGAAATGTTGAATGTTGAGTGTTGAATGTTCAATGTTGAAATCGTGGAGCTCATTCAACATTCAACATTGAACATTCAACATTTCGGTTCTCCTGTCATTCGTGGGGAGCGGGGGAGAGAACGCGGATGCTCTAGAACGAGATCAGCTCCAGCTTCCCGATCTCCTGTTCGAGGAATGCGCCGGCAATGCGGCGGAAGCGATCCTCGGCGTCGGTGACGAGGAAGTGGTGCTCCGGGGTTCCGGTTGGCGACTTGCCGATGAGGCTCTTCACCAGGGCGGCCGTCGTCTCGGCGCTGTCGACGATGCGCACACGGTCGCCCACGACCTTCTCGATCGTGCCGCGCAGGATCGGGTAATGCGTGCAGCCGAGGACGAGGGTGTCGATGCCGGCGTCGATGAGGGGGGAGAGGTAGATCTCCGCGACCTCTCGCGCCACATGCGTGTTCGCCCACCCCTCTTCCGCCAGCGGCACGAAGAGCGGGGCCGCAGACTCGATGACCTCCACGTCCGGCCGCAGGGCGTGAATGGCCCGGCTGTATGCCTGCGATTTCACGGTTCCTTCCGTCGCGATGACGCCGATCTTCCCCGAAGTCGTCGCGACAGCCGCGCGCGCGCCGGGCTCGATCACTCCGACCACGGGGATCGAGAGCCTCGCCTGCAACGTGGGGAGCGCCGCCGCGGTGGCGGTGTTGCACGCGACCACCATCATCTTCACGTCGCGCTCGGCCAGATGCTGCGCGGCCTCGAGCGAGTATCGAATGATCGTGGCCGCTGACTTGGTTCCATAAGGCACACGGGCCGAATCGCCCAGATAGATCAGAGGCTGACCGGGGAGGAGCCGCGAGATTTCGCGGAAGACGGTCAGGCCGCCGACGCCGGAATCAAAGACTCCGATCGGCCGCTCATCACTGTCCGTCGCCATCTCCCGCCGCCACCGCGCCGCCCGCTTCGCGCTTGATGTTGTACTGCTCGATCTTCTTGTAGAGGTTCGAGCGCGGCGTGTCGATCGCTTCCGCCGTCTTCGACACGTTCCATCCGTGTTCGCGAAGCTTCGCCAGGATGAATGCCTTCTCCGCTTCGTCCTTGAACTCCTGCAGGGTGTTCAGGCGCATGCTGCCGGAGATGATGTCCGCCGGCGCACGGAAGAACTCCGCGGGGAGATCGGTGATGTCGATCGACTCTGCCGGCACCATGATGACCATGCGCTCGATCAGGTTTCGCAGCTCGCGGACGTTGCCGCGCCACGACGCATCCTGCAGGGCCTTCTGCGCGGCCGGCGTGAAAGTCTTTGCGTGATAGTTGTGCTCTTCCGAGAACAGCTTCGCGAAGTGATTGGCGAGCACGCCGATGTCATCGCGCCGCTCGCGCAGCGGCGGCGTGCGGATAGGGATCACGTTCAGCCGGTAGTAAAGATCCTCCCGGAAACGTCCGGCCCGGATCTCCTCGGTCAGATCCTTGTTGGTCGCGGCGATGACCCGCACGTCGACCTTGATGACGGTCGCGGAGCCGACCGGTTCGACTTCCCCTTCCTGCAGCACGCGTAGCACCTTCGCCTGCGTGCGCAGCGACATGTCGCCCACCTCGTCGAGGAAAATCGTGCCTCCGTCGGCCGCGACGAATTTTCCCGTTTGCTTGCGTACGGCCCCCGTAAACGATCCCTTCTCGTGACCGAAGAGCTCCGACTCGATCAGCTCCTCCGGGATCGCCGCGCAGTTGACCTGAATGAACGGTTCGGAGGCCCGCGAGGAGCGGCGGTGAATCTCACGAGCGACCAGCTCCTTGCCCGTTCCAGATTCGCCGGTGATCAGGACCGTCGCTTTCGTCGGCGCCGCGCGCTCGACCTGCGACTTCAGCTCCTTCATCACCGCCGATTCGCCGACGAGCTGGTATTCCTTCTCGGCCTTCGAGCGGAGCTCGCTGTTCTCTTCTTCGACCTGGCGCAGCCGGACCGCGTTGCGGACCGTGAGGAGCAGCTTGTCGCGGTTGAGCGGCTTCTCCAGGAAGTCGAAGGCTCCCCGCTTCGTGCACTCGACCGCGGTGTGGACATCGCCGTGGCCGGAGACCATGACCACCGGCGAGGTGATCTTCTGCGCTTTGAGGTTGTCCAGCACCTCGATGCCGTCGAGGACCGGCATCTTGATGTCGAGGAGGATGGCGTCGTAGTCGGTGCGTCCGGCCTTGTCGAGCCCTTCCTGCCCGGACCTCGCCTCTTCGATCTTGTAACCCTCGTATTCGAGAGTCATTCGGATCGCCTCGCGGATCGCGGTCTCGTCGTCGATTACCAGGACGCGGTACGGCATTCGATTCTGCTCCTGTGCATGAGGTCGGCCAATGTTACAGGCCCCGGGGCCTGAACGACGCTCACCGCAGAGACGCAGAGGACGCGGAGGGACGCAGAGAAGGCAGAAGACCTCTGCGTTTCCCTCCGCGTACTCTGCGTCTCTGCGGTTGCTTTTGGTTCTGTTCTCCCAGGCCCGCCCCTGTACAATCCCGCGTCCATGCAAGTCACGATTTCGAGTGAACCGAATCTACAGAAAATCGACCACCTGTTCGTCCTGGTCGCCGAAAAACGCCGCCCGGATGACGAATCTGTCGAAGCCCTGGTCACGCGGGCCGGATTCACCGGCCGAGCCGACGAGTCCATCACCCTGCTGACCGAGGAGCCTCGCAAAACGACGCTGATCGGGGTCGGCAAGGGAGAGGACCTTTCGATCCGGACCCTGCGAGCGGCCCTTTACAGCGTCGGCAAAGTTGCCAAAAAGCACCGCGACCGCCGGATCGCCGTCCAGATCCCCTACACGCTCGCGGGCGCCGATGCGGAAGAAACGACTCGTTTCGCCGCCTCGGTCCTCGCCCAGGCCGACTACAAGTACGACGCATACCTGACCGTCAAGAAAGACGAGAAGGTGCTGCCCATCGAGGCGACGATCGTCGCGCCGGAGGGCCTGGGCCGCAAGGAGTTGCGCGCCGTGGAGAGCGACGCCGCGGCCCTCGCCGCCGCCATCCGCACGGTCCGCGACCTCGGAAACGCTCCGTCCAACCTGATGACCCCCACCCGCCTCGCCGAGCGCGCGGCTGAAGTGGCGAAAGAGGTCGGCGTCAAGGCGACGGTGTACGGGCGCAAGGAAATCGAGCGGATGAAGATGGGCGGCCTCCTTGCCGTCAATCGGGGGTCGAACGAAGAGCCGCGATTCATCGTCCTCGAATACGCGCCCCGCCGCGCGAAGAAACATGTGGCGCTCGTCGGCAAGGGGATCACGTTCGACTCCGGCGGCATCTCGATCAAACCCGCCGAGAAGATGGAAGAGATGAAGTTCGACATGTGCGGCGCCGCCGCCGTGATCGGGATCATCGAGGCCGCGGCGCGCCTGGAGCTGCCGGTGAAGATCACCGGCGCCATTCCCTCCACGGACAACCTGCCCAGCGGGAGCGCCTACAAGCCGGGCGACATCATCACGATGATGAACGGCAAGACGGTCGAGATCGTGAACACGGATGCGGAAGGGCGGATGATCCTCGCCGACGCGCTCCATTTCGCGTCCCGAACGAAGCCGGATCACCTCATCGACTTCGCCACGCTCACCGGGGCCTGCGTGGTGGCCCTCGGCAACGAAGCGACCGGCCTTTTCACCTCCGACGATGAGCTGGCTCGGAAGTTGATTGAATGTGGGGATCGCGTCGGCGATCGCCTGTGGCGGCTTCCTCTCTGGGACGAGTACAAAGAGCTGATCCGCAGCGAATGGGCCGACATGAAGAACTCAGGTGGCCGGTGGGGTGGCGCGATCAGCGCCGCCGTATTTCTAAAGGAGTTTGTCGATTGTCCTTCCTGGGCGCATCTCGATATCGCCGGAACAGCGTATGCCGAACGGGAAACACCGCGGGAAGTCCGCGGAGCGACCGCGGCGGGAGTCCGCGTCACCGTCGATTTTCTGCAGTCGCTTTCGCGCTGATCGCACTGGCCGGTCTCGCCTGCGGGCGTGATGAAAAGCCGCGCGTAGCGGCTGCCGCTGCCGCTGCGCCCGTCGCAGAAGAGAGCTTCACCGCGATCGAGTCGCCCAGCCTGCAGTTTCTCCCCCGCCAGCAGGAAGCGCAGGGCTGGCAGCTCGAGGAGGATCCGATCGTCATACCCGGCGACCGCCTGACCTCTTATCTCGACCGCGGCGCGGCGCATTTCAATCGCTATGAGGTCATCGACGTCACGATCGGCGAATATTCGGCGGTGGGAGCGCAGGGATTCGCGGTCGTCGAGATTTATCGCTTCCCCGATTTCGTGAAGGCATTCGGCGCTTACTCGACGCAGAAAGAGGGGCCGATCCAGTTCCTGCCGATCGAGAACGAGGCCTTCCGCGCCCGGCACACAATCCATCTGTGGCGCGGTCCGTTTTACGTTCGCGTCGTGGGGTCCGGTCCCCTCGAGCAGCTCGTCGGCTTCGTGGCCCAGCGCATGCCGGTCGCTGCCTCAAGGCCCGCTGTGTTCAACTTTTTTCCCACCGATAACCGCGTGCCGAACAGCGAACGATATTCGGCCGACAAAGGCTTCGGCCAGGAGATCCTGGGAAACTCTTTCCAGGCCAGGTTCAACATCGCCGGCGACGTGATGGACGGACTCATCGTGCCGGCCGCGAACAAGGCGGCCGCAACGAAGATCCTGGACGGCTACCGCAATCTCTACGTCGCCAACGGCAAGCTCCTCGATCCGATCCCCAACCTCGGCGAAGACAACTTCACGGGCGAGGATCGCTATCTGGGACGGACGGTGGCGTTCCGCATCGACCGGTTCGTGATCGCGTTCAACGGCTACAAGGAACGACAGAAGCTCGTCGATCTCGCGATCGCCACGGATGCCCGGATCCTCAACTCGATCCGGAGACAGCTGGTCTCGGCGGACGAGGGACAGTAGTAATTCGATTTTGGATTTTGGATTTTGGATTCGCCAAATCCAAAATCTAAAATCCAAAATCCAAAATGGCTTCACCTCTCCCAGAGCCCGCTCTTTCCCCCTGACTTGCGCATGAGCTGGATCGTCTCGATCACGATCCCCTTCTCCACGCTCTTGCACATGTCATAGATCGTGAGCGCCGCGACCGCACAGGCGGTCATCGCTTCGATCTCCACGCCGGTCTTTGCTTCGCAACGCACGATCGACCGCACTTCGATGGTTCCGGCGGGATCGATGTCGAAGGTGATGTCGACTGAGCTGAGCGCGATCGGATGCGTCAGCGGGATGAGGGCCGGCGTCTGTTTTGCGGCAAGTACGCCGGCGACCTTCGCGGTCGTCAGCACGTCGCCCTTGGGGATGGCGCGGTCGAGAAGCTTCGACAGCGTTTCCTTCGACATGCGCACCGTGGCGGAAGCGACGGCCTCGCGCTCGGTGATTTCCTTCCGGCCCACGTCGACCATGGAGATGCTTCCCGTCTCGTCGAGGTGCGTGAATTTTCCTTCGGTCATTCGACTCTCTCCGCTTTCGCCAGGTCGTCGGGCGTGTTGACGTTCATCAGCTCGCGGCCGTCGAATGGGAACGTGGCCGCCGCGACATCTTTCATGAGCCCGAGGAGATCGAGTTTACCTTTGCTGATGCGGTCGTGGATGACCGGCAGGACCGCCGGGCGGTAACCCGCGCAGAGCGGCTGGGCTATGCCGCGCCAGACCGGCACCGCCATCGGGGCAGTGGAAGCTTCGAAGTGCCGTCTGATCTCGGTCAGCGCCGCCGTGGTGATGTTGGGATAGTCGACAGCCATCACGAACGCAGGCCCGGTGGCGTCCTCGAGCGCGCGAACGAGCCCGAACACCGGCGCGGTGTCAGCGTGATCACCTTCGTGAATCGTGCGGATCGACAGCGAGGGATCTCCTCTCCGCTGGACTGCCACCACATCGTCGAACAGCGGCGCTGCGGCCCCGACGACGCGCGGAAGAAACAGCTCGGCTTTGGATCGTCCCATCCGTTCCGAACGTCCGCCGGTGAGGATGTAGCAGTTCACGACATTGCGAGGTTACCATCCATCGCTTGACTGCACCGGTCACGGTCATCATTGCCGCGAGGAACGAGGAAGGGCGCGTCGCCGCGGCGGTCGATTCGGCATTCGCCGCGGGAGCGGCTGAGGTCATCGTCGCTGACGGTGCGAGTGAGGACCGGACCCGTGAGATCGCGGCGGCGCGCGGAGCCACGGTCATCCACTGCGAAGCGATGCGTTCGCGTCAGTTCAATGACGGTGCTGCCGCGGCCGCGCACGAAGCGTTGATTTTTCTCCACGCCGACACCGTCCTGCCGCCCGGCGCGGCATCGGCCGTCGCCGATGCTCTCGGGTCGGGCGCGTGGTTCGGAGGATTCCGAATCCGCTTCGAGGAGCCGCTGTGGCGGATGCGCTGCGTCGCGTTCATGGTCAACCTGCGCACGCGTCTCACGCGCTGCCCGTGGGGAGACCAGGCGCAATTCATCACGAAGTCCCGGTTTCTGGAGGGCGGCGGGTATCGGGAGATCCCGCTCATGGAGGATTACGAGCTGGCCGTCCGCATGAAGCGGACAAGCTGTCATCCCGAGCGCAGCGAGGGATCTGGGCGGGAGGAGGCGCGAGGCATGACCCTCGAGCCCCCGCACACCCAGGTCCCTCGCTACGCTCGGGATGACACGAGAAGCGCACGTCCGCTGATTCTCCCCCTCACCGTGACCACCTCGGGCCGAAGGTTCCTCACGCAGGGTGTCGTCAAGACGACGGTCAAGAACTGGACCATCGTCGCGGCCTGGCGTGCGGGCGTAAGTCCGGACAGTCTGCGGCGGTGGTACCGAACAACGATGAACGATGAACGATGAAGAACGTCATCGTTCATCGTTCATCGTTCAAAAGGTCACTTCTTCCGAACCGCCCGCCCGCCCGTATCTTTCTTCGCCGCGCGGGCCTGGCCCAAGGTGACGTTGATCGGGTTGCTGCGGTCGAGGATGGGGACAGGCGGGCGCGCGCGCACGCCGAGCTCCTGGCGCACTTCGCTCAGGTACTCGTGTCCAGGGACGAGCTTGAGACCCTGGTCGGCCGTCTCCACGGCCTTCTTCCGGTTGTTCGAGGCCATGTAGACGCGCGCGAGATTCGCGTAGTGATCGCCGTTGTAGAACTCCAGATCGATCGCGCGCTTGCAGAGGTCGACACCCGCTTTGTACTGCTTCCGGACGAGTGCCAGGCAGAGCCCGAAATACGAAAGTCCGCTGGCGTCCTTGGGCGACTGGATCGGCGGCGAAGTTTCCGTCCCGTAGATTTCGATGAAGGTGGTGAGGGCCTTGAGGTAATCGTGATCCCTCGCCGCCGCGATGGCGAGATCAATGTCCTGTGCGCTTCTTGCCATTAAATGAGCTCCCGGGAACGGATTCGGTGCACGAAGTGCTCGATTCTTTCTTTCTCCTGCGCTCCCAGATTCAGGAAGCGCAATCCGTAGCGCGCCATCGTACCGGAGAATTCCGCGCGCAGGATCTCGACATCGGCCTGCAGGGCCACGGGGTCGCCGGGAAGATAGAAGTTGATGCGCACCACGCCCTCGTTCGTGAGGACGCGGTCGACCTCGATGAGCATCCCCGTCGCCGAAATGTTGAGGCTGCGTCCGAGGATGAAGCGCCCGTTTTTCTCGACCGAAACCTCGATGCGGGTGATGGTCCGCAGCTGGCGCCGTACAGGTATGGCCGTGAGCTTCTCGACCTTCTCGTCGAGTTCGTGCCTCTGCAGCGGCCGGTAGATCACGTCATTGCATCCGGCGGCGTAGCAGAGATCCGCGTGCTCCGGCTTGTCCCGATCGCTCACGAGGAGCAGCGACACCGACTTCGTCTCCTCCTCGTCGCGCACGGCGCGGCAGAACTCCGGTGCGCTCATGTCGAACAGGTCGTAGCCGAAGATGATCAGCTGGGGCCGCTCTTCCTTCGCCTTCTGGAGACCTTCGGTGCCGGCGAGCGCGGTGCTCACGATCGCGTCGCGTCTGCGGAGAATCGTTTCCTGGTAAGCAAGCGCACCCCGCGAGTGGTCCACGAGCAGGATGCGTCCAAGATTTCCGTCGATCCTCGTCACGCCGCGGAGATCTCCCGCAGCCGCGCCACGACGCGCTTCAGGTCATCGATGAGCATGTTCGCGTGCTCCATTGTGTTCGATCTGCCGAGCCCGATCCGGATCGAGCCCATGGACTGTGGATCAGTGAGGCCAATCGCGCGCAGCACGCGCGACGGACCGCGCTCCCCCGAGCCGCATGCCGATCCCGAGGAGAGTGAGAAACGTCGCAGTCCGATGATCAGCGATTCGGCGTCGACGCGGTCGAAGCTGACGTTCAGATTGCCCGGCAATCTTAACGCGCGGGGCCCGTTCACGGTGACCCCCGTGATCTGGGTCACGATTCCCTCTCGAAGCGCGTCGCGGATCGCCGCGAGCCGTGCCGCCTCGTCCCTCATCTCTTCGGCGCAGATCTGCACCGCCGCGGCCATCCCGACGACACCGGGCACGTTGACCGTGCCGGAGCGCACGTTCTTTTCCTGGCCGCCCCCCGCAACCAGCGGCTCGATCCTCGTGCCGCGCCTCACGTAGAGCCCGCCGATTCCCTTCGGCCCGTACATCTTGTGGCCCGAGAACGAGGCCAGATCGACGTTGGCCAGCAGGACCGGGATCTTGCCGGCGGCCTGGGTCATGTCCGTGTGGAACAGAACGCCGCGCTCGCGGCAGAGGACGCCGATCTCGGCGATCGGCTGCACCGTTCCGATCTCGCCGTTGGCAGCCTCGATCGATACGAGCCGTGTATTCGGGCGCAAAGCCTCCATGACCGCTGCCGCTTCGATCCGTCCCTCGCCGTCCGGCTGCAGGAGGGTCACCTCTCCGCCGCTCTTTTCGAATCGCTCGAGGGGCGCCAGCACGGACTTGTGCTCGGTCATGCTGGAGATGGCATGGTCTCCGGGGCGCAGCAGGTGCAGGGCGATGTTGTTCGACTCGGTGGCGCCGGCAGTGAAGTAGATCTCGTTCGGCTCCACCCGGAAGAACCGCGCGATGCTGATCCGCGAGTCTTCGAGATGATTCGCGGCGCGCCGCCCATGGTGATTCGTCAGCGAGGCCGGATTGCCGAAGATCTCCGTGAAGAACGGGAGCATCCGCTCCACCACGCGCGCATCGCAGGGCGTCGTGGCGTGATGATCGAGGTAGACCGGCTCGTTCGTCACTTCCTTCGGCGCCGCCGCCGGCGAACCGCGGGAACGTGCTCGTCGGCTTTCCTGACACGCTGGGCCATGCTGTTCCACTGGCGGAACTGCTCCACGTGGCGGCCCGATGAGAGTGCGTAGAGCTCGAGCAGCGACATCGCGTCGCTGAACGGCTCACGATAGACGAAGCGCAGCTGCGCGCGGCGTTCGCTGGGCGGCTCGAGGAGACGCCACAGAGTCTCGAGAGCCTGCTCGATGTGGTGCCGCGTGCCTGCGGCGAGCGCCATCCGCGCACAGAGCGGTTGAATGAGCTCGCGGATGAACAGCATCACTTCGCCGATGCGCATCCGGCTGTCGCGGCGGGCCTGTTCCTTCTCCAGCTCTTCGATGATCCACGGCAGGAACAGCACGCACAGCGCGAGCGGATCGGAGATCTTCCGCCCGGCGGTGACGGTCCGGTCGAGGACTTCCAGCATTTTCCAGAAGTACGGCGCGCGATCGTTGGCCACGGCCTGATAGATCTCGGGCAGAAGCGGTTCGAGCAGGCGCGTGTCGACCATGAGGCGGAACGCACCTTTCGACCATCCCCGCCGCAGCAGCTCGAGGATCTCTTCCGAAACACGCGGCGCGGACGCCTTGAGGATGTCCGCGCGGTGGCGCAGGATTCCTTCGTAAGTCCCCTTCTCGATCTCGAACCCCAGACGGGAGGCGAACTCGATCGCTCGCATCATGCGCACGGGATCCTCGCGGAAACGCAGGTCGGGATCGCCGATGACCCGAACGCGTCCGTGCTCCATGTCCTCGAGCCCGTCGACGTAGTCGATCACCGAGAAGTCGGCGATGTTGTAGAAAAGACCGTTGATGGTGAAGTCGCGGCGCCGCGCGTCCTGCAGCGGCGATCCGAACGTGTTGTCGTCCGTCACCAGCAGATCTTCATTCTCCTCTGGCTCGGCCGGACGTTCCGGTTCGCGCCGGAACGTCGAGACTTCGACGACCATGTCCTGAAAGATCACGTGAACCAGCCGGAAACGGCGTCCGATGATCCGGCTGTTGCGGAAGAGGCGGCGGACTTCCGCCGGATGCGCATCCGTGGCGATGTCGAAGTCCTTCGGCGTGCGGTTCATCAGCAGATCGCGCACGCTTCCGCCGC
>CALMZP010000050.1 GCA_937870635.1 uncultured Acidobacteriota bacterium | reverse complement strand
CGATCGTCGGCGCCGCCTTCAAGCACGCCGTCAAGAAGTATCCCAACGCCTTCCGCAAGCTCACCGACTGACGGCGGCGTCCGTTATCTCACCGTGCAGGATCTCGTCGACCTGCATCGGGCGGTGAGCACCGAATTCGGCGGCCACCAGGCGCAGCCCGGTGTGGTGGAGTCGCAGTTCGGACTTCTCAACGCCGTGCAGCGCCCACAGATCACGACGCTCGGCCGCGAAGCCTATGCAACATTCCCGGAGAAGGTCGCGGCATTCATCTTTGCTCTTCTCTCGTATCGTCCATTCCGCGGCGGCAACCGCCGTCTTGCACTCGCGTCCCTGTTCGCTTTCGTCCAGCTCAACAACCGGACGATCGACACGCGCGTCTTCGACGAGAAGACCGCCGAGACGCTCTTCAAGAAGGCAGCCGGCCATCGTGAGATGGGCATTCCCCCGGAAAACATCTTCCGCGAGTTCAGGGAGATGATGAGCCGGGCGATCGTCAGCGCCTGATCACGGCTGGTCTGCTCCGCGCCGATGCAGTTCGGCGTTGATGCGTCCGAGCAGAATCCGCGACACGCGGATGTCGTGACCGAGGTCGATGAGGAGCACGGTGATGTCGCCGACGCCCCACATCAGGCCCGCCAGCACGAGCATCTGCGTCACTTCGCCGATCAGCACCGGCAGCGCAGCGCCGGCGTCGGCCATCAGGCCGCTCACCACTTCGCCGATCATCATCAGCAGCATCAGCACGGCGAGCACCTTGAAGAGGCGCGCGATGTAGCGCAGCGTGACATAGGGCTCGAGGTCCTGAGTCCGGACCTCCTCTTCCTGAGCTCGCTTGTCGCCCGGCCGTACGGGCGGCGCGCCGCACGTCGGGCAGACCGATTTCGGGTCCGACCGATAGGTATTGCACTCCGGGCAGTTCAATCCTTCTTGCACTTGCACTTCCAAGCCTCCTGCTCCTCTCTCCATGCGGGCGGGATCGCCCGCTCTGCTGACTGCGTCATTCGCGCCAGCGCGCCCTGGTTCCTCGCACGTCCACATGCATGAACGGTCCGTGGCCACAGCACGCCTTGTAAACACCGATGCCACCCACCAGTGATGGATACCTTCGTTCGACCCTCTCGGCGGCCTGGGCCATGACGTCCGCGTCGCGCGTGTCGACCCGCCCGTCGCGGTTCAGATCGTCCATATTGCCGTTGCGATCGTTGTCGACGAACACGTCGGCGGCGTCACCATACATATGGCGGCTGAGATTGGCCCTTCCCGCGGTGTTCCCGCCGCTGTGGTTATAGCTCGGGGTGCGGAACCCGCTCATCACCGTCACGTGCCTGACGTCGATCCCTTTCGACTCGAGTTCCTGAATCGTGAGCTCGAGTTTGTCGAGCATTTTCGCGTTGAGCAGAAGATATTTCGGCCACACGTTTCCCTGGCCCTTCGTCAGGAAATCCCGCAATCGAAAATGCTCGGAGACGTATGTGTCCTGGTTTTCAGGGGTGACTTCGATGAAGCCCGACGGCGGAGCATACGCCGCCGTGCGAGGCTTGCCGCCCTGCTCGAACGGCCAGTTGCCCAGATAGTACGGACCGATCTTTCCGGCTCGCTTCTCCGTCCGCGGAACGAGGGTGAAAAAGTTGAACTGCTCGCGCGCCTCGTTCACCTGATTCAGCGTTTCGGCGACCTTGTAGATGCCCGGCTCATCCGAGATCTCCAGGTTGGGTGGGGCTCCGGGCACCTCTGTTCCAGGCAGGCGCGGATAGAAACGAACGGCGCCACTCTCGCCGCGCAGTGGATCTAAAACCTTCAGAATCGCCTCGTTCATGTACGCGGTTTTCGGCGCCGCGGGGTCGGTCAGGCCGCTCGTCACATGGCGCGACGCCGGCGCGGCAATCCTCGGCGCGGCGGTGATCCCCGTGCGCTCCTGAATCTCGCGCTCCTCGCGCAGCTGCTGTCGCTCGGTCACGATTGCTCCGACCCACGCCGTGACGAAGAGCAGCACCACCACGACGGCGATCCACGTGAAGATGTGCTCCTGCCGCTCGGTCAACCCGCCGTAGACGCGGTGCCGTGCGCGAGCTTCCGGATATAGCGGCGCTGCTCGATTCACCCGTGGGACCGGCGGTTCACGAGTTATGCCGTGAACAGCTCTTGGCTCTGGGCTCTGGGCTCTGGGCTCTGGGCTCTGGGGAAACGCGAGCTTCCCAAGAGCCCAGAGCCAAGAGCCAAGAGCCCTTAAGGAAAATACCCTCTCGGCACCCGCAGCTTGTGGCCCGCCCCCGACTCGACCGCGATCGAGTGCCACTGGTCGGACAACCCCTCGGAGCGGAACACGATCTGGTACTGCTGGCGGAGCTCGGCCGCGATCCGCTGATAGACGTTCGCCAGCTCCTTCTCGCTCTTGATGATGAAGTACGTCGCACCGGTGTCGCGCGCGAGCTGCGTCAGCTTGCGCGCCTGCAACTGTCCCACGCCGAGCCGCATGAGCCGCGTGAGCATCCGGTTCTTCACGACGGGATAGACGGGCACTCCGGCGTACCGCGCGTAATGCAGCACATGGTCGAGCTTGAAGCGGCTTCCCTGGTCGACGCCGTCGCTCAGCACGACGAGAGCTTTGCGGCCGCGCTGCTTCTGCAGCTCGAAAAGCATCTCGATCACGCTGTCGTAGAGGTGCGTCTCTCCAATCGGCTTCACGCGGTCGACGGCTTCGGCAGCACGGTTGAAGTCGGCCGTGAAGCCGGTGAGCCAGAACGTGCGCTGATGAAATCCGACGACGGCAATGCGATCCTGCGGCCGAAGCAATTGCTGCGCAAACTGTTTCGCGGCAGCCTTCACGACCGGCAGCTCTTCGAGCATGCTCTCCGAGTAATCGATCAGGAGGATGACGTTCAGCGCCTGATCAGAGGCCGGCACGAGCGATTCGATCGGGCGCTTCACGCCGTTGTCGATCAGCGAAAGGTCCGACAGCGCGAGAGTGGCCGGCCCCGATGCGACGGATACGGGGATCTGCTGCACGGTGACGTCGATCTCGTCGTTCGGCTGATCGCCGAAGAAGGCGACGTCGTTCGCCTCGCTTCCGTCGTTCGCGCGCGCCACGACGCGCGCATAGACACTCCGCGGGACCGCGGCGACGTCGAAGTCGATGCGGTATGGAGACGCCGAAGTCGACCCGATCTTCTTCTCGCCGAGATAAAAGTCGAGCGTCGCGAGACGGATCTCGGGCGGTGCGGTCACCGTTGCATGCAGCGTCGCTCTGCCGGACTCCGGTAATTCCGGCGGCGCCTGTAACCTCACTCGGAACGGCGGACGCGGGTCGTTGACGACCATCTCGTCCTCGGCAACGACCCTGCCCGCTGCGTCATAGCCGACAGCGCGCATGCGCAGACGCCGGATGTACTGCCCGACATTCACCTGCACCGTCGCGCGATCGCCCTTACCTTCCGAATACTTCACGCCGTTGATGAAGAGCGCGATGCGCTCGACCGGCGGGTCCGCTTCGATGGGAACGTACAGAACGCCGTCGACGAGTCCCGTGGGCTTCTCGGTGATCCGAACGGTCTGCGCGAGGGCTGGGACAGCCAGGAGCACGGCGAATACAAGGAGGGTCAAACGATGAACGATGGGCATTACCTCTCAGGAACGCAGCAGGTGCGCCGATGTTTCCTCGTTCATCGTTTCGTCAACGATCCAAGTCCCTTGCCGCGTGGTGCCTTCGCGGGGGTCACCTGCTCCATCGTGCATTGCTTCGGCGGCTTGTCCGGCCGCCATCGAAGGAACTTCGACCCGTGGCGGAAACGGCCCTGCGAGAAGTAGTCGTACTCGACTTCGCAGACGAGTTTCGGCTCGACCGCCTCCCATTCGCCGGTTTTTGTGGTGGCCCAGCGGCTCGGACCGCCGGGCACACGCACCTCAAAAGGATTCTCCCCGCGCAAGCCTTCGAGCTGCTTCGTCAGCGCCGCGCGATCGGACTGCTTGATCGACGAGGTGTGCCCGATGAATACCAGGCGTTCCTCATCGTCATAGAGACCCATGAGGAGCGAGCCGACAACTTTCGTTCCCTCACCGTAGCGGAAACCGCCGACGACGCAGTCCGCGGTCTTGAGGTGCTTGACCTTCACCATGCCGTCGCGGTCACCGGAGTGATACGGCTCGCCGAGGCGCTTGGCCATGACGCCGTCGAGGCCGAGGGCGCCGAAGTTGCTGAACCAGTCCAGCCCGACTTTGCGATCGGTGGTTGCCGGCGAAAGGTGCACGAGATCGTGGCCTCCGCTCGATTCGAAGAATTTCTCGAGCTTCTCGCGGCGCTCTTCGATCGCGAGATCCGTCAGCTGCTTCTTCCAGTACAGAACGTCGAAGACGTAGTAGTGCGCGGGGCTGTCGGCCGCGAGCTTCCGCACGCGCGACTCGGCGGGATGGATGCGAAGGAGGAGATCGTCGAACGAGAGACGTCCACCGGCCGGCACGACGATCTCGCCGTCGAGAATGAACTCCTTCGGCTTCAGGCTCCGGATGGCTTCGACGACTTCGGGGAAGTAGCGCGTGAGAGGCTGGCCGGCCTTCGACTGGATGGCGACCTCGTCCCCGCTGCGGAAGACGATCGCGCGAAACCCATCCCACTTCGGCTCGAAGAGCCAGTGGTCGCCCGTGGGAATCTTGTCGACCCGCTTCGCCTCCATCGGCGGATACGGCGGCTTGATCGGAAGGTCGAGCTTCGGGAAGCCGGTGCTCATCGCGTCTTCTTCTCCTTCTTCGGCTGGAGCACGCTGAACAGATCGAAGCGCTTTTTGCCGAGAACCGGCTTCCAGAGGTCGCCGACTTCGGAAACGCGGTCGAGGATGTTGTCGATCCGGAAATCCTCGATGCGCACACCGTCTTCGATCTCCTCCCATGTGACGGGAGTCGAGACCGACGCGACGGGCGTCGGACGCACCGAGTAGATCGAGGCGAGCGTGCGTCCCCAGGCGTTCTGGTTGTAATCGACGAGCACACGGCCGTGCGGCCGCTTCACCTTGCGATACTCGGCCGTGATGATGTCGGGATGGCGCGCCTCGAGCTCGATCGCGATCGCTTTCGCGAATGTCCAGACCTCTTTCTGCAATGGGCCGCGCACGATCGGAATGTAGACGTGAATCCCTTTCGAGCCAGTGGTCTTCGCCCAGGTCTTCATCCCGATGGCGTCGAGGATGTCCCGCACGCGCAGTGCCACTTCACGGACGCGCGCGATATCCGAGCCCGGACCGGGATCGAGATCGAAATGGAGGAAGTCGGGGCGGTCGGTGTCGTCGCACCGCGCGTACCAGGGGTTGAGATCGATGCAGCCGAGGTTGATGAGCCACAGCAGCGATGGCAGGTCCTGGACGATCGGGAAGTTGACGATGCCGGCGGCGTGCGAGATCTCGCAGATCTCGATCCAGTCAGGACGCGGCGAGGGCGCGCGCTTCATGTAGAAGAACTCGCCCTCCGCGCCATTCGGATAGCGCTTCATCACCATCGCCCGGTCCTGAAGATGCGGGAGAAGCCACCGTGAGATGTCCGCGTAGTACTGAAGCAGATCGCGTTTGGTCAGCTTCAGCTTCTGCCAGAAGACTTTGTTGAGGTTCGTCAGCCGCACATCGCGATCCCCGAATCGGAGAATCGCTTCATTGGTCCCGGTGGGAATCACGATCCGCTTCGTCATGGTGTCAGGTCTGGAATGAGGACATTTCTTCCGGAATCAGCGAACAATTATGGGAGAAACGTCCTCTTTCCAGACCTGACACCATGACACTTTATAGCGAGGGCATCTTGCCGCTCGTGCCGGGGCGGCGGTGGCGGGGCGAGCTGAGCGGGGTGTATTCGAGCTCGCGATTCGCGCGTACGGCTCGGAGCATCAGGCCGCCGCGCGCCATGTCGCCCAGGCCTGCGAAAGCGCCGGGGAAACGCAATCGTTCACCGAAGATCGGCTGCAGCACGTCGACGTACTTTCCGGTGGCCACACTTCCCAGCAGCACGACCTCGGAATCGGGCCTGGTGGCGGCGATGTCCGCCGCGTCCCGGATCAGCGGTTTCACGTAGGTTCTCTTTGCCACGTCGATCGGGGTCCTTCTCATGACCTTCATCCGTTGCTCGTTGATCCGCCAGTCGGGAGGGACGAGCCCGTAGCCGGGAGTGATGACGAAGACGTGGCCCGCTTCCGTGAAGTGCATCGCGTAGCCGATCTTCCCGCGGAAGTAGAGCGCGCTCATGAAGGCGAAGGCGATCGCGATCGGAACCCCTTCCGGCGATCGATAGAGCTGCGCCGCTTCGAACTTCGATCGAGGCGACATGAGCTGCTTCGCCCGAATCCCGTTCAGGCTCGCGGGCGACAGCAGGAAGACTCTGGGAGCGGACATCGCCCGCACATCAACGCAGCCGGCGCAGAGTCTCTTTCAGAAGCTTCGATCCCTTTTCCTGTTCTTCGGGCTTCGAGCTCCGCATCAGCTCGTCGGCATACCGAAGATCGGCGAGGATCGTGAGGAGCGGCAGCGAGTCCGTGCCCGGGAAGATGGACGTTTCCAGAGCGGCGATCTCTGCGTCGACAACGGGAGGATCGGGATTTTCCCGGATGCGCTGCAGCGCCCGGATCGTCGGATAGGCAGGGTTGGCCGGATCATCTTCGGCCACGGCCTGGCGCAGATGAATCTCAACGAGAGCCTGTTTGACGTGTTTCTCCGCGGTGGCGACGTCCGCAGTCGCATGGGCGCGATCGGCGATCGCGAAATCGATCGTGCGCGACGTGCCGGGGTTCATCCACTGGTTGATCGTCTCTTGCCGTGTCGTCGGTCTGCCGTCGATCTCCCAGGTCACCTCGAGGACGCCAACCCACGCCGGATTGTTCTCGCGGATCAGTGACCGTTTGCGCGGCACGACGACGCTCGCCGAGAAGGCGTGGGGCGCGCTCCCCTCAATCCGGTCACGCGAGCCGTCTCCGTGGACCGCCATCACGCTGTGCTCCCGCTTGAACACGGGGCCGCCCGAAGCGGGCCGGACCCACCGGATCCATCGATGCCCGCCATCCCGCAACGGTTCGCGAAGCTCGTCGATGCGGCCGTCGATGAAACGCTGGACGTCGTATTCGCTGGTCGTCCCTCTCGCCATGAGGGACCGCAGCTGATAGAGCGCTCCGAGCTGCGTGATCTCTGGACAGTCGGTGTCGATGGCGAATACGGGGACGGCGAAGAGGAGCGCAAACGCAAGAGCTCGCTTCATGCGCAGAAGTCTATCCCGAGCGCAGCGAGGGATCTCCGGAAGCACCGGCAGGATGGACCGGTTGAACGGTGCCCGGGCACCGGCGCTTCGCGGGTGCGATCCTCGCGGTGGTACCGGAGATCCCTCGCTCCGCTCGGGATGAATTCCTTCACCGCGCCGCGACCGGTCTCAGCATCTTCTTCAGGAACTGGCCGGTGATGCTCTCCTTCACGTCCGCCACTTCCTCCGGCGTTCCCGCCGCGATCACCCTGCCGCCTCCGTTGCCCCCCTCGGGACCGAGGTCGATGACGTGGTCGGCGGTCTTCACGACATCGAGGTTGTGCTCGATCACGACGACCGTATTACCGCGATCGACGAGACCGTGCATCAGATGCAGAAGTTTGGAGATGTCGTCGAAATGGAGTCCCGTGGTTGGCTCGTCCAGGATGTAGAGCGTCCGGCCCGTGGCGCGCTTCGCGAGTTCCTTCGCCAGTTTCACGCGCTGCGCCTCGCCGCCCGATAGCGTCGTCGACGACTGCCCGAGCTTGATGTATCCGAGTCCGACTTCGTCGAGCGTGCGGAGGATGTTGGCGATCTTCGGGATGTTGCGGAAGGCTTCCAGCCCCTGCTCCACGGTCATGTCGAGGATGTCGGCGATCGAGGAGCCCTTGTACGTGACCTGCAGCGTCTCGCGGTTGTAGCGGCGGCCGCCGCAGACGTCGCACGTCACGTAGATGTCGGGAAGGAAGTGCATCTCGATCTTGATCTGGCCGTCGCCCTTGCACGCTTCACAGCGGCCGCCCTTCACGTTGAAGGAGAATCGCCCCGGGCCGTAGCCGCGCATGCGCGCTTCGGGCGTCTGCGACATCAGATTGCGGATCTCGGTGAAGAGCTGCGTGTACGTCGCAGGATTCGAGCGCGGCGTCCGGCCGATCGGCGACTGGTCGATGTCGATGACCTTGTCGATGTGCTCGAGACCCTCGATGCGCGTATGCGCGCCGGGAGTGTCCAGCGCGTCATAGAAGTGACGCGAAAGCGCTTTGTAAAGGATGTCGTTCACGAGCGTCGACTTGCCCGACCCGGAAACACCTGTCACTGCGACGAAGACCCCGATCGGAATCGACACGTCGAGATTCTTGAGATTGTTCTGCTTCGCTCCGCGGATGACGAGCTGACTCTCTCCGAGAGGCCGTCGCTTCACGGGCAGCGAGATCGCGGCATCGCCCCGCAGATACTTCGCGGTGAGTGAGCTGGGGAAAGTCTTGACCTGCTCGAGCGACCCTTCGGCGACGACCTCGCCGCCGTGAACACCGGCGCGCGGACCGAGGTCGATGATGTGGTCGGCGGCGTGAATGGTTTCTTCGTCATGCTCGACGACGATGACGGTGTTGCCCAGCTCGCGGAGCTCGAGGAGCGAGTCGATGAGCTTCCGGTTGTCGCGCTGATGCAGGCCGATCGACGGCTCGTCGAGGACATAGAGCACGCCCATGAGCTTCGAGCCGATCTGCGTGGCCAGCCGGATGCGCTGGGCTTCGCCGCCGGAGAGCGACGCGGCGCCGCGGTCGAGCGTGAGATAGCCGACGCCGACCGCATTGAGAAAGCCGAGACGGTCGCGGACTTCCTTGAGAATCTTGCCGGCGATCGCCTCTTCACGCTCGCTGAGCGAGATGTTCCTGAAGAACTCTCCCGCGTCCTGAAGCTGGAGCTCGACGACCTTGTCGATGGGGCGGCCGGCCACGGTCACGCTGAGCGCTTCCGGCTTGAGCCGGCGGCCGCGGCAGTCGGGACACCTGTTCGACGTCATGTAGCGCTCGAGCTCCTCGCGCATGTCGTCGGAATCGGATTCCTTGTAGCGCCGCTGCAGCATCGGGATGATGCCTTCGTAGCTGCCGTTGTAGGAGTACGCGCTCTCCGATCCCTGGAACTCGAACCGGATCTTGTCTTCCGAACCGTAGAGGATGCAGTTGCGCGCTTTCTCAGGAAGCCTGCGCCACGGTGTGTCGAGCGAGAACTTGAAGTGTTTCGCGAGCGTGTGGACCTGCTTGAGGCGCCAGTTGTCGGAGCCTTCCTTCCAGAGGGCGATCGCCCCTTCGTTGATCGACTTCTCGGGGTCGGGAATGATCTTCGACTCGTCCATCTCCAGAAGGATGCCCAGGCCCGAGCAGCCTGGGCAGGCGCCGAAGGGCGAGTTGAAGGAGAAGAGGCGCGGGGTGATCTCGCCGAGCGAGACGCCGCAGTCTGGACAGGCGTAGTTCTGCGACAGCAGTTCCACGCGATTCCCCTCGGCGTAGAGGATCTTCACGAGACCCTTCGTGATGCGCGTCGCCGTCTCGAGCGAGTCGGCGAGACGCTGCGAGATGCCTTCTTTCACGACGAGACGGTCGATGACGATGTCGATGTCGTGTTTCTTCTGCTTGTCGAGCACCGGCGGATCGGCCAGCTCGACGGTCTCGCCGTCGACCACGGCGCGCGTGAAGCCTTCCTTCACCATCTGCAGCATCTGCTTGCGGTACTCGCCCTTCTTGCCGCGGACGTATGGCGCGAGAACCGTGAACTTCGTGCCGTTCGGAAGCTTCAGGAAGCGATCGACCATCTGCTGGATCGTCTGCGGCCGGATCTCTTTGCCGCAGCTCGTGCAGTGAGGGATGCCGACCGAGGCGTACAGCAGGCGGAGATAGTCGTAGATCTCGGTGACGGTGCCGACCGTCGACCGCGGGTTGCGCGAGGTGGTGCGCTGCTCGATGGAGATCGCGGGCGACAGCCCTTCGATCGAATCGACGTCGGGCTTTTCCATCTGCTCGAGAAACTGCCGCGCGTACGCCGACAGCGACTCGACGTAGCGCCGCTGGCCCTCGGCGAAGATCGTGTCGAACGCGAGCGACGACTTGCCCGAGCCTGACACTCCGGTGATGACCACGAATTTGTTGCGGGGGATGACGACGTCGATGTTCTTCAGGTTGTGCTCGCGGGCACCGCGGATGACGATGGATTCCATGGAGGGAACGTTAACGCCGCGGCGGGAAGGGGTGTTCCCGCTCTACCGGGGGGAGACCGATTCGATCAGCCACTCCCGGTAAGGTCCGTCGATCGTCTCGACAGGCAGGACAATAAACTCCGGCACTTCATAGGGATGGCGCGAGGGGGAGCGGACGCGGCAACGGCCGCTCACGTCAGGCGCGCGCGGTATTTTTCGCGCCTCATCGACGCTTCCTGCCACCTGTAGAGGATTCCCATTGCGGCTGCTGAAGTCACGCGCAGGGCTCGTTCACCGAATATCATTGGAACTTCGCAATGCAACAGCCGACGCCCGCGCCCGCACCGCGAGTCGACGCCATTGACGCTCTGCGCGGACTGGTGATGATCATCATGGCCCTCGATCACACCCGCGCTTTCTGGGGTTCGAGCGGCTGGGACCCGGACCCGGGCAATTCGACCGCCGGCACATTCATTACGCGTTGGATCACTCACTTCTGCGCCCCGGTGTTCGTTCTGCTCGCCGGAAGTTCGGCGGCTCTCTCGCTCGCTCGCGGGAGATCGAAAGGCGACCTCGCCGCGTTCCTGATCAAGCGTGGCCTGTGGCTCGCGCTGCTCGACCTCACCGTCGTGTCCTTCGTCTGGTTCTTCCGCATCGGAGAGCCATTCGTCACCGACGTCCTGTGGGTGATCGGCTGGTCGATGGTCGTTCTCGCGGCGCTGATCCGTCTGCCCGGGTTCGTGACCGCTATCTTCGGGCTCGTGCTCGTCGCGGGACACAACGGATTCGATGCGATTCGCGCCAGTTCTTTCGGTTCCCAAGCATGGATCTGGAATCTTCTCCATGAGCCCGGCCTGATCTCGTTATGGGGCGAGCAGGTCTGGTGGATCGGCTATCCGCTCGTTCCCTGGGTGGGTGTGATGGCGCTCGGCTACGGACTGGGACGCGTGCTCCCGGCTGATCCGCAGCGGCGGCGCCGAATGCTGATCAGCCTGGGTGCGGCGCTCGTGGCAGCTTTCATCGTCCTCCGTGCGACCAACCTGTACGGCGATCCCCGTCCGTGGTCGAAAGGGCCCGACTGGGTGTCGACCGTGTTCTCGTTCGTCAATTGCGAGAAATATCCACCATCGCTTCTCTATCTCCTGATGACGATTGGCCCGGCGATGCTTGGCCTGGCGGCGCTGGACAGAATGAAGGGGCAGCCTCCCAATTTCCTTCTCGTCCTTGGACGCGTGCCTCTCTTCTTCTACGTCGTACACCTCTATCTGATCCATGCCGCCGCCGCGCTCTATTTCGCGCCGCGTTTTGGCCCGGCAGCATTTCATGTCGATCCCGATTCGCCGCCGGCTGGCTTCGGCGTTCCGCTGAGCGCGGTTTATGCCGCGTGGATTGCGCTCGTGATCGCGATCTATCCGGCCTGCACGTGGTTCGAACGATTGAAGCAGAGCCGCCGTCGCGCCTGGCTCACCTATCTCTGATCAAAGTCAGTGGGCCGCCGGCAGCGTCTACCGGGGGGAGACCGATTCGATCAGCCACTCCCGGTAAGGTCCGTCGATCGTCTCGACGGGCAGGACGATCAACTCCGGCACGTCATAGGGATGGCGCGAGAGAAGGGCGTCGCGGAGTTCGGGTACCCGCTCGTCGGTGGTCTTCATGATGAGGAGCCGCTCCCCCTCGTCTTCGATCGTTCCCTTCCACCTGTAGATTGACCGGATCGAGTCGACGATGTTCATGCACGCGATGAGGCGCCGCTCGACCAGGTCGAGCGCCAGCGTGGCCGCGTCAAAGGACGCGCCGACCGTGGTCATCACGATGACCGGCTTCAATCGCGGCCGCTCTCGGACTCGAGCACGCCGGCGATCGATTCCGCGGCATCGCGCGCGGCTGCCTTCGCCACCGAGCGGTGTTTCAGCACGTGGAACGGAACGCCGACCCAGAACGCCGTGTGCCGCCCGCCGATCCCGATCGCGGTGGGCATGACGGCCTTGCCCTGCGCGTAGACGTCGAAGTCGTCGATGACCTCGAGCGTTCGCCCGTCGTACAGACGCAGACTCGCTGCTACCTTCGACACGATGAGCTCCATGTCGACGCCGGCGTGGCGGCCGGCGACACCGACTCCACCGTATCCGTGATCGGCGGTGTCGCCGCGGAGGAACTCCACGAAGTAGTCGGCGTCCGGTTCGGCGCCGCGATCGATCTCCTCGAGCGTCGCGCGCGCGTCGAAGACCTCGAAACCTTCGCGGCGGAGTTCCCGCGCGAGATACCCGCGCATCAGCGCAGCGACGCGCAGGGTCACGACATCGTCGTCGGCGGCGGTCGTCGTGAGGATTCCAATGCGATTTCCACGGGAAGCCGGGGTGGGATCAAACGCCAGCGCCGTGGTCCCGATCATCAACAGAATACTGATCAGCAGGACTGTGCGTTTCATATGGATAGTCTATTGCAGGGACGCACCCGGCGTGATCAAACGTCTGTCAATTCTGATCGTGCTGATCGCCGTCGCGTGGCTGGCGTACGAGCTGATCGCCTTCCCCGACGTTGCGGACCTCGCCCGCAATCCACCCGAGACGACCGCCTTCATGGAGCGGCGCAAAAAGGAACTCCGCCGCCTGGGGAAGGACGACTCGATCGACTACCGGTGGGTGAGCTACGGGCGGATCTCCCCCTCCCTCCGCCGTGCGGTTCTGGTTGCCGAAGACAACCAGTTCTACGAACACGAGGGGGTCGACGTTGAGGCGATGAAGGAGGCCGTCAAACGCGACTGGAAGCGCCGGAAACTGACTCACGGCGGCTCGACCATCACCCAGCAGCTGGCCAAGAACCTCTACCTCTCCCCTTCCCGGAACCCGATCCGGAAGGTGCGCGAATACTTCATCGCCCGCTCCCTCGAAAAGCATTTATCCAAGAAGCGGATCCTCGAGATCTACCTCAACGTCGTCGAAATGGGCGAGCGGGTCTACGGGGCGGAGGCTGCCGCGCGCCATTACTTCGGCGTTTCGGCGGCCGGGCTGTCACCCGGTCAGGCTGCGCTGCTCGCCGGATGCCTCCCCAATCCCCGTGTCATGAACCCCGCAGATCCGAACAAAAGGTTGCGCGCCCGGCAGCGAATGATCCTTTCCAGAATGAAGCGGTGGGGCTACCTGGTCGAGAAAGAGGTACTCACTGAACCGAAACCTGAGGCACAATCTCCGGAGGGTCCCCCCAGCACCGGAACGACGAGCCCCGAAATACCTGATCCCGACCTGACGCCGCCGGACACGGATACGTCAGAGACAGAGACCGCGGTAGAGCCCGAACCGGAGCCAGAGCCTGAACCGCCGGCGCCGTCCACAGCTCCACCGCCGCCGAGTACCGAGACCACATCGACGCAGCCACCCTGAGGAGGAATGTTGGAACAGCACATCCGGGCAGTCGCGATCATCCACATCATCATGGGGGCGCTCGGTCTCCTCGGAGCGATCGTCGTCCTGGCGGTGTTTCTCCTCGGCGCCGGCGCTGCCACGATGTCCGGTGACCCGGACGCGCCGGCTGCCGCGTTTTTTAGCGGAACCTGCGGAACGATCATCGCCGTGCTGATCGCCGTCGTCTCCCTTCCGAGCATCATCGCCGGCCTTGGACTCCAGAAGCGGAAGGAGTGGGCCCGTATCCTCACGATCATCCTGTCGGTCCTGAACCTTTTCAACATTCCGATCGGCACTGCCATCGGGGCGTATTCGATGTGGGCCCTGCTCGACGCCCGCTCGAGGGCTTACTTCACTGGCTAAGCCGACGGTGTGTGAGTGTTATTTGTATCTAGTGGAAAACAGTAAGGTTCCGCGAGACAGGTACTTAATCCGGAGCGGACTGAGGTGGTCCATCTTTTGCGCTTGGACCCTTCCGGAATGATGAGCAGGCACTCAGGAACGAGAGCACCGCAGCGGGTGACCGAGGCCGTTCGCACGATCTGCGACTGTCAGGTGCACCGCCGCCGTCAGCGCGCACTGTGGCGCCGCTCATTCCGCTTCGCCCGGCACGCCGCCGGCAGCCTCAAAGCGCGCGGCATCGCCGTTCTCCTCAGCGTTCCGCTGGCACTCGGTGCCCTCGAGTATCCGAGTGAAGCGATGCACCTCGCCGTGACGAGCGCGCCGCCCGGATTGATCTCGCCGCTCCGGCGCGCCCGGATCGTTTCGATCACCGCCGCCGCGCCGGCGGCGATCACCCGCGACCTGCCGATCTTCACGACCCGGTCGATCCGCGAGCAGTTCCTCCATCAGGAGAGCGAGCCGCGGGCGCTGACCCTGGACATGGTCAAGGAGCAGTTCTTCCGTGCGAACGTGCCCTACGGGATGATCATCTACCGCGAGGCTCGCCGCCACAACCTTCCCCCTGAGCTCGTCGCGGCCGTCGTCGAAGCGGAATCGGACTTCCGTCCCCGCCTGATCTCGCACAAGAACGCCCAGGGACTGATGCAGATCATTCCCAGTACGGCGGAGTTCATCGGCGCCGGCGACCTGTTCAACCCGGCCGACAACATCGCCGCGGGGACCAAGTACCTCCGCTACCTCCACGACCGATTCAAAGGCGACCAGAAGATGGTTCTCGCCGCTTATAACGCCGGCGAAGGAAACGTCGAGAAGTTCGGCGGAATCCCGCCGTTCCCCGAGACGATCAACTACCTCCAGAAGGTCAACGCGCGCGCCAGGCAGTACCGCGAACGCGTCCGCGCGAACTTCGTCTCCTCGGTGCGGATTCACAACTCGCTGCGGGCGCACTAGCGGACCCTGGACCTTGGACCTTGGGAGGAACCTTCGGGTCCACTTTCGCTGACTTTCGGTCAAACGGCTTCGGGGCGATTCGACCTTCGACCTTCGACCTTCGATTGACCTTCGATGTTGCAGACGCCCGCCTCAGCGTCTCCGGGTGAAGCAACCATGATCCGAAGGTAGAAGGAATCCGAAGGTCGAAGGTCGAAGGTCGAATCGCTCCGAAGCGCCGACCCGCCCGAACATTCAGCCACGCAACCGGAGGTCCAAGGTCCAAGGTCCAAGGTCCAAGTACAATTCCACGATGCGTCTTGGGGAAGAGCGGCGCGAGTTCCAGCGGCTCAATGTCGAGCCCGCCATCGCGGGGACCCTTGGGGGCCAGACGATTTCCATCCGCGAGATCGGCGTTCTGGGCGCCCGCGTTCAGCACTCCCAGCCGATCGACGCCGGGCCTACCGAGATGCAGTTCGAGCAGGGCGGCGCTACGGTCACGATGCGGTGCGAAGTGGTGCGCAGTTCAGGCAAGCCACCCTCGATCGAATCGGGCCTCCGGTTCCTCGCCGCGGTCGGCGAATCAGGCGATCGTCTTCGTGAGATTCTCGCGCGCCTCGTGGCCCATGAGCTCGAAGTCCGGCGGAAGATGCCGAAACACATCATCCCGAGCGGCAACGCGGTGGATGGGGATCGAATGGTCCGCGGAAAGGACGCCGGTTTTCTCTGCTACCGCCTCGAGGCCGGGCACTGGAAGAAGACGAGAGCGTTTCTTCCGGAGCAACCGGTCGCCGGCTTCACGGTCGCGCACTGGGTCGATCCGAACGAGGTCCAGCGGCTCTGTCAGGTCTTCGAAGCGGCCGATGTCGAAGGCCGGCGCCTCATTCAGCTCTTTGCTGAATTGAGCGTCAGCGACGAGCTGGAGATTCCGCCCTCGGCGTGAACGGGCGCCACGGGAATGGTGAAGTAGAACTTCGTTCCCTTCCCCGGCTCGCTCTCGACCCAGATTCTTCCGCCATGCGCCTCGATGATGCCCTTGGCGATCGGGAGGCCGAGGCCTGCGCCCATGCGCTCGGTGCGCTTGGCCTGCCAATACTGGTTGAAGATGTCGCCGAGGTGCTCGCGCGGGATGCCGGGGCCGGTGTCCGCTGACGTAAACAGCACTTCTTCTCCGCCACGGCGCTCCGCGTTGACCGTGATCACACCGCCGGCCGGTGTGAACTTCAGCGAGTTTCCGATCAGGTTCGAAAGGACCTGCATCAGGCGATGGCGGTCGGCATGAATCTTCGGGAGCCGTTCGGCTGCACGGACCTGCAGAGTGATCGACGCCGCGGCGGCCTGCGCGCGGAAGAGCTCCGAGGCTTCGTCGAGAATCACTTCGACTTCGATCGGTTCCGGCTCGATCGGCAGCCGCTTGCCACCTTCGAGACGCGTGACGTCGAGGAGGTCTGCGATCAGGCGCGTCATCCGTTTCGCCGACAACGAGATCGTCTCGAGCGGCTCGAGATCCTCAGGCGCCACGTTTCCTGATGTCTCGAGAAGCTGAGCGGCAAGGATCACCGCGTTCAACGGATTGCGCAGGTCGTGGGAGACGATGGCGAGAACTTCTTCGCGTGCGCGCACGGCTTGCTGCGACTCCTTGTAGAGCCGCGCGTTGTCGATGGCCAGCGCCGCATGGCGCGCCAGCTCCGCAAAGAGCGGCACGTCGTCGGGCTCGAACGGTTTCGTTTCGCGAGCGAGCGCGGCGACGACGCCGAAGGTCTGCCCGCGCGTCACCAGGGGTGCCACGATCGCCGCCCGGCCGCGCCCTGAACGTGGATCTGCAAGGTAGTGCTGAACCGCGGCGCTGGCACCGATCAACCGCGGAGTGCGTTCGCTGATCACCCTGACCACCGCTTCGGGAACATCGGAGCGGATCGTTCCGCGCTCCGCCATGAGCGCCGCCTCGATATCGGGATCCTGATGCGCGACGGCTGCCCGGTGGAGACTTCCGTCCGCTTCGAGCACGTCCACCACCGACATCTCGCCCAGGTTCGGTACGACCAGCCGCGCCAGCGCCTTGATGGTCTGGTCATAGTCGAGCGACGCAGCGAGCTCCTGCCCGGCCGCCGCGAGGAATGCCGCGCGCCGTTCTTCACGCTCCGCGGCGGCACGCGCGTTGCGCGCGTCGATCGCTTCGCGCTCCGCATCCTGACGACGCCTCATGGCCTCCCTGGCCAGCAGACGCATCTGGCGGCCAAGGCCCGCGACGAGGAGTGCCGAGGTGAGGGCGAGGAGGGTGAGGATGATCGTGAGCCAGCGGCTCCATTGGTCGGCCCACCTCATCCGCTGGAGACGGCTTTCGATGCCGTTCTGAAGCGCGAGCTCGAGTTGTGAGGCCGAGAGCACTGCCTTTTCGTACGCGGCGTGCGACTCGAACAGGCGCGTCGCGTACACCTCGGCAGGCAACTGACGCACGATCAGCTCACTGTCCCGGACGGACTGATGCCATCGTCCAGCGTGGTGCATGACCGTGTTGAGCTCACCCTCCAGCTCGTCGCCGAGCTGCGGGGCGAGCTGATGGAGGGCCGCGCGGTTTCGTTCCTGACGCGCCAGAAGCTCGAGGTACGCGTCGCGATACTGGCGCTGACCCGTCACCTGGAAGGCGATCAGCTTGTCGATCTCGCTGGAGAGATCCATCTGGATCTGGTTCGCCGCGCGCCGCGCAGGCTCGGCGAGATTGCTGATCTCCCTCCGCATCTGGTTCGTCAGCCGTGAGACCACCAGCGGCAACGCCACGAGCGAGAGCAGAGAGACGATGATGAACGCGACCGGAACGATCGTGGTCCAGGTGCTCTCGGGACCGACTCGCCACAGACTCCGGCGGTCCGGCAGCCTTGCCGGCGCAATCACCGTGCGCGCCTCCGCGGCCTTGTCAGCGTCTTCCGGCGAGGGACCATAGGCGGCGTTCGAGCAAACCGCTTACCATTACGGCCAGCCATGGCGTCACAAGAGCGTAGAGAGTTCCAACGGCTGAAGCTGGCGAAACCCATTCTGGCTTCGCTGGATGGGCATAGCGCACTCATCCTCGACATAGGAATTGGCGGCGCTTTCGTCGAGCATCGCGGACGCGCGGTGGCCGGCCTGAAGTTCCGCCTCGCCTGGAAGTGGCAGGGGGAAGAGGTCGGGTTCGATGCCGAGGTCATCCGTTCGACCGTCGTGCGCGAGGGAGGGGAAGAAGGGATCATCTCTCACTCCGCAGTCACATTCGTCCATCCTCACGCCGACGCCGAAGAACGGCTCCAGCAGATGATGGCGAGCTTCGTCGGCCACATCCTCGCCGCACATCGCGCCAACGCTTCGGCCGAATCGAGCGGGACCTCGGTGCTCGCTCAGCTCGGTGAGGCGCGGCGCGTCCGCTCCCGCGGGCTGACCCGTTATCGCTGGAATGGGAAGACCTGGAGCCGATCCGAGACCACGGACCGGAATCAGCCCGCCGATGGATTCACAGTCGCTGCGTACGAAGATGAAGAAGAGCTGGCCACCCTTTGCGAAGCGTACCAGGCGGCGGACGAAGAGGGCCGCCGTCTCATTCGCCTCGTGGCCGAGCTCAGCGTGCGCTCAGCCACGGCGAAGTAGCAGCTCTTCAACGTCGAGGTCTTCGAAGGAATCGAGCGCGACGTCCGCGCCGCCCAGATCCTGCATCAGGCGCGCCGTCGGATTTCTCACCGCGACACAGAACATGCCTGCGCGTTTCGCGGCCTCCACGCCCACATGCGAATCCTCGAAGACGACGCACGCGTCGGGACGGACGGAGAGCTTCCGCGCCGTGACTTCGTAAGCCTCGGGATGCGGCTTGCCGTGCACTACTTCGCTGCCGTCGACGATCAGCTCGAAGCACTCCTGCATGTCGAACCTTCGGAGGACCGCTTCGATGCCGTTGCGCACCGCCGACGAGGTGATGGCCAGCCGCATCCCGCCTTCATGAAGATCGCGGACGACGCGCTCCACGCCCAGCATCAGCTCGAGATCGCTCGACGCGCAAGCCTCGTCGAAGTGACGCTCGCGCATGGCGAAGAGTGTGGCCTCATCCTCCTTCCACCCGAAGAACGAGCGCATCTCGCGGATGTTGTCGATGATCCGCCGCCCCGAGCTGAAACGAAAGGATTCCGGCATCCGCGAATGGTCATTGCCCATCTGCCGGCAGAGCTCCGCGTCCGCATGGGTGTGCTGCTCTTCGAGATCGATGATCGTCTCGTCAAAATCGAAGATCACCGCGGCGATCGGGTCAGGAAAGTTTCGCGGGAACGTGCTCATCGCGATAGTGTCACACCGTGGAGCAGGATTTTCTTCGACCTCTCATCACCAGCCTCGTCGTCGTATCGCTGGTCATCGGCACCGGCGCGACGCTGCTGTTTTTCGCGTTCCGCGCTGCCGGTGAGGAGAAGGTAGGCCGCTTCAAGACACTCTCGGTGGTATTGCTCGGGTTCGTCCTGCTCTGGTCGGCGATCTTCTTCATCTGGGCGATCGTCGATTGACGCCGAGCTCGCGGAGAATCGCATCGGTGTGCTGGCCGAGCGCTGGCGGCGGAATCCGGATGGGAAATCGCTTTCCCGACATCATCAGAGGATTGAGCACCGCGGGATAGTTGCCGATGTCAGGGTGATCGACGTCGACGACGAGCAGTTCCCCGGACGGGGATCGCAACGCCTCGCGCACTCCCTGGACCACCGCGGCCGGCACTCCCGCCTTTCTGCATCGTTTCACCCAGTGTGAAGCCCGCCGTCCGGCAAAGATGGATTCGAGCAACGCGATGAGCATATCCCGATTCTTCACCCGCGCCGCGTTTGTGGCGAATCTCGGCTCGCTCGACAGTTCTTCACGTCCGATCACATCGCGGCACAACGACGCGAAATGCCTGTCCGTTCCTGCGCCGATCGCAAACGGCCGGTCGCTCGCATGGAACAGCTGGTACGGAACGATCGATGCGTGCGCATTTCCGTGGCGCTTCGCTTCTTTCCCGGTCACCAGCGCGTTCTGCGCGACGTTGACGAGCGAGGCGATCGCCGCGCTGAAGAGCGAGATCTCGATCCGCGCGCCGCGGCCCGTGCGCTCGCGCGCGAACAGCGCCGCGCAGATCGCCGACGTTGCGTAGTGCGCGGTCAACACGTCGGCGAGCGCAACGCCGACCTTGGCCGGTTCGCCCTCGGAATCGCCGGTGATGGCCATCAGGCCGGATCCGGCCTGCGCGAGCAGGTCATATCCCGGCGTATCGGCTTCCGGCGAATCGGCGTCGAAGCCTGTGATCGAGCAATGGATCACCCGGCCGCCCAGGTCTTCGACCCCGAGCGTCTTCCGCTGAGCGGGCAGGAAGTTGTCGACGACGACATCGGCGCGCTCGATCAGCTTCCGGGCGATCGCCCGTCCCTCGGCACTCTTCAGGTCCAGCGCAAGCGATTCCTTGTTGCGATTCACGGAGAGAAAGTACGCGCTGACGCCGTCGACGAACGGAGGGCCCCATCGGCGCGTTTCGTCGCCCTTGTTCGGCTCTTCGATCTTGATGACGCGCGCGCCGGCGTCGCCCAGCATCTGCGTGCACAGCGGTCCGGCCAGGACACGCGAGAAATCGGCGACGGTGATGCCCTCGAGCGGGAGCGGATCCCCTCGCTTCATTGATACGACTGCTTGAGCGAGTCGAGGTCCGCGAGGGTTTTGCGGAGGATGGCCACGACCTTGTGGATCTCGGTGCCGTACATGCGCAGCTCGGCGTCGCAGTCGGTCATGGCGTAGACGGCTTCGTCTTTCTCAAGGCGGTCGCGCTCGAAGCGGAGGCGCTCGGTGAGCTCCTCGATCTCGGTGAGGAGGATGAAATTGACGTCTTTTTCGCCGAGGTAGCGTTTGCACTGCGGGCAGTAGATGGAGCGGTCTTCAGCTGATTCGACCAGCTCGAACACGAACTGCCTTTTGCATTGCGGGCACTCGAAAACCTCGGGTAGCACAGGTCATCCTCTCCGAACGATTGTGCCATCGAAACGCGAGGTTTCCGCCGGAATTTCCGCGCTTGACCGGTGCGTTGAGCGCCGTGTAGCATCGAAGTTCCTGCCGATGCGTCGCACGACGCGTGCTGGTCAAACACTGGGAGATCGTTCAATGGTAGGACAAGCGGCTCTGGACCGCTGAATCGGGGTTCGAGTCCCTGTCTCCCAGCCAATCTTCTCAATCGCCTCACTTGGCGCAACGTAGCCCAATAAGCCCACAGGGACGCTCGAAGTGCGGACGCTCGCCCCTGCGTGCGAAGCGACGTGGCGATCGATGAAGCGTGGGTTGACCGAAACTCGTTCGGTACATATCATTGGTAGCTATCATGGCGAAGGCATCGTCGAAACGGGTGACGGCACGCATCTTCACGACCGGCAGAAGTCAGGCTGTCCGGCTCCCGAAGGAATTCCGCTTCGACACCGACACCGTCCTCGTGCACCGGGAAGGAAGTTCCGTGATCCTCGAGCCTGCGCGCGATTGGCCCGAGGGTTACGTCGAGTCGTTCACCGGCGTGCCGGACGACTTCGAGCGACCGGCCCAGGGACTGCTCGAGACACGACGGAAACTCTGAGGCCGTGTGAAGTTCCTGCTCGACACGGACACATGCATCTACGCTCTCAAGCAGCGTGAGAGCGTGATCAAGCATCTCCTTTCACAATCGAGAGAAGACGTCGCGGTGAGCGTGGTGACTGAAGCTGAGCTGCGCACCGGGGCCGCAAAGAGCTCCTCGTCCGCCCGGACCATTCGCCTCGTGGAAAATTTTCTTCGACCACTGACGGTCATCGAGTTCACGTCGGAGGACGCCGCGTCATACGCCGTCGTGCGTACCCGACTCGAACGCGCGGGGACGCCGATCGGACCGCTCGACACGCTCATTGCCGCTCAGGCCGTGGGTCGCAAGTTGACACTCGTCACTAACAACGAGCGCGAGTTCCGTCGCGTGTCAGGCCTGAGCATCGAGAACTGGACCCGTTGAATTCCGTCCGGCTGGAGCCAGGGCGGCTGTTCAACTTCGTCCCTGTCTCCCAGCCACCGGAAGAACCGGTCTCTCGATCCGTACCAGGCGTCACGCAGCCTGGTGTTTGCCTATGTGCATCAACAAAAGCCCGCCGAAGCGATGAGAGCCGCCGAGGAAGCGGCCAGCAATCAGCCCGGCGCTGCGTCGCTTCGAGTGCTCGCCCTGGCCTCTGCTCGCGGAAAGGCGGCTCTTCCGCTGATTCGTGAAGCGGAGGCCGAAGTGGCTGATACGATGAATTCGCAGAAAGCGCTGACGCTGATAGCAGCCTATGTCGTTGCTGGAGATCACGAGCGAGCCTGGAAGTTGTTGGAACGTGCCGAACAGCTCGGCTTGGCCCGCACGCAATTCATCTTGCGCGAACCGCTGCTGGAACCGCTTCGGAAAGATCCTCGATATCCTGCATTCTTATCGAAGCTGAAGATTCATCCGCCACCGGGCCGTCCCCCGGCTCGTGATCCGAAATAGCGCGTGCGCGCGAAACGGACCAGCCAGGCACGGAAGGTTCGCTGAGAACGATCCATAAGCCCGTCGCCTGAAGCTGCCTCCCCGACCGGACCGTCCTTCGACGTGATCGACCGGTTCTGCCGCTTCATCATCCAGAGGTATAGCGATTCCGTCGTCGCCGTTCACGGCGCGAGTATCGCAGTTAGATATCTGTCCCTATCTCTGAGCCAGCGGCGACGCGCCGCTGCGTTTGTTGACCAGCCTTCTTCAGGTTTCGCATCCGGTCTGCGACCACTTCACGCATCGGGCAGTCCGCGGCCGACAACTTCCGCTACGCTATACCGATGCGATATCTCATCGTTGCCGGTCGCCGGTGCGTGACGCTTGCGCCGTCCCTCTTATTGCTTTTGTTTGCATGTTCGACTTACAGGATAAACGCGGCCGATGGAAGCGGAATCGCGTTCAACTCCGGCGACACGACGCTTCGGTACTACTCTGTCGGTCGACGCTCCGAGGTTCCACTCGTCGTCATCACCGGCGGGCCCGGCTTCGACCACGGCTACATCCGAATCGGGGCGCCGTGGGACCGAATCGGCAAGCAACGGCAGGTTGTGTTTTACGACCAGCGCGGGACCGGCCGCGCGTCGACGATCGCCGCCGGCACAAAAATCACCGTGGGCGACTTCATCGCCGACATCGAGGCACTTCGAGCGGCGCTCGGCACCGAGCGGGTCGCCGTTCTCGGTCATTCATGGGGTGGGTATCTCGCCATGGCATACGCTTCACGACACGCTGACCGGGTCGAGAAGCTCATTGTCGTCGCCTCAGCAGCACCGAAGCTCGCGGACACTAAGTTTCTCTTCGACGCGGTGTTTCCGGAGAATCGCGAGCGCTGGCGCGCATGGACCTCGGCGATGAACCGCGGTGACGAATCGTTCACGAACGCAAACGCCGACACCTACTTCAGGATGCTCTTCCACTCGCCCGAGAAGCGGGATGAATGGATCCATCGCGCCCACGCCGCGCGCCTGCGGTTCAACCCGCATCTGGCGCCGCAGCTATGGTCGGCGTCTGCCGCGCCGGACGTCACCGACGCGGTGAGCAATCTGGACCTCCCTCTGCTCGTCATCCACGGCCGCCACGACATGAACGTGGCGACCGAGACTGCGTTTCGAACCAGCTCCCTGGCCAGACGCGGAAAACTGCTCATCTTCGAGCGAAGTGGTCATCTACCCTTCTTCGAAGAGCCGCAGAGGTTCGCGAAGGAAGTGCTGAGTTTCCTCCGGTGAAGTCGGCCCAGCTGCGGCAGCGGATACCTCTGCGAGCCGCCGTGTTCATCACGGCCGCTCTCGTCGCCTGCACGAGTGCGCGAACGGCGCCTGAAGGCGCGCCGCTTGCTGCGTCGCGGCCTGCATCGCCGCGCTCAGAGCTTGACACCTACGTCGAACAGGCGATGCGTGACTGGTCCGTGCCCGGTGTGGCCATTGCGATCGTCAAAGACGATGCCGTCGTCCACGCACGCGGATATGGAGTCCTGCAGCACGGCCGGACCGAACGCGTCGACGCGGACACGTTGTTTGCCATCGGCTCATGCACCAAAGCCTTCACCGCTACTGCTCTGGCGATCCTGGTGGAAGAGAAGAGGCTGGAGTGGGACCAGCCGGTCGTCGGCTACATGCCGCAATTTCACCTCGCTGATCCTTACGCGACGCGCAACGCGACCGTGCGCGATCTCCTCCTGAACAGGAGCGGCGCGCCTGGGATCGCTGGCGGCGAAGTCGCTCTTTATGCGAAGACGAAAACGTCCGAGGAGCTCCTCGAGCAGATCGCGGCGCTCCCCGGATGGCCTTTCCGGCACCGCTTCGACTACAGCAACGGCATGTACCTGGCTGCGGGAGAGCTGATTCCCGCCGTTACCGGAAAGAGCTACCACCACTTCATTCGCGAAAGGCTGTTCACCCCGCTTGGTATGACGCGCTCGACAACGAGGAGCGCCGAGCTCAGCGATCGGACAAACGTCGCTGTGCCGCACCGCATCTCCGGTAATGTGAGTCGCGTCGTCGCGCCGTTCAACGTCGACCACCTGGCTCCCGCCGGGTCGATCAGTTCCAGTGCGAGTGAAATCGCCAGGTGGCTCCGGCTGCAACTGGCCGGCGGACGCATTGGCAGTCGCTCGCTCCTGAGCCCGACTTCGGTCGCGCAGACGCATGAGCCAGCCGCGGTGATTCCGCGCGACGCGCTCTGGACCACGTCATTTCCCGCCGCTGACATCCTGACGTGGGCGATGGGTTGGACGGTCTACACCTACCGCGGCTCGCGTATCGTGGAGCACGTGGGCATCGGCGGCGGGATGCATGCGGCCGTGGGTCTGATTCCTGCGCATGGTCTCGGCGTGGCGATCCTGACCAACGCCGGCTACCCTGAGAATCAGCTGCCCGCGGCGCTGCGATACCGTATTTACGACTCCTACCTCGCTGATGAAAGTCGCCAACTTCTACATCGACCGCGATCGGCGGACAACGTGGTCCCGGTCAACTGATCGGCCCATGCCGTAATGCCTGCGCCAGGAGCCGATTTCCAGACTTTTTCCATCCAGCTTCCAGCACCGTGATCCGTCGTGGCCGACCTTGTCATCACGCTCGAGAGAGCGCGATCGAACGAGGAGGACTTCATGAAACCCGTCGCGGCGTTGTTCACCGCTTTTCTCATCACATCGTCTGCACTGGGAGACTCACAGCCCGGGCGGCCGCGTTATCGCTACCAGACCCTCGATGTACCCGGAGCAGTAGCCTCGACCGCAAACGGCATTGCCGACAACCGCGACGTGGTCGGCGTGTTCAGCGACTCGAGCAATCGTCAGCACGGCTTTCGGCTCAACGCCGACGGAATCACGGTCATTGATTATCCGGACGCGGTCGTCACCGCGGCGCGAGGAATCGCTCCGAACGGCGACATCGTCGGCACCTACCGGCTTCGCGGCGAGCCCGCGGTGAATGTCCACGGATTCCTGCGGTCGAAGGACGGAGTCTTCAGTCCGATCGATTATCGCGGCAGCACGAACACCATTGCGCAGCGGATCCTCCCTGACGGAACGATCCTCGGCTGCAGGCACGACAGCGACATGATGGCGTCCATGCGGGGCATCGTCCTCGCGGGAGCCGATCAGTCCGAGGTCGATGTCGAAGCATCGATGCACAACGGAGGCACGCCGGATCTCAGCCTCATCGTCGGTCTGTACACCGACATGGAAAGCATGACCGGTCGGGCGTACATGATCGTCAACGGCGAGTTCAGCGCCTTCGATTATCCGGGCGCGGCGTTCACGGCGGCATGGGATGCCGGTCCGTCCGGCGCGATCGTCGGCGTGTACCAGGGTCCCGACGGAACGGCGCACGGGTTTCTTCTGGAAGACGGCGAGTTCACGTCCATCGACTTCCCCGGCGCACTCCATACGCGTGCCTTCGGGATCAATGCCCGCGGCGACATCGTCGGGAGCTACGTCGACGCCGCGCGGCGCACGCGCTCGTTCGTCGCACGTCGTTTCGTAAGAGTTCCGGGGACGAAAGAACGGCCCGAGTAGCCCTTTCGCGAGATCAAAAGGAGGATTCCATGCGAGCAGTTGTCTCTCTTGCTATCGCCATGAACGCCATCTGCGTCGATGCGTCGCGGACACGGACTCTCGGTAATACGACGATCGGCGTTCGTTTGTATGGAGTCCAGACCATGGCAGTCAGCGGCTCGGGTGGCCACCTTCCTCGCGGATGCCGGCCGAGGCGGTGCTGTCACTCGTGCTTCTGACCACGAGCAGCTCGCCGCCAACATTGATCGCGTCGCCTGGCCGCAGCTCGACTGTCCCCTCCACGCGCGCGCCATTCACGAGCGTTCCGTTCTTGCTGCCGAGATCCTCGAGGGTCACGCCATTCCCGCGAACTCGTATCCGCGCGTGATGTCGTGAGATGAGCGGTGTGTACAGACGGATCGCAACGTCATGGCCTCGGCCGATAATGTGCTCTCCTTCGTCCAGCGGATACTCTTTGAACGAATGGACGACCGACACGCTCGGGTTCGATGGCCGGCGCGCTCGAGTCACGGCGGCGAAGAACTTGTAGCCCTGACGGGGAACGGTCTCGATGTACTGCGGCGAATCCGCATCGTCGCCCAATGCCTGCCGGATCTCGGTGACGGTGCGGCTCAAGGTCTCCTGACCGACTACGACGTCGCTCCAGAACTTTTCCAGCAGAGCCTCCCTCGACAGCAATTTGCCGTGCTTCTCGACGAAGTAGAGCAGGAGGTGGAGGCACTTCGCACGCAGTTCGATGCGCTGTTCGTCGCGGCGCAGCTCTCCGGCCTCGGGATCAAGGCGAAACGGGCCGAAGTAGAACGAGCCGCCGTCGTGATTGGAGTCCAAGGTCGTAGCCTGCGATTTGTCAATTTTCTCACCAAATCTGCATCGACGGTTTTCCTTCGATCTTTCAGACCACGCCGTCGCGTCACGGGGTTGTGCTAGCATATTGCTAGCAGTGGCATGCGTTGAGGCATCATGGCCCGCGTACTGATCAGAGATCTCGATGAGGAAACGGTCGCGCGGCTGAAGGCCCGAGCGGAGCGAAACGGCCGCTCGCTTCAGGCGGAACTCCAGATCATCGTGGAGCGTGCCGCCGCCGCGGACATCCTGGAGAGTCGTGACGTTGCGGCTCGCATTCGCCGGAAGCTGGCCGGCCGAAAACATTCCGACAGCACTCTTCTGGTCGCTGATGATCGCCGGCGATGAAAAAGGTGGTGGTGGACGCCAGCGTCGCGGCCAAGTGGTTCATCCCGGAAGTTCATTCCGACTCCGCAGCGCATCTTCTCGATTCAGAGCTCGTCCTCCTCGCTCCGGATCTGATCGGCGCAGAGTTCGGCAACATCCTCTGGAAGAAGCTGCGGCGCGCTGAGATCACGAAAAAGGAAGCCGCTGCCATTCTCAACGCCTTCGCTGCGCTCCCGCTCGAGATTCATCCCTCTGCCGCTCTTCTGACCGCTGCTTTCCATATTGCCGTGAGCCTCGATCGAACCGTGTATGACAGCCTGTACCTGGCGCTCGCAGCGGCGGAGAACTGCGTTCTGGTGACGGCAGACGCAAGGTTCCATGACGCCGTACGCCGAAGTGCCCTTGCGGATCACATCGAGTGGATCGAGCCAGGGGAGGCGTGATTTTCTCCTCCGACTTGCCGGGGTTCCTGTCGCCATCCGGCCGTGGCTTGCGATCCCTGGTCCGGCTGCCCCGCTCCAGGCACGGCCGGAGCTCCTCGTTCGCACGCCGCGCTGCAATCGCGTACTCTTTCAGGCGTCCAATCCGTCAATCCAGACCATGCTGCGCCGACTTCTGATCGGGCTCGCCATCGTCGTACTGCTGACGCTCGGCGTCTGGCGGGCGACGCGTCCCGACCCGATTCCCGTACGGGTCGCGAAGATCGACCGGGGACGCGTGGAGCGCACCGTTGCCAACACGCGCGCTGGCACCGTCAACGCCTGCCGTCGCGCGAAGCTCGCGCCGCCGTCGGGCGGCGCCATCGCCGCGCTGCGCGTCCGGGAAGGGGATCGTGTCGGCGCGAGCCAGGTCCTCCTCGAGCTGTGGAACGAAGACACCGCCGCGCAGGCGCGAGTCGCCGAGGAGCAGTCGAGGAGCGCCGTTCTGCGGGCGGAAGAGGTCTGCGTGAGTGCCGCTACCTCGGCGCGCGAAGCAGAGCGTGTCCGCCGGCTCCACGCGGACGGACTCCTTCCCGACGATCAGCTCGACCGCGCCATCTCATCGGCAGCCACGCTGCGCGCCGCGTGCAACGCCGCGCGCGCGGACGTGCAGCAGGGGCGGGCGCGCGTCGCCGCCGCGCGCGCGACGCTCACGCGCACCGTGTTGCGTGCGCCGTTCGCGGGAGTGGTTGCCAAAATCACCGGCGAGGTCGGCGAGTTCACCACCCCGTCGCCGCCCGGCATCCCCACGCCTCCCGCCGTCGATCTGATCGACGACAGCTGCCTTTACGTCTCGGCGCCCATCGATGAGGTGGACATCGCACGCGTACGCGTAGGGCAGCCCGCGTACATCACGATCGATGCGCTTCCCGGCCGCCGTTTCGCGGGACGAGTGCGCCGCATCGCGCCGTATGTGCTCGATCTGGAGAAACAGGCCCGGACGGTCGACGTTGAAGTCGAATTCGTCAATCCTGACGATCTGAAGACGCTCCTCGTGGGGTACAGCGCCGACGCCGAGATCGTGCTCGACGTACGAGAAGACGTGATTCGTGTCCCGACGCAGGCGCTCCTCGAAGGGAGCCGCGTGCTGGTCATCAACGACGATACCCTGCACGAGCGCCGCCTCCGCACCGGCCTGGCAAACTGGCAGTTCACGGAGGTGCTCTCCGGCGTGCAGCCGGGCGATGTCATCGTGCTGTCGGTGGAGCGCAAAGGTGCCGTCCCCGGCGCGCTCGTCACGGTCGAGCCATGATCACACTGAGAGACGTGTCGCGCACGTTCGTGCTCGGCGGGGAGAGCGTGCACGCCCTGCGCGGGGTGAACCTCCACATCGAGCGCGGCGAGTACATCTCGATCATGGGCCCGTCCGGCTCGGGAAAATCGACGATGCTCAACATCCTCGGGCTCCTCGACCGTCCCTCGTCGGGCACGTACGAGCTCGACGGGCAGGATGTGACTGCCCTCACCGACGAGGAGCAGTCGCGCGTAAGGCGCGAGAAGATCGGCTTCGTCTTCCAGTTCTTTCACCTCGTGCCGCGTCTCAGCGCGGCCGAGAACGTCGAGCTGCCGCTCGTTCTGGCGGGAGCGCATCCGGGCGAGCGCCGGGAGAAAGTGATGCGTCTCCTGACAGAGTTCGGCATCGCCAAACGTGCCCGGCACCGTCCCGACCAGCTCTCCGGAGGCGAGCGCCAGCGCGTCGCCATCGCCCGCGCCATGATCATGGAGCCGGCGGCCATCCTTGCAGACGAGCCGACCGGCAATCTCGATCAGCATACCGGCGGAGAGGTGATCCATCTTCTCGAAGAGCTGAACGCGCGAGGCATGACTCTTGTGCTCATCACGCACGACGCGGTTCTAGGCGGCCGCGCCCGCCGTCACATCCGCACTCTCGACGGACGGGTGGAAGGCGGCTGACCATGTTGACGCCCGACATCGCCCATTTCGCCTGGCGCTCGCTCGAAGGCGCCAGGACGCGGTCGCTGCTGATGGTGCTCGCCACCTCGATCGGTGTCGCCGCGGTCGTGGTGCTCACATCGCTCGGCGAAGGAGCCCGGCGGTACGTGCGCAACGAATTCGAGTCGCTCGGCACGAACCTCATCATTATTCTCCCCGGACGGGCCGAGACGGTGGGCGGTGGCGCGGCGCTCGCCTCCGGCCGTACGGCGCACGACCTCACCATCGAAGACGCGATGGCGCTGCGGCGCATCCGCGGCATCGAGCACGTCGCGCCTCTGAACCTCGTCGAGGGCGAAGTCTCGGCCCGGGGGCGCCGGCGTGATGTGCCGATCTCCGGATCGTCGAGCGAGATCCAGCACATCTGGGGGCTCTCGACCGCGTCGGGCAAGTTTCTCCCCCCGCAGGATCCGCGCAACGCCGCGCCGCACTGCGTCCTCGGCTCGAAGGTGGCGCGGGAGCTCTTCGGCACCGAGTCGCCGCTCGGTCAGTACGTCCGGCTCGGCGACCGGCGCTTCCGGGTGATCGGGGTCCTCGCGCCGAAGGGAGAGTTCGTCGGCGTCAACATGGATGACATGGTGATCATCCCCGTCGCGTCGGCTCAAGTACTCTTCAACCTCTCTTCGCTTCTGCGCGTCGGCGTGATGACGCGCTCCCGCGAGGATGTTCCGCCCGTGAAGGCGGAGATCGCGCGCCTCCTCCGCGAGCGGCACGGTGGCGAAGACGACGTCACGATCCTGACCGAGGATGCGATCTCCTCCGCGTTCGACAGGATTCTGGTGGCGCTGACGTTCGCGCTCGGCGGGATCGCCGCCGTCAGCATGGCGGTCGCCGGCATCCTCATCATGAACGTGATGCTCATCGCCGTCGCGCAGCGAACGAGCGAGATCGGATTGCTCAAAGCCCTCGGCGCTTCCCCGCGCCAGATCCGTTTTCTCTTTTTTGCCGAAGCGGTTCTCCTTTCCGCGGTCGGCGGCGTCCTCGGCTCGGTGGTCGGCCAGGCCGGAAGCTTCGTCATCCGCCGCCTCTTCCCGGCCGTTCCGGCATTCGCGCCGCTCTGGGCCGTATCGGGAGGACTGGCGCTCGCCATCGCGACCGGCGTCGCCTTCAGCGTGGTGCCGGCACGGCGCGCCGCTGCGCTCGACCCGGCGCTGGCGCTGGCGCGGCGTTGACGATGCGAACCGCCGACTACATCCGACTGACGACGGGCACGCTCCGAGCGCAGCGGCTGCGCACATCGCTGGCTATCCTCGGTATCGCCGTCGGTATCGCCGCGGTCATTCTTCTCACGTCGATCGGCCAGGGCATTCACGACTTCGTACTCTTCCAGTTCACCAAATTCGGCTCGAACCTCATCGTCGTTTTCCCGGGGCGGGTGCAGACCGCGGGCGCCACGATCGGCGTGTTCGGGACGGTCCGGCCGCTCACCATCGACGATGCCATTGCGGCGCGGCGCGCTCCGCATGTTCTGGTCACCAACCCAACGACTGACGGCAGCGCAGAGATCCGTTACGGCGGGCGGCGCAGGCGCGTGATCGTGTACGGATTCGGTCCCGAGTGGGCGCAGATCTGGGGTTTCAAGATGGCCGCCGGTTCGTTTCTGCCCCTTGACGATCCGCACGCGCCGCGACCACTCGCGGTCCTCGGCGCCACGGCAAAGGCAGAGCTGTTCGGCGATGAGAACCCGATCGGCCAGCGGATTGCGATCGGCGGATCGCGGTTCCAGGTGATCGGCGTGGTCGAGCCGATGGATCGTGTTCTCGGGATCGACATCAACGATTCGGTGAGCATCCCCACCGCACGCGCTCTGGAGCTATTCAATCGCGAGGGTCTGACCGGTTTCCACGTTACGCACGATCCGGACGTTCCGCAGGAGAAAGTCGCGGCCGGGATCCGCCGCATCCTCTCAATGCGTCACGGACGCGACGACGTCACCTTCGTCACGCAGGACGAGATGGTCCGCGTTCTCGATTCAGTCCTCGGTGTACTCACCTTCGCCGTCGGCGCGCTCGGGAGCATCTCGCTTCTCGTCGGCGGGGTGGGGATCCTGACGATCATGACCATCGCGGTGAAGGAGCGGACAGCCGAGATCGGCCTTCTGCGCGCGCTCGGCGCCGGCCAGGGTCAGATCCTCCGGATCTTTCTCGGCGAAGCGGCGATGCTCGCGGGCATCGGCGGCGCGGCGGGCTTGCTTCTCGGCAGCGCGCTCGCCCGGCTTCTGACGATCGTCGTCCCGGCGCTGCCGGTCAGTACACCGTGGTGGTTTGCGGTGCTCGCGGAGGGGATGGCGGTGACGGTGGGGTTGGCAGCAGGGGTGCTGCCCGCGCGCCATGCCGCGCGCATGGAGCCGGTCGACGCGCTTCGCGCCGAGTGATCCCTGCCACCGAGCTACCCGTTTTCAGTTACCTCTCGAGGAGGCGCGTCCAGTTCTGCACGAGCGTGATCGGGGCCATTTCGGCCTCCTGAAAGGGAACGTTCAACAGAAAGCGCTGGCCATCCGGGGCGACGTCGTATTGCATTCCCGGGGCCGTCCGCAACGCCTTCTTGAACAGGCGCTGGGGTGGCCCGGTCTGAAACTCCGCCGATTCTTCGACCGGCACCGCAATGAGGTGCTCGTCTTCGGTCCAGTAGAAGATCTCCCTTCCCGACGAGCTCCATCGCGGGAAAATCCCCCGTTCCGGTGAGATCGGCCATTTGCCGCCGTCGCCGGCGAGATCCTGAACGTAAATCTGCGGGCGGTTGGAGTCGTTGGACTGATACAGAAGCCACTTGCCGTTTGGCGAGATCGCACCCGCAACCTCGTTGAACTTCGTCTGTATGAGGACTTTCGGCTTACGGTCCGAGAGCGGATAAAGCCAGATGTCCCACCCCGTGCGCGAATGGCTTTCCTGGAGGACGATCGCTTGCGCTGCAGAGGACCAGTCCGTTGCAACCGTCCACTGACGATTCATGTAAAGAGCTTCTTCGGCCCCAAGACCAGAGCTGCGCCGCGTGAAGATATCGCCGGGGCTATTGGCGTTCGAACTGTAGACGATGGTCTTGTCGTCAGGCGACCAGATCGGTCTGACATCGTCTCCCGGGCCGACCGTCAGGCGGGAGGTCGTACCGCGCCGGAGATCGTGGATCCAGATGTCGGATCTCTTGTTCGCCGGATCGATGATCGATACGGCGACTTTCGTGGCATCGTGGGAGATCGAGGGATGGTGGTAATCAGCGGGAAGACCGACATCGCCGAGCTCTTTTCCCGAACGGTCGACCCAGACGAGGCGCGCAAGACTGCTGCCGCTACCCTGGTGAAATGCGAGCGTGCCGGCCGCGTTCACAGAGAAAATCGCTTCGTACTTGCCGGTGTACTCCACATTCTCGGCAATCGGGACCGGTTCGCCGGCCAGCATCAGCTTCCTTTCATCGAATCGCTGCGCGAGCAGGGAGCCTTCACGCCAGAAGATCACGTAGCCCGGCGGGACGTAAGTACCGTTGCCGCGCGAGGCCACGAGAGGGCGATCCACCTTGCCGTCCAGTGATGCGAGAACCAGCCCGTTCTTCTCATCCGCTTCGCCGGCATATTGACGCAGATAGATGAAGTGCCGGCCGTCGGGAAGGAACGAAGGGTAGCGATGACTCGTGTGCAGTTCGTCATCGAGTTTTGTCACCGCGGCCGGGGTTCCGCCGACGGCCGGCACACTGAAGATCCCGTCACGGATCGATGGGGTAAACAGGATCACGCCGTCGCGGCTCCACGTCCCCCCGCGGCCATCCGAGGCATCGCACAGCGTCTGCGGCGGACCTCCGGTCGCGCTGATGCGCTTGAGCTTTCCGCCGCCGAAGAATCCCAGGTGCGCCCCGTCAGGCGACCAGAAGGGATGCATTGCTTCCTCGGTGCCGGCCAGCGGCTGGGCCGCCAGGCCGTGAAGGGGACGAACCCAGAGCATGCGCCTGCCGTTCTTCTGCTGGGCTACATACGCGATGCGTGTGTTGTCCGGTGAGACCACCGGCGCTCCGTGAAGAAAGAGGAAGTCGGTTTCCGGCGGCGCCGTGATCGAAGTCTGAACCAGTGGCGGCGCTTTCTCGCGGTACTCGATCGCTCCCCACGTGAGCGCCACCGCGGCCAGCGCAGTGGCCGGGTGCAGCGCCCAGGCGAGCCGTTCGCGATTCTTCCGTCTCCGCAGGACCGGTGCGGCTATGCCGGCATTCGATCCCGCCTCTGCGATCCATTCGAGCTGCGTCTTGACGTCATGTGCGCTCTGCCAGCGATCGTCCGGATCCTTCTCCATGCATCGCCGGATGACGTGCTCGAGTGCCGGAGGCGTGAGCGGCTGCAACGTGGTGACGGACGGCGGTTCGCGGTCGACGATCGCCGCGATCAAACTGGTTTTCGTCTTGCCGTCGAATGCGCGGCGTCCTGTGAGCATCTCGTAGAGCACCACGCCGAAGGCGAAGATGTCCGTTCGGGCGTCCGCCTCCTCAGCCTCGAGTTGCTCCGGCGCCATGTACTGCAAAGTGCCGAGGATGGTGCCTTCCTGAGTGAGGGGGCGCTGCTGCGTGCCCATGCCGCTCAATCCCTGAATCGGTCCCGGTCCGACGCTGAACTTCGCCAGCCCGAAGTCGACGAGCTTCGCACCGCTCGACGTCAGAATGATGTTGGAAGGCTTGAGGTCTCGATGAACGACGCCGCACCGGTGCGCCTTGTCGAGCGCGTCGCCGATCTGGATTCCGTATTCCAGCACCTCATCGAGATCGAGACGACCCTTCGCCAGCCGTTCGGAAAGGGTCTCGCCCTCGAGGAACTCCATGACCAGATAGTCGCGTCCGTCATGGTGCCCGACGTCAAAGAGCGCACAGATGTTCGGATGACTGAGCTGGGAGATGGTTTTCGCTTCCCGCTCGAAGCGGAGTTTCAGTTGCTCGTCGCCGGCGAACTGCGCCGGAAGAATTTTGATCGCGACATCGCGGTCGAGACGAGTGTCGCGACCACGGTACACCTCGCCCATGCCGCCGGCGCCTACAGGCGCAGTGATCTCGTACGGCCCGAGCCGTGTACCAGGATTGATTGTCACCAGTGCGCGGATTATCCGCCTTTCCTGGAGCCGGGTAAATTGTTGTGTACAGGCTGCACCTGTGCCTGCGCAGACGGCGCCGGCGGCCGAAAGCGATGTTCATCTCGGACGCGTGCTGTGAAGGCGGCGATTCCCGTGATCGAAGAGGCGATGAGTCTCGCGGATCTGGCGGCTCACGATGCGCCTTCGAGGTCTCGGCGGATTCTCACGCGTCGCACGCAGCGGAGGTTCTGATCGCGAACCAGACCGTACACACCGCCGCGCGCGATCCGCAGGGTGACCGAGGACAGCGCTGCCCGCGCACCGAAACGGCGCGTGAGATCCGAGACCGCGATCACCGGTTCAGTCCCAAACATTGCTCTGATGGTGTGACGCAATGGTACAACTTCAGCCGACGTGAAGGAGTTCATCGCCGGCGAACTGGGACTTTCCGGGGATGATAATTGACGTATGCAGAACTTCGGGTGGTTCATCCTGGCCGCGGTGTGCGAGATTGCCGGCTGCTACAGCGCATGGATGTGGCTTCGTCTCGGCCGGAGCGCGTGGTGGCTGGCGCCCGGCATGATGTGTCTGATGATCTTCGCGATCGCACTCACGCGCGTCGATGCGGCATTCGCCGGGCGCGCCTTCGCGGCGTATGGCGGGATTTACATCGCCGGCTCGCTGGCCTGGATGGCGGCGGTGGAGAGGACCTCGCCGCGCATCAGCGACTATGCCGGAGCCGGCATCTGCATCGCCGGCGCGGCGATCGTTCTGTATGGCGCACGCTGGTCGGCCTGAAATCCGGCCCCGCGGACGTCAGCCTCGCCGCGCCACCTCGATCGCGGCAACGTCGATTTTCCGCATCGGCATCATCGCTTCGAAGACACGCCGCGCCTCATCACCGCCAGCCGCGAACGCTTCGGTCAGCACGCGCGGAGTGATCTGCCACGACAGGCCCCAGCGGTCCTTGCACCATCCGCATTGGCTTTCCTCCCCGCCGTTGCTGACGATCGCGTTCCAGTAGCGGTCCGTCTCTTCCTGATCCTCCGTCGCGACCTGGAACGAAAAAGCCTCGCTGTGTTTGAACTCCGGACCGCCGTTGAGACCGATGCACGGAATGCCCAGTACGGTGAACTCGACGGTCAGCACATCGCCCTTCTTCCCGCTCGGGTAGTCCGCTGGCGCCTTGTGAACTGCAGTGACTACGCTGTCCGGAAAGGTCGCGGCGTAGAAATGTGCCGCATCGAGCGCGTCTTTGTCGTACCACAGGCAGATCGTGTTCTTCGGCGTCATATGAGTCGGCTCCATGAGCTCATTCAATCACGCAAGACGTCGCGATAAAAGTCCATGGCCCTTGCTGCGCCATCGATGACGAGATAAGGCGTGACACTGTGGTAGCCCGCCGGGATATGGTGAACGCTCATGCTGTCCTCCGATCGACGACATTGCAATCACATCACAGGCCGGCCGGACTGACGAATTGAAGGGTGACGGGTTACGGGTGACAGGTTTGCCGCGCCGCCCCGCAGCAGATCGCGAGAATCCTCATTCGCCGCTTGCGCCGCGGGCGATCGTCACGCCGCGTTCCTTGAGAATCGGGTAGGGGTCGACCGGCTCGCTCTTCCACCATTTCCCCGGTTCGGCAAGCTTCTCGATGGAAAAGTGCAGATGAGGGGCACCGGGGGGCGCGTTGCCGGTCGAACCGACATAACCGATCACGTCGCCGCGGCGAAGCTGCTGTCCCTCGACCAGCCCGGGGGCGTAGGCATCGAGATGGGCGTAGTAGTAGATCCACGTCCGTCCCGGATCGTACTGATAGATGGTGATGCCGCCCGGCCGGCTGAGAAACAACTTGCCAACGCTGCCGTCGATCGCCGCCAGCACCGGAGTTCCCCTCGGCGCCCCGATGTCGATGGCGCGATGCCGGCGCGAGCCGCGCAGCTCGTCGAACATCGGGCGGAGATCTTCGCGTCGCGCACCGGCGACCGGAATGATCACTGCGCCCGCGTCGAGGTTTGCAGGCTCGTTCAGAGCAGGTGTCGATCTCACCGCGGGCTCCGCCGCAATCGACTCCTCGGCCTCCAGCTGCGCCGGATCAATCGGAGCGGTGGTCGGAGGTTCTGCGACTTCGACGTCAGCCACGGCCGACCTCGCGCTCCGGGACTGCATCAGAAAGAACATGGAGATAGCGCCGAACACCAGGCCGACGACGAGTCCGAGAACGAAGCGCACGGATCGAGTATAGCGGCGCGCCGCCCAGCCCCCCGGTCCCTCGCTCACGCCCGGGAAGGGCGTGGGCACGAGGCAACGATGATGGCCGCCGATGTCGTTTCTCGCCTACCTCGGCGGGTCACGCTTCACCACGCGCATCCCCCCAGGACGCTTCTAAGAAACTGCCCCCGCGGCCGGAAGGCCGGCCGCCATCCAGGCCGACGTCCCGCCGGTGACGTTGTAAAGCTCTCCGAATCCGAGACGCTCGAGGATGCTCGTTCCGATCGACGATCGATAACCGCCCGCGCAGATCACAGCCGTCGGCCGTTCCGGATCGACACTCCGCGCGAGATCTCCGAGCTCGTGAAGGGGAAGATTGACGGCGCCGGGGGCATGCCCGTTGCGATATTCGCCCTGTCGCCGTACGTCGATGACCTGCAGGGACGGATCGCTCTCCATCATCTGCCATAGCGCATGGACCGAGATCTGCGGGACCGACGCCGTGCGCAGTCCCGCGCTTCGCCAGGAAGCGAGTCCATTACGCAAGAATCCGCGCGCGCTCTCAAAACCGACTCGTGCCAGACGCATCGCCGCCTCATCCACGCGACCTTCGGCGGCGACGATGACCAGCTCGGCGTCGGGCCGGAGCAGCGTTCCGGCCCATGTGGCGTACTGTCCGTCGAGGCCGATGTTGAGGGAACGCGGAATGTGCACCTCTCCGTAGGCGCCCGCCGTCCGCACGTCGAGAACGATCGCTCCGTTCTCCAGAGCGTGAGCGGCCTCCCCGGCGTCGAGCGGCCGCGGAGAGGGGGTATGGCGCAGCGCGGGCGCGCCGCGGCGATTGATCTGCGCATCGAGGGCGAAGTACGGTGGCGCCTCCACCATGTCGCGCGTCATCAGCGCTACGAACTCGTCTTTCGTCATCGGCTGCAGCGCGTAATTGAGCCGGCGCTGCAGGCCGATGGTCGACGAGGTTTCCTTCGACATGTTCCGTCCGCACAACGATCCGGCCCCGTGCGCCGGCCAGACCTCGACGTCGTCGGGCAGCCGCAGAAGCTTGTGGTGGATCGAGTCGTACAGCATTGCCGCCATCTCCTCGCTGGAGAAGCCAGCGCCGCCGGCCAGATCGGGCCGGCCCACGTCCCCAATGAACAGTGTGTCGCCGGTCAGCACCTTCACCGGCCTGCCGGATTCCTCGACGACGATGCAGATGCTTTCGGGCGTGTGGCCCGGCGTCGCCAGCATGCGCAGCCGCAGGTCGCCGAGGGAGATCGAGTCGCCGTCGGTGACCGGAAGATGGGGAAACTCGGCCTTCGCTTCCGCGGAGATGACGATCGACGCGGCGGTGCGGTCCGCGAGCTCACGATGGCCGCTGACGAAATCGGCGTGCAGGTGCGTCTCGACGACGTAGCGGATCGTCAGGCCATGCTCGGCGGCCAGAGCGATGTAATCGTCGACATCGCGGCGCGGATCGACGACAGCCGCCTCGCCGTTCGATCCGATCAGATACGACGCCTGCGCCAGACATCCGAGGTAGAGCTGCTGGAAGAACATGGCCATGATCATGCTACCCGGTTGCCGAACGATCCCCTTTAATTAACGTCCTCCCACCCTCGCGCGCGGCTTTACCGTGGCCGTCCGCCGGTGCGGGCATCGATCGAGGGTCAACTCGCCTCCCGCCTCCACCCACACGAAGCCGGACGCGCCACATTGCGGACAGTCCCATCGCCTGCGGTCGAAGACGCGCGGCGCAGGGGCGAAATCGAAGTGGCCCTCCGCACTGGTCATCCTGCCGGCTCCCTGGTGCCGGAGCACTTCGAATCGATCACCCGCCCCCTCCCCGTTCGGGCATCCAGGAAATGGGCAGGGCAGGTCGCGATGCTCGTGACGATGCTCGGGGCAGCTCTTCATTGAGTGCACATGCTATCGCGCCCGCCACCCTCCCGTGACGCCGCCACCCGGCCGACCGTGGAACTCGAACGCGATCGTCACGGCGGAAAGGGAGGGCGGCGTCACGGTGGCGAGGGCGGGCGGCGTCGCGGCCGAACGGGCGGGTGGCGTCACGGTGGAAAGGGCGGGATGATGCAATCCGAATGAACCGTGAGCAATCCCAATCCCACCGACTCGTCGAACGCCGCGACCGCGGAACGATCCGCCACCGTCACTCCGTCTACGGGACTTCGCTGGAAGGAAGTCCTCTGACGGTCTTCCTTCCCGACACAGAAACGACCGAGATCGCGATCCTCGCGGCGATCCATGGCGACGAACCGGAGACCACCGTCGTGGTTTCGGAAGCTCTGCGATGTCTCCCGAAGGGGGATCTTCAGGCCGCGGTGATTCTCTGCGGCAACCCTGACGGAATGCTGCGGGGAACGCGCGGCAACGGACGAGGCGTTGACCTCAACCGGAACTTTCCGACATCGAACTGGAGTCCCGATCCGGTGCACTACAAGAGCCGCGCGAATGATGCGCGCGACATCGCGCTGAGTCCGGGCGCAAAGCCCGCGTCCGAGCCGGAGACCCTCGCCCTCGTTTCGCTCCTGGACCAGCTGAAGCCACGAGCGGTCGTGAGCCTGCATTCAGCCCTCGCCTGCATCGACGACGCCGGCTCCTCTCACCTCGGCCGGCAACTGGCGGACCGCTGCGAGCTGCCGTTCCTGACCGAGATCGGTTACCCAACGCCGGGGTCGATGGGGACGTGGGCCGGCGAACGCGGTCTCAACCTCGTGACGCTCGAGCTCGAAGACGCGTCGCTCTATGCGCTCAAGGATCATCACGTGCCGATCCTCATCGATCTGATGACCGGCCGCTTCGAGCTCGAGGCCTAGCGATGCACATCGTCATCACCGACTCGGGCGTCGGCGGTCTTTCGGTCTGCGCCTATGCAGAGCGCTTCGTTCGGACGAACGGATTTTCCGAACCGGTCCGCCTGACGTTTGCCAACGCCGCCCCGGCGAACGATTACGGCTACAACTCGATGCCATCGCTGGAAGCGAAACTGGAGACGTTCGACCGCTTCCTCACCAGCGTGAACGATCGATACGCACCGGACCTCGTTTATGTCGCATGCAACACGTTGTCGGTCCTGCTTCCAGAAACCCCCTTCTTCAGCAAGGAGGTGATTCCGGTCAGAGGGATCGTCGAGACCGCAGCCAAGCTGCTGTTACGCGGCCTCGACGCCAATCCCGAAAGCGTCGCGATGATCTTCGGAACACAGACGACCATTGACGCCGGAACGTATCCGCGCCTGCTCCGCGAGCGCGGGATCGACGCGTCGCGCATCGTCAGCCAGGCCTGTCCCGGCCTTGCCGACACGATCTCCGAAGATCGCGAAGGATCGAGAACGAAATCAGAGATCACCGGGTGGGTGAGGACAGCGATCGCAAAGATGCAGCAGAAGAGCAGACCGGTCGAGGCCCTCCTCGCCTGCACTCACTACGGCTATCGGCGGGAACTTTTCGCGTCGGCTCTGGCCGAGGCCGGAATTCGCGCGACGGTGATCAACCCGAACGAGCGCGCGACGGATGACCTGTTCGGAACGCAGTCGAGCACACCGATGAACCGCGACGCGGCCGTCGAATTCGTCACCCGATACGCGATTCCACCGGCCACGGTGGAAGCACTTACGTGGTTTCTGAGCGACATTTCCCCGCGCACGGTGGCGGCGATGCAGAACTTCGTGCACGTTCCCGACCTGTTCTGACCGTCTCGACGGGACGACAGGGGTGCCCGATGCCGGTGACACAGGCTTTCTACGACCTGCGTAGAATCAATGAGTTACGAAGGCACATTCCTTGTTATTAGGCTGCAGGCTCACAAACGCGAGAAGGAACTTCGGAAAGCCTCGCATCAGCGCGAGAAGGATTTTCGCGAAGCGCAGCGCGAACGCGCAAAAGACGCACGGAAACGCGGATGGAAGTGAGTTGATGCGGTGACTGGTGACTGGTGCTTGGTGCACAACCGCACCCATCACACAGGTTCGTGACCGCGCGACTCGACGGAGAGGTGCGTCCTGCGTCTTGCTGTGGGCGACAGAAATTCTCTCGCACACCGCATTCGAGGAGACGAGTTCATGGGTCACGCGACACTTCTGCTGAACGGCAAGGAATACCAGCTGCCGACGACGGTCGGAACCGAAAACGAGGTGGCAATCGACATCTCGCAGTTGCGGGCCGAGACCGGGGCCATCACGCTCGATCCTGCTTACGGAAACACCGGTTCGTGCAACAGCAGCATCACCTTCATCGACGGTGAGCGCGGCATCCTGCGCTACCGCGGATATCCCATCGAGCAGCTCGCCGCCAGGGCCAGCTTCACCGAGGTCGCGTATCTGCTGATCAACGGCGAGCTCCCGACCGCAGGCGAGCTGGCCGCGTTCGACGAGAATCTCACCCGGCACACCCTCATTCACGAGGACATGAAGAAGTTCTTCGAGGGCTTCCCCAAGTCGGCACATCCGATGGCGATCCTCTCCGCCATGGTTGCCTCGCTGTCCGCCTACTATCCCGACACCGAAAAGCGCGAGGCGAACATCGTCCGCCTGCTCGCGAAGCTGCCGACGATCACCGCCTTCGCTTACAAGAAGTCGGTCGGCCAGCCGTTCATGTATCCGCGCAACGAGCTCACCTACACGCAGAACTTCCTGCAAATGATGTTCGCCGTTCCGACCGAGACCTACAGGATCAACGATTCGGTAGACCGTGCGCTGAACCTCCTCCTCATCCTGCATGCCGACCATGAACAGAACTGCAGCACATCCACCGTGCGCATGGTCGGGAGCAGCCGCGCCAACCTCTTCGCTTCGATCTCCGCCGGCATCTCCGCTCTCTGGGGCCCGCTGCACGGCGGCGCGAACCAGGAAGTGCTCGAGATGCTTCAGCTCATCCGGAGCGAAGACGGCGATGTCGCGAAGTTCGTGGCAGAGGCCAAGGACAAGAGCGCCGGCTTCAAGCTCATGGGCTTCGGTCACCGCGTGTACAAGAACTTCGACCCGCGCGCCACCATCCTCAAGAAGGCCGCCGACGACGTCCTCACGTCACTCGGCATCCGCGATCCGCTGCTCGACATCGCGCGCCAGCTCGAGCAGGTGGCGCTGAGCGACCCGTACTTCATCGAGAAGAAGCTCTACCCGAACGTCGACTTTTACAGTGGAATCATCTACCGCGCGATGGGCATCCCCACCGAGCTCTTCACCGCCATGTTCGCCCTCGGCCGGCTGCCGGGCTGGATTGCGCAGTGGAAAGAAATGGTCGAGGACCCGAGCACCCGCATCAACCGGCCGCGGCAGGTGTACACGGGGCCGACCGAACGGAACTTCGTCGCCATCGACGCTCGGGGGAGGGCTGTCGTTACGGCGTGACCCTGGACCTGAGTGACGAGTGACGATGGACGAGTCACGTCATCCTGAGTGGCCACGAATCCCGTCCCGGTCCCAAGGTCCGGGTCCAGGGTCCGCATCAACGGCTGAAGGCCGAGCGAAAGTAAAAATTCAGCATCGCATTGAGCGGTGCCGCGCTCCCCCGCAGGCGGCTGCGAAGGGCAGCGCCTTCCCAGCAGTCGATCAGAAGGCCCGCCATCCGGCTGGTGTCGGTGTCGGCGGGGATCTCGCCACTCCCGCGTGCCGTGTCGAGGCATACCGCGATGCGGCTGGCGATCTGGGAGAAACACTCCTCGATCTTTCGCCGGAACACCTCGCTGACACCGGACAGCTCCTGTCCGAGTCCTCCGAGCAGGCAGCCCATGTATCCCTCTTCGCGGTATTTCTGTTCGGTCATCTCGAAGAAGTAGCGAACGCGTTCGACGGGTGTGCGGCTCTGATCGCCAAGGCACTGATCGAGGCCGGCGTGCACCTGCTCCATGTACGCGTCGACCACCTGCAGCGCGAAGTCTTCCTTGTCCTTGAAGTGGTGGTAGAACGATCCCTTCGGCGTGGCGGTGGCTTCGAGAACGGCCTGAATGCCGAGGTCGTTGTAGCCATGTTTTAAGAGCATGGCGAGGCCCACTTCGAGCAACCGCTGCTTGGTCGGATGATTCATCGAGTTCAATGGTAGCGAAACGGGCGGCGCGACCGTGGGCGCGATCGCGCCGCCATCGTACCGGCCGGATCAGGCCTGAGACTGCTGGACCTTCTTGATCATGTGATTGATGACCTTCGTGTGTTCGTGCTGCGGGCTGAACATGACGATGTCCGCATCGTCCTCGACGCTGACGTTGTGTCCGGGCGGCCAGTAGAAGAGGTCATCGGCGTTGACCGTCTCCTTCTCTCCATTGGCGCTGGTCGTTGTAATCCGACCACGCACGACGAAGCCCCAGTGCGGGCAATCGCACACGCCACCCTCGAGACCTACGAACAGCGGACGGGTGTCGACACCTTTGGCCAGACTGAAGTACTCGCCGCTGATCTTGCCGAAACCGCTCGCATCACCAAAATTCTTCGTCTGGCGAAGTACAGCACCGGGGATCTCCATTTGAACGTCCACTTTGTTCTTGGCAACTCGCATCGCCCTTCTCCTTTCCTGCGCCTCCGTCGGCGCCACTAGACCGATCGGTCTAGTGGCGCAAAGGATACACTGCCGGCGCGTTGTGTCAACGTGTGCTGCGCTTCAACACCGGCTGCGAGTTGACCTGTGCGGCTGTTGAGATTTAGTCTCAACAGATGCTGCAGGCTCTCGTCATCGTCTTCCGTGAGTCGTTCGAAGCCTTTCTCATCGTCGCAATCACGATCGCCTATCTGAAAAAGACCGGCCGCGTGTCTCTCCGGTCCGCGGTCGCCTGGGGCATCGGCGTCTCGCTCGTCGCCAGTGTCCTGCTCGGCTTCTGGCTGCAGCGCGTCAACCAGCCGCTGTGGGAAGGAATCTTCGCGCTGGCGGCAGCAGCGCTGGTGATCACGTTCGTCGTTCATCTCTGGATCGCCGGACGTCACATGCAGAGGAACATCGAGAGTCAGATCGAGCGTCACGCTTCGCGGCAATCCGCTCCGTTCGCGTGGCTTGGAGTATTCGCGTTCACGCTGCTCATGATCACGCGCGAAGGGATGGAGACGGCTTTGCTCCTCATCCAGGTCCGCAACGGACGCTTCTGGCTCGGGTGCGCGGCCGGGCTCCTCTGCGCGGCGTCGCTGGCGTGGATGTGGGCACGCTACGGACACCGCATCCCGTTGAAGCGTTTCTTCCAGGTCACCGGCTTGTTTCTTCTGATGTTCTCCGTGCAGATCGTTTTCTACGCGATCCACGAATTTTCGGAGGCGGAGATTCTTCCGGACAGCGAAAGGATCCATGTGCTGACCGAGCCCTATTCGGCCGACGGCCGTTACAGCTTGTGGATGATGGCCGGCATCGTCGCGATCTGCGCGCTGTGGCTGACGGCGACGATGATCATGGATCAGCGGAGGCCCGCACCTCCGCCGTGACGCCACCCGCGGCCCCACCCGTGCGGCCCGTCGCGATCATCGTCGCCTTTTGTGTTTCCGCGGGCGATCTCTCCCGCGGGGACAAGTGGGGGGAACCGGCGGGCGGGATCGCCACGACTCCACTCCAGCCTTGTTTTAAAACGAACGATCGTGCTATTTTATGCGCTCCCGAAGGAGGCCCCTCGTGATCGAGCCCAGATCCCCGGCCGCCGCGCGCGGCGCACCCCAGATTGCCGTCATCGGCGCCGGCGTGCGGCTGCTCTCCCGCGTCTCGACTTCCGCAGCGTCCCGGATTGCCTATGAGCTTTTCCGGACACCGCGACGACACCCCGCTCCGGAGCGCGAGCGCGCTTTGCTTCACGACGCCGAGCCGTTCGAGCTGCGCCTGAGCGTCTCCACCACGATCAAAGGATGGTCATGGGGAACGGGTCCCCTGGTGATCCTCGTTCACGGTTGGGAAGGACGCGGCTCACAGCTCGCGCCTTTCGCCGGACCCCTCGTTCGCTATGGATTTCGGGTCATCGCGTTCGACGCCCCGGGCCATGGCTCCTCCAGCGGGCGGCAGTCCTCTCTGCCCCACTTCGCCTGGGCGTTGCGCGGAGTCGCCGATGCCGAGGGCCGGCCGCAGGCAGTGATCGGTCATTCGCTCGGGTGCGCGGCCGCGACACTGGCCATGCGCGACGGCCTGGCGATCCCGAAGGCAGTCTTTGTCGCACCGCCGCTCAATCCCGCCGACTACACGCGGCAGTTCGGGACGATCTTCGGGCTGTCCGATGACGTCATCGACGGCCTCCGCAACCGGATCGAAGAACGCTTTCTCAGAAAATGGGATGACTACTCCCTGGAATCGATGGCGCCGGCGATGTCGGCGCGCCTTCTCGTCGTCCACGATCGCGACGATCTCGAGACGCCGTGGGCCGGCGGAGCGCGCCTCGTCGACCTCTGGTCCGGTGCGCGCCTCTTGACGACCGAAGGGCTGGGCCACCGCCGGATTCTTCGCGAGCCTTCCATCATTGAAGAGGCGGCGGCGTTCATCGCGAGTTAGAATCCCCCGTCCCGATTTCAATCGTATGCCCAGCAACCTGAGCGCAGTCGTGCGCGCGATCGTCCTCTCCCTCCTCGCCAGCGGGTCGCTCCTCGCCCAGTCGATACTCACGACCGCCGGCGGAGGAACGATCGACGGCCAGCTGGCCGTGAACATCGACATGGCCGGTCCCGATGGACTCGCCTTCGATCGCGCAGGCAACGTCTACGTGACCACGCGCGGAACTCATCAGGTCATCCGCATCGACATCGCCACCGGCCGCGTGAAAGTCGTGGCCGGCAACGGTGCGTCGGGGTTCAGCGGCGACGGAGGCCTCGCGGTCAACGCATCCCTGCGCGAGCCGCACGGCCTCGCGCTCGATTCGCAGGACAACATCTTCGTGGCCGACAACGAGAACAATCGCGTCCGCAGGATCGACGCGGTCACCGGCATCATCACCACCTATGCCGGCGGCGGCGCCCCGGCGACTGGAATCGGCGACGGAGGACCAGCCACCGGCGCGCGTCTCGGACGTCCCTGGGGTCTCACGATCCATCGCGGCGCACTTCTCATCACCGAGATGAACTACGAGTCGCACCGCGTGCGGCGCGTGGACATGACCAGCGGTGTGATCACGACCCTCGCGGGCAAGACGGACGGCAGCCTGGCAGGTTTCGAAGGAGATGGAGGGCCGGCGACGGCAGCAACGCTCGACACTCCTGCCGGAATCGTCGCGGACGCCGAGGGGAACATTTTCTTCGCCGACTCGGGCAACGACCGCGTGCGGCGCATCGACCCGGCGGGAATCATCACCACCTATGCCGGAGGGGGCACGACGCCAGGCTCGGCAGCCGACGGCGGACCAGCCACGTCTGCCCAACTGAAAAACGTCTACACCGTCGCGCTCGACCCGGCCGGTCACCTGATTGTCGGGACCGTCCCCGGCCTTCGCAGAGTCGATCGTACGACCCGCGTGATCTCCACGATCGCGGAGCCCGGCCTGCTCTACGGGCTTCTCGTCGACCCCCGCGGCGCTTTCTATTACACCGACGCGACCTACGGGAATCTATTCAAACTCACCGCCGGTCAGGAACCGGTGATCTTTGCCGGTGGGGGAAGCTTCGTCGGTGACGGACGCGCTGCGAACGCGGCAATCCTGCACAGCCCCCAGGGCCTCGCCCTCGATGCCGCCGGGAATCTCTACATCGCCGACTCCTTCAACAAACTCGTCCGGCGTGTGTCCGCGGCCAACGGAACCATCTCGACGATCGCCGGCCGGATCGATGGCGCGTACGCGCCGCCGCAGGAAGGCAACGACGCCGCCGGGGCAGTCGTCGGTTTTCCGCGCGACCTCGATTTCGACGCGGCGGGCAACCTTTACATCTCCGACCTGCTCAACGGGCGCGTCTGGCGGATCACGACCGATGGAAAGATCCGCACGTACGCCGGTGGCGGAGCTCCCTCCGACGACGTCGGAGACAACGGACCAGCCACCAGCGCGCGCATCTATCCGATCGGGATCGCGCTCGACCGCGAGGGAAATCTCTTCATCGCGGACAGCGACGCCTACGAGACGGTGCCGCACCATCGTATCCGCCGGGTCGACGCACGGACCGGCATCATCACGACGATTGCGGGCAGCAGCGCTCGGGGCGGAACGGGCGACGGCGCCCCGGCGACGCAGGCGCTTCTCGACACGCCGATGGACGTGGCCGTGGATGCCGCGGGCATCATCTATATCTCTGACCACGGTAACGCCACGATCCGGCGCATCGATCGAACAGGGATCATCACGACGATCGCCGGGGGACGTGACCGGCCGGAAGGTCAGCTCGGGGACGGCGGTCCCGCCGCTGCCGCGGTGATCTCGCCGACCGGACTCGAGATCGATTCCACCACGGGTGACCTTTTCGTCGTCGACCTGGGAAGCCATCGCATCCGCAGGATCGACGCCGATACGTCGATCATCACCACGGTCGCGGGCTCCGACTTCTTCTACTACCAGGGCGACTTCGCGGGTGACAACGGACCGGCCACCCAGGCGAAGCTGCATCTCGATTTCGGCGATCTCTCCGGAATCGTCATCACGCCGCGCGGCGACGTTCATTTCTCCGACAGCGCCAACAACCGCGTTCGAACGGTCTTCGCCTGCGGAGAAGTCACGGCGCCTCTCCTCGTCTCTCCTGCCGACGGCGCGGGTGCGGACGCGCCGGAACTCACGTGGAGAACCTCCGATCGCGCCGACCGATATGACGTCTATCTCGATACCGTGTCGCCTCCGGCGCGGCTGGTCGCGAGCAACGTCAGCGGGCCGTCCTTCGCAACCTCGAACCTGCAACCATCGACGAGGTACTTCTGGCGGATCGTGAATCGCGGCGATCCGTTCTGCCCCGCATCGTCCGCAGCGTCAGCAATTGCATCCTTCGTATCGACGGGTGCCTGCGCGGCGAGCCCGTTCACGGCCAACTCCCCCGCGGAGGGAGCCACGGTCAGCGCCCCTCTCACTTTGTCGTGGAACGCATCGCCGGGCGCCGCGTCCTACGACGTGTTTCTCGGCACCACATCGCCGCCGCCTCTTTTCGCAGAAGGCGTCGCCGCGACGATGCTGTCGCCGAATGTCCCGAATGGCCGCTACTTCTGGTTCGTCGTGGCACGAGCGGGATGCGATCCCGCACGCTCGGCCGCCACTCCGATCCGCTCCTTCGAGCTCACCGGCGGGCTCGGATGCACGCCCGGCCAGCTGTCCGTCTCGCTCACGTCTCCGGCGAATGGCTCGACCGACAACGGCACATCGGTGAGCCTCGCGTGGACCGCAACCGGTGCCGCCACATCCTTCGACGTTTACTTCGGAGAGAGCAACGACCCGCCACTCCTTCACTCCAATGTGACGGCGCGGCAGCAGGAAGTGTCCGGCCTGGCGCCGGCGACGAGATACTACTGGCGCGTCGTCGCTCGTGGACCGTGCGACACGAGCGGCGCGAGCTCGCCGGTCGCGAGCTTCACGACGCGCGCCTGCAGCGTGCCGGGCGAAGTGTCGATCGCGTTCGCTCCGGCTACGGTTTCCGCCGGCACGACATACGCGATCGTGTGGTCCCACGCTCCCGGTCTCGACGCTGGTGGCGGATACCTCGTCGAACGATCATCGAATCCGTCCTTTGCCGGCGCTGTTTCCAGCCAGGTCGTCACGACGACCGTCGCATCGTTCGATGCAGAGTCGGTTGGCACTTTCCATCACCGCGTCCGCGCGATTCCCGCCTGCGACCCGACGCGCGCCGGACCGTTCTCGAGCACACGCGGCGTCGCCGTCACGGCCGCGCGCCCGAATGTCATCTTCACCGTTCAGCCGGCAGCGGAGATCATCCCCCTCGGCGAACGCCTCTCCGCGCGCCGCGGACGCTTCGCCATCGAGAACATCGGCCCCTCCCCTGTGCAGGTCATTCTGGGCCGGCAGGAGATCAACGGGTCGGCACCGTTCTTCACGATCGTCGACCCGGAGGGCGGTGACGGGGCGTTCGTCACGCTGCAGCCGCGCGTCCCCCGTGTTTTCGATCTCCAGTATTCGGGGCCACCCAACGACGTCGACGCGTCGTACCAGGGCGTGATCTTCGTTGCCTCGACCGGCGAAGGCCTGCCCGTGACGCCGTACGCCTTTCTCAATCTCAAGATCGGTGGCAGCGCCGCGCCGGCCCCGGAGATTCTCGTCGATGGAGTCCGCTCCGAATACGCGGCATTCGCACCTCTGGCTGGTGACGACACGAACCGCGCTCCACTGCCGATCACCATTCGAAACGGCGGCACGTCGCCGATGGACCTGGCCGCGGAGATCGGACCCGAGGTGTGGCTGACGCTCGAGGCGGGGTGGAATGCGACGCCGCTGGCGCCCGGCGCCTCGCGTACCGTGAATCTGTTCACGCGGCGCGGCCGCGCGCCGAATGGATCGGCGCTGCCGCGCTACACCTATCTGACGCTTCGCACACGCGACGGTGCCTCGTCGCGAATGCTCGTGCAGGACAACGACGACATCTCCGTGTCCGCTGGGCGGACGATCCGCCTCGACCCGGCCGAGCGATCGGTGATCGTTCCCGACGCGGTGAGCCGTCTGGACGGAGGGGTGCTCACAGCCTCGACGATTCGCCTGAGCAACATCGGCTCCGAAAAGGTGCAGGCTGATCTCATCTTCACACCGTCAGGCACCGACGGTTTCGATGCGGCCGTGCGCCGCGCGGTCATCGTCGTCCCGGCCAACGATGTCGTGACGATCACCGATCCCGTTTCGCAGCTCTTTCACATGGCACGGCCGATGAGCGGACAGATCGAAATTCGAATCCCGCGCGAACGGCAAGGTGTCGTCAACGTCACGTCCTCGATCGGCACTCCCGGGCGCGGAAAGGCTTACGACGTTCCCTCGATCAGCCGTGGAGAAGGCGCGCGCGCGGGACTGGATCATGTTCTCGCCGGGATTCGCCGTGAAGGGACCGTGCAAACATCGCTGGTGCTCGCGGAGACGAGTGGAATCGATGCGACTGCCGTGCGTCTGACATTGAGAAACGGCGAAGGGTCGGTGACGGGATCGACCGTCGTCGAGCTGCCGCGTTACGGCCATCGCCGGTTCGACGACATCGCCTCCACGCTCGGTGCCGCGGCCGTCGACGGAGGCCTTCTCGAGATCGCAGTCGAGCGCGGAGGTGGCGCGGTCGCCGCAACGACTTTCCTCGGCGGAGCGTCGCGAGGGAGCGCACCACGCGAGGCGAAGGTCGCAGCCGCCGCTCTGGCGCTGCGCATCGCCGGCAAGACAACGGCTGGCAACGTGACGACCGTCGTCCCGCTTCTTGCCTCGGCGACTCCATCGCGGCCGACGCGGACGACCGTCGGGCTCGTGGCGCGCAATGGCATCCCCACGGTCTTCGCTGCGTCGCTTCGGGACGCGGCCGGCTCGATCATCGCTTCACGCGACATTCCCGTGAACGCGAATGCGACGCTCGTCATCCGGAATGTGTTCCAGCTCTTCGGTGCAACGAACGTGTCGACGGGCACGATGGTCGTCGACGCTCCATCGTCATCTCTCGTCTACGCCGTCATCGAGTCAGGAACGTCGCAGAGCGCGACGAGCCAGATCCCGCTCCCCACGAGTCTCTCGGAATCACTGACGAGCGCGGCGCTCTTCGGACAACGGCCGCTTTTCCTCGATGGCCTGGAACAATCGATCGATCCGGCACGCGGCAGCCGGTGGGCGCTTCTTCTCAATGAGGTGGGAGGCGCGTCGGGATCGATGGTCGTACGACTGTACGAAGCGGGCAACCGCTCGCGCCCGATCGCCGAGCGGGACTTTTCGATCGCGCCCTATCAGCAGATCGCCATCGACACGGTCTTCGCGGCACTCGGACTGGACACCGACGCACGGCGCAAAGATCGTACGAACGTCCTTCTGACGGTGACGGCCCGTTCGGGGAGCGCGAGGATCGCTGCGTCGGCAGTCTCGACCGACAATGCCACCGGCGAAGTGAAAGTGCAGGCGCTGCAGCCCGCGACAGGAAGCGGAACGCCCAACGCAAGCCTGGTCTCTCCGGTCTCGTCGCCGCCTCCCTCGCGGCGGCGAGCGGTAAGGAGGTAGTTGCCACCCACCCTTTCCACCCGTGACGCCTGCCGCCCTCACCACCGTAGCGCCGCCCGCCCACGCCACCGTGACGCCTGCCAGCCACCCAACCGTGACACCCTCCACCCACTCCGCCTGACGTAGGACTTGGATGACCTACGGCGGATGGGCGGCGGCATCACGGGTGGAAGGGCGGCAGGTGTCACGGTGGACAGGGCGGGCGGAGTCACGGTGGACAGGGCGGGCGGCTTAGCATGAAATCAGCAATAGCTCTGTCTGCATGAGCACGGATGGAGTTGCCGGGACCGGCATTGAGGGCCTCGACCACATCCTGGTTGGCGGGCTGCCGCGCAACCGGGTTTATCTCGTTCAGGGGGATCCCGGCGTCGGCAAGACGACGCTCGGTCTCCAGTTCCTTCTGGAAGGACATCGCGCCGGAGAGAAGGGCATGTACGTCACGCTCTCCGAGTCGGCGGACGAGCTGCACGCGGTGGCGTCGTCGCACGGCTGGTCGCTGGACGGGATTCACGTTTACGAACAGCTGATCGGCGATACCGAGCTGCAGGAAGAGGAGACCACGGTCTTCTATCCGGCAGAGATCGAGCTGGGTGAAACGGTTCGCGCGATTCTCATGGAAGTCGACCGCGTGAAACCGCAGCGGGTCGTGATCGATTCGTTGAGCGAGATTCGTCTTCTGGCGCAGAGCAGCCTGCGGTACCGCAAGCAGATTCTCGCTCTGAAGCAGTTCTTCGCTGGACGAAAAGCGACGGTGATCTGTCTGGACGAGCGGACGCGGTCATCGGAGTTCCACGACCTGCAGCTGCAGAGCGTTCCTCACGGCGTCATCGAGCTCGAGCGGTTCACGCCGCCATACGGCGCGGCGCGGCGGCGCATGCAGCTCGTGAAGATCCGCGGGCTGAACTTCCGCGACGGTTATCACGACTTCAGCATTCTCACTGGGGGACTCGTCGTCTATCCGCGACTCATCGCCGCGGAGCACCGCTCGGTCGTAAAGCAGGAACAATTGCCGAGCGGGATCAGGCCGCTCGACGCGATGCTGGGAGGCGGCGTCGATCGCGGCACGAGCACACTGATCATGGGCCCGGCCGGATCGGGCAAGTCCGCGCTCGCGACGCAGTATGCCGTTGCAGCGGCAGCGCGCGGCGAACAGGCGGCGATGTTTCTGTTCGAGGAAAGCATCTCCAGCCTGCTCAATCGATCGGCGGCTCTCGGTATGCCGCTGGAAGAGCACATCGAGTCGGGCCTGCTCAAAATCCGCCAGATCGATCCGGCGCAGCTGCAACCCGGCGAGTTCGCGCATCTGGTTCGCGACGCGGTCGAAGATCATCACACTCGCGTTCTGGTCATCGACAGCCTCAACGGCTTTCTCAATGCCGTGCCGGAAGAGAAGTTTCTCCTTCTGCACCTTCACGAGCTCCTCAGCTACCTTGGTCAGAACGGTGTGGCCAGCATCCTCGTCTACGCGCAGCACGGGCTCGTCGGACACATGCAGGCGCCCATCGACGTCAGCTACCTTGCCGACTGCGTCCTGCTCCTCCGGTATTTCGAAGCAGAGGGCCGCATTCACAAGGCCATCTCCGTCGTGAAGAAACGCAGCGGCATGCACGAGACCGCGATTCGAGCATTCCAGATGGGCGGAGGCGGACTGCAGGTCGGCGAACCGCTGTCCAACTATCGCGGAGTCCTCACCGGAATACCGACCTATGACCACACTCTGAGCTCAGAGAGACAAGGTGAGTGACGAACGTTCTGAGCTCGTGCTCGTAGTGGCCCCGATCGGGCGAGACGCGGAGCTGATGGTCGCGCAGCTCACAACCGCAGGCTTGAACGCAACACCCTGTAAGGACATCCGCGATGTCTGCGGCCGGCTCGTCGATGGTGCCGGCGCTCTGGTCCTGACCGAGGAGGCGCTGCCTGCAGCAGCGCTTGCCGAACTGACGCAGGTGCTCCGCGATCAGCCGCCCTGGTCGGAGATCCCGGTGGTCATCCTCACGGGTGCTCCGTCGCTGGACGTCAAGCAGCGCACCTTCGAGGAACTGCGCCGCCGCACGAACGTGACGCTCGTCGACCGGCCTGTTCGCATCACCACTCTCGTCAGCTCCGTGCAGTCCGCGCTGCGCGCGCGGCAGCGTCAGTATGAAGTCCGCGATCTCATGCGCCAGCTCGAAGACCGGATCCAGGAGCGCGACCGGTTTCTGGCCGTGCTCGGCCACGAGCTTCGCAATCCACTCGCCGCGATTCTGCTCGCATCGCAGATGACCGATGCAGACGGAAAGCTGGACGGCGAGCACGCGCATCTGATCGAGCGGCAATCGCAGCACCTGAGCCGGCTCGTGAACGATCTCCTCGATCTATCGCGCGTCGCCGCGGGGAAGATCGTCCTGAAGAGGGAGATCGTCGATCTGCGCGAGATCGTCGCCCAGTCGGTCCGCGTCGTGAAGCCGGGCGCCGACAAGCACCACCTGGACATCCGTGTAGACCAGCCGCGGGAGCCCGTGACCGTCGATGCCGACCCGATCCGCATCGACCAGATCGTCACGAATCTCCTCACCAACGCGATCAAATACACGCCCGACGGCGGCCATGTGTCGCTGACGCTCGGAACAGACGGCGGCGAGGCATTCCTCAATGTCAGCGACGACGGAGTAGGCATCGCGCCCGAGCGAATCGGCGGAATCTTCGAGCTGTTCGCGCAGGCTGAGAACGCGATCGGCCGCGCTCAGGGCGGCATGGGAATCGGACTCGCGCTGGTTCGCAACCTCGTGCACCTGCACGACGGCAAAGTCGAAGCGAGAAGCGCGGGGCTCGGAAAAGGAAGCTCGTTCGAAGTCCGCTTTCCGCTGGCCGGACGGGCACCCTCCCAGGTTGCATCGGAGTCCACCGCGCACGCGGCTCGCGGCGGCCCGCGACGGATCGTCATCGTCGAAGACAACAAGGACATTCGCGATCTGCTCGGACTCAAGCTTCGCCGCCTCGGTCACATGGTCGAGGCCGCAAGCGACGGTGAAGAGGGGCTGCGGCTCCTTCTCTCCGCTCGGCCTGACCTCGCCCTGGTCGATCTCGGTCTCCCCGGAATCGATGGTTACGAAGTGGCGAAGGAGACCCGGGAAAAGCTCGGAGGCGGCATCGTGCTGGTCGCGGTGAGCGGATTCGGCCAGCCCGAAGACAAGCGCCGCGCTCTCGAGTCCGGCTTCGACGAGCACATCACGAAACCGGCGGACGTCCGTGAGATCGAGAACATCCTCCACCGGTTTCCTCCCAGGAATACTTCCTCGCCGGAGGTCGTATGAATGTGAGCTCATAGATGAAGCCAACCGTGCTCGTCATTGAGGATTACGAGGACCTGCGGCTCGCCATCGCCGATGCCCTCGAGCGCAACCATTACGATTGCGACGCGGTGGAGTCCCCCGAAGACGCGATCGTGAAGCTGCGCGATCACGATTACACGGCGATCCTCATCTCTCCCCGTTTGCCGATTGCTGACGATCCCGTCGTCCATTACCTCGCCGAACATCGTCCCGGTGACGTCGCGAAGATCATCGTGATGTCCGATCCGGCCACTCCCACCGGAAACTGCCGCGGCCTGCTGGAGAAGCCGTTCACGAACGCTCAGCTGCTCGCCATGATCAATGCCAAGGCGTGAACCGTTAACCGTTGACGGTTAACGGCCTCACCTCACGTCAGGCGCGGCGCCAGCACGACGCGCTCGTTCGTTCCGCGCCGGGCGATCTCGTCGAGCAGCACATCCAATGGCCGCGGCTGATGAGGTGGTCTACGGCCGAGTGTAGCATCGGCCCAGATCCGTCGGGTCGTGCCGATGAGCAGCACCACGACCTTCAGGCCTCCTCGATCGAGCTCGCTCGTTGTCGATCCGCCACAGCACGTGCTCGGTGCGGTCTCCGCCGATCCCGAAGTGCGCCGGGTCGTACTTTCCCGAAGTAGCGATCCGAGAGTGTGTGCTCGCCCCACGACCAGCCGTTGGTCAATGAGTCGTCTAGAAAGACGGTGCCGATGTGGGGGATCTTTCGCGCGCTCGAGTAACGCGTAATCGACGGCACGTCCGCCCCGGCCAGCAGCGAGTCCGGGGAGAGGAAAGCCACCACGACCAACGACATCAGAAGCACTCGCATCGTGATCGCGCGCGCAGGGATACGGCCGTCCGCCGCCAGTGCTAATTCGGGTTAGCACGGAGGCTCGACTTGACGCCTGCCGTCTGGTACAAACAGCGCCGTCCCAAGGCTGCACCGGAGGAGGATTGATGCGCGTCGCGACACTTCCCTTGGTGGTTCTGATGACGCTCCTGGCTCTGACCGGCTGCGTCAATCCCCCCGAGCAGACGGCAACCGACACGGGCGCCACTCCCGGTCCGCAGGCCGGCGACCGCCCCATCCGCATCGGCTTCTCGATGGACACCCTCAAAGAGGAGCGGTGGCAGCGCGACAAGATGCTCGTCGAACAACGCGCCCGCGAACTGGGCGCCGTTCTGGACGTTCAGGTCGCCAACGGCGACGACGCCGTACAGACGAAGCAGGCCGACAACATGCTCACCAAGGGTGTCGATGTGCTCATCGTCGCGCCACACAACGGTGTGATCGCGGCCTCGATCGTCGAGGCTGCTCACCGGCGCGGCGTACCGGTCATCGCCTACGACCGCATGATCCAGAACGCCGACGTCGATCTCTACGTCTCGCATCAGGTCGAGCGCATGGGGGAGATGCAGGGCCAATACGCCCTCCAGCGCAAACCGAAAGGCAACTACATACTCATCGGCGGATCACCGACCGACTACAACGCGCAGCTCCTGCGCAAGGGGCAGATGAAGGCACTCAAGCCGGCCATCGACCGCGGTGACATCAAGGTCATTTCCGAGCAGTTCGCTCGTGAGTGGAAGGCCGAAGAAGCGCTTCGAATCACCGAGGACGCGTTGACGCGTACCGGCAACAGGATCGACGCGATCGTCGCTTCCAACGACGGCACCGCCGGTGGCGCCATCTCCGCACTCGAAGCGGTCGGCCTGGCCGGGAAAGTCCTGGTCACGGGGCAGGACGCTCAGAAGGATGCCGTTCAGCGGATCGTCAAGGGGACCCAGACGATGACGATCTACAAGCAGATCCAGCCCCTCGCGTTCAGCGCCGTGGACGCCGCCATCAAGCTCGCCCGCAAGCAGCCCGTCGAAACCAACGACAAGGTCAACAACGGAAAGATCGACGTTCCCTCGATCCTTCACGAGCCGATCGCCGTCGACAAGGCGAACCTCGACGCAACGATCATCGCCGACGGGTATCACAAGCGCGAAGAGATTTACGGACCGGGGAAGTAGCCGGGTTCATCGAACGATGGACCGTTCACCGCAGAGACGCAGAGAGCGCAGAGGAACGCAGAGAAGGCAGAACGCTCCGCGCCCCTCTGCGTCCTCTGCGTCTCTGCGGTGAAACGTCTGTCAAGACAGAGACCATGACCTCCCTTCTCGAGATGCGCGAGATCTCCAAGACCTTTCCGGGGGTCCGCGCTCTCGACCGCGTTTCCTTCGACCTGCGGCCCGGCGAAGTGCACGCGCTCGTCGGTGAAAACGGCGCCGGCAAATCGACACTCATGAAAGTGCTGGCGGCGGTCTATCCCGCCGGTACGTACGGCGGCGAGATCCTCGTCGACGGCAAGGTCAGACATTTCGCGGGCATTCGCGATGCGGAAGCGGCCGGCATCGCCGTCGTCCATCAGGAGCTCTCGCTCGTCGGCGACATGACCATCGGCGAGAACATCTACCTCGGTCGAGAACCTCGCCGCTTCGGCGTGGTGCAATGGGAAGCGCTGTTCAGCCGAGCGCAGCGATTGCTCGAGGAGCTGCGGCTCAACCTCGACGCGCACACGCCGGTCAGCCATCTGGGTATCGGGCAGCAGCACCTCGTCGAGATCGCCAAGGCGCTAGGACGCGATGCACGCATCCTCATTCTCGATGAGCCGACGGCGGCGCTGACGGAGAGCGAAGCGGACATCCTCTTCAACATCCTGGAACGGCTGCGCGCCAGGGGCGTCGGCATCGTCTACATCTCCCACAAGCTCGACGAGGTGTTTCGTCTGGCCGACCGCATCACGGTCCTGCGCGACGGCCGGTCCGTGAGCACCGACCCGAAGACTTCGCTGAACACGGCGACGGTCATCGCGCGCATGGTCGGGCGCGAAGTGAAGGATCTCTTCCCGACCGCGGTCCGCGCGCCCGAGGATATTGTGTTCGAGGCGCGCGGCGTGACGGTCGAGGACCCGAACGTGCGCGGAAAGATGCTCGTCAGCAACGTGAGCTTCCAGGTCCGGCGGGGTGAAGTCCTCGGCATCGCCGGCCTGGTCGGCGCGGGACGCAGCGAGCTGTTGATGGGGATCTTCGGCGCGCACGAAGGACCGCACAGCGGCGAATTCTTCGTCGATGGAAAACGGATCGACATCAGACATCCGTCCGAGGCCATCAAACACGGCATCGGCTTCGTCACCGAAGACCGGAAGCGCTATGGCCTTCTCCTCGACCAGACCCTCGTAAAAAACATGACTCTGGCCACGCTACCCCTGAAGCGGAAGCTGCTAGTCGATCTTGAGTCAGAGACAGCCGAGGGCGAACGCTCGATGCGCGAGCTGCGGATCAAGGCGCCCTCCGTGTTCGTCGATGCCATGACGCTGTCCGGAGGAAACCAGCAGAAGGTCGTCCTCGCCAAATGGCTGCTCACCCATCCGCGCGTGCTGTTCCTCGACGAACCGACCCGCGGAATCGACGTCGGCGCAAAACTGGAGATCTACACCCAGATCAACGAGCTCGCGGCGCAGGGACTGGCCATCGTGCTCGTCTCGTCGGAGTTGCCCGAGGTGATGGCGATGTCCGATCGGATCGTGGTACTGCATGAAGGTCACGTCACGGGCGAGTTCACCCGCTCCGACGCGACCGCTGAAAAGGTGATGGCATGCGCAACGGGTCAGTCGAAAGTGGCGTGATGACGGACGATCTAGAGAAGAAGAAGATCGGCCGATGGGCGATCCCGGTCTCGGCTCTGCGCGCCTACACGATGGTGTTCGCACTGATCGTCATCTGGATCTTCTTCCAGGTGAAGACCGTCAGCGAGATCTATCCGTACGGTTTGTTCCTCCATCCTCTGAACTTCGCAAACCTGCTCAAACAGATGGCCGTGACCGGCGTCCTGGCAGTCGGAATGCTGATGGTGATCGTGGCGCGGCAGATCGATCTGTCCGTCGGCTCGATCGTCGGTCTGGCCGGCGGCGTTGCCGCGATGACGCAGGGCTATGGACTCGTCCCATCGCTCGCCAGCGCGATCGTGATCGGCGTTCTCGTGGGAGCGCTGCAGGGCTCGCTCGTGGCGTGGGCCAACATCCCCGCGTTCATCGTCACCCTCGGCGGCCTCCTGGCGTGGCGCGGAGCGATCCTCTATCTCAGCAAAGGGGAAACGATCCCCGTCCGACTTCCGGTCTTTCGATCGCTCGGCGTCTCGCTCGTGCATCCGACAGTCGGATTGATTCTCGCCGCGGTGGCGATCGCCGCCGTCGTATGGACAGTCCTCCGGCGCAATGCGATGCGTCGCCGTCATGGACTGCCAGCACCGAGCGTTGGCGCTACGGCGGCGCGGATCGTCGTCCCGGCTGCGCTCATCGTCGGGTTCGTCCTCCACATGAATCGTCAGGGCGGTGTGCCGGTGCCCGTCCTGGCACTGCTCATCGTCGCGCTGCTCGGCGCCTTCGTGATGAACAGCACCACGTTCGGACGCTACCTCTATGCGATCGGAAGCAACCCCGAAGCGGCGCGTCTCTCCGGCATCAGCATCGGCCGGCACATCCTCGGTGCCTTCGCATTCTTAGGCGCGCTCGTCGGTGTCGCTGCGATCCTGCATACCGGCCGCGTGGGCAGCGCATCACCCGACGCGGGCACGCTGATGGAGCTCGACGCCATCGCCGCATGCGTCATCGGCGGCACCTCTCTGATGGGAGGGCGCGGCACCGTTGCCGGTGCAATGCTCGGTGCGCTCGTGATGGCGTCGCTCGACAACGGCATGTCCCTGCTCAGTGTCGAAAATGCCACCCAGTACATCATCAAGGGTGCGGTGCTCGTCGCGGCCGTGGGGTTCGACATGGCCGGGCGGAGAAAAGGGTAAGAGCTGACCACCGTTTCAGAAGGCGACGACGCTCACCGCAGAGACGCAGAGAACACAGAGGAACGCAGAGGATGACTGCAACTCTGCGTTCCTCTGCGCTCTCTGCGTCTCTGCGGTGAAGGTCGTACGCTTCAGGGATACAGCACGGGATTCATCTCGCTGGCCGCTTCCTCCCCCGGCTTCACTCCCGGAAGAAAAACTTCGGAGTCGACGCGCTGATTGTCATTTGCCGGAACCGCCACGCGCGTTCCCGCGGCGTAGTAGATGACGGTGAGCACTTCCCTCGTTCGGTCCGAACGGTTCGCACCCGCCGAGTGCAGGGTTCCGCCCAGATGAAATGTCGCGTCGCCCGCTGAGATCGGCCCGGTAATGATCGGAAAGCGCTGTGCTTCGACGAACCGCGCGAGCCGCTGATCCGTTCCCTCGGAGATGGCCACGTCACCGGGCACCTTCACTCGATGCGATCCCGAGGCGAAAATCATCGGGCCCATCTCCTCGGTCACATCGAGGAGAGGCAGCCACATCGTCACAGTCAGATCGGTGTCGAGCGGCCAGTAGTAACGGTCCTGATGCCACGGCGTCCGCGCTGCACCTGCCGGTTTGAAGAGCGCCTGATCGTGGTACAGCCTCACCGATGGAACGCCGAGAAGGCGGGCGGCTGCGACTGCGAACGGGCGGGCGAAGACGATGCGTCTCGCACCTTCGTCGAGACGCCAGATGTTCGTGACCTGTGTGAAGAGGCGTGAATAGTCGTCGATGCGGCCCTGCGGATCGTTTCGCTGAGCGACCTCGCGAACGGCCCGCTCGATGACGGGCCGGTATCCGTCGATGTCCCCGCGCGACGCGAGACCGTGCACGACGGCGTGGCCATCGGCGCGGAACCGTTCCACGGTCAGCTGGTCGATCATCCCGCCCGAGATCATCACATGACGCGGTGACATTCAACACACGGCTTGGGTCGGAAGCAGGCCTAAAGTCTCCGCAACTGAGACGGGTTCTCAATGAAAGGTCCGACACCCATGCGCTTCCCCCTGATCGCCACCTTCCTTCTTGGACTCGCGGCACTGCCCATCGCCGCCGATGAAACAACGACTCCTACCGAGACCGAGCCGTACGGCGAAGTCATCACGGTCGTCAGCAGCAGGATCATTCCCGCCCCGGAGCGAATCCCTGGCGGCATCTCCGTTCTGGACCGCCAGCTCCTCGAGAGCGCCCGCGTCCTCACCACCTCCGAAGCGCTGCGGAAGGCGCCCGGGGTGACCGTGAGAGACGAGGAAGGCTTCGGACTGCGGCCCAACATCGGCTTCCGCGGCACGAACCCGACGCGATCCTCGAAGATCCTTCTTCTCGAGGATGGGCTGCCGGTGACCTACGCGCCGTATGGAGACAACGCGACCTACTATCACCCGCCCGTCGAACGGTTCGAGAGCATCGAGATCCTCAAGGGATCGGGCCAGATTGCGTACGGACCGGTCACAGTCGGCGGCGTAGTCAATTACCTGACGCCCGCTCCGCCCAGCACCCCGAGCCTGACGCTGGCCCTCACCACCGGCACCCACGACTATCGGAACGCTCACCTCTCCCTCGGCGGCACTTGGGGAAGGACCGGCGCGATCATCGACATCATGCGTAAGGAAGGCAGCGGCACTCGGGAGAACACCTTCTCCGAGCTGAGCGACATCAACGCGAAGATCGTTCATTCGCTCACCGACGCACAGAGTCTGACGCTGCGCGCCAACTACTACATCGAAGACTCCATGGTCACGTACAGCGGATTGCGCCAGGCCGAATACGAAGCGAATCCCCGGCAGAACCCATTCAAGAATGACGCGTTCTATGGCGATCGGTACGGCGCAAGCATCGCGCACCGCATCCGCGTGAGCGAGGGACTGGATGTCACGACCAGCGTTTACGGCGCGTTTTTCAAGCGCCACTGGTGGCGGCAGTCGAGCAATTCAGGTCAGCGCCCCAACGACGCCTCCGATCCGAGCTGCGGCGGCATGGCGAATCTGAACACGACGTGCGGCAATGAAGGCCGGCTTCGAGAGTATGAGACGTGGGGCGTCGAGCCGCGCGCAACGTGGACGACCACGATGCTCGGGCGTCCGAGCGAGGTGCAGATAGGCCTTCGCGCGCACGTCGAATCCCAGGAGCGCATACAGATGAACGGCGACACGCCGGATGCGCGGACCGGCCGCATCGTGGAGAACAACGCACGCGACAACATGGCGTTCGCAGCGTTCGTCCAGGATCGCGTCACGTTCGGACGGCTCTCGATCACACCGGGCGTGCGCATTGAGCGCATCGCCTATGAACGCCTCAACCGTCTCGCCAACGGCGGGGCCGGCGCGGGCGGAGACACCACTGTCACTCAGCTCGTCCCGGGTGTTGGTCTTGCGTGGAATGCAGGCGATACGACGATTTTCGGCGGGATCCACCGCGGCTTTGCTCCGCCGCGCACGGAAGACATCGTGAGCAACGCCGGCGGCGTGGTGGAGCTCGATCCGGAGCTGAGCTGGAACAGCGAGATTGGAATCCGCAGCGCACCCCGCGCGGGCATCAGCGCCGAAGCGACGCTCTTCCGTGTCGATTACGAGAACCAGATCGTTCCGGCGAGCGTGGCCGGCGGCATCGGCGCGACGCTGACCAACGGGGGCGAGACGACTCACGAAGGCATCGAGGTCGGCGGCCGCATCGACAGCGCTGCCCTCCTCGGCACGCCTCACAACGCATACGCCACCATCGCCTACACCAATCTCTGGACCGCCACCTTCGCAGGCGCACGCATGAGCGGCATTCCCGGTTCCACCAACGTCAGCGTGACCGGCAATCGCCTTCCCTATGCACCGAAGCAGACCATCACCGCCGGACTCGGATACCTGCTGCCGCGCGGCATCGAGATGCTGGTCGAAGCGGTTCACATGAGCGCGCAGTTCGCTGACGATCTCAACACAGTGGCTCCGACGGCTGACGGCCAGCGCGGGCTGATCGCCGCGCAGACGGTGTGGAACGCGACGTTGAACGTCGACGTGGCCCCGCTGCGAAGCACGTTCTTCGTCGCGGTCAAGAACGCGCTCGACGAGCTGTACATCGTCGACCGGACGCGCGGCGTGCTCCCGGGGATGCCTCGGACCGTTCAGGTGGGGATGAAGTTCAAATACTGAAGGATGAAGGATGAAGGCGGAAGGATGAAGGCGTCAGATCCTTCGTCCTCCGCCTTCGACTTCGTCCCTTCAGCTGGTACCTCATCCTTCATCCTTCATCCTTCATCCTTCATCCTTCATCCTTCATCCTTCATCCTTCCCTCAGATCTTTCCCCTCAGCTTCTTCGTTTCCCCTCGCCGTTTTTTCTCCTCGAGCCGTCGCTGTTTCTGCGCACGCGTGGGACGCGTGCGTTTTCTTTTGACGCGCTCGACAAGTGCCTCCCTTACGAGCTCTTCCATTCGCGCCAGGGCCCGGTCACGGTTGGCGAGCTGCGACCGCTCGCTCTGTGACGTGACACGAAGGACGCCGTCGCGGTTGATCCGGGTGGCCAGCCTTTCCTGGATCTTCTGCCGGGCTTCGTCCGGCAGCGGCAGTGTCGCCACGTCCGTCTCGATAGTCACCTTCGTCTCCAGTTTGTTAACGTTCTGACCGCCGGGCCCGCCACTGCGAGACGTCGAGGCACTGAGCGAGGCCGCCGGGATGATCAATCCATTTCCGACATGGAGGTCTCTCATTGATTTCGTCTCGTTTGGGCTAAACTCTGCGCCCCGCGATGCACCACAGCACCTGGCTCTGGGTTGGATTCAACGTGTTCGTCCTGGCGATGCTCGCCATCGACCTGGGCGTGTTCCATCGCAAGGCCCATACGGTCTCGATCCGTGAGGCCACTGCCTGGAGCGTCGTCTGGGTCACGCTGTCGCTGATCTTCAACTACGGCGTCTACCATTTCATGGGTCCTCAGAAGGGGCTCGAGTTTCTGACCGGCTACCTGATCGAGAAGGCGTTGTCCGTCGACAACATCTTCGTCTTCGTCCTTCTATTCTCGTACTTCCGCGTTCCCGCGATGTACCAGCACCGTATCCTCTTCTGGGGAATCCTCGGTGCACTGATCATGCGCGGCGCGATGATCGGCGCCGGCGCGATGCTGATTTCGCGCTTCCACTGGATCATCTACGTCTTCGGCGCTTTTCTGGTGGTCACCGGAATCAGGATGGCCATGCAGGGCGACGAGGAGATCGACCCCGAGGCGAATCCGATCCTCAAGCTGGTGCGCAAGTTTCTGCCGGTGACGAACCACTATCACGGGCAGAGCTTCTTCGTGCGCGAGGAGCGGCACGGGGTGATGAAGGTAGTGGCCACGCCGCTGCTGGTCGTGCTGATCCTGGTCGAGACAACGGATCTCATCTTTGCCGTCGATTCCATTCCGGCAATCTTCGCAGTCACGACCGACGCGTTCATCGTCTACTCATCGAACGTCTGCGCGATTCTTGGCCTGCGCGCTCTCTATTTCCTCCTCGCTGGCGTGATCCACAAGTTCCACTACCTCAAACTCGGACTGTCGATCGTGCTGGTGTTCGTCGGCACGAAGATGCTCATCGCCGAGTTCTACAAGATCCCCATCGTCGTGTCGCTGCTAGTCGTCGCGGCCGTGCTGGCTGCGGCCATCGCTCTCTCGCTCATGTTCCCGAAGAAGGAGCCGGAAGGGACGCAGCATCTCGACCCAACGCATCAGGGCGAGACCGACGTCGCCCCGATCGCCGAGTCGGACGACGAAGAGAAGTAGAACCTCACGTCATCCTGAGCCGGCGAAGCGCGGCGAAGGACCTCAATAGCGAAAGTCTGGCACTTTGAGGTCCTTCGGCGTCTCCGCGCCTCAGGATGACGTGGGCGCCTCACACAATCGCGAAGGCCCGCACCGGGAACGTCCCCATCCCCACGAACTTCGGCGGCACCGCGAAAAATCGAAATCCATTCATCGGCAACTGATCGAGCGCGGTGAGATGCTCCACGATCGGGATTCCCGCGGCGAGCAGAACCGAATGCGCCGGCCTCGTTCCGTCGGTGGTGTCGTCGATGTTCAGCGAATCGATTCCGACTACCGCTGCTCCTGCAGCTGCCAGGGCTTCGGCGGCGGCGCGAGTCACGAATGGATGCTGACCGTTGCCGTAAGCGGGCGTGCCGAAATGGCGCGACCAGCCCGTGCGGATCAGAACCGCGCGACCGCGAAGGCTCCCCTCGACCGCTTCGGCTGGCAGACTGCGGCCTGAGATCTCGAGGACGATCCCCTCGAGGTTGGCCACGCCGTCGAGTGGCAGCCCGGCAACGTCCGGCTTCCCTTCGTACCGGTGCGCCGGTGCGTCGAGATAGGTCCCGGTGTTGGCGACCATCTCCAGCCGGGCGATCTGGAAGGTCGTCCCTGCTGAGTAATGCTGGCGGGAGGCCTCCCGCGACAGGTGGTCGGAGATCCGTGGGGCGGGCAGGCCGGGATACGTAACGGTGCCGTCGGCGATGGTGTGGGAGAGGTCGATCAGGCGCGCCATGCCTCCATCGTGGCACAGGTGACAAACGTCACCGCGGGCTTCCGGAAGAAGAACCATCATGGTATAGATGTTGAGACAGTGTCTCAATCAGGACCGAACTGGAACCAACTGAACCATGATCATCTGTATTTGCCGGGCAAAAACCGACCGCGACGTTCTCGAAACCATCGAGGAGGGCGCAGCCTCCCTCCGCGACCTGCAGCGCTGCGGCATCGGAACCGACTGCGGCTCCTGCCATAACATGCTCCAGGTCATGCTTCAGTCCGCCGCGGCCAGGGCGGCTGTAGCGCGTCCGTCAATCCCGGTACCGGTGAGCGCCGAACACGCCCAGTGATAGTCTTCCCTTTCTATGAAGGGCGATAAGAAAGTCATCGAACTCCTCAACGAAGTCCTCACCGCCGAGCTGACCGCCATCAACCAGTACTTCGTCCACGGCGAGATGTGTGAGAACTGGGGCTATCAGCGTCTCCACCACGAAATCCGCAAGCACTCGATCGGGGAGATGAAGCATGCCGAGGAAGTCATCGAGCGGATCCTCTTCCTCGAAGGCGTCCCGAACGTACAGCGTCTCTGGAAAATCAACATCGGCGAGACCGTCCCCGAACAGATGAAGGTCGATCTCGCGCTCGAGATCGATGCCGTGAAGCGGCTGAACGCCGGCATCGAAGCCTGCCGCGCCGCGGACGACAACAACACCCGGCATCTCCTCGAAGAGATTCTCGAGGACGAGGAAGAGCACATCGACTGGATCGAAGCTCAGATCGCGCTGATCGACCAGGTCGGCGCACCGAATTATCTCGCCCAGCAGATCAAGAAAGACGAATAGAGCGCGAGATGCTCATGCCTCTCGTCGTCGCCGCGAACCTGATTCTGGTCAACGGAAAGATCTGGACGGGCGACGAGAAAGCGAGATTCGTCGAAGCAGTCGCCGTCGAAGGCAACCGGATCGTTGCGGCGGGCACCACGAATGACGTCCTCGCCGCCGCTCCCCGCGGCGCACGAAAAATCGACCTCGGCGGTCGCCTGGCCGTGCCGGGGTTCATCGACAACCACGTCCACTTCCTCGACGGCGGCTTCCAGCTCGCGCGCGTGAACCTTCGCGATGCGGCGTCGCCGGAAGAGTTCGCCCGGCGCATCGGTGAGTTCGCGCGGAAAGCCGGCAAAGGCAAGTGGATCACCGGCGGCGAATGGGATGAGCAGCTGTGGAGCCCCTACAGCCTTCCCACTCGCCAGATGATCGACGCCGCGACCCCCGACAATCCGGTCTTCGTCTCGCGCCTCGACGGTCACATGGCGCTGGCGAATTCCGTTGCGCTGCGTCTGGCGGGCGTCACCAGGGACAGCAGGGATCCGAAGGGCGGCACGATCGTCCGCGACGCCACGGGTGAGCCGACGGGACTGCTCAAGGACGCGGCCATGGATGCCGTGTTCAGCAGAATTCCTTCGCCCTCGACGGCGGATCGCGTCGCTGCGGCGCGGGCCGGGCTCCGTGAAGCCGCACGATTCGGGGTGACCTCCTTCTGCGACATGTCGGGCAGCGATGCCTACGAAGATCTGCGTGCGTATCAGCAGATCGAGCGCGCCGGCGATCTTACCGCGCGCGTCTACCTCTTCACACCGATCTCTCAGTACGAACGGATGGCCGGCGCGAACATCGAGAAACGTTTCGGCGGCCGCCTCCGCATCGGTGCGCTCAAAGGCTTCGCCGACGGCTCTCTCGGATCTTCGACAGCGGGTTTTTTCGAGCCGTTCGAGGGCGAGCCGGACAACCGCGGCCTGATGATGGAATCGATGACGGACGGCTCGATGAAGAAGCGGGTCGTCGCAGCCGACGCGGCGAACCTCCACATCGGGATCCACGCCATCGGAGACAAGGCCAACGACGAAGTCCTGAAGATCTTCGAGAGCATCCCCAACGCCAGGGATCGCCGTTTTCGGATCGAGCACGCCCAGCACCTCAATGACGCCTTGATCAAACGCTTCGCCGCCAATCGAGTGGTTGCCTCGATGCAGCCGTATCACGCCATCGACGACGGCCGCTGGGCGGAAAAGAAGATCGGACACGAGCGCGCGACGGGCACCTACGCGTTCCGGTCGATTCTCGACGCCGGTGCGGTCCTCACGTTCGGATCCGACTGGACCGTGGCCCCGCTCAACCCGATTCTGGGCATCTATGCAGCGGTTACCCGCCGCACCATCGATGGTAAGAATCCCGAGGGATGGATCCCCGAGCAGAAGATCACCGTCGAGGAAGCGCTGCGGTGCTACACCGTGAACAACGCCTGGGCGATGTTTGCCGAGAACGAGGTCGGCCGCCTCACACCCGGCACGCTCGCCGACATCGCCGTTCTCTCGGCCGATCTCTTCACGATCGCGCCGGAGACGATCGAATCAGCCGTTGTGGACATGACGATCGTCGACGGCGAGATCGTCTTCGAGCGTAAGTAGCGTCATGGTGTCAGGTCTGGACAGAGGACATTTCTTCCGCATTTGGGCGGCAGTTTTGGTAGAAAGGTCCTCTGTCCAGACCTGACACCATGCCCATGCCAGCGGGACACGGTCGACCTTCCTCCGAATCGCTCCGTGAATACGGTCGCGGGCTCGCCGGCGGTCTCCTCTTCAGTCTTCCTCTGATCTACACGATGGAAGTGTGGTGGGCGGGTATCATCGCCGCGGTTGTTGCGTTGCTGCTTGGCTCATTGCTTTTCTTTCATATCGTTGCGCCTATACAACGACTAACCTCCGCCGCTCAAAAAATCGCGGCGGGAGATTTGCATCAACGTATTCCGACACAAGCGCAGGATGAAATTGGTACGCTGGCAACTGCGTTCAATCAAATGGCGGACTCGCTTGCACAACATGAAGAATTGCGCCGCAATCTGATCGCGGATGTCGCCCATGAACTGCGCACTCCGCTTACGGTGATTCAGGGGAATCTGGAAGCCATGTTGGATGGAGTCCTGCCCGCCAGTCCACAAGAAATTGCTACACTGCGGGATGAAGCAGCATTATTGACTCGTCTCGTTTCGGATTTAAGATTGCTTTCGCTGGCGGAAGCGGGTCAATTGAAGCTGGAACGCGTGAAGATCGATCCCGCTGAACTCATTATGCGGGCAGTCGAGCCGTTCCGTTTGCAGGCACAGTCCAGTCAGATTGAACTCACATTGGAGATTGCGTCCAACCTGCCATTCATCAATGTGGATGAGGATCGTATCGCGCAGGTGATTCGCAACTTGCTCAATAATGCATTAAGACATACGGTTGCTGGGGGAAGGATTACTTTGACCTGTCGTACAGAGACAACTCAAAGCCTTCTTATTACCGTCTCGGATACAGGCGAAGGCATTCCACCTGATGACCTGCCCTTTGTCTTTGATCGCTTCTATCGCGGCACAGCGGATGCGAGGAGTGCGCGCGGGGGTCTCGGTATCGGGCTGTTCGTTTCGCGGCAGATCGTCGAGAAGTTGGGCGGGACGATCTCGTTCGTGACGGACGCCGGATCCGGGACGGAGTTCGTCGTTACGCTGCCGGCTGGAGAAGCGAACGAACCCGACGAACCAGCTCATCCGGACTGAACGGCTTGTCGAGGTAGCTCTCGGCGCCGAGCTGGCGCTGTGCCGTGCGCGCGCCGTACGCCGACACGACGATCACGGGCACCTCGAATCCGCGCTCGCGGAGGGCACGGAAGAACGCGCGGCCGTCCATGACGGGCATCTCGAGATCGAGCACAATCGCATCGGGCAGTGACGGATCAGCGGCGAGAAGATCAAGCGCCGCCTGACCGTCGGCGGCGGGGAGCACAGCGAAGCCG
>CALMZP010000049.1 GCA_937870635.1 uncultured Acidobacteriota bacterium | reverse complement strand
GCGCCGAGATCAACCGCGCCGAGCAAGCGCTCGCTGCCCTGGCTCGCCTCGCCTCGCCGCGGGCTGCACGCGTCCGTCCCTGCACAAATACGATTATCGCCCGCCACACATCCTCGGGCGCGTCCAGGAAACTCTGGTGAATTCGCAGCTCGCCGCGGCCATAGCTGACCACTACTGCTCGATTCCTGGTCAGCCTGACGTGATAGTCGCTGCGAAGACCCAGACGGTGCAGCTCAGACTGAAGCTCCTCCGATGTTCGGGGGCGTGCCGCAGGTGCAAGGTCGAGCGAAAGCTGATTTTCGTCGCGCGAAAAAAACCGCGCGAAATGTCTCAGCGCTTGAAGCATCGATGCGGACCGGCGACGAAATTTCTTGCGTCGCGCGACCATACCCGTGTATGAACTTCGATTTCGTCCGGCCTTATGTCGATGACGTTCACCGACGATGGCCGCCCGCCCCGGGAACGGCTGGAAACTGTCCCGGCTGTCGCGATTACGGTTCCCTTCCTCGTATGCTCGATGAAATGCACAGACTCCTGATGATCGTGTCCGCAAAGAATCAGGTCCACGCCCATCTCCGCGAAGGTCCCAAGGATTGTCTTCGTCCTTTTCAGTCCGTGACGCTGCGACAGCTCACCCTTCACCGGGTTGTGATGCATCACGATGACACGCGCATCCGTTTTCTTCGCCCTGGAAAAAGCGGTCGCCGCGTATTCGAACTGCTTCTTCTTGAGGTCCCCAATAATTGAAAGGTCCCGCAGGTTCCAGGTGAGTGTGCGCCGGGTGATTCCGTGCGACGTATTGAGGCCGACAAAAGCCGCGCCGGGAACGTACAGCGCCGGCTCCAGCTCGGGCGAAACGAACTCGCGGTAGGTCGCATAAATCTTCGACCGGTCGCCGAGTCCGAGGGGCGCATGCCACCACGCGACGTCATGATTGCCGGGAACGACTATTGTCTGGCTGACCTTGCCCGCATCGCGCAGAAAAACCGAGGCTCGCTGAAACTCTCCCGAGCGGGATCGCTGCGAGAGATCTCCGGAGACCGCCACCACGTCGAACTTCTCATCCTGGATCGCTGCCTCGATTGCCTCGATCTGCGCAGGGACCGCGGGTCTTCCAAAGTGCAGGTCGGAAACGTGGAATACGCGAACATTTTCCGCGGACATCAGCGCACTCCTGCCATTACTGCCAGCCTGCCGGCGAGTGCGGCCGCAGCCGATCGATTCAATGCTGTTGCGGGTTCAGTAGATACATCCTCTGCCCAGCGAACCTGGGCAAGCCGGGCGTCTATCAGCACGACGCGCATGGTCGCACGCCGTGTTCCATTCGGCCTCTCGAATACACGCACGTACGCCGGCAGCAACACATATCTCGCGTCGGTAAGCGCGACAATCTGGCGGACCTGGGTGCGCAAAGTTTCTGAGATCGGGTCCTCAGGCTCCGGCAGCTTTTCCGTCAGGCCTTCCACGGCGAGCTTCAGCGGATCGGCACTGACACCGATATTCCGCCGCGACGACGCAATGATAGACGGCGCGAAAACCCAGCGTGCAGGCGGCGTCTCGCCGAATGCAAAGCGAATCTCGTAGTCCATCATTTCCCTGAACGCCAGCGACTGATCGGACCGGGAGCTGGAGACACCAGGATTTTCAGAGACCTGCTGAACCGGCAGCACCAGTACCGCCCTGCCGGCATAGCCTGCCAGCGTCGCGGCCTCACTCAGTGGGTCCGGTTTGGAGCCTCCGCCCGAAGCGCAGGCGGCCCCCAGTATCAGGCTCAGGAGCGGGACAGCTCGAAATGCTCTTTTCATAGGAAGATTGCGGGAAAAGTAACCGCTCTTCAATTTCACCGCCTACCTCTTCCACTTCCGGATGCAGAAGCTTCTTTCGTCACTCGTTTGGGTTCTGGTCGCAGCGCTGGGCGCAGGCGCATTTGCATGGCTTGCAATCTCGCGCGGCGAACAGGTCAGCGCGGCCTGGCTGCTCGTCGCGGCCGTGTCCACCTACCTGGTCGCCTACCGGTTCTACAGCCGGTTCATCGCGGCGAAGATCTTCGCGCTCGATCCAGCGCGCCCGACTCCGGCCCTGCGGCTCGCCGACGGCTGCGACTACGTGCCCACGCACAAGTGGATCGTGTTCGGCCATCACTTCGCGACGATCGCCGGGCCCGGGCCGCTCGTCGGGCCGACGCTGGCCGCCCAGTTCGGCTTCCTCCCTGGCGCGATCTGGATCATCGTCGGCGTCGCGGTCGCGGGCGCGGTGCAGGACATGGTGATCCTGGCCGGCTCGATCCGGCGCGACGGAAAATCCCTCGGGCAGATGGCGAAGGACGAGATCGGCCCGGTCGCCGGCATCGCCGCGCTGCTCGCGGTGCTCGGCATCATGATCATCATCGTCGCAGTGCTGGGCCTCGTCGTGGTGAACGCGCTCAAGGTGAGCCCCTGGGGCACGGCGACGGTGATCTTCACCATGCCCGTGGCGATGTTCGTCGGCGTGTACCTGCGGTTCATCCGGCCGGGACGCGTCATCGAAGCGAGCCTCATCGGGCTGGTGCTGTGCATCTTTGCCGTGTACGGCGGACAGTGGGTGGCGGACAGCCCCACGCTCGCGCCGATGTTCACCTGGAGCGGAACCACGCTCGCGTGGTCGCTCATGATTTACGGGTTCGCGGCGGCGGTGCTGCCCGTATGGCTGCTGCTTGCGCCGCGGGACTACATCTCCGCGTTCGTGAAAATCGGTGTCGTCCTGGCGCTCGCGATCGGAGTGCTGCTCCTCCTGCCGCCGCTCAGGATGCCGGCGATAACGCAGTTCACTGACGGCACCGGCCCGATCTTCGCGGGGAAGATCTTCCCCTTCGCGTTCGTCACCATCGCGTGCGGCGCGATCTCGGGCTTTCACTCCCTCGTTGCGTCCGGCACCACTCCCAAGATGATCGAGAACGAGGCCGACGCGCGTGTCATCGGCTTCGGCGCGATGCTGACGGAATCATTGGTCGCCGTGCTTGCCCTCATCGCGGCGTGCGTCCTCGAGCCCGGCCTGTTCTTCGCGATCAACGCGCCGGCGTCGGCAATCGGCGCGACCAGCGCGAGCGCGGCGCAGGCGATCTCATCGTGGGGCTTCACCGTGACGCCGGAGCAGATCGACGTCCTCACGCGCAACATCCAGGAGCAGACGGTTCTCTCGCGCACCGGCGGCGCGCCGAGCCTGGCGATCGGGATGGCGACGATCTTCTCGAACGTGCTCGGAGGCCCGTCGACCATGGCGGTGTGGTACCACTTCGCGATCATGTTCGAGGCGCTGTTCGTCCTCACCGTTCTGGACTCCGCGACGCGCATCGGGCGGTTCATCGTGCAGGACATCGGCCGGCATGTGTGGGCGCCGATCGGCCGCACCGGCTGGTACCCGTCCATAATCCTGACGAGCGCGATCTTCGTCGCGCTGTGGGGCCACTTCCTGTATCAGGGAGTGATAGACCCGCTGGGCGGGATCAATTCGCTGTGGCCGCTGTTCGGCATCTCCAACCAGCTGCTGGCCGCGGTCGCGCTGTGCGTCGGCACGACGATCATCATCAAGATGGGCAAGGCGCGGTACGCGTGGACCACGCTGATCCCGCTCGCGTGGGTGGCGACCGTCACGCTCTCGGCGGGCTGGATCAAGATCTTCGCGGCCGAGCCGAGGCTGGGATTCCTGTCGCACGCGCGACTGCTGTCGGAGCAGCTCGCGTCCGGCGCGCTGCCGGCCGGGGTGGCGAGCGAGGCAGCGGGCAGGAGCATGATCTTCAACGATTATCTCAACGCGGCCGTAGCGGGGGCGTTCATGACGGCGGTCGTCGTGGTGATCATTACGTCGGCTTTCGAGTGGTGGAGGGTTTTGTCCGGACGGAAAGCCGCGGTGAGCACGGAGGTACCGTTTTCGAAGGCAGCCTGAAGAGTTGTGAGTGGAACAGCGCTGCGCACTGCGTGCTGCGCGCTGCGCCCTCGCAAGGTTGGCTGAAATACCCATGCTTGGATCTTCGACGCACTTTCCAGGGCGCAGCGCGCAGCACGCAGTGCGCAGCGTAGTTTCCTGCATACTCATTACTCACGACCCCATGCTTCGATTTACCTGCCTCGCTTTTCTCCTCGCCTCTCCGCTCTTCGCGCAGGCGCCGATAACCAGTCCACCGCCGCTTCCTGCGAGCGCCGCCACGAAGCCCTTTGAGTTCACGATTGCCAACATCATGCGCGGGCCCGAGCTGTACGGCCGCCCGCCGCAGCAGGTGTCGTGGTCGGCGGACAACCGGTGGATCTATTTCCGCTGGGTCGAGCCGGGCGCTGACTGGCGGGAGACGCCGAAGCCGTATCGCGTTCGCGCCGTGCCCGGCGCCAGGCCCGAGCGCGTCGCTGATGCGCAGATGGACACCGTCGGGCCGCTGCTCGAGAGCGGCGTACTGTCTGCCCGGCGCGACCGGCGGGTAGTCGAGTTCCAGGGCGACATCTTCGTGGTAGACGAGCGCACCGGAAACGTCCGCCGGCTCACCGAGACCGTCGAGCGGGAGGCCGACCCGCGGTTCAGCGCGGACGGCACGCGCGTCTTCTTCGTGCGGGACAACAACGTCTTTTCAGTGGACGTGGGCGGAGGATCACTGCGCCAGCACACGGACATCCGCTTCGGTGGAGCGGCTGACTCCGCTCGGCGCGCGGACTCCGTCCGCCGCGTGACGCAGCGCGGCTTCCTCGAGGCCCAGCAGCTCGAGCTGTTCGAGGCCATCCGCGACCGCGCGCG
>CALMZP010000048.1 GCA_937870635.1 uncultured Acidobacteriota bacterium | reverse complement strand
CAGCTCGCGGAGCGGATGACCCGGCGGTGTTCCGATCGCGAACGCACCGCTGGCCAGGTCGGCCGCGAACGAGATCGTCTTGACCGCTATCGGTGCGTCACTGTCATACCGTACGACGCCATCAAGATCGTCGTCCCGGAGAATCGTTGCGTGACGCGTTACACGCGATTCAAATTCTCGAGGCGTTCGACTCAGGACGTACAGCGCTACCGCGGCGCCCGGAGTGACTCTGGAGACTACCACTGCGCGTTCGGTGTGCTCCAGCTGGAGCTGCTGCGCTGCGAATACCGGCTGGACGATCGCGATGAGCATGCAGGCTGCGGCAAAGCGTTTCATTGGCGAAGCCTCCTCGTTGTAGTCGTCAAGGATCATTATTTATGACGCTTGCTCAAGAACGTCAAGGCGTAACGACGGCGAAGCATCCATCCGCAAATGGCTCAGGCTGCCTGCTGCGCCGCCGGTGCGATGGATCGGAGTGCGGCAGCTTCGCCATCTCCTCGCGCCGACGGTGGTTCGAGATGGAGATCACGTGTGGTCATCGCCGCGATCGTGATCGCCTCCGCGCTGATGATGGACATCCAGCCGGTGCTGGCCGGCATCGGCTACGTCGTGTCAGCGATCATCGGCCTGTATCTGGTCATCTCGACGCTGATGCACGACCGGAGGGATCAGGAAAAGGCGAAGATGAAGGGGAGATGAGGCTAGTGCTTGGTGCTTGGTGCTTGGTGCTTGGTGCAGAGAGCTTGCCCACGTCACCCTGAGCTGCGAAGACAGCGAAGGGCCTCTGTCGACGCGATCTTCGCATCTTGAGGTCCTTCGGCGTCTTCGCGCCTCAGGATGACGTGGGGCCACACACCGCGAGACTTACAGCACTAAGCACCAAGCACCAAGCACCAAGCACGATCCTCATCTCATGTCCAGACTATTGAGCCCGGTCATACTCAGCGGCCGCGGGTTGCTGTCGAAGATGTAGACGGGTGTTCCGACCGCGGCCTCCTCGAAGAATTTCCTCAGTGTTTTTGCGGGCATGCGGATGCAGCCGTGAGAGGCCTTCGTGCCGATCGACCTCGGGTCGTCGGTGCCGTGAATGAGGACGCCGCCGCCGAGGTCGAGGGCATAGCGGCCCATGGTGCCGCGGACGCGGCGCGCCGGTGAATCGGGCGGCGGGACAGGCTTCCCTTCTTCGATGAAGGCCCAGTCGGGTTTGGTCCAGATCGGATCGACGATCTTGCCGACGACGGACATCTTTCCGCGCGGGGTCCGGAAGAACCAGACCCGATGGCCTTTGCGGAGAATCTTGTCCGAACCGGTGGCCACGCGCGATTGGGCGAGCAGCTGACCGTCGCGGAAGAGCCAGGCCCGGTTGGTGCTGACGTCGATGGTGATGAGGGGGCCGGAGAGGGGCGCGTCTTCCGGAAGCGCAGGGTGATCCGCGAACGTTGTGAGGGGGACGAAGAGCAGGAGAAGGGCAAAAAGAGATCGCATCAGTCGAAATAACTAATTGCGATTTCGGGGCCAGAATTGATAAGCTTCGCGCTCCTGATCTTCCGATAAGGCCCCGTAGCTCAGTTGGATAGAGCGGCAGTTTCCTAAACTGAAGGTCGCGTGTTCGAGTCACGCCGGGGCCACCATCGTGACATAGAGACGGCAGAAACCAGATTCCTACCTGCTGTAACCGTTTTGTAACAACCCTGTTTCACTTTGGTCCGGTTACATTGCGGCGCGCCATGGACCTGAGTGAAGACGAAATCCGCCGTTTCGCCGAGGCGTGTCATGACCCGTCTCACCCCGCTGCCCGCGAGGTCATGCTCGCTGCCGGCGCCAACTCCGCCAGCGGCGTGCTGGCCAGAATTCTCCTCACGAGCGGCCCGGACCGTCAGCAGCTCATCGAGCTGATCCGCTCCGTCCTCAGGTGACGGTACTGACCACCGACATCAGCTCGGCGAAGTCGTAGGGCTTCATGATCGAAGGCACCTCGAGGTCGCGAAGCTCGCCCAGAGCGCGCGAGTCGGCGTGACCCGTCGAGAAGATCACCGGCAGGACTGGCCACTTCGACCGGATCTGACGATACACCTCGATGCCGCTCACATCGGGAAGGTTGACGTCGAGGAGCACTAGATCCGGCTTGAACCGGTCGATCGCCGGCAACGTGTGGAGCCCGCGCTCGATGAGATCGACCTCGAATCCCTCGTCCGTGAGCAGGGCGCGCAGACCCTCGCCTACCGACTCATCGTCCTCGATGACGAGCACGCGCCGGCTGCGGGCCGGGACGCGCTCGCCATCAGCAACAGGCTTTGCCTTCGGAAGCGAGACGATGAACGTCGCCCCTTTCCCGAGGGTGCTGCGCACGTGGATCGCGCCCCCCTGCTGGACCATGGCCTGATGCGCGATTGAAAGACCAAGCCCGTTCGCGTCGCGCCGCGTCGTGAACAGAGGCTCGAAGATGCGCTCGACCAGTTCCGGCGGTATGCCGGGGCCGCGGTCCCTGAACTCGAGCTGCACGAGGTCGCCGGCGTCGCGCGCGCCGATCGAGAACGTTCCCCCGTCGGGCATCGCGTCACGCGCGTTCAATGCAATGTTGACCGCCACCTGGTCGAGCAGCGCACGGTCCGCGGCGAGCGTCAACTCGGCCGGCGGCAGTTCCACCTCGACCGTGTAAAGCGGGCCGAGCATGGACCTCGCTCTCTTCGCGAAGCTCTCCACCCAGTCGCACACGCCGAGGCTCTCGATCTGCGGACTGACCGGCCGCGCGAAGCGAAGGATTTCCTGCGCGATGTCGCGTCCGCGGCGCACGGCGTCGATAATGTGCCGCGTCGAGGTCAGGACCCGCTCGTCGTCCGGCATGCGCCTCCGCAGAAGCTCGGCAAACGGCATGATGCTCATCAGCACGTTGTTGAATTCGTGCGCGACGGACGTCGCCAGCTGGCCCAGGCTGGCCAGCCGCTTTTCTTTCTCAGCGCGCGTGTGGGCTTCTTTCCTCGCCGTGACATCGCGCGCCACGATCACGATGCCGACCACGTTTCCGTGCGACTCGACCGGCCGCACCTGCGCTTCCATCGTGACGAAAGCTCCCGATTTCGTGCGCAGCTCATATTCGGCATACGGCGTGACCGGCGCGCCCGCAAACGTAGCCCGGAAGTTCGCCTCGGCCCGCGCCGCCGAATCGGGAGAAAGCGCCTCCAGAACCGAACGCCCGATCCACTCCACCCTGCTCCCGCCTGTCAACTCCTCCGCCGCGCGGTTCACCGAGCGCACCAGCCCGGCGGAATCGATGGAGACGATCACGTCCTGCGCCCCCTCCACCAGCGTCCGGTACCTCGCCTCGGAAGCGCGCAGAGCGTCCTCGGCGGCGCGGCGATCGGTGACGTCCGTCGAGACGCCGACCACTCTCGCCACACCCTGACTCCGCTCGGCCGATGCGCGGACGTGCACCCAGACCCAGGTCTCGTCCTTGCGACGAAACCGCACGTCGCACTCGAGCGGATTTCCGGCGAGCATCTCCGTCCACAGCTCCCCGAACGAGCCGAGGTCCTGCTCATGGATGCGCTGGAAGACGTTCTCCAGAGTCATGGCGAGGAACTCCTCACGCGAATATCCGGTGAGGTCCTCTACGCGGTCGCTCACGAAGAGCAGGCGTCCGGTGTCGTCCGCACTCCACACCACACCCGGCATGTGGCTGACAAGGTCGCGATACCTCGCCTCTCTGTCGAGGAGCGCCTCTTCCCTCGCGCGCAGCGCTTCTTCCACACGCCGCCTCGACAGAAGGTCCTGGCGCATCTCGCGCCTGATCGCGAACGACAGACGCTGGAGGCCGTCGATCGTGATCGCCCCCATATTCGCGTCGAACGTGTCGAAGAGCGCGGCCGAGGGAAGAATCGCGATCGACGGGCACGTGACCCGCCGGCACACATCCTGGCTCAGCTGGCCCTCATGCAGCAGCGAAGATCCGAGAATCGCAAAGTCGAACGCTGGCGGTCCGACGGGCAGCTCCGCGGCGACGTAGTCAGCCTCGAAACGGGCCGCGACCGCCGTCCGTTCTTCGTCGCTGCATCCGATGAACGCAATTCTCACGGCGTCACTCAGTCCAAGATCCCTGCCGCATCCATCAATGTACTAACTCCTGAAGGTGGAGAGGATTAACAGAAAACCGAACGATCGTGACCATCTGAGGACTGTACACCGTTTGGAATCCGGACAGCGGAGCGCGGGCGACCCCGCCCGGGCCGCGGGCTTTTCGTGGGCCTCCGCGGGCGAGGTCGCCCGCGCTCCACACTACCGCCGGCCACGCGGCTCCGCTTCCTTGATCCGCGCGTACAACGTGGAGGGACTGATCTGGAGCTGACGGGCTGCTTTCCGGACGTTGCCCCCGGCGGCGGTCACCGCCGCGGCGACATAGCTCGTGATCACCTTGTCAAGCGGCTGAATCTCCCACTCCTCCGACGGAAGAAGTCCGTTCTTCGCGCCCATCACCGCCGCGCCGGCCTCTTTCTCGATCGTGACGTCTTCGCTGCGAATCTCATCGCCCGGGAGCGTCAGGAGCGCGCGCTCGAGCACGTTGCGCAACTCCCGGACGTTCCCCGGCCACGGATACGATGTTAGCTTCTTCAGCGCGGGCGCGGAGACTTTCGGCACTGCGCGCCCCATCTCCTTCGCCAGCGGACGGAGAATCTCCTGAACGAGGATCGGCAGGTCTTCGAGCCGCTCCCGAAGCGCCGGCATGCGCAGCTTCACCACGTTCAGCCGGTAATAGAGATCTCCGCGGAACCGTCCGGCAGCAACCTCGGCCTGAAGATCACGATTCGTCGCCGCGATGAGTCGGAAATCCGCACGGATGTCACGCGTGCCACCGACGCGGCGGAACCGTTTCTCTTCGAGCGCCTTGAGCAGGCGCGCCTGCACGGTCAGCTCCATCTCCCCGATCTCATCGAGGAACAACGTGCCGTCGGCGGCGATCTCGAAGAGCCCCGGCTTCGTGTTCGTCGCATTGGTGAATGCCCCGCGCTCGTGGCCGAAGAGCTCCGACTCGAGAAGTTCCTTCGACAGTCCGGCGCAGTTCAGATCGACGAAGGGCGCGCGCACGCGGGTCGAACGGTTGTGAATGAGCTTCGCCAGGATTCCCTTTCCCGTGCCCGAATCACCTTCGATGAGCACCGGCGAAGGGGCGCGCGCGATCTGAGGGAGGATGTCATTGAGATGGCTGATGGCTGGAGAGAGTCCCGGAAGGCGCTCGCCCTCCTTGGCCTCCGCGCGCCGGAACGCGATGAGCTCCTTCTGCTGCGCGATGATTCGTGAGGCCTGCTCGAGGGTGAGGGTCAGTGTGTCGGTATCGAACGGCTTCTGGAGAAAGGTTTCCGCGCCGAGCTTCATCGACTCGATGACGCGATCGATGTTGCCGAGGCCCGACATCATGATCACGGCGGAGGTCTCGGAGTACATCTTGAACTGATGAAGGAGATCGATGCCGGAGTAGTCGGGTAGCTGGACGTCGAGAAGGACGACGTCAGGAGAAAATTCGGCGAAGGTGGTCAGTGCGGCCTTACCGTTTTCGGCGGTCCTGACCTCCCATTCGTCGCTCAGAAGGGCGGCCAGACCGGAGAGGATCTGGGGGTCGTCGTCGACGACGAGAATGCGCTTGCGAATCTCGGACATGGGCGGCAAATCATACACGTGTCCAATTTTCAAACTACTGAAAAGTTCGAAACGACTTCGTAACTCACACGAGCAACGGCAGTTATCGGAAGTCGAACGCATGGCATCCAGCTGGCTTTTGGGTGGAGCCGCGGGCGATCTCGCCCGCGGACCGACAGAGAGGGAGAGACCATGACTCATGACAGCCGCCGCATCACGCTGATCACCAGAGACCCCAGCCATCCGGAGCACGACTGGGACGACTCGCTGAATGCGCCGAATCGCCTCATCCTCCTCGACTCGTTCACGATCCTCAAGTACGCGATCACGAGCCACATGGTGGATCTCGATGTCGATGTGGAGCGCGTGATTCTCGATCGCTCGACCTCAGCCGCCGACTACCTGACGCTGCTCTCCTGTCTCCCGCATACGTTCACGGGCGATGTCGTCCTGATCCGCGAAGGCGACAGCAGCTTCGTGAGCTCGATGGGGCGTGGCGGCGACCGAGTCCTCTACTCGATGTCGGTGAACGACCTGCGCTTCTACCTCGAAACGCATGGGCTCGTCACGGGACGCGTGGCCATGTCCGCCGGATCCGCGATGGCGCGTTTCAGTGAGACACCGAAGCTTCGGGCGGTGGTCTGATCTCGATCTCGTGCTAATTTAAACGCCGTGGAGCTCTGGGCGGCGTTTGAACATTCAGGGTGGGTGGGTAAGGCCGTCCTGGCCACGCTGATCCTCTTCTCTGTCCTGTCGTGGGCGACCATGCTTCTGGTCTGGCGCCGCTTCAAGCGGTCGGACCGCGCGTCGCGCCGCTTCATGGCCCTCTTCCGCAAAGCGAAGCGCCTCCTCGACGTCCAGTCGGCGCTCCCGGCGCTCTCCAGCTCCGCGCTCGTGGGATTGTTCCGCGCCGGCTACGCCGAGATCGAGGCGCAGATCGCGCATGCCGGCGGCGCGCAGACCATCCGCTCGCTCGACAGCGTGGAGCGTTCGCTCATTCGCGCATCGCGCATCGAGGCGGCACGCCTCAGCCGCTTCGTTCCCTTTCTCGCGACATGCGCCGCGGCCACGCCGTTCATCGGCCTGTTCGGGACGGTGTGGGGGATCATGGGAGCGTTCGCGAACATCGGCGCGACCGGGTCGACCTCGATCACCGCGGTCGCGCCGGGCATCAGCGAGGCGCTGATCAACACGGCAGCGGGCCTCTTCGCCGCGATCCCCGCGCTGATCGCCTACAACGCCTTCGTCCAGCATCTGCGCCGCGCGCGCGGCGAGATGGAAGATTTCACGCTGGAGTTTCTGAATCTGACAGAACGTAATTTCATGTGATGTTTTGAGGGTCACGTCTGCACTTCGCACTTTCTCCACCAACGGTAGATAGCGCCAACTTCGCTGTATCTACCGTTGGTGGAGAAAGTGCGAAGTGCAGACGTGACCCTCAAAACACTCAGGCGTCTAACCACAAATGGCATTCAGGCTTCGACAGGACGACGACCTTGGGGATCTGGCGGAGATCAACGTCACGCCGCTCGTCGACGTGATGCTCGTGCTCCTCATCATCTTCATGGTCACCGCGCCGATGCTTTCGCAGGGGCTCGAGGTCGAGCTGCCGCAGGCTGAGGGGCGCAGCTTCGAGCTGGCGTCGAACAATCCTGCGAAGATCACGATCGTCGCGAGCGGCGCCGTCTACATCGACGACGTCGCCGTCGGCACCTCGAACCTCGAACAGACCCTCGGTCCGATGCTTCGCGCGAAGAAGATCAAGCGCGCCGTTCTCGAAGCGGACCAGTCCGTGCCGTATGGACGCGTCGTCGCCGTGCTCGACGTGATGAATCGCGCCGGAGTCGAACAGCTCGGCATGAGCACGCGGCCGCGGGAAAGCGATGCGCGACCCCGTCGCTGAGATCCTCGAGGAACGATCGGCGGCGGCCAGCGGACTCTCCGGCGCGATCGCGCTGTCTCTCCTTCTGCACGCGGGTGGCGCAGGCGTCGCGATCTACAGCGCGCTGCGGCAGCCGCCGCCGCGGCCGGTCACCACGCTGAACATCAAGTTTGCGCGCGCTCCGCGCCCGGTTACACCGACGCCGGGACCCGTCGCGTCGAAGCCGAAAGCGCCGGAACCGGTCGTCCCCCGCATCCAGGAGCCGGCGCCGCAACCGGTCAAGGCTCCTCCGAAAAAGGCTCCCGAACCACCGGCGAAGGGCACCGTCCCGTTTTCACCCTTCGGCCGCTCAACCAAGAAAGGAGCGGATGTTCCCCCGCCTCCCCCGCCTCCCCCGCCCTCATCAGGAGTGGCCGGCGGCGAGATCGGCGTCGGCGAAGCGGGTGTCACCGGACTCGAGGGCGGCGACTTCCCGTACACGCTCTATCTCGACCGGATGAAGACGCTCGTGGGCGCCCGCTGGATCCGGCCGCAGATCGCCACGGGCGCGAAGACGGTCATCTACTTCAGGATCGAGCGCGACGGCACGATCCGTGATGCAGCGGTGGAGACAGCGAGCGGCAACGGCACCTTCGATCGCGCCGCGCTCCGCGCGGTTCTCGAAACGTCACCGCTGCCGCCCCTGCCCTTTGGCTACAGTGGAAATTACCTTGGAGTCCACCTGACATTCCGATGAAGAAGATCCTGGCCGTACTGTCGTTCGCTCTCCCCGCCCTGCTGTCCGCCCAGACCGATGTCACCGTGACGATCGATCCGAGCCAGGCTTCGCAGATCGTCCGCATCGCCGTGCCCTTTCCCGATTCCGTCCCAAAGACGGCCGGAGCCACCGTGGCGGCGTCGGAAGAGATCCGCGAGCCGTTCTTCGCGCCGCTGACGCGCGACCTCGCGTACTCCGATGCATTTGCGATCGCGCCGCTGCCGCCGGGCATCGCGCCGACGATCGAGGTTGCCAAACGGGCCGGCGCTCACTATCTGCTGAAAATCAACGTGTTCCGCGAGGGGCCGGATTACCTCGTCGATCCGGAGCTCCTCGACATGACCGGCGCGAGCGTGCTCAAGCCGCAGCGCTATCGTTCCCCGCGCGCGGCGCTCACGCGCACCGCGCACACGATCGCCAACAACATCCTGCGCATCGTCCGCGGCACACCGGGGATCTTCATGACCCGCATCGCGTTCGCTTCGAACCGCACCGGCAACTGGGAGATCTGGCTGATGGACTGGGATGGCGCCAACCAGACCCAGATCACCAACCACGGCGTGATCTCCATCCTGCCGAGCTGGGCGCCCGACAACGAGCGCATGGTCTACACCTCGTGGCTCAAGGGAACGAGCGACATGTGGATCATCAACCGGCGCGGCGGAGGGAGGATCCGCCTTCACACCGGGCTCAATCTCAACACCTCGGCCACCTTCTCCCCCGTCAACAACGACATCGCGTTCGTCGGCTCGACGAACGGAAACCCCGACATCTATCTGATCAATGATGCAGGCGGCAACATCCGCCGGCTGACCTCGACGGGGTCGATCGAGTCGACGCCTGAATGGAGTCCGAACGGACGCCAGATCTCGTTCACGTCGGGACGAAGCGGGACACCGCAGATCTACGTCATGGATGCGGAAGGGACGAATGTCCGCCGCATTTCTTTCGAGGGTGACTGGAACGACGATGCCACCTGGTCCCCCGATGGCGAGCGCATCGCATACACATCGCGAGTGCGGGGACGATTCCAGATCCGAATCCACAACACGGTCACGGGCGAGACACGAATCGTGGCGGGCGAAGGCTCGAACGAGCAGCCCTCATGGTCTCCGGATGGCCGGTGGATCACATTTCAGTCGAACCGCGGCGGAAAATGGCAGATCTACCGGATGAGAGCGGACGGGACCGATCTGCTGCCGCTCACATCTCAGGGCGAGAACAAGGAACCGGACTGGTCGAAGAAGCTCGAATGATTGTTATGATCGCGAGAGGAGCTGCATATCCATGAAGAACACGATGATGAAGAGCTTCACCGTTGGACTGATCCTGATCGCCATGGCACTGATCCCGGCCTGCCGCTCGAGCCGGAAGGCGAAGCCCACCACTCCGACCACCACGGTCACCGAAACCGTGCCTGATGTCTCCGCCACGGCCGCCACGGAGACCGTCGTCGACACGCAGACCGACTTCGTCCGCGAAGATCCGCGACCGACGACCGAAGAGCTGCCGACCGATCTGGACGCGCTCAACCGTTACGTCCAGGAGCGCGGCCATGTCCGCGACGCCTTCTTCGGCTACGACGAATCCGCCCTCAGCGCCGACGCGCAGGCTGCACTCACCTCCTCCGCGAACTGGCTGCGATCGAACCCGCAGTACAACCTGCTCATCGAAGGCCACACCGACGAGCGTGGCACCGAGCAGTACAACCTGGCCCTCGGCGACCGCCGCGCCAACACCGCGCGCCAGTTCCTGACCGCGCTCGGCATCGACGGCAACCGCCTTCGCACCGTGAGCTACGGCGAGGAACGCCCCTTCGCCACCGGCTCGAACGAATCGGCGTGGTCCCAGAACCGCCGCGCGCACCTCGTCATCGTGGGGACCCGATGAGATCCCGCTTTCTTCCGCTCGTCACTCTGTTCGCGCTCCTCGGTGGATGCGCGAGCACGGGTGACGTGGCGCGGCTGCAGAATCAGGTCGCCGAGCTCCAGGAAGAGCTGGCCGGCCTGAAGCGGACGACGGCCGCAAAGGAAGAGGTCCAGAACGTCAATCAGCGCATCGCCGAACAGACCGAACAGCTGCTCCGCTCCAGCGCCACCCTGGTATCCAAAGTGGACCAGATGGAAGAGCGCATCCAGAACACGCAGGGGACGATCGAGCAGACGAACTACCGGATCGACCGCATGGCGCAGCAGATGACGCAGTTCCAGCGCGACCTCGAGCTGCTCGGCGCGCGCGTTCAGCCGGCAGCTCCGGGATCCCCGTCGAGCGAGATCACGGTCCCGGCACCGGGACCGGTCGTCTCCGCGGTGCCATCGGAAAACCCGGTGGACGTCTATCAGGCCGCGTACCGGGACTATCAGCGCGGAAACTTCGATCTGGCGATCTCGGGCTTCCGGGACTTCATCACGCAGAGCCCGAACTCCGATCTGGCCGACAACGCGGCGTACTGGATCGGGGAGAGCCTGTTCTCGCAGCAGAAATATCCCGAGGCGATCGCGCAGTTTGACAGCGTCGTTACGCAATATCCCCGGTCGGACAAGGTGCCCGGCGCGCTGCTGAAGAAGGGCTTCTCGTACCTGAACATCAACGAGCGTGCACAAGGGATTGTGCAGCTCCAGTATGTGGTTCACGAGCATCCCAACGCGCCCGAGGCGGCTCTGGCCCGACAGAGACTGCGTCAACTCGGGATCGAAACGCGGTAGAATACGCCGCTTTACCCGGGCTCGCCCTCCGGCGGGCTCGCAATTCAAAGTCAGGAACCAGGAGCAGATTCATGGCAAATATCCGCTCGGCCGAGAAGCAGAGACGTCAGGCCGAAAAACGCAAGATCCGCAACAAGGCCGCAAAATCGCGGCTCAAGTCGGCTCTCAAGACCACCAAGGCCGCGATCTCGGGCGGAACCGCCAGCGCTGAGGCTCTGAGCGCGGCGTCATCGGTGATCGACAAGGCCGCCAAGAAGGGCGTCATCAAGAGCAACACCGCCGATCGGTACAAGTCGCGCCTCGCGAAGGCCACCAAGCGCGCGACGGCAGCGAAGTAAGGCGATTCCCGCGGGCGGGGTCGCCCGCGCTCCAGCGTAAGACATGGCAGCGCCGCGCCGCGACCTCGTCATCCTTCTCGTTCTGTTCAGCCTCGTTGCCGTCATTCGCGTGACGGCACCGAGCGACCTCGCCACGGGCGATCAGCCCTACCAGGCGGCGTACGTCCGCGACATCACCGAGCGCGGAGCGTGGATCGTGCAGCGCCACGAGGACGGGACACCGGCCACGAAGCCACCGCTGTACAACTGGCTCGCGGCGATCCCGATCCTCATCGCCGGAACGACGAACGAGTTTCTGCTGAAGCTCCCTTCGCTCATCGCGGGGATGCTGACGCTTCTCCTCACATGGTCGATCGCCCGCCAGGTGGCCGGCGATCGCGCGGCGCTCTTCAGCGGCGTGCTGCTGGTGTGTTCGACGATGTTTTCAAAGCAGATCTACTTCGCGAGGACGGACATGCTTCTGACGCTGTTCGTCGTGGCTCAGATCTGGGCAGCCGTGCGCGTGCGGCCCGTCGCCTACTGGACGTTCGCGGCGCTCGCCCTCCTCACCAAAGGGCCGATCGGCCTCGCCATCCCCCTCCTCGGACTTCTCGTGTGGTGGTGGCGGGAAGGAAGGCTGCGCGAACAGTCGCGCGCGATGTATCTGGTGCCGGGCGTCGTGCTTTCACTGATCCCGCTTCTGTCGTGGTTCGCTGCGGCGCTGTCGGCCGGCGGCGACGAAGTCTGGCAGCAGCTTGTCGTCCGCGAGACGATCGATCGTTTTGCTGATGGATCGAAGTCGAAGGAGCACAAGCATCTCCTCTACTACGTACCGCACTTCTTTGCACGGATGGCGCCCGCGTCGTTCTTCGCAGTGATCGCCATGGTGGCGCTGCGCTCGAAACGCGACGATGAACGTAACCGGGCGATGCTGGTGGCGGCGTGGTGGTTCCTCGTGCCGTTTCTCGTGCTCTCGCTCGTGCCGTCGAAACGCGTCGACCGGCTCTTCCCGATCTTTCCCGCCGTCTGCATCCTCGCCGGATGGGCACTCGATCGCTGGTTCAGTGGCGAGCGTGTGCGCGGCGCAACGACCACGCTCTATGTCATCGCAGGCGTAATCGTCGCGGCCGGACTGGTCGTCGCGATCGGCTACCCGTACATCGTGGCAGGGATCCTTCTGGCGGCAGCCGGCACGGCGATGCTGGTGAGCATCCGGCGACGGGCGGCGACGCCATTCATCGCCGCTCTGGCGCTCGCGATGCTGGTGGTGATCACCGTGTATCAGCACCGGTTGAGCGAGCCGGCGAAGACCGAGCTTCGCGGTGACACAAAAAGCGACCGCAGAGACGCAGAGCACGCAGAGGGACGCAGAGCGCGCCTGCCATCTCTGCGTCCCTCTGCGTCCTCTGCGTCTCTGCGGTGATCGTCGTTCCCTTTTCGTCTACGCCCGGCATCACCTTCGAACCCTCACCCTCTCCGTCTGGTCATACCGGATGACCTCATTTTCAAACAAATGCGGCTGCGCGTTGCCCCACGCGCGCGCGGCCCGGTCCAGCTCTGCCAGAGAGAGCTTCGTCGCCGCGCGAACGGCGGATTCGGTGTCGGCCCCATCCGCGAATGCGGCTGTCATCTGAAGGACCGCTCTCCGGCCATACCTCGCTTCGATGAACCTCAGTGTCGATTCGCCGAGGCTGTAGGCTTCGGAGATCAGCGAAGGATCGACGGAACGTTCGGCAACGGCGTCCAGCAGCGCCACGCTGAGGTAACGATCGTCGCGATACTTGAGGAATCCGTTCTCCGAGGTCTCTCGCATCTCGACGCGCGATGCGAGCGCCTCGTGGAACCATCTGGGAGCGAGATTGTCCGAGGCCGCGGCCAGCATCGCGTGCACGAGCTCGTGCGTCGCGATCTCCACCGCCGGGGGCGTGAAGACATTGAGGCCGGCGAGCGGCAGAAACATCTCGCTGGTGAAGAGGCCGGAGATGGCATCGCTGCCCGCGTACAGGCGGAAATCCTGCCACCAGAGGACGTTGACCGTGACGGGCTTCATCTGCAGGCGCGGAAACCACATCGGTTGCAGGCGCTGGTATTCGCTCTCCAGGATCGCGGCGAGACGCTCGACCGATGTCCGCCGCGTATCGGGCGGATATTTGACGTTGAAGTGGTCGGTCTTCAGGACCGAATAGGCTCTTGCCAGGCGGCGCTCGATCTCGAGCTGCGTGATCCGCTCGTCCATACCGGGCAACGCCATCTGCTGGCGCGACCGGTTGAGGAGGGCGATCGCGGAGTCGTAATCGCCGAGTGACGCGAGCAACTCGCCGATGAGCCGCATGGAGGCCGGATCCTTCTTGCGGCGAAACGAAGGGTTCAGGAGCAGATCGCGGATCAGCGGGCGAAGGTCGTTCGGCCGCTCCAGCCGTACGAGCGCACGGCCGCGCAGGACCATCAATTCCAGCGGGACGCGCTCGTCGCGGGCCGAGAGCGCATCGGTGAGCGTGATGATCTCCCCCCAGCGATTGCGTTTCGCGAGCGCTGCGGCGGTGTCGAGACTGCGGTCGCGATATCCGGGATCGGCGAATGCGGTCGCCGACGTCGCGCGCGCGCGAACGTCGGCGAAACTCGCCAGAGCCTCTTCTTCGCGGCGGCGGTTCCACGCTCCTGCGTCGAGCACCGCGGCGTCAGCGGGAGCGATCGACGCCCCTCCCGGCACCTCGATCTCTGCGCCGCCCGCTCGAAGGCGGAGATGAGTTCCGGAAAGTTCCGCGGTCGTCCCGGGCACTTCGATCGGCCGTTCCGCGCGAGCGGCGAACGAGGCTTCCTCCACTTCGTGCAGAGCGAGAGCTTTCGCTACGCCGGGCAGGCGCAGCACGCGCCAGAAGACTGGCGTCCCGATGACACGCGCCCGCTCGACGGGGCGCATCTCCCACGCCGATAGTAGAAGCCGAGCCGCATCCTCGGGCTTCTCCTCCATCGCCGTCCGCGCCGCGAGCGTGTAGTACACGACGGCGTGGCGCGTGCCGAGGCGAGCCGTGCGGTCGAGGTACTTCCCCGCCCTGGCGTCGAATCCGAGCACAGACAGGACCTCGGCGGCCTCCAGCCAGACCGAGTCACGATCGGGACCGCTCGCAATGGCGCGCTCGTATGCCGACACCGCCTCGACGTCCTTCTTCTCCTGGAATGCGATGCGCGCGCGAAGCAGCTCGGACATGAGGAGGCCATCATCGAGCGGAGCGAGCAGCTTCCGCGCTTCGTCCAACCGTTCGGTCCTGATCAGAAGCGCCGCGCGCCACTGTTTCGCCACATCCCGCTGCCTCGGGTCCTCTGTCGTGAAGCTGGCAAACGGCGTTTCGTCTCCTGCTGCAAACGCCTCTCGAAGCGACTTCATCGATCCGAGCCGAATCAGTGGAGCGCGGGCGATCTCGCTCGCGCCTTCTGTCGTCCCAGGCACGGTCCGTCGCGTTACGAACGGCAATCCCAGCAATGCCACCGCCGCGATGATCGACCCGATCGAGATCGCCAGAAGCAACCGCGAAACGCCGCGTCTGCGGATCATCAAGGCGGCAATCCCGATGAGAAACGCGCCGCCGATGATCATCGCCGGCGCACGAAGATTGACGTTCGCCTCGGGACGAACGCGTTCGCTCGTCTTCGCGATGACCGGACGCGCGGTCAGCGGGCCCGGCTCCGCGGCCGTACGGATCGACTCGACCTTCCACGCCCCACGCTCTTCGGCCATGCCGATGATGACCGTGTCGCCGGTGCCCGACTGGAACTCGACGCCGAAGACGGCCATTCGATCAGCGAGCGACGGATCGGCTGTTTCAAGCGTCCACGTCGATCCCTTCGCCGGACCGAATCGCACGGCGATCTCGCGCAGTGCCTCTTCTCTGGAGAGGGCTCGCAGCGGCGCCGTGGCGGCAAGCTCGTTCCAGACCGCCTCCGGCCCGTCCTGCATGGCCCGCGCGACGATTGCGACGGCCGTGCGTTCCGCGTTCGAGATCGGCCGTGGCGCCGCATGGGTCACCGCTGCGATCGACAGCAGCGAGAGAAGGATCGCGCCGGACCTCATCGAGCGAGTCGCCACAAGCCGGCGAGATTACACGAGGATTTTGGATTTTGGATTTTGGGACAATCCAAAATCCAAAATCCAAAATCCAAAATCGACTGGCCCCGAGCCGACGACACGTCCTCTGCGCTACCATTCGCCCCCAATGGCAAAGCCTGAGCCCTCACCGCATGAGCACCCCTCCCTCGTGGAGGCCCGGCGCGTCCTCGAAGTCGAGGCGGCGGCCATCCTCAGCGTGATCAAGCATCTGGACGACACCTTCGTGAACGTCGTCGAAATGCTGTACAGCTCCGGAGGCCGCGTCGTCACGATGGGCCTCGGCAAATCGGGAATCATCTGCAAGAAGATCAGCGCCACGATGGCGTCCACGGGTACGCCGTCGTTCTTCCTCCACCCCACCGAAGCCATTCACGGCGACCTCGGCATGATCGTGCGCGGCGACACCGTGCTCGCGATCTCGAATTCGGGCGAGACCGAGGAGCTCATCAGAATCCTTCCGAGCCTGAAGAGGATCGGCGCCGAGATCGTCTCGATCACGGGCAATCCCGCTTCGACGCTGGCCAAAGCGTCGGACCATCACATCAGCGCCGCCATTCCCAAAGAGGCTTGTCCCCTCGGCCTGGCTCCGACTGCATCCACGACCGCCACGCTCGCCCTCGGCGACGCGCTGGCCATGGCCCTTCTGCTGCGAAAGGGCTTCAAGGAAGAGGATTTCGCCGTCCTTCATCCCGGCGGCAAGCTCGGCAAGCGCTTTCTTCGCGTGCGCGACCTGATGCACACCGGAAACGCAGTCCCCGTGGTGGAGTCGACGGCGACGATGAACGACACGATCTACGAGATGTCGAAGAAGGGCTTCGGAATCACGGCGGTCGTCGAGCAGGGGAAGCTGGCCGGGGTCATCTCGGACGGAGACCTTCGCCGGCTGCTGCAGAAAGACGAACGGCTTCTTCGCAAAACGGCGGGCGATTCCATGAAACGGAATCCGCTGACGATCGCCGACAGCGAACTCGCGTCGGCCGCGTTACAGATCATGGAAGAGCGCAAGGTGACATCGCTTTTCGTCGCCGATGAGGCCCGGCACGTGCAAGGTATCATTCACATCCACGATCTCTGGGGCCTCGAACTTTTCTGATGGTTGACGACAACAAGGTGGTGCTGCGGTATCGGGATGGCCGGACCGAACGCGTATCGATCGCACCGGTGGACGTCGAGCGCCAGATGCTGAGCGTTCAGCGCGAGGGGGGCGAGACGGCCGAGGTTCCCTTCTCCCTGCTCAAAGCGGTGTTCTTCCCGCAGACGACCCCGCCGCAGCCTTTCGCCGACAGCCAGGGCAGCCAGCTGGCGGTGGAGTTTGCGGATGGCGAGGTCATCCGTGGGACGGCCCAGTACAATCCGGAGCGGAACGGCTTCCTCCTTTTCCCGCTCGATCGGAGCAAAAACGACCGCATCTTTGTTGTCAATTCGGCGATCGTCTCCATCGAGGTCGAGAAACTGTAATCCCGGAGGATTGATGACCCGTTTCACTCTCGTGGTTTGCCTTCTGATCGGGGCGCTGCCCGCATTGGGTCAGGGGGCGGCGATCGATCGGACGGCGGCGATCATGGCCGGCCAGGAAGCGCAATTCACTCATCGCTTCACGCCAAAAGGATTCAAGACCAGCCAGGTCGAGCGCGGCTCGGTGATCTTCGGACGTCTGCCGATGATGCGCTGGACCTACACCGCTCCCGAACGGAAGACCTTCGTTTTCGACGGAAGCAGGTCGTGGTTCTACGTGCCCGCGGACCGTCAGGTGACCGTTGCCGATCTGGACGACCGCCGCAAAAGTGAGCTTCCCTTTCTGCTGATCGGCGACGCGGCAGCGCGCTCGAAGGAATTCGAAGTGCGCGAGCAGCGGCGCGGGGCTTCGATTACGACGACTCTGCACCCGCGGAGCACGTCGGCAGCCATCCGCACGGTCTCCATCGTGACCAGCGCAAAGACGAACCTCATCGAATCGGTCGAGTACACCGACCGCGACGGCAATCGCACCTCGTTCACTTTCTCGGGCTATCATCGCGCCCGAACGGGCGACGACACCTTCCGCTTCACCCCTCCGGCGGGCGTCCAGGTTGTGCGCGCCGAGTAGGAGAGAACATCGATGGCTCAGGAAGCATCATTCGACATCGTGTCCAAGACCGACCTCCAGGAGGTCGCGAACGCGATCCAGCAGGCGCAGAAAGAGCTCGGCCAGCGCTTCGACTTCAAGGGAAGCAAGAGTGAAATCACGCTGACCGGCGAAGAGCTCGTGCTTGTCAGCGACGACGAGATGAAGCTGAAGAGCCTCAAGGACATCGTCGAGGGCCGGCTGGTCAAGAGGAACGTTTCGCTGAAGGCGATTGACTACGGCAAGGTCGAATCTGCCGCTCTCGGCACAGTCCGGCAGAAGGCGAAGATCGTCCAGGGCATCGAGAGCGAGAAAGCCAAGGCGATCGTCAAAGCCATCAAGGACGCGAAGATCAAGGTGCAGGCCTCCATCCAGTCGGATCAGGTCCGCGTCTCCGGCAAGAACAAGGACGACCTCCAGAGGGCCATCGCCCTCGTCAAAGGGCAGGACTTCGGCATTCCGCTCCAGTTCACCAACTACCGCGGTTGAGCGGTCCGACTGCATCGACTATTCTTGAGCCCCGTGACCGTTCCGAACACAATCCACGACCAGACCTCGCGCGCGGAGCGGCTCGTCGAGCTGATCGCGCCGAAGCTGCAGCTCGTGGAAGAGGAGCTGCAGCGGAACTTCCAGTCTCAGATCAAGACGATCTCGGACGTCGGCGAGCACATCCTGGCGGGCGGCGGCAAGCGGCTCCGGCCGGCCATCCTGCTGCTCGTCTCGGACATGCTCCGCTACGAGGGATACCGCGACGTCACTTACGGAACGGTCGTGGAGCTCATTCACACAGCGACGCTCGTTCACGACGACATCATCGACGAGGCCGAGCTGCGCCGCGGCCGCACCTCGGTCAACTACGGCTGGGGCAATGAGCTCACGGTGCTGGTGGGCGACTACATCTTCATGCACTCGATGCGGCTGGCCCTGGCCGAGGGAAACCTGGACATCCTGCGTCTGCTGTCGAACGTCACGATCCGCATGATCGAGGGAGAGATCCTCGGCCTCGAGACGAATGGCCGTGCCGATCTTTCAATGGAAGAGTATTTCGAGATCGCCGGCCGGAAAACGGCGGCGCTCTTCGGCGCGTGCTGCCGCATCCCCGGGTACCTCGTCGATCTTCCGGACAACGTCGCTGGCTCCCTCTTCAACTACGGCCTGAATCTCGGCATCTGTTTCCAGGTGATTGACGACCTGCTTGACTTCACCTCCAGCACCGAAGTGCTGGGCAAACCGGCGCTCTCCGATCTCAAGGAAGGGAAGCTCACGCTTCCGCTCATCCTGACCATGCCTCGCGCCACGGCTCGGGAGCGAGAAGTGATCTCGCGGGTGGTCACGTCGAAGTCGTTCGACGGGGTCGACCCCGGCGAGGTGATCGAGATCGTGCGCCGATATGGCGCGATCGAAGAGACCCGTCAGATTGCCCGCGACTACGCCCAGCGCGCCCGGACGGCCCTGGAGCCGTTCCCCGACTCACCGGCGAGGGAAGCGCTCGACGTGGCGCTGGACTTCGTGCTGGATCGGGACAAGTAGGCGTTAACCGTTAACCGTTAACCGTTAACCGTTAACCGTTAACCGTTAACCGTTAACCGTTAACCGTTAACCGTTAAC
>CALMZP010000047.1 GCA_937870635.1 uncultured Acidobacteriota bacterium | reverse complement strand
TAACCGTTAACCGTTAACCGTTAACCGTTAACCGTTAACCGTTAACCGTTAACCGTTAACCGTTAACCGTTAACCGCGAGGAGCGTAATACGTCCACTCGGGGCGTCAAGGTCTGAAAAGCGCGGGCGAGGTCGCCCGCGCTCCACCGCGTCATCCTGAGGCGCGAAGACGCCGAAGGATCTCAGGTTACGCTCGAGGCCCTTCGCCGTCTTCGCGGCTCAGGGTGACGTGCTTGTCACGGCCTTGCTTGCCACGGCCTTCGGTTAACGGTTAACGGTTAACGGTTAACGGTGTACGGCGTCAGGCCGCCTTCTTCTCGACCACGGCCGCGGGCGCTTCCTCGCCGAACAGCGCGAGGGCCTTCTTCAGGATCAGGTCTTCCTTCGCCTTCGGCGATTCGTCGTCGCGCAGGGCCTGCGTCGTCAGGTCGACGGTCACGTCGGGCTTGATGCCGCGTTCCTTGATCGGTTTCAGCTCCGGGGTCACGTAGTGCGCGACGGTCATGTGGACGCCGCCGCCGCTGGAGAGCGGGATGAACCGCTGCACGATCGACTTGCCGTACGTGTTCACGCCGACGATCCTGCCGCGCTTGTTGTCGCGCACCGCCGCGGCGAACACTTCCGCGCCGGACGTGGTCGAGCCGTCGGTGAGCACCTGCACTTCGCCGTCGAACGAAGTCTCGCGGTCGGCCTGCCAGCGCTTCTCCTCGACCTTCCGCCCTTCCTGCGCGGTGATCAGACCGCTGGTGAGGAGCTCGTCGGCCGCGGCGATCGCTTCCTCGACGTCGCCGCCCGCGTTGCCTCGCACGTCGACGATCAGCTTCTTCGTGCCGCGCTTGCGCACCTCGGCGAGCGCCGTGCGGAACTCCGCGGCGATCCCTTTCTCGAAGTACGGGATCTGAATGTAGGCGACGTTGCCGTAGCTCTTCGACTCGACGTGCACCGGATGGTAATTGGCGCGCGCGAAGGTCATCTCTTCACGACGGCTCTGGCCGCCGCGCAGGACCTGCATCCTGATCGGACGGTCGACGGAGAGCGCCTGCCGCACCTGCCACACCGCCATCTTCTGCGTGGGCGTGCCGTTGATCTTCTCGATGAAATCGCCGCGCTCGACACCGGCCTTGTGCGCCGGAGAGCCGGGGATCGCCGAGATCACGTATGCGTATCCGAATCGCTTGGTGACGACGAGGCCGACCCCGTTGTCGTCGATGTCGACGAAGGTCTTGTACGCGCCCATGTCCTGGGGCGGGACGTAGTAGCTGAACTCGTCGATCGCGTCGGTGACTCCCGCGAACGCGCCGTCCATCAGCTGCTCGGACGAAACCTGGTCGACGTAGCTGCTGCGCACCAGGTCGAGCACTTCCGAAAAGATGCTGAGGTGAGTGTAGATGTTCTGCCGCTGCGTGGCCTGACCGAACAGCGCGCCGGCGAGAAGGATCGCCAGCAGTGCAGCGGAGAGCGAGAGAAACACGATTCGTTTTTTCGTCATATCGTCGTTACCGCAGCCATCCCGTCGGGTCCTCAGGACGATTGTCCTGCCGGATCTCGAAGTAAAGATACCCGGACTCGGCGTCTTCGGCCTCGCCCACTCCTGCAATCGTCTGTCCAGTGGTGATGCGATCACCCGCGGCGACAGACGGTCCATGAAGGTTCCCGTAAAGCGAGAAAACCCGATTTCCATGATCCAGAATGATCAGATTTCCGTACCCTCGGAACCATTGTGAAAAGAGAACTGTTCCCTGGAAAACGGCCCGCACGGGCGCCCGCGGCGCCGCCTCGATCTTCAGGCCGTTGTTCGTGGTGTAAGTTGCAAACTTCGGGTTACGCTGCCGCCCGAACCTCTCGATGACCTTCCCCGCCACCGGCCAGGCCAGCGCCCCCCGGAACGACCGGACGTCCTGAGACGCCAACGCTTCAGGCTGCTGGCTCGACAGCACCGTGACCAGCCGCTCCAGCCTCCGCGCCTTCTCCTCCAGCTCGGCAATCTGCACCTCGGATCCCGACTCTTCTTTCCGCAGGCGGGCCAGGAGGCGCTCCTTCCGCGCGACGGCTGCCGCCACTGACTTGCGCTGCTCCTCGATCAGCTTCGCCGCGGCGGCGAGCTTCACCTGCTGCTGCGCGAGCTGTTCATTGCGGAGCGCCAGCTCCACGCGGCTGTCCTTGTAGCGCTGGATCATGCGCGCGTCGTGAGTGACGAGGAAGCTCAGCATCGACATCGCCGCGCTGGGATCCTGCTGCTGGCCCACGGTGAGAAACATGCGTACGTAACTGAGGCCGCCGAGGCGGTAGAGTGCGACGAGGCGCTTGCCGAGGGATTGTTTCTGCCGCTCGATGCGCGGGATGAGGTCGGCGATCTGCGCCGCGATCGCGGCGCGATCGCTCTCCAGCCGCGCGTGTGTCTCGAGCGTGATGTCGAGCTCGCGGGTGCGGATGCCCAGCTCGAGATCCGCCGCCTCCACTTCCGCTTCGACGCTCCGCGCCTGTTTCCGCACATCGGCGAGCCGCTGTTTGAGCCGGGCGATGTCACCGCGGATGCGCTGCAGATCGTGGTCGGCCGTTTGCGCGAAAAGAGAGCCCGCCACGAGTGCGAGCGCGAGAAGGCTCTTACGCGCCGGCTTCACGCAGCGCATGGCGGGCCGCCTGCTGTTGTGCTTCTTTCTTCGACGAACCTTCGCCGCGCGCGGCCAGGGTGCCGACCTTCACCTCGACGATGAACTTCTTGTCGTGATCCGGCCCCACTTCGTCCACGACGTGATAGTTCGGCAGTGGAAGCCCCTTGCCCTGGGCCAGCTCCTGCAGCGCGGTCTTGTAATCGTGGAAGAGAAGGTTTTCCGAGTCGATCGCGGCGATGTCCTTCGCGAAGGAGGTCTCGATGAACTTGCGCGCCGCGTCGATTCCGCCGTCGAGATAGACCGCGGCGACCATCGCCTCGAAGAGGTTCGCCAGCAGCGAGTCCTTCTTGCGGCCGCCGGTCTTCTCTTCGCCGACGCCCAGCATCAGCACGTCGCCCATCCCCAGGTCGCGGGCTTTCTCGGCGAGGATCGGGGCGCTGACGAGATAGGCCTTCATCTTCGACATGTCGCCCTCGTCCAGCTCGGCGAAGCGGTGAAACAGGAGGTCGCCGATCACGAAGCCGAGGACGGAGTCGCCGAGGAATTCGAAGGTTTCGTTGTGGCGGGAGTCCTCGTGTCTGGCCTCGTGGGCGTAGGACTTGTGGGTGACAGCGCGAGTGAGAAGGTCGCGCCGCTGGAATGTGTAGCCGATCCGTCTTTCGAAATCAGTCAGATCCACGTTTGGGCAGAGTATAGCCATGAACTCACTGAACCACGACGACGGGCAGCGATACCTGCATCGCCTCGAGACCGCTTTTGCCTCGTACCGTCACAACCAGAGTCCGGGAACCTGAAGGAAGGGACGGGATCTGAACCTTGAGCAGCAGCTTCTCGGCTCCGTTCGCTCCGTCGGTTCTGCCCACCAGTTTCGAAGTCACGTCATGGACCACGCCATTGTGCTCAACGTACGCCGACGCATCCACGTTCTCTCTGGCGTTGAAGGTGAAGATCGCCACATCGCTGCTGCTTCCCGGCCGGAACACGGCCGTGGCCGCGGGGACGAACACGTTTTCGCCGATCTGGAACGGGTATTCGGAAGATACGCCCTGACGGTTCGCGCCTCTGATCATCACCCAGCGTGAGACATCGTGATCGAAGACGAGCGGCGGGGCGACGTAACGCTCGCCCGCGGCCGGAACTTCGAGATCCATGTTTCGAAAGCCATTGCCGGTGCCGCCGCTCCGCACGAGAACGCGCAGCGAGTACCTGCCGGGCGGCAGGCGAAGCGTGTGATAGAACTTCGCGCCCGCGCCCGCCAGCCGGTCCCGGAGCTTTTCAACATCGAGAATGGCCCGCTCGTACACGTGATCGCGAATGAAGTTCAGATCGTCGAAGGCGTAGATGAAAAACTCGAGCGGCAGTGAATTTCCCTGCGCCTCCCTCAAAAGGGACTTCCCGTCCACTTCGACGATCACCGGAACGTCGGCGCGTCCGTCCTCGCGAACGAAAGGCATCGCCAGAACGCTCATCTTCAGATCGTCGACCGGGATGTTGTTCATCATGATCTCACCCGCCGTGAGGACGCGCTCGAGATCGTGAGTTGCGGCGGATGGATCGAAGTACCCGGAACGATGGGTCACTTCCCCCCGGGCGTTGACCAGCTTCACCTTGAGAGTGTGAAACTTCGCGGTCCCGGCCGGCCGGGCCCGGAACGCCAGGAGGTAGATCACTTCCTGCGATTCGAGCAGCCGGTCGAATGTTTCGCCCAGGTCGTTGGCATTCTTGAACACGGTGCCGCCCGTGGGAGTTGCCAGCAGGGATAGCGCCTCCGTGGACGACTTCTTCCATCCCTCTCTGGCATCGACGTCGGTGCGAATCCCCTTGATGTCGAGCGCGTGCAGCCGGACGTCGGACCGCCGGAAGATCTCCGCCATCTCGGTGATGACCGTCGCCCCGCCCGAATTGCCGAACCGCTGATCGCTGTCGACCTTCCATACCTCACCCGACAGCACCGCGTCGTTCTCCTGCTGCGTGGCCTGAAAGCCGAGCTCGTCGCGGCCAGTGATCAGACGCGCGTCGAATCCTTCCGAAAGCAGAATGATCTGTTTCTGCCCGCGAAGGCGGTCCAGGGCCCGGGCCACGCTTCCCAGGTTGCGTACGTGATTCACGACGCGGTTGCGCATCTCGTCCGCGCGCATCTGATTCGTGGCCGCATTCAGGGCCTGCCGCTCTTCCGCTTTTTCGTCGAGAATCTCCGACTTCTGCACGGCTTTCGGCACCGCTCCGTCGAGGGCGACGAGCATCAGCGGATCCGCGACCTTGAACCCTGCTTCGTGTCTGAGTGTGGCGATGGTTCCGAGGAGGAACTCGTGATCGTTCGTGAAGTTCGTCTCGAGAGTGAGACCTCGTTCCGCGCTCGATGTCGCCACCGCGATCAGATCGGTGCTCCCCTGCCGTCCGGTGACGAAGGCCTGCGCCGCCTCCTGGGCCCTGCGGATCGTCCCCGGAGATGAATTCGCCAGATCGAAGAGGAGGAGAAAGTTTCGCCGCGCGGCGGCCGGAAGGTTCCGGCTCTCGCCCGGGGCCACAGCCTTCAGGTCGACCACCTCGAAATATTCGATGTCCACCGGTTTGCCGTCGCTGAGGAGCGTGAAGTTCTCGCGAGTCAGCCCTCGCACCGGCTTGCCCGCCTGATCGGCAACGGTGACCGGCACTTCCACGAGCGTCACCTGCACGCTTTCACCGAATCGCTCCTGCGCGGAGACAGACCCGAGGGCCGCGAGAATCAGGGAAAGCACGAGGACCGCGTACCGTTTCATGGATAGCCTCCTGAAGAAGGTGCAGCGTGAAGCTTCATTCTACGTTCAATGAAGCGATGCCAGGGCCCGCCGCGCATTGGCGATCTCCGCACCATACCGCTGCGGCGGGGCCGTCCGCACGAACTGCTCCAGGGCCTCCCGAGCTTCTCTGGTTCTTCCGGCGCGTCCCTCCACCAGCCCGATGTTGTAGAGCGCGTCGTATTGCCGGGGATCGACAGCCACAGCCTCTTTCCAGGCCGCCACGGCGCCATCCAGATCCTGGCGCCGGGCCCGGACCACCCCAAGCGTATTCAGCGCGAGCGGGAGACGTGGATTCAGCGCCAGGGCACGGCCCAGATACCCTTCCGCCGCACGCAGGTCGTTGCCCCGCAGCGCGAGGATCCCGAGATTCTGGAACGCCGGCGCGCTGTTGGGATCGATCTCGAGCGCCCGGCGGAACTGCGCGACGGCATCGGCGGGCCTTCCCAGGTCGGCCAGAACGATGCCGTACCCGTTCAACGCATCGGGATTGTCGAGAGGAGCCATCGAAGCGAAGATCGCGGCCGCATCCGCCGCCTTTCCTCTCTCGGTGAGCAGCAGGGCAAGCTGGATCTTCGCCGCCTCGCTCGCTTCTCCTTCCGCCGCCAGGCGCCCCAGGATGCCGATGGCTTCGTCCACGCGTTCAGACTGCTGCAGAACGAATGCGAGCAACTCGCTCCCCGCGGCCATCCCGGGACGCTTCGCGACGACGCCGCGGGCGATGCGCAGCGCGCCGGCGAGATCGCCGCGCTGATAGTGGTCGATGACCTCATGCATGGCGCTGTCGACCTCCACCAGGCGCTTGGGGTCATCATCGATCGTGATGCGCTTCGAAGACGGCGCTCCGGCGATGTATCCGAGGCTGCGCAACCGAGCCGCTTCCTCGGCGCTGATGCTTTTCCTGGCAGGAGGCGCCAGAGGGAGAGATGCGAGCACCCGCCGGGCCGCGGCCGCTTCGCGACGCCGCACGTCGATCAGATTCTGCCGTTCCCGCGGGTCGGCAGCGAGATCGTACAACTCCCCGATCGGCAGATCGATGTACTTCACTCCCGCCTGGATGAGCCCGGTCAGGGGTGCCCACCCGCGGTTGAGCGAGGACGACAGCGCCTCGAAATAGGTATCGCCGGGCTGAATCGGGCCGAGCAGCGACTGGCCCGGGAGCTCGGCGGGCACAGTGATCCCGGCCCGATCGAGAATCGTCGGAGCGATGTCGATGTGCCGCGCCGATTGCGGCTCGCGCCGCGCGGCAAGGCCCGGCGCGACGACCAGCAGAGGCACTTTCAACGTCGCTTCATACGCGAAGAGACCGTGGGTCGTCTCGCCGTGATCGCCGAGCGCTTCGCCGTGGTCGGAGGTCACGATCACCGTCGTGTCGTCGCGGATCAGCGGCGCGAGAAAGCGCCCGAGAGCATCGTCGGCGGCGGCAACCTCGCCGAGATAAGGATGGTCCCGATACTCCGTCCGGAACGGCTCCGGCGGGGCATACGGCGCATGCGGCTCGTAAAGATGAACCCACAGAAAACGCTTTCTTCCCTCCGCTTGACGCCACCATTGCGAAGCCGGCTCGAGGACCGCGGCCGCGGAACGCTCCTGGACCGTGAAGTCGAGCGTGGCGCGCCCTTTCCCGTAGTTGTCGTCGTAGACATCGAATCCCTGTCTCAGACCGTACTTCGCGTCGAGGGGATACGCGGCAATGAACGCCGCGGTCGCATACCCCTGCGCGCGCAGGCGCTCGGCGAGAGTCACATGCGAATCCTCGAGCACGAAGCCGGCGTTCTCGCGCACGCCGTGCTGGTAGGGATTGAGTCCGGTCAGGATGTTCGCGTGCGAGGGAAGCGTGACGACGTTGTGAGCATGCGCGTTGGTGAACACGACGCCGCGCGCCGCCAGTGAATCGAGAAAGGGAGTCTTCACGCGCATTTCGCCCGCGAACCCCGCCGCATCGGCGCGCCACGTGTCGATCGTGACGAGGATGATGTCGCCCGGCGGCGTGGAGGCCCGCGGCGAGCGGACCTCGCCTCCACCGCAGCCGGCCGCCGCCAATGCGGCAACGCAAGCGATCAGGGAGCGGAAGCGCATCAGCTCCCGCGCACCCGCGGCGGTGATCCGACGTTCCGCGCGAGGCTCCGCAGCGACGGGTCGCGCGGATATTTTTCGAGGCCCTGCCGCGTCCAGTAGATCGCGCCGCGCTCGTCACCGATCGCTTTCAGGGTCTCGGCAACGGCGACGTACGCGGGCGGCGTCGGCGAGGCTTCGATCAGATCGAAGACCAGCTTCGTCGCTTCCTGCAGCCGCCCTTCGGCGGAGAGCAGCAGGATCAGCGACGCATACGCCTCGGTCTGTTTCGGGTACGCCGCGATCTCGCTGCGGAACTCCCGCTCCGCCTCGCTCTCCCGCCCGAGACGCGCCAGCACGTCACCGCGATAAAGATGGAGATTCGCCGGAGGGCGCTTCTTCTCCCGCACTTTGATGGCCAGCGCCTCGTCCAGATGGCGCAGAGCGGCCGGCAGATTTTCGGCCTGTTTGTCGATGAGTCCGAGCAGCATCAGGCCGCCGGCGCGGTCCTTCCCTTTCTCCAGCAGCAGTTCCGCCTCCTTGCGCGCGCGATCGTAGTCGTCGCGATGGAGCCACACCCGCGCGAGAATGTCATGGGCGCGGGCCGGTTCGGTCCCGGCGAGAAGCTCCGCGTGCTTCTCCGCCTGCTCCAGCTCTCCGGTGAGGAGGGAGAGGTTGGCCACGGTCATGATCAGCGACACCGCGTTGGGCTGATGACGCAGGCCGGCGCGCGCCGCTTCGATCGCTTCCTTCTCGCGGCCCAGGCGCGCCAGGATGTTCGACTTCAGATCCCACAGATCGATGATGCGATCGTTGTCCTCGAGAAGCTCGTTCGTCAGCCGGAGCGACTCGTCGAACTTCTGATCGCGGAACCAGGTGTAGGCCACGCGGATCTGGCGGAAGACATCGACGGTGGTCTTCGGGTCGGGAAGATTCTCCCCTTCCGCGGTGGAGACGTTCGATCCGACGTAGCCGAGGGCCGCGAATTTCGCGGCCTCTTCAGGATCGACGGCCGCCGGCGCTTCGGCCTGTTTCACGAATGGCTCGATGGCCTGGCGCATCGCGAAATAGATGCGACGCTCGCTGTCGAGCACATTGGATTTCTCGCCCGCATCGGCATCGAGGTCGTAGAGCTCGGGAATGGGAGCGCGGATGTAGTGATGCTTCCCGTCGATCAGCGAGTGGAGATCGCTCCAGCCGAAGTGAAAGCGCGGATAGTACGTCTCGGAGTAAACCGGCCGGCGCGTTTCGTTCTTTTCGCCCGCGAAGGAGAGAAGCGACCGCGCGCCGCCATTGTGAGGAGGCGTCTTCGGCACGACTCGATCGAGGATCGTCGGGAAGACGTCGATCAGCTGCACAGGAGAACGTACGGTGGAGCCGCCCTCGCGCGCAGCGGGAAGCTTCACCATCAGCGGCACCTGCAGCGCTTCGCGATACAGGAAGATGCCGTGCTCCTCCTCGCCGTGATCGTTCAGTCCTTCGCCGTGATCGGACAGAACGATGATCATCGCCTTGTCATAGAGGCCTCGGCGTCTGAGCGATTCGAAGAACTGCCCGAGGATGTGATCGGTGTAGGCGATCTCGCCGTCGTAGCGATCGGCATGACGGCTGAGAAACGGCTCGGGCGGCTCGTAAGGGGTATGCGGCTCGTAAAGGTGGAGAAAGAGGAAGAAAGGATTCTGCCGCGCTCCTTCGAGCCATTTCTCGGCGGCGGCGACGGTCTCCGGGGCGCTGCGCTGCACGCGGCCGATCGTGTTCGATTTCCCGATCGGCTCGACCTGGTCGTCGTAGAAGTCGAAGCCGCGGGCCAGCCCCGATTCCCGGCGCAGGACGAAGGCCGAGATCGCCGCCCCCGTGGCGTACCCGTTTGCCTTCAGAACCTCGGCGGCCGTCGGCAGCTTCTCGGCGAGCTTGAATCCGACGTTGTCTCGAACGCCATGCTCGGAAGGCAGCAGCCCCGTGAGCATCGATGTGTGCGAGGGGAGCGTCAGCGGGCAGTGGCTGTAAGCGCGTTCGTAGAGAATCGACTCGGCGCGGAACGCGTCGAGATGCGGAGTCGATCCCTTCGTGTAGCCGTACGCCGGCAGGCGGTCGGACCGCAGCGTGTCGATCGAGATGAGGATGACCGGCGTTCCGGGACGCACGGCGTCGCCGCCGCCGCACGCGGCCGCCAGAAGAACCAGCAGAAGGGTGATCGTCTTCACAGTCATGCCGAGGATGCGAGGCCTGCGCATTCTACGATCGTCCGGAGTGCGGCAGCTTGGGGGGCGTCTCAAAACTGCGCGACACTCCGCTGGTGCCCGCTTGCGTCCGAGCTGCAAGACGCGAGGAGGAGGCGGCGGCGATGCGGCCGCGGGCGGGCGAGGTCGCCCGCCCGCGGCCGTGCTCGGATTCTTGCGAAGATCAGTGGAGCGCGGGCGACCTCGCCCGCGTCCGGCCGCGGCGAGCCTGTGCGGCAGCTTGCTGCCCGGCTGGTGCCGGGAACCGCCGCATGATCCAGCGGATCCCGCCCTACCGGATCGCCGCGATCAACTGCTTCGCGTCCTTCGCTTCCGGTGAATCGGGGGCGAGGGCGATGACTTTTTCGAGATCCGCTTTCGCCTCGGCCGTCTTCTTCAGCTGCAGAGACGCCAGACCGCGGTAGTAATAGCTTTCGGCTTTCCGCGGGTCGAGCGCCACGGCCTTCGCGAAATAGCTCAGCGCGTCCTCGACGCTGTTTTTGTTCATGAAGAGGATACCGGCGTTGAGGTACGTCGTCGGCTCGGTGACCATCCCTTCCGGCAGCTTCTCCAGCAGCGCTTTCCCTTCCGGCAGCCGTCCATCCTCGAGGTAAACGTTCACCAGAAGCAGCGCCGCGGCGCGGTTCGACGCGTCGGCCGCGACGAGAGGTTCGAGCACCGCGGCGGCTTTGGCCATCGTTCTCGCGCCGTAGTAGGCGCTGGCCAGCGCCTGCTTGAGCTGGACGTTGTCGGGAAGGGCCGGCAGGGCCTTCTCGAACTCGGCTGCCGCCTCGGCGTACTTTTTCGCGTTGAGAAAATCCTCGCCGGCGCGAACCGCGGCGACCACTTCGGGTGGAATGCTGTCGGTGATCGTGGGAGCCGGCACTTCGGCCGTGACTTCAGGCGTCAGTTGCGTCTTGACGGGGGGAAGCATCTGCATCTCGCTGACATTGGCGGAGCCGCGGCTCGTCGCGTAGCCGGCCATTTCGATGTCGATGTTCCACGTTCCGGCCACGAGCCCGAGGACGGACCAGCGTCCGCGTGTGTCGGTCGTGGCGACGATGGGCGCCGTCGACTCATCCGAGATGACGACGGTCACTTTCGCGCCGGCCAGCGGCTTGCCGCTCTCGCTGTCGGTGACCACTCCCTGGATCCGGCCGCGGCCGCGGACTTGCGCGCCGGCTGCTGCTGCGATCAGCAGCGCCAGAGCGAGCGCCGCCGTCATTCTGAAAAACGATGTCATGGTTTCTCCTGAAATGAAAAAGCCTGCCGGAGCAAACGCTCCGGCAGGCCGATGAAATCATGCGTTAGGAGTTCTCCCTCGCAATCAGCAAGGCGGCTCGGCACAGGGACAGGCGATGTTTTCCCAACCGGTCTCGGTCCGACGTTGACAGTGTTGCTGCCCAAGGGACGGGTTGCTACAGGAGACCCTCAAAAAAAATCTGTAGTTAGTGGAGATATCGCCGCCTGTTGAGTAAAAATTACAGCAGTCGACATATTCCCATCCTGTTTGCACTGTAAAAGTGTCGTCAGAGTAATACGTCAGATCGGCGTCACTAGGCACGGTCTCGCAACTAGTCGTCTTGGGCTGAGACTGTCCTACGACTGCTTCGAAGTTAGGAGCAATGCCATCCAAATTCTGCGACGGGACCACAAAGCTAAAAATTATGGCGGCGACACTCACAAAATCGAGCATGAGATCCTCCGAACATTCACCGCTGAAGCCTTTGCATCCCAGCGGAAGACTAAAAAAGAGTTCGCTGCAACTTTAAAACGTCAGACGCGCTCCGAGCCGGAAGACGCGCGGAGACTGCATCTCCGTGATGCGGTTCGAGCTCGGATAATTCAGACGGGTCACGTCACGCTGCAGGATGGTCTGCTCGTTCGTGACGTTGAACATGTCGGCAGATACCGTGAGTCCTACTCCACTACCGCCGAAGTTGATGTCCTTGGCCAGCCGGAGATCGAGATTCATGATGTCCTTGTGACGGAACGTATCGGGAGAGTCGGTAGCGAGCAGGGGCTTGAATCCCTCGGACGTGCCGACGCGATGAACATACGGAATCGGATACCCCTGCCTCCCCGTCAGATTGAATCCAAACGAGGTCTCGATGACCGGGATCTGGTAAGCGCCGGTGAGGTTGTAGGCCCACTTGGAGTTGATGTAGATGCCGCCCTTGGCACCCGAGCCGGTGCCGGAGCCCTGCATGACGATCGAGCCGTCGCAGACGCTGCAAAACCGGTCCCTCGTCGGGTCTACGATCGCCTCGTCGTCCACCTGCTGCTTCCAGTCCTGCAGCGTCAGGCTGCCGCGCATCATCCAGCGATTCGACATCCGCTTGGTCGCGGTGAGCTCGAGGCCGGAATAGGTCTGGCTGTAGCCGGGCTGGTTGGTGATGACGTAGTAGGTCGGAGGTGCGACCCCCGGCCGGAGAACGTAGTAGGGAAGACTGTAGGGAGCCAGCCCGGGGGGTAACGGGTAGCGGGAATCGGGTGTGGCCGGGTTCGCGGCCAGGACGTAGTCGGCGGAGGTGTAGAAGTCACCGCGTCCACGCGTCTTCTCAGCTCTCGTCTGAACGAAATCGTTCAGCTTGCGCCAGGTGTAGGTCGCGCCGATGGCGAAGTTCGACATGATCTCGTGATCGCCACCGATCATCAGCTCGTCGGTGTAGGGCGCGTTCATGTCGGGATCCCAGCGGCGGATCGGAGTATTGGGGCTGTCGGGATCGAGGCCGTACCAGCCGAGCAGGCCGGAGTCGAAATCGACCTCGCCCGCATCCACCCTCCGGTTCCCGTTGGTGTCGCTGAAGTAATAGTAGAGATAGTTGTAAGCGATGGGCGAGACCGAGTAGATCGTCGATCCGCCCAGCTGATCGGTATACCGGTTGGCCGCCGCGCGGAGAAGCGTTTTGCGCTCCGAGCCGATCGTGTAGGTCAGACCGAGCCGCGGAGAGACGCTGTCCCACTCCAGCGAACCGACGCTTCCACCGTCGAAGGAAACGGCCGGCAGGATGGTGGGGATGACCGGATTGCCAGCCACCGCGCTGTCCTTGATGGATCCTTCCTGCCGATCCCAGCGGAGACCCGCCTGGAGGGTCAGGTTGCCGAAGAGCATCGTGTCACCGACATAGAAGTCGGTGCCTTTGAAGTTGTAGGTGAAATCGGTCGGACGGGAGAGTGCCACGCCGCCGACGGCGCCTGGTGTACCGGGAGCTTCCGGCCCATAAAAGACGAGGTACTGATTCCCCGGCCAGGCGCTGACCGAACGGACATCGGCGTCGCGGTATCCGAAGCCGAATTTCAGCTCATGGCTGAGATCCCCGGTGTTGAAGAAGGTCGAGCCGTCGAGCCGGAACTGGTCCTGCGGCCGTTCGGTGTAGTAGTTGTAGAAGCTCCGGTTCCACTGGACCGGTCCGGCGCCTGAAACGTCGAGATACGCCGGCTCGGCGCTGATGCCGCACTCGAACGTCTGGCACAGCTGTCCATTGTCCGAGATGAGCTGGAAGCCGCCTTCCACGTGCGAGTAGAGGCCGGTCAGATAGAGGTTCGATCCGAAGATCTGCGTGTCTTCGATCTTCGCCATCGTCGGACCGGTGTAGCTGCTGTCCTGGTTCCAGGCCGTCTCGGGCGGACGGCTCGGTCCGATGTTGCGGCCGAGTTTGATCTTGTTGCCGAGCATCGCCGAAATGGCGAGGTTGTTCGACGACGTGATCTGGGCGTTCAGCTTGCCGTTGAAGTTTTCCAGCTCGGTCTTGTCCGTGAACCGCCGGGTCTGGGTTTTCGGCTGGGCCACAAAGAGGTCGATCTGCTGCTTGGCGTATCCACCCCACAGCCACAGCCTGTCGCGGATGATGGGGCCGCCGGCCTCGACACCATAATCGACGATGTTGTCGATCTCGTTGACCTTGCTGAGATAGGCGGTTGCCTCGGCCGGGATGACCGGATCGGTCTGCCACGCGCCTGAAGTCTGCAGGTAGCGCGCGGTGCCGTTCAGATCGTTGGTCCCGCGCTTGGTGACCATGTTGATCTGCGCGCCGGGGGTCTGAATGCGCACGTCGGTGCCGCCGGTGGTGATCTGCATTTCCTCGAAGGAATCGAAATCGTAGTAAGTCGGCGATGATCCGAGCGCGCCGACGTCGGTGATGTTCACACCGTCGACGTTCCACGAGGTCTGATCGGCGGTGACACCCTTCGATACGTACGAAGACTGCTGGCCGCTCTCATTGCCGCCGACGTTGATGCGGTCCATCAGCACGCCGGGCGTCTGCTGCAGAATGACCCACGGATCGCGGCCGGTGGGCACTTTCTCCAGCTCGAGTTGCGTCACCGTCGCTCCGGTGCCGGTACGGCGCACGTCGAGCACCGGCGCTTCGGCGGTGACCGTGATGGCCTGCTCCATGGCAGGGCTGAGATTGAGCGTCACGTCGGCGTTCTGGCCGATGCTGACGCGGATCGCGCTGCTCGAGGCCGAGCCCATTCCCGAGAGCTCGGCCCGCAACTGATACGTGCCGGGCGAGAGATTCAGGAATCGGAATCGTCCCTGCGCATCGGTATAAAACGTCTGTGGCGCTCCCACTCCGGTGAGCGTTACGGTCGCTCCGGGGAGAACCGCGCCGTCGCGCGTCTGCACAGTGCCGTAAATGTTGCCGGTCTGTGTCTGCGCCCAGGCGCCCACCGCGAGGAATGAGATGAGCAGACCCATGAGGAGGACTGCTCGCCGGACCGGGGGTGAAGTTTGTTTCATGTCGGCTCCTTTCGATGCACTGCTGAAGGTGCCGCCAAGCCTAGCATCCGAGTTGTCCAGTTACAATTGTGCAAACAGGCGTGACCGAACGGTTACGACCGCCACGCGGGTGTGAAAGGGGCCAGAAATGACAAACGCCGCGAATTGCTTCGCGGCGCTTGCGTGGCCTGCCTTCCGGCTGCCTACGAGGTTAGCTGTCGGATTCGGGCTGGACGCCCTACGAGCTTTTGGCTCGATTCACCCCGGACGGTGGCAAGCCGTCGCTTTGGTTCCCCCGTTCCTCGGCGCCGAGGATTAGGCGGCAAGCCGCCGCTGAATCGGCGGCGGGTGAAGTGTATGCGAACGCGCTGCCGGATCAAAGCCCCCGGGCGAACTGAACGGCACGGCGTGAGGGGGCGATCAGCGCAGCGCCCAGTCGATCATGGCGCGCCGTCTCGCCTCGTTTTTCTTCTGCCGGGCCTGATCGATCTGTTCGTGCGGCGTTCTGGCGGCGGGCTCGATCAACACATCCTCGAGGATGGCGAGTACTTCCTCGGCCACGGTCCTGTTGTTGGAGCCCGCTCGAGCGGTGAGCCTGCGGTAAAGTGGATCGGGGACGCCCCTGATTTGAATAATTCCGGCCATGGGGCAAGGATACCACCCTTGCGAAGTGCGGGCCGTGCGTCTCTCACCCGGCGCGCGCACCTCGGCGTCGCGCACCATCACTTCGATGGACCGAAACTCGGCCAGGCGGGACGACGGCGATGAGGATCAGCGCCAGAGAGATGGCGATGCGAGAGGCGTCATCAGTGTTATGATATTATCGCATATTTTTAGTGAAGATGAAGGACCCGGCGGTCAGTCCTCTCAGACCGAGTAACGACTCACGAGACCATTCAACGTCGCATTGCTCGTGATTGCATCGTGCGGGACGAGCACGTACGTCCACTGCTTGCCGTTGGTCCTTCGTTCATATTCCGTTGCATGACGGCACCACTCCGTCGCGGCTTCGCGCTTGAGCCGGACGGTTTCCGATTCCATCTCTGTGGCGCGTTTTGGTTCGCACAGCAATTTTTGATCGACCGTTTCGACCACGAAGTCGGGCTCGTAGGTCACTCCGTGTTTGTAATCGATACGGAAGTGATTTGGCGCTGGCTTGAACCACTTCTGCACTGATTCGTCGTCATCGCAGATGACGGCGAATCGCCGCTCGGAATCCGAGTCGAAGCGCTGCAGCGGATAAAGGCAACGCCGGAAGCCGCTGAACAGCATCCCCCGAATGAGCTGCCGCTCGTCCACAGGCTGCCGGAAATCGCGGACTTCGTTGGCGTTCACCACCGAATAATTGCTCGAACGCAGGATGAAAAATCCCCGGCCCACGGTCGCTTCGTATCCCGCCAGAGCCTCCTCCCACCAATGCCGCTCCATCTGTCCGTGAATGATGTCGGTCAGGTGCCGCTGGTGGTACTGCATCACGTTGTGAAGATCGTCTTCCGAGAGATACGTCCGCAGATGCGTGACCATCTGCCCGGCCAGCTTGTAAAGAAGCCGGGCATCACGGTCGTAGTCGATGTCATCGAAATCGATGAGCGACGCGACCAGGTAGTCTTCGGGTCTGCTCTGGGAGAAGAGAGGTTGATCAGCGAACACGCGAGCGCGCTGGTGCGTGCGCAGCGACTGCACCAGGACGTTCTCTGGAACCGGGACCAGCCTGGCGATCCCCATCACGTCGAGATCGAAATCGCGGTAACCAGCCCTGACCTCACCACGCGGACTGATGTAGATCCGCGGAATGGCGATGCTCATGTCCTCGATGAGTCGAGTCGCCGTCCGGATGACGGTGTCGATCCGCGGGGCATCGCGAAGAATATCGAGCGTCGCCTGCGCCGGATCGCGATCGGCGATCGCGTCGCGGATCCGCATTCGGACATCTTCCGACGAAAGTTGTCCTACCGCGGGAATGGTCATCCCTTCCTGCAGAACGCGGAAGGCGGCCAATGCCAGATCGCGCTCCTCCCGGGTCGTCAGGGTCAGGTCGCCGTGACCGCCTGTGACGATGGTCTGTTCGACGAGCGGCGCAACCGTCACGACCGTCTTCCGATCGGCCGGCACATCGCGCCCGATCACGACGCCCCGGCGCAGAATCGAGCCGGGGCGGCTGGCTTCCGCGATAATGTCGTCGAACTCGTCGTGCGCGACGATCGTCAACGTGTCGATCGCCGCGATCCCCGTCCGCCGTCCATACGGAAGGCGCAAGCCGCGGCCGATCGTCTGCTCGACGAGGGTCCGGACGCGCGCCGCGCGCAACGGGACGATCGTGTAGAGATTCGTCACGTCCCACCCTTCCTTCAATTTGTTGACGTGGACGACGATCTCGGTCGGCTCATCGGGGTCCTCGACCGCCAGCAGGCGCGCTACGTTGGCATCCTCTTCCTCGCCGCTCTGCTTCGAATGAACCGTGATCACCCGGTCTCGATAATGTCCACCATAGAACTGATCGCTCCGGATCAGCTCCACGAGCCGGTTGGCATGGTCGGTATCCTCGGCCACGACCAGCACGAACGGCTTCACCACCCTCGCGCCGCTGTTGCGGGCGTAGGCCTGCAGCTCGGCCTTCACGTTTTCATGGAGGACGATGCCATCCCGAAGCTTGACGTCCTCCAGCTGGGCCTTGTCGAAGTCCGAGGGGCGAAAATTCTCGCGCGTGGCGACGGCCGGTTCCTTCACGAATCCATCCGCCATCGCATTGGCCAGCGGATAGCTGTAGATGACGTTCCTGAAGGGCACGCTGCCGCCCGCGGCTTCGATTTGCGGGGTTGCGGTCAACTCGAGGCCAAGAATCGGCTTCAGCTCGCTGATGGCCCGGAAGCCGGCCGCGCCACGATACCGGTGCGATTCGTCCATCAGCAGGACGAGATCGTCCAGGCTGGCGAGATAATCGAAATAGCTGGCCCCGATGTATTCGGCCAGCCGCTTGATCCGCGGCGAGCGGCCTCCCCTCACCTCCGAGTTGATCTTCGAGATGTTGAAGATGTTGATGTGCGCGTTCGTGGCGCCGAACAGATCGTGCGAGCGCACTCCACGACCGCTTTCGTAGTTGTCGCCGGTGATGATCTCCGGCGGATCGGCGGCGAAGTCGGCGATTCCCTGGAACACGTATTTCGGCGTTCCGGGAGTGAAGTCGCGGATCAGCTTCTCGTAGATCGTCAGATTTGGCGCGAGAACGAAGAAGTGGCGGATGTTCTTCGCCGCGTACAGCCAGGCGATGAACGCGCCCATCAGCCTCGTCTTGCCGACGCCGGTAGCGAGAGCAAAACAGAGCGACGGAAAGTCACGCTCGAAGTCCTCGACCGAGGGGAACTCGGCGCGAATGGCGGCGAGCGACTCGGCGGGATCGGCACCCTTGGCGAGAGGAAGGATCTCGCACACCCGGGCCAGAATTTCCAGCGAGTCAGTCTGAGGGGGACGGAGGGAAAGGCGTCCGGCGATGGCGCTTGCGTGGCTCACTCGGTCCTTCCATGCAGAGGCAGCGTTCTGACTTTCACACGGCGGCCACTCACGCTGACGAGCGCACCCGACTCGATCTCGGCTGTATGCGCACGAACGACGCGATCGATCAGACCGCCGATCTCTTCATGGTCCAGGCCCTGCAGCCGGATACGGATCACCGAGGGGCCTGCCACCCCGAAGAGGGCGATCATCTGGTGGAAGCCGTGATCGTGCGTCACGACGGCGTAGCCGCGCTCATCGCACCACCCGAGAATCGTCCGATCCGCCGCCGTCGCCAGCCCGGCCGTGGTCGCATGGACCACATCCCATCCGCGTTCGCGGAGAACGTGCTCCGCGCGCAGGGGAAGAGCCTGATCGAGGAAGAGCCGGATCAAGCCTCGGCCAACTCCTCGTTCCGATCCTCGACAGCCCCCGCGGCGTAGAGAAGCGCCTGACGGATGTCTTCGTCCTCCAGGTCGGGGTAGTCGGCGCGGATCTCATCGCGATCGAGATAGTCAGCCATGATCTCGACGACCCGGCGTACCGTCAGACGCATTCCGCGGATACACGGCTGCCCGTCCATCTTGCCCGGCTCCACGGTGATTCGGTCCAAAGTCATCGCTTCCTCCTTGAACGTCCATTTCGCGTGCGCAACCGCCGCTCGACCCCATCAGGACTCAGCGGCTCTCCATCAGTCACGATTCCTCCGCAGGTTCTTCCGCACTTGCCACATCGCCTTCAGTCAGAGAGAACAACGTCGGAGCCGCTGGTGATTTTCGGGGTGAGGCGCGTTTCCTCGGCGCCGGCTCGGCCGGGACGGCCCGCGCCGGTTCAGCCTCCGGAAGCCCGGCGATCCGCAGGCTGTAGTCGTCGCGTCCCCACTCGCAGCGATGAAGCACCGCCTTCGGGATTTTCTTCACCGTGAGGTTCGAGAATGCCGAGGTGTCCGCGCGGAAAGATCCGCAGCAGATGAGGAGCGTGCGATCGGGGCCGACCTCATCGCTGATCTGGGCGAGCTGCGGCTGCGTGAGCGCCTGCGTGGTGACGAAGATGAAGTCGCGCTCCGTGGAGTGCCCGTGCTGCCACCAGATCTCGCTGCTGGGAGCGTAATGAAAGTTCTCGAGCTTGCAGACCGCCTCGGCCAGCATCTCGGCGTTGAACTCCCTGTTGACGATCCAGTTCCCCCAGGCATCTTTCTGGAGGAGCGACGGCGCGACTTTGTAGTAGCGGAACCCACCCCCACCCTGCCAGCCTGCGCTCTCAGTGATGCCACCCGGATCCTCC
>CALMZP010000046.1 GCA_937870635.1 uncultured Acidobacteriota bacterium | reverse complement strand
TCCTTCATCCTTCATCCTTCATCCTTCATCCTTCATCCTTCATCCTTCATCCTTCATCCTTCATCCTTCATCCTTCACCCTTCATCCTTCATCCTTCATCCTTCATCCTTCACCCTTCACCCTTCATCCTTCACCCTTCAAGTCGAACCACCCGCCCGGGCTCTATCGTCACGTGCTGCTGCGATGACGGCGCAGATTTCAGCGCTGCGAGAATCGCGGCGAGCGATCGGGCGAAGGGGATGCGCGCATGTCCGGCTCCGAAGAGAGGCATCGCCAGACTCCTGCATCCGCTGGCCGCAGCAGCAGCGAGGGCACCGGCCACACATCGGCGGGTGATTTCCTCCGAGGAGCGGTGATCGGTGCCGCTCGCCACACAGTGGATCGCGACTTTGTGAGGAAGGGTTCCAGCGGTCGTCACGTGCACGGAACCGACGGGCAGCTCGCCGCCGGCTGCTGCCACGATCGCTTCACACTCCCGGAGGATCTGGTAGCCACCCTTGCCGCGGATCGACGCGCCCGTGTCCATCATCAGAGAGAGCCGCGGATTCGTCGACGAACAGACCGCCTCCGCCGCCGCCTCCACGATGTCGCCGATGAAGAGCGAGACGCGCATGAGCGTCAGGGTCGTTTCCTGAACTTCTCGTAGAGCAGTGTATGCAGTGAGTCCATGGGAATGTCTTCTCCGGCGATGAAGACCCGGCGGATGTTCGTCCTGATTTCCAGCGGATCACCGTCGCTGATGAAAAGATTCGCCGACTTGCCGGCTTCGAGCGATCCGAGCTTGCCGGCCACTCCGAAAATCTGCGCAGGATAAATCGTGATCGCCTTGAGCGCCTCTTCTTTCGGCAGGCCGAACGCTGCCGACGTCGCCGCGCCGTATGGCAGATTGCGCGCGTTGTGGGCGTCATTGCTGCGGAACGCGAAGCGGATTCCACCCTGATGGAGCGCAGCGGCATTCGAGTAGATCAGGTCATAAGCGTCGTCCTCGCGCGGCGGCAGCGTCATGATCGGTCCGAGAATGACCGGGATGTTGCGCTGTCTGAGATCCGGGATGAACTGCGCGACGTCCTGCGCGCCCACGAGGATCATCTTCAGCTTGAACTCGTCCGCGAACGCGATCGCTGATTTGATGTCGCGCGCAAGATTCGCTTCGATCGTTACCGGAAGGCGTCCTTCCACGACGGGCACCATCGCTTCGAGCACGAGGTCGCGATCGAATCGCCTGACGCTCTTGTCCGCGGCGCGCGCCTGCGCCGCCTTTGCGTAGGCCTGGGCGTCGCGAAACAGCTCCCGGAGGTTCTCGATCTCCTCCCGGTAAGACCGCCGTTGTTTCCGCGCGGCGTCCGCCTCGGGCGCCACGTCGCCGACCGGGCGCGAGCGCAGTCGGGGGAAACGAACCATCATCGCAGCGGGAGCTTTGACCGTCATCTCGGCGTTGGTCCACCCGGCCAGGTGCATCAGCGCGCTCTGCCCCGATACCACTCCCCCCTCCGGCGACACGATCACGTTCGTGATGCCGCTGACCCTGGTCACCGGGATGACATTGGAGTGCGGGTTGACCGCGACGTCCGCACGCGCGTTCGGGTTGAAGGTGCCGAGCTCCGTCGTGTCGACCGTGCCGGCCACGGAGTTGATCTCGACGAGGCCGATCGTCGTTCCTGAATCAATGAAACCGGGATACACGGAGAGGCCGGTGCCATCGATGACGGTTGCGTCCGGAGGGATTGCCGCGTTCACGCCGACCGCGGTGATCATCCCGTTGGCGAAGACGATGGTACCGTTCGCGATCGGCGCGCTCGTCACCGGATAGATCGTCGCGTTGCGGATCGCGAACGCCGGCTTACGGCCGGGACTGTTCGGAATCACCGACTGCCCGAGCATCGGGACGGCGAGTGCGCCGGCGACGACCAAGGCGAAGATCCTTCTCATTCCGTCCTCCTCTTCTGTTCCTTCGCCAGCAGTTCGGCTTTCTCTTTCGCGAGCTGCTTCCTCATCTCGAGGTCGCGCGCGCGATCAAAGTAGATCTCCCCTTCGATGAACGTCGTCTCGACGCGTGAGTACGACGACAGCGGGTGCCCGGTCCAGATCACGAGGTCGGCGTCTTTGCCGGCTTCGATGGACCCGATGCGGTGATCGAGCTTCAGCTGCTTCGCGGGATTGATCGTGCAGAGCCGCATCGCTTCTTCTTCGGTCAGACCGCCGTACTTCATCGCCTTGGCCGCATCGTGGTTGAGGTGACGCGCCAGTTCGTCCGAATCGGAGTTGACGGAAGTGAGAACGCCGTTTCTCACCATCAGCGCGACGTTGTAGGGAATCGCGTCGTACGCTTCGGCTTTGTATCCCCACCAATCGATGAACGTTCCGCCGGCGATTCTTTCGACAGCCATCTCCCGTGCGACCTTGTAGCCCTCGAGCACGTGCTGGAACGCCGTGACCTTGAATCCGGTCTCGCGCGCCACATCCATCAGCATGAGCATCTCGTCTGCGCGGTAAGCGTGTGAATGAACGTCGATGCGGCGCCGCAGGATGTCGGCCATCGTTTCCATCAGAAGGTCGCGGCGCGGCGGGATGACCTGTTCGCCGCGCTTCCGGCGCGCCTCGTACTCATCCCAGCGCGCGAGATAGTCATGCGCGTCGATGAAGGACTTGCGGATGACTTCCTCGACGCCCATGCGCGTCGCCGGATACTGGCGTTCGACACCGGCGGGCGGGCGGAAGTTCGCGCTCTTCGGATTCTCGCCCAGCGCGAACTTGATCGTGCGCGGCGCGTCGGCAACGATCCACTCGCTGATCGGCCTGCCCACCTTCCACTTCGCGATCTGGCTCTGGCCGCCGATGGCATTCGCTGAACCGTGCAGCAGCAGTGCTGTCGTCGTCCCACCCGCCAGCTGCCGGTAAGGTGAGATGTCGTCCGCGGTCATGGCGTCGGCGACTCGAACCATTCCCGTGTTCGGCAGCGAGATCTCGTTGACGCTCCCTTCGATGGCGCTGTGACTGTGACTGTCGATGATGCCTGGAAAGACGAACTTGCCGGCACCGTCGATCACGTTGGCCCCCGCCGGAACAGCCACATCGGCGCCCACTGCCGCGATCTTCGATCCTCGTATGACCACGGTGCCGCGCTCGATCACGCCATTCGTGACGGTGAGAACCTTCGCGTTCGTGATGGCGGTGACGCGTTCCTGGGCCTGCACACCGTTCGCCGCGAGGGCGAGTGCGAGTGCGATCGCGCATGCGACCCTGAGCAAGATGTTCTTGTTCTTCATTCCGACTTGCCCCCCGTGAACTGGAATGAGCCGAGGTTGGTGCTGACGGTCCCCGCGATGGTGTCATCGCTCACGGTGCCGCGGAAAACCCAATCGTGCGTCTCGGCATCCATCTGCGCGGCGATCGTGAACTGCAGCGTGGGGTGGCTGTAGAAACCGCCCGTGATTTCGCCCGAACCGCGATCTCCGGAGAACGTGCCGCTCACGTGTCCCGACTCGAGCCGCAGCGTGACGGTCACCGCGACATTGCCCTGCGGCGAGAGCACGGTAAGGTTCCACGTGCCGTCGACCGCCGACGACTCCTTCGTCTCCTCGACCGGTCGCGGCCGCGACTGCCTTCCGTCGACGAAAATTCGCGTGACCTTCGCCCCTTTGTCGAAGATCGGCTTGTCAGTGACGATCACATTGGCGATCTTTCCCCGCTCGAGCGATCCAAGCTGACGGTCAACGCCGAAAATGCGTGCCGGAGCGAGGGTTATCGCACGCAGGGCGTCGTCTGCGGAGAGACCGTTCTCGATCGCCTTGCGGATTCCCGGGATGAAGTCGCTCGCTGAAGCCCCGGCGGTGACGAGCGCGAAGGGAACGCCATTCTTCGCGAGCACCGACGGCGTTGTCGGACCGAGGACGCGGTCACGAATCACGCGAATCGGCTGCTCTTCGCGATCCTCGCGATCGGAGGGCGTTTTGGGCCAGTTGACGGAGACGAGCACCGGCACGTCGCGCAGTTCCTGCGGCATCCGCCAGGCCTGCCGCCCGCCGGCGATGATGAGACGCAGATTGAATTCACGGGCGATCGCCTGCGCGCGGCGGATCATCTCCGCCGACTGGGCCTCGAAGACCATGGGCATCTCGCGCCGCAGAACTGGCTGGAGAGCGTCGAGATCGGCATTGATTGCCGGCCTCGGTTGAGCGCTATTGCGTTCGTACGCAGCGCGAGCGGCGGCATGGTGCTGAGCATCCAGGAAGGTCTGGCGGAAGTGGGCGACCACACCCATGAGCGAGTCCGGGAACGTCCACGTCGGGCGCGTGCGGAATCCCGCGTTCATCGCGGCCGGCGACCGCACCACGTTCGCCGCCGCGGGGCCGGTGCCGAGATTGAGGACGACCGACTGACCGGCGAAAATGCCTGCCGCCGGCGCGGCCACGATTGTCGTCACGCCGATGTTGCGCCGGGCGTCCGCGTCGTCGTCTTTGATGGCGATCCGTTCGGCGGCCAGGAAAGCGGCAGTCGGCTCGGAGGACCCCGCGGGCGAGGTCGCCCGCGCTCCACTGGTCACTCCGGCTCGATCGACCTCGTCCCCGGCGAATCCGAGGGACGTGTAGGCGTCGATCAGTCCGGGGTAGACGTGGGCTCCGGCGACGTCGATCACCGTGGCGTCGGGCGGAATCGGAATCTTCGCGCCAACTGCCTCGATCAGGCCGTCGCGGACGACCACGATTCCACCTCGGATCTCGGGCCCCGACACGGAATGAACGGTCCCGTTGGTGATCGCCCACACGTCCGGCGCGTCGCCTTTTGCAGTAGAAGCAGCCAGTATCAGCAGCAGGACGATGGGACGTCCGAGTTTCATCCGGTGACCTCCGCGACGCGGATCATAGCGTTTCGTTGACAGCCGTGAACCACGTCGTTACCCTCGATTGCGGTACCGCCAGGCCGATGGTTCTCTTTAACTACGCCACCAAAGAAATCACCGCGAAGATCGTCTATTACGGTCCAGGTCTCTGCGGAAAGACGACGAACCTCCAGTTCGTCTACGAATCGCTGCCCTCGAGCAACAAGAGCAAGATGCTCTCGCTGGCGACCAAGACCGACCGCACCCTCTTCTTCGACTTCCTACCCCTCGACCTCGGCAAGATCCGGGGGATGCGCACCAAACTGCAGCTGTACACGGTGCCCGGCCAGGTCTACTACAACTCGACGAGGCAGCTCGTGCTCAAGGGCGCTGATGGCATCGTGTTCGTTGCCGACAGCCAGGATTTCGCGCTCGACGCGAATCTCGAGAGCCTTCAGAACCTCGAGGACAACCTCAAACGGCAGGGCATCAGGATCCGGGAGATCCCGCTCGTCCTTCAGTACAACAAACGCGATCTTCCGAACGCGTTACCGATCGAAGAGCTGGACGGTGCGCTCAACAAACTGCACGTGCCGCATTTCGCGTCGGTTGCGACGACCGGGCTCGGCGTCGAGGAAGCGCTCAAGGGGATCACCCAGCTCGTCCTCTCGCACCTCATCAAGAAATACGGGCTGGAAGGAACGGAGCCGATCGAGAAAGAGATTCAGATCCTGAACGCAACGGTCGGCGATCCGGCCGCGGCCGGCGATGTCTGGGATGACAGCGACGACACCGTTCCCACGGTCTCCGTGTCGCGGCCCACGACAGCGGCTCCCGGGATCTCACCAGTCGGTGAAGCGGAGTTCGAGATGGATGATGCGGGCGATGCGCACGACGTCCCGCTGGTGCCGACCGAACTCGTCGGCGCGGCGGCCGAGACGGGACCCTTTGAGGAAATCCCCGAATATTCGTTCGGTCACGAGACGCAGGCCGGCATGACGCCCATCCCGATGCCGTCGATCGAGATTCCGCTCCCGCAGGACATCGTCGATTCGCTTCCTCAGGTCACGCCGGGACGTGGCGGTTCGGCGACATCCGTCGCCTCGGCGCCGGACCGGCGTACCGGTGACACTCTGGTCCGCGAGGTCACCATCCCACTGAACCTTTCTCTCGATGAGATCCGCCAGCACCGACGGCTCCGGCTGAAGATCACGCTCGACGTCAACCTGCTGCCGTAGAAATCTTTAGCGGAAATGGCCTGTTCTCGTGCGCCCCGGAGGAGTGGTCGAGTGGTTTAAGGCAGCGGTCTTGAAAACCGCCGTACCGGTAACGGTACCGTGGGTTCGAATCCCACCTCCTCCGCCAAACGAGAATTGAGGATTGAGACTAGAATGCGCGGGCGTGATGGAATGGAACTTCTCAATTCTCCATTCTCAATCCTCAATTCCGCGCCACGGCGCGGCGTCCGGAGAGATGGGTGAGCGGCTGAAACCAGCGGTTTGCTAAACCGCCGTAGGGCCTTAAAGCTCTACCGAGGGTTCGAATCCCTCTCTCTCCGCCAATTCTGGCTGCCGGTCAGGCCCGCGATTCGTCTCGATCTTCCTTTGCCGGCGACCCGTCCCGCTCCTCGATCTCCACTCTCTGCAACGCATGCGTGGCCGGACCGTGAATGACGCCGCCACCGATCCCGAAGCGCGAGCCGTGGCACGGGCAGTCCCAGGTTTTCTCGGCCTGATTCCAGGCAACATCGCACTTCATGTGGGTACATACGCTGGAAACCGCGTGCAGTTTTCCCGCTGCATCGCGATGCACGGCCAGCTTGCGTCCATCTACCGAGACGATCTTTCCCTCGTTCGCTTTCACGTCGAGCAGATCTTTCGTCTCCACGTTCCGGCGGGCGATCCGGTCCACGATGATGCGCCGCGGAAAATCGACGTTTTCAGTGACGAGGTCCTTCATCGCGCCGCGGGCGTGCATGCGGCTCACGTCGAAGAGAGCGGCCCACGGGTTCGCGACGCCCGTGATCTGATCCGCGACGATCATTCCGCCGACCGTTCCGAAGGTCATGCCCTGACCTGCGTAGCCGGTCGACACGAAAATCCTTCCTGATTTTCCGATGAACGGCAGACCGTCGGCCGATTCGATGACCTGTCCCGACCAGCGGTAACGCTCGGTCTGCGCGCCGAACTTCTGAGAGGTGTACTCGTTGAGTTTGTCGAAACAGCTCTCCGTCTCGATTTTCTGGCCGACCTTGTGATCTTCGCCCCCGACGATCATGAACGTTCCTTCGTCGGTGTCCTGCCAGCGCGTGTAGTGATACGGATCGGCGGTATCCCAGAACAATCCTTCCGGATGCTCCGTCTTCGCTTCGTAAGAGATTGCATAGGTGCGGTACGGCGCATCTTTGAGGAAGAGCGTCGTGAAGCCTTCGATCGGGACGTCGCTCGCCTGAAACACGGCATCGGCCGTGACACGTCCACCAGACGTTTCCACGACGCATGGTTCGCCTTCCATGATTTTCGAAACGTAAGTCTCGTCGAAGAGATGACTGCCGTCCCCCGGAATCCTCGACGCGAGGGCGAGTAGATATTCACGGGGATGGAACTGCGCCTGATTCTCGAACAACACCGCCCCGCGCGTTGCGAACGGAAGCGGAACTTCTTCGACGAAGCGCGCGTTCACGCCCGCCGTCGATGCCGCGGCAGCTTCTTTCTTCAGCTCCGCGACCTTGTTGCGATTCTCTGTGTAGAGGTACCCCGGCACGCGCCGGAAACGGCAGTTGATGGAAAGGCGCTCGACGAACGCTGCGATCTGCTCGATCGATGCGCGGCTGGCCCGCGCGACGAGGCGCGCCGCTTCACCGCTGAACTTCCGCTCGATGAAGTAATAGCGCGCATCGACGGCCTCGGTCAGATGTGCCGTTGTGTGTCCACTTTCTCCCGAGGCCACGGTGCCCTTTTCGATGACGGCAACGCGTTTGCCGCGCTCCTTCAGGAGGATTGCCGCGGTCAGGCCCGTGATGCCTGCCCCGATGATTGCCACGTCAACGTGAATGTCGCCCTGCAGCGCGCCGTACTTCGGCGACGAAGTCGTTGCTTTCCAGAGAGATGTCGTCGTCTTTTCCATAGGGGATCCCAGCGCCTCGGTGAGCAAGAAATGTGCTGGCGCCGGGCGCAGGGCCAGGGGCATCTATCAGCATTCACTGGCACATTTCATGAAGCGGTCTGAACTTGCCTTTCAACAGTGGACGCAGTGAATCGCAGCACCACTTTTTGTATCCCGAAGGAGACACACCATGGCGAATACGAGTAAACGCGGTTTCGCGTCGATGGATCCGAGCAAGCAGCGTGAGATTGCAAGCAAGGGCGGACGCGCAGCGCACGCCAAGGGGACCGCTCACGAGTTCACCTCTGACGAAGCACGGGTTGCCGGCCGGAAGGGCGGCGAAGCCGTCAGCCGTGACCGTGCCCACATGTCGGCGATCGGCCGCGAAGGTGGCCACAGCCGGGGAGCCCGCGCCCGCGCCAACCAGGGGGGCAACGGCGGAGACCTCCGTCAAGGCTCACCCTCGGTCGGACGGCAGGACTTCGAAGGCCGGACCGAGTCGGTGAGTGATCGGGGAACCTCGGCGGCTCCGCGCCCGGAAAGAAACGAGCGGAACGAGCCGCGCTCCGACCGCACCGGCACGCAGGAACGCTTCGCGGGACGCGACGAGATTTAGGGATTGCTGTCATCCCGAGCGTCGCGAGGGATCTGGGGGAACGGGCGGCACGACAATCGTGCCTCGCGCCACCCAACCCCCCAGGTCCCTCGCTCACGCTCGGGATGACACGCTTGAAACCAGGTTCCTACGACAGTTCCGCCATCCTCAACAACTCGGCCAGGTGATAGGTCTCCCGCCCCGTGGCCTGAGAGATCTGTTCCCGACAGCTGAAGCCATCGGCGACGATCAGCGTGTCCGCTCCCGCCTCTCGCACCGCCGGCAGAATCACCCGCTCGCCGACCTTCATCGAAATGTCGTAGTGCTCGCGTTGGAACCCGAACGCCCCCGCCATGCCGCAGCAGCCTGAATCGGGATGCTCGTAATCGAGGCCGATCCGCTGCAGCACGTGATCCTCGGCGTCGAAGCGCATGACGCCCTTGTGATGACAATGTGCCTGAACGAGCGCCTTGCGCCGCAGAGTGCCGACCCGGAAGCGATCGCCCTCGCGCTGAATGAACTCGCTGAGCGTCACGACGCTCGTCGAAAGTTTCCTGGCGCGCTCGTTCTTCGGGAAGAGATTGCACAGCTCGTCGCGAAATACGGACACGCAGCTCGGTTCGAGGCCGATGATCGGCACGCCGGCATCGATCTCCGGACCCATCGTTTCGAGAATCTCGCTGAGAAGTTTTTTCGCCATTCCCAGAAACCCCCAGTCGTAGAGCGGGCGCCCGCAGCAGAGGCGTTTCTTCGGCAGAACCACTTCGTAACCGGCGGTCTCCAGAACATCTGCTGCCGCCAGCGCGGTCTTCGGAAGGAAGTGATTGTTGAACGTATCCGGCCAGAGAATGACGCGGCCCGCCCCGTTACGCGGTGCTGAGCCGCGCCGTGCCCACTCTTCACGAAACGTTCGCGGCGCAAACCGGGGCATCCGCCGGGCGCCGGCGATGCCTCCGATCGCCTTCAGCCCCGGCATGCGCATGAACGCGTTCGCCACGCGCGGCATCCACGAAGCAAGCCCCGCCCACCAGTAGATCCAGCCCATCGTGTATGCGGGGAGTGGCCGGATCCGTCCCTTGTAGTAGTGCGAGAAGAACTCGGCCTTGTAAGTAGCCATGTCGACACCGGTCGGACAGTCGCCCTTGCATCCCTTGCAGGCCAGGCAGAGATCGAGTGATTCCTTGACAGCTTCGTTGCGCCACGTCGATGGGATCGCCTTCCCCTGAAACATTTCGAACAGAAGGTGGGCGCGGCCACGCGTGGAATGCTCTTCCTCACGCGTGACCTGATAGCTGGGACACATCGTCCCGCCATCGAGCCGCCGGCAACGGCCGACGCCGACGCAGCGAAGAAGAGCGTGATTCATCCTGCTTTCGTCTTCTTCGTAGGCGAAATGTGTCTTCGGATTCCACGGCGCATAGCTCGCGCCGAGCCGGAGATTCTCGGTCGGCGAGTACGGCGAGATCAGTTTCCCCGGATTCATCTTCCAGCCGGGATCCCAGATCGACTTGAACTCGCGGAAGGCGCCCATCAGCTCCTCGCCGAACATCTTCGGCAGCAGTTCCGCGCGCGCCTGTCCATCGCCGTGCTCGCCGGAGAAGGACCCGCCATACGACGCGACCAGATCCGCCGCCTCGTCGATGAAGGCGCGAAACTTCCGGATGCCGGGCTCGCTCTTGAGGTCGAAGTTCGTGCGTGTGTGCACGCACCCCTGTCCGAAGTGTCCGTAGAGATCGCCGCCGTACTCGTAGCGCTCCAGCAGCTTCCGCAGGTCGCGGAGATAGCCGCCGAGCTTCTCCGGTGCGACCGCGGCATCCTCCCACCCTTCCCACATCGGAGGACGTCCCGGAACGTGCGCGGTCGCTCCGAGGCCCGACTCGCGCACGGCCCAGACCATGCGTTCCTGGCGCCTGGTTCCCATCAGCTTCATCTCGGGCGCGTTCGGAGAGCGCTGGAGCGCATCCATCATCTTCCTCGCGTTGGCGTCGGCTTCGGGTTGCGTCGCTCCGCCGAATTCGACCAGCAGCCATCCGCTTCCCGGCGGCAGGAGGTTGACCCCCTCCGGGTGCATGTTCTTGCGCCGCATGTCGCGCACGAGGAGATCGTCGAAACCTTCCAGGCCGATCGGTTTGAATTCGAGAAGGCGAGGGACATCGTCCGCGGCCAGATAGACGTCGGCGTAGCCCAGGACGACAAGTGCGCGCGCGGGCGGACTGTAGACGAGCCGGCACTTCGCCTCGAGGACCATCGCCGCCGTGCACTCCGATCCGACGAGCGACCGCGCCACGTTGAAGCCGTTTTCGGGCAGCAGCTCGTCGAGGTTGTATCCGGACACCCGTCGCGGGATCCTGGGAAAGCGCGCGCGAACGAGATCGCCGTAGCGATCGCGCAGAGTCTCGAGCCTTGCGTAAATCTCCCCTTTTCTTCCACCCGCCGCGATGATCTGCGCGAGCTCGGCGTCGCTCGTCGCGCCGACGCGCATGCGATGCCCGTCGTACGTGAGGATCTCCAGCTCGTCGATGTTGTCGACGGTTTTCCCGGCCATCAGCGCGTGCACGCCGCAGGAGTTGTTGCCGATCATCCCGCCGATCGTGCACTGCGAATGCGTCGCCGGATCGGGTGCGAACGTGAGGCCGTGCTTCTCGGCTTCGTTGCGAAGATCGTCAAGAACGATCCCCGGCTCGACGCGGGCGAAGCCGCGTTTCGGATCGAGCTCGATGATCCTGTTCATGTACTTCGACATGTCCAGGACGACCGCGACGTTGCAGCACTGCCCGGCCAGGCTCGTGCCGCCGCCGCGCGCGAGAATCGGCGCACCGAACTTGCGCGCGAGCGCCATCGTGGCCACGACGTCGTCCGCGGTGCGCGGCACGACCACACCGATGGGAACCTGCCGGTAGTTCGACGCGTCCGTTGCGTAGAGAGCGCGCGAGCCGTCGTCGAACCTCACCTCACCCGAGACCTCGCGCTTCAAGGCCGATGCGAGAGCGGCGGCGTCGACGTTCAGCGTCTGGATCCGATCGGAGTGCTCCAGCTTCGACTGCACCGGCCGGTCGGAGTGCGGGAAAGGAACGGGATCGTAGCGGTTGAACTCGCGGCTCATCGGCGCAAGAGTATCGTTTCTGCCCGCCCCGGGACCATTTTGGATTTTGGATTTTGGATTTTGGATTGAGGAACAAATCCAAAATCTAAAATCTAAAATCCAAAATCTTTCACGCGGCGGGAAGGCGAATCTCGAATCTCGCGCCCCCCTCTTCGTTGTTCGCCACGCTGACGGTCCCCCCATACCCCTCCACCACCGCTTTGACGATGGCAAGGCCGAGGCCGGTGTGCGATGTGCGCGCTCGGGACGTGTCGGGGCGGTGCGTGAAAAAGCGGTCGAACACGCGCGCGAGGTTGGTCTCCGGGATGCCCGGACCCTGATCGGCGATCGTCGTGACGACGCGACGGCCATCGACGGCGACCGTGATCGTCACGGTTCCTCCAGCCGGCGAGAAGCTGACGGCGTTCTCCAGAACATTGACGAACACCTGAATCAATCGATCCTCGCTCGCCTCCACCACACAGGGCGACTGCGGCGTGTCGAGCGCGATCTTCACGTTGTCCTTCTCGCGCAACTGAAATCCTTCGACGATCCGCGTCATCATCACCGCGACGTCGACGCGCTCGCGTTTTTCGCCCGCCAGCTGGGCATCGATCATCGAGATCTCGCGCACACCCGAGAGCAGCGATTCCATGCGCGCGATCTCACGCTCCACCATCCGGAGGAACCGCTTGCGCTGCGCCGGCTCATCGACTTCCGCGAGGAGCTCCGTCGCGGTACGAATCGACGCGAGCGGATTCTTGAACTCGTGCGAGACATCGGCCGCGAACGACTCGATGAATCGCGCGTGTTCGTCGAGACGCGCGGTCAGGTGCTCCAAAGCCCGTGAAAGATCTCCGATCTCGTCGTGCTTGCTCGAACCGCTGAATCGTCCGCGAAGACGGCCGCGCCGGTCGATGATTCCGCCGGCTTCCAGCCGGAGCCGGCGCACCGGCTTCACGATCGTGGTCGCAACGAGCAGGCTGAGGACGATCGCGGCGATCACCGACGCCGCAAAGATCCGGATGATCCCGAGTCGCACGGTGTAGAGATCCTGCAGGATGGTGAACGTGCTCTGCGAGGCCAGAGCGACGCCGGCGATCGTTTCGCCCGACCGGATCGGTCTCGCCACGTAAACGGTCACCGAGCGCTGATCGGCCGAGATGCGTTCCGCGATCCCGACCGAGCCGCGAAGCGCCGTGGCGATCTCCTCTCCAGCAAGGCGCTCGCGCCGCTCGTAGTAATCGGCTTCCGTCAGAGCCGGTTCCGTCGCCTTGAACAGACCGAGCAGCGGCTTCACCAGCGTCACGCCGATCCGGTAGAGCAAAGTTCGCCGCGCCGTGCTGGGTGGTTGCTCGGGCTGCTCGAACGCACCGGAGTCGGCGACGACGCGGCCATCGGGTACGATCACTCGAAGGCGCACCGGCTCGGCGTGCGAGGGCACCGAAAGTTGCTGGCGTGCGGACAGTATCGGCCGGCCGAGGAGGATCGGATCGCCGACGCTCAGCGCAGCGCTGAGGAGTCGCGCCTCCTCATCGAGCGCGCGCCTCTGTGCGTCGAGCAGCTTCGCTTCGTACGAACCGAGATAGATGATTCCTGCCACCGGCAGGAAAACCAGGAGCAGGTTGAAGAGCATGAGCCGGATCGAGATCCGCGACAGAAGGCGGATCACCCTCCGGCTCACGCCGCGCTCACCCAGCGATAACCGACGCCGTAGACAGTCTCGATCGCGGCGAACGCGGGATCGACTTCCTCGAACTTTCTCCGAAGGCGCTTGATGTGGGAGTCGATGGTACGGTCGCTGACGTACGTGTCGTGCGAATAGCCTTCCTTCGTCAGCTGCTTGCGCGACTTCACATGGCCGGGATGACGAACGAGGCTGTGCAGCATCATGAACTCCGTGACCGTCAGATCGACCGGCTTGCCGTTCCACTTCACGAGGTATCGGTGAAGATCGAGCTCGAGCGGTCCCGAACGCAGCGGCGCCTCCTCGCTCTCTTTCGTCCTCGGCTCCTGGCTGAGTGAAAGACGCCGGAGCAGAACTTTCACTCGCGCGATCAGCTCGCGCATCGAAAACGGCTTGCACAGGTAGTCATCGGCACCGAGCTCGAGTCCCAGGATTCGGTCGAGCTCTTCGTCGCGCGAAGTGAGGAAGATGATCGGCAGCGTCTCGCTCCGCGCGCGCAGCTTGCGGCAGAGCTCGAGGCCATCCATGCGCGGCATCATGATGTCGAGAATCGCGAGCGTTGGCAGACGCTCCTGAAATCCTTCCCACGCTTCCATGCCGTCGCGAAACATGATCGCCTCGTAGCCCTCGCGGCGGAGCGCGAACGCGACGGTCTCGCGGATGTTGTCCTCGTCGTCGACGACGGCGATGGTGGCCACGAGTTGATTGTAGTTTTAGATTTTGGATTTTGGATTTTGGATTTTGGATTTGAACGCAAGGGTCGCGACAGCCAAATCCAAAATCTAAAATCCAAAATCCAAAATTGCCTCATTCCCGCCACAATCCGCCACGACCATTCCACATCGTCGCTCCTCCCTCGTCACACCACGGACTTCTACTGATAAGCGTCACAGGAGGACGCACCGTGAAGACCAGGGAAGAAGCCGGCGACTACAAACCCAACGACTACACACTCGAACGCTGGATTGCGGCGCTGCTCGCGCTGCTCATGTTCCTGCCATGGATCGCCAACGGACAGGAGCTCGAAACCACAACCCTCGGCGAGGTCGAGAACGCAACACTGCTGCTGAAAACCGGAAAAGGGGGCGTGTATGCGATCGCGCCAGCCGTGAAGACCGACGTGCAGATCCGCGTGGCGGGTCCGATCGTCAGGACCCGGATTCAGCAGACTTTCTCGAATCCGACGCGACGCTGCGTCGAAGGCCTCTACGTCTTTCCTCTTCCCGAGATGAGCTCCGTCGATACGCTCAGGATGACGGTCGGCTCGCGCCTGATCGTTGGGGAAGTGCGGGCCCGCGAAGAAGCCGTGCGCGCATACCAGAAGGCGAAGAGTGAGGGACGCAAAGCAGCTCTCGTCGAACAGTACCGCCCGAACGTCTTCACCACCACTGTGGCTAGCCTCATGGCGGACGAAGAGGCTGTCATTGAGCTCGAGTATCAGGAAGCCGCGCATTACGAGAACGGGGAGTATCGGCTGCGCTTCCCGATGATCGTCGCGCCGCGCTACACGCCGGATCCGCAGCTCCAGGCGCCCTTTCAGCTTGCATCACTCGGCGGGCTCGGTGCTCCGCCGGCCAGCGGCGGTCCGGCGAAAGTCACATTGTCCGTCGACCTGCAAGCTGGTTACTCGCTCCGCGACGTGCGCAGCATTCATCACCGCGTCGCCCAGGAAACGCTCGGCCAGGGTCACTACCGGGTGACCCTCGACGAGACCGGGTTGAGCGGTGACCGCGACTTCGAGCTGGCGTGGCGGCCGGATCTCGGCTCCTCGCCCGAGGCCATGGTGTTGACCGAAAAATCGGGAGATCACACCTACGGACTCGTCGTCGTGACGCCGCCGGTTCAATCGCCGGTACGTGTTGCCCGCGAGGCGATCTTCATCATCGACAGCTCCGGGTCGATGACCGGGCAGTCCATGGAGCAGGCCCGCGAAGCACTGCTCCTGGCGCTGGACGATCTGCGGCCCGGCGACACATTCAACATCATCGACTTCGACAGCACCGCCCAGGCACTTTTCCCGGCGAGCCGTCCCGCGGATCGCGATCTCATCCTGCAGGCAAAAAACTTCGTGCGTGGTCTCGCCGCGGATGGCGGGACGGAGATGCTGAGTGCGATCAAGCTCGCGCTTCCCACCGGCCCCGTGAACCCCGGGACGGTTCGCCAGGTCATTTTCATGACCGACGGCCAGGTCGGCAATGAGCAGGATCTCTTCCGCTACATCCGCGAACATCTCGGCGACAGCCGCCTGTTCACGGTCGGCATCGGCGCGGCGCCGAATTCTCACTTCATGCGTAACGCGGCGCGCTTCGGGCGCGGCACCTTCACCTACATCGGCGACCTCGGACAGGTGCAGAGCCGGATGTCCGAGCTTTTTGAGAAACTGGGAAGCCCGGTTATGACCTCCATTGAGGTGAACGTGGAAGATCCGACGGTCGAGATCTGGCCCGCGCGTGTTCCCGATCTCTATCGCGGCGAGCCGCTCGTCGTAACGGTGCGGGTGACCGATCCGAGCGCCCCGGTGACGATCCTCGGCCGCATCGGGAGCGAAGCATGGACGACGCGCCTGCACCTCAGCGATCCGCTCGAGGAATCGGGGATCGGGAGACTGTGGGCGCGCCGCAAGATCGAGTCGGCGATGGACCGGCTCAGCGAGGGGATCGACCCTGCAGCGGTTCGGCAGGAAGTGATCCCGGTTGCGCTGCGTCACAGCCTCGTGTCGCAGTACACGAGTCTCGTGGCCATCGACCAGTCGGTTCATGGTCTCGCCGGAGCGGCGTGCGCCGCGGAGATGGCCGAGGCGGAACAGCTTCAACGTTCCAGCTTCGAAGGCGATCTGCCGCAGACGGCGACCCCGGCGCAGCTGTACCTGCTGCTCGGCGGATTGCTCATCGCCACGGCCTTCGTGATGCGGAGGTTCCTGTGAGCGCCATCGCGTCCGGAGATCGCCTCGACCACCGCCAGATCAAGCTGATCACCGTGCTTCTGTTTGTGACCGGATTGACCATTGCGGCCCAAGGTGCATGGATCCATGTCAAAGCAGCGCTCGCGCAAGTCCTTCTCGAAATGTCCTGGCGCACTGCGGCCAGACCGTGGCCGTGGGCCGACACACATGCCGTGGCGAAGCTCGAGGTGGATGGCGATACGATCATCGTTCTCGCCGGTGCCAGCGGCCGCACGATGGCTTTCGGCCCCGGTCATGTCGATGGAACGGCGCTTCCCGGCCAGCGCGGCAACTGCGCCATCACGGCGCATCGCGACACGCATTTTGCGAAGCTGCGCAATGTCGCGGCCGGAGACCGGATCGCGCTGCGCGCCGCCGCTGGTCAGAGGATCGAGTACGCAGTGACGCGGACGATGGTCGTCGGAAAGAACGAGACCTGGCTCCTGCAGGACGACGGCGTGGACAAGCTCACGCTGATCACCTGCTATCCCTTCGATGCCGTGCTGCCGGGAGGCCCGTTGCGCTTCGTGGTCGTAGCGGAGCGTGTCTGAGCGGAGTGTGGCTGCCAAGTTGCCGCTGCGATCGATAACCACTGGTGGCCCTTCCTGGAGGTCTTCAGCGAGGGATCTGGTGGGAGGGGCGGCGCGCTTCCAGGAAAGGTCGGGGTGGTTAGCACTCTCCCGGGCGGCCTCAGCCGAGCATTTGTTACAGCCTTCCGCCGAAACCTGACCTTGTCCGTTGCGTAACGTATAAGTAACGGAGGCGACGACGATGCGCCGCGGCACCCTCATCCTGGCCGGAATGTGGTTTCTCGCGTTCACGCCTGCTGTGGCAAGCGGTACGACCACCACGCGCCGCCCGCTGATCGTCACATCGCAGAATCACTCCCTCATTGATGCCGACACCTGTCAGAACTTCCACACCACGACGCTGACCTCGCTTCCGGCAGCCGCCCGATCAGAGGAGCAGCTCAAAGTCCATCTCTCTGATAGGCATCTGAAAGTCGTTACCGCTACGGAGGGAGGGGTCGCCATCAGAGGATGGAATCGGCCTTACGCCCGGCTGACTGTCTGCAAAGCCGCGGTCGCACTGAGCGACGCTGATGCACGCAAAGCACTGTCTGGCATCTCGGTTTCGATCAGTGGGAACGAGATCGTGGCTCGCGGACCCGCGCTCAACCCGAGCCAGACCTGGTGGGTCAACATGATCCTCTCCGTGCCGAAAAGTGCGCGACTGGACGTCACCGCGGCCAACGGCGGAATCTCGATCCGGAACATGGCCGGCAACGTGACCGCTCGCGCGACCAATGGCGGGATCTCCATCGCCGGTTCGGCCGGCGTCAGCGAGCTCACGACGAAGAACGGCGGCATCTCCATCGACAACGTATCCGGCCGCGTCAACGCCGTGACCGAGGGGGGCTCGATCGCGTTGAAACTTCGTAATCTCCAGCTGCCGTCGCTCGAAGCCGTCACGCTGGACGAAGGTGGAGAGATCGTCTGCAACCTGAAGGGATGCGCGGACGGCGTCGGCGACTGGGCCGCCGACCGCAAACGCCTGCGCATCGGCCGCGAGGCATCGCCCTCCATACGCCTGACCGCAGTCAGCGCGGACATCATGATCGAGCAGGTCCGGTAGCCGGTAGCCGTTAACCGTTAACCGTTAACCGTTAACCGTTAACCGTTAACCGCGAGGAGTCTACGCCCACGTCATCCTGAGGCGCGTGAGACGCCGAAGGACCTCAGGTTGCGCAGCTCGAGACCCTTCGCCGTCTTCGCGGCTCAGGATGACGTGCTTGCGGGGCCGGCGGCCGAAGCGACGGTTTACGGTTAACGGTTTACGGTGAACGGTGAACGCTGAACGGTGAACGGTGAACGGCCAGCTCCTTACAATGCCCTCATGACGACGCCGGTGTACATCCACGGCACCTCCGCCGAAGAGCAACGCCGGCTGTCGCTCATGAACGATGTCCTGCTCAATCCTCGTTCTCTGCGCGAGATGGGTCTGCGCGGCGATGAGCGCATCGTCGACTTCGGCTCGGGGCTGGGGCAGTTCACGCGTGCGATGGCTCGCGCCGTGCCACGCGGCTCGGTCGTGGGACTCGAGCGGAACGCCGACCAGCTGGAAGGGGCCCGGCGCCTGGCCGCCGCAGATTCAGAGGATGGTCTCGCCGATTTTCGCTCCGCGGATGTTCTCGACGGCGGCCTGCATGAGAACGAGTGGGGAACCTTCGATGTCGCGCACGCGCGGTTCGTGCTCGAACACGTTCGCGATCCCGACGCGGTCGTACGGAACATGATGCGCGCCGTCCGTCCGGGCGGCCGGATCATCCTCGCCGACGATGACCACGGTCTCATGCGGCTCTGGCCCGAGCCGCCAGGGTTTTCCGATCTCTGGCGGGCGTACATCCGGAGCTACGATCGGAACGGAACCGATCCCTTCATCGGGCGCCGCCTCGTGGCGCTCCTGCACGCCGCCGGCGCTCTGCCGCGGCGCAACACGCTGCTGTTCTTCGGAGGCTGCGCCGGCATGGAGTCCTTCGATGTCCTGGCGGCAAACATGATCGGTGTGGCGGCCACGGCGAGGAACCTGATCGTCGAGCACGACCTCATGGAGGCAGCTTCGTTTGACGCCGCGATCGAGCACTTCCATGCCTGGTCAAAACGGCCCGACGCGGCCCTCTGGTACGCGATGAGCTGGGCCGAAGCCCTCCGTCCCTGAGGACTTTCGCTGGTATCTCCCGTGCAACGGAAGGGGTCGTTATGACCTCTGCTGCCGTGATCATCGACCCCGACAGCCGCGATTTCTACGTCCGCTCGATGCGGATCCTCAAGGACGCCAACGTCCCGTTCCTGGTGGGCGGCGCCTACGCTCTCGCGCGCTACACCGGCATCGAACGGCACACCAAGGACTTCGATCTCTTCCTCAAGAAGGAAGACTTTGACCGTGCCACCAAGGTGTTGAGCGAGGCTGGTTACAAGACCGAGCTCACATATCCACACTGGATCGGCAAGGCCTATCAGGGCGACGATTTCGTCGACCTCATCTTCAGCGCGGGAAACGGCGTGGCGAAGGTGGATGACCTCTGGTTCGAATTCGCCGTTCCCGAAACCGTCCTCGGAACGGAGGTGGGCCTGATTCCCGCCGAAGAGATGATCTGGTCGAAAGGTCTGATCATGGAGCGGGAGCGATTCGACGGGGCCGATGTCGCTCACATGATCAAGAACGTCGGCCTCGAGCTGGACTGGAAGCGTCTCATCGCCCGCTACGGCGAGCATTGGCGGGCACTCTACGCGCATCTGATTCTCTACGGCTTTGTGTATCCGTCCCGTCGCAGCAATGTGCCGCGATGGGTGATGGAAGAGTTGAGTGCGCGCCTCGCCGAGGAGGTCGCGCAGCCGGACAGCGAAGAGAAGCTGTGTTACGGCACGATCATCTCGCGCCAGCAGTACCTCCTCGACATCGACCAGTGGGGCTTCATCGACGCCCGGCTCGCGCCGCTCGGGAACATGAACAAAAAAGAGATCGCGCAATGGACGAAGGGGATCGAAATCGACGGGGCCGGGACATGACCGCACGCCAGACACTGCGCATCGCCGCGGTTGCTGACATTCACGTGAAGAAGGGAACGCGGGGAAACCTGCACCCGCTGTTCGAAGCGGTGACAGAGGCCGCTGATGTGCTCCTGTTGTGCGGCGACCTCACCGATTACGGCACGGTCGAAGAGGCGCGCATCCTGGCGAAGGACATCTCCTCGGCCCTCCGCATCCCCGCGATCGGTGTTCTCGGGAATCACGATCTCGAGTCGGGGCAGGAGAAGGACCTCGTACAGATTCTCACCGACGTCGGCGTGGTGATGCTCGATGGCGACGCTCACGAGGTCCACGGCGTCGGGTTCGCCGGCGTGAAGGGGTTTGCCGGAGGCTTCGGTCGCCGCCAGCTCGGCGCCTGGGGAGAAAAGATCATCAAGGACTTCGTCCACGAAGCGATCGAAGAGGCGTTGAAGCTCGAGAAGGCTTTGCTGCGTCTTCGCACACATCAGAAGATCGCCGTGCTTCATTACTCCCCTGTCCATCAGACCGTCCAGGGCGAACCCGAAGAGATCGTCGCTTTCCTCGGATCCAGCCGTCTCGAAGAACCGATTGACCGCTACCGCTGTACCGCGGTGTTTCACGGCCATGCGCACCGCGGTTCGCTCGAAGGTGAGACGAAGACGAAGATTCCCGTTTACAACGTGGCGATGCCGCTGCTCGCCGCGAAAAACCCGGGGCAGCCGGCATTCCGTGTCGTGGAGGTTCCTGTCGGTGAACCTGCGCTCACCACGTAGCGAGTATGCTGGTTGTATGAGCACCCATCAATCGATCGTCCGCGCGATCGATCGGGAGGCGATGGCGGGATGGTATCGGCGGACACGTGAACGGACCCGCCGGCTCTTCGAGATTCCGCTCGACGAAGTCTGGTATGACAGGCCGATCCCGTTGCGGAATCCGATCGTCTTTTACGAGGGGCACCTGCCCGCGTTCGCCGTCAACACACTGGTGAAACTGGCGCAGCGCGGCAAAGGGATCGACGACCATTTCGAGTCACTGTTCGAGCGTGGAATCGATCCCGAGGATGAGACGGCCGTGCGCGATCCGGCGGAGATGTGGCCATCGCGCGAGGACGTGCAGCGGTACGGCCAGGAGGCGGACGCGCTCATCGAGCGCGCACTCCTCAACCTCGACGACACCGATCCGGTGGAGGTCGAGGCGGCGAGCAACATCGTGGAGCATGAGCTGATGCATCAGGAGACTCTGCTCTACATGTTTCACAACCTGCCGTATTCGAAAAAGAGGAACGTCATCGGCGGTGACTCCGCGCTGTCCGCGTCTCCGCGTGAAAAGGGACTCATGCGGAGCGGGGGGTGCAGCATTCCGCCGGGGCCGGTCACCCTCGGCGCCGACGGAAGTTCGTTCGGGTGGGACAACGAGTTTCCGCGGCGCGTGGTTCATGTGCGTACGTTCGACATCGATCGATTCAGCGTCACGAACAGCGAGTACCTCGCTTACATGAACGCGACCGGCGCGAAGGCCCCGCACTTCTGGAGCGCGGTCGATGGCGAGTGGTTCTGGCGAGGTATGTTCGAGATGCTGCCCCTTCCTCTCGACTGGCCGGCCTGGGTCACGCACGACGAGGCAGCTGCGTATGCGCGGTGGTGCGGGAGACGATTGCCCTCGGAGGCGGAGTACGGCCGCGCGGCGCTCGGAGCGAGCGGCGGCAATTTCGACTTCGCCTCATTCGATCCGGACCCGGTCGGCTCTCATCCCGATACGGCGAGCCGCTGGGGAGTCCACGACCTGATCGGCAACGGATGGGAGTGGACGTCGACTGTCTTCGACGGTTTCGAAGGCTTTCGTCCGATGGCGACCTATCGCCGCTACTCTGCTGACTTTTTCGACGGTCAGCACTACGTGATGAAGGGCGCGTCACCGGCAACGGCGCGCGAGCTCGTGCGCCCCAGCTTCCGCAACTGGTTCCGCGGGAACTATCCGTACGTGTGGGCAAAGTTCCGTACGGTACGCCAGTGCTGAGGCGCGTCGCTGCGCCGCCGGTGCGCGTTATGCAAGCGCCGAGGCGCATGGAAACAAAAACCTACAAGCCCAAGTCCTTCAATCTCTCCGGCCTGAAAGGGATCTCCGACAAGACGCTCGAGATGCACTTCAAGCTCTACGAGGGATACGTCACGAACGCCAACACGCTGACGGAGCGCATCGCCGCCATCCTCTCGGACGGGGAGGTCGACCAGGAAGAGATGCCTGCGTATTCGGAGCTGACGCGCCGCCTCGGTTTCGAATACAACGGAATGGTTCTCCACGAGTACTACTTCGGAAACATGAAGATGAACGGCGGGGACGATGCCGGGAAAGGCGCCTTCCGGTCCGCCGTCGAGAAGAGCTTTCCGAGCTACGACATCTGGAAGACCGATTTCGTGGGTGTCGGCAAGATGAGAGGAGTCGGCTGGGCGATCTGTTACCTCGATCCCGCCAACGGCAGCGTCTCGAATCACTGGATCACCCTTCACGAGACGGGGAACGTGGCCGGATTCATCCCCCTGCTGGTCATGGATGTCTGGGAACACGCGTTCCTGCTGGACTACAAGCCGGCCGACCGCCCGAAATACATCGAGGCGTTCCTTTCGAACGTCGACTGGAACGCGGTCGAGAAGCGGATTCAGGCGGTCGAGGTGACGGCCACGGCCAGATAGTCGCAACCATCCGCGCCCGGAGACGTAACATCGCTCTATGACTCCTCTCATCGAGGTCACGGGGCTGCGGAAGGTGTACCGGTCGGCCTTGGGGCAATCGAGGGTGACGGCCCTCGACGGCATCGACTTCACCGTCGGCCCCGGCGAGCTTTTCGGGCTCCTGGGGCCGAACGGGGCCGGCAAGACCACGACCGTCAAGATCCTCCTCGGGCTCACCCGCGCGACGGAAGGGTCCGCTCGCGTGAGCGGCCTGCCCGTCAGCGATCCGGAATCGCGGCGGCGCGTGGGGTATCTCCCTGAAGGGCATCGCATTCCGGGATATCTGACCGCCCGCCAGACGCTCTCGATCTTCGGACGGATGTCGGGGATGGAGACGGCGGACATCCGGCGCCGTTCCGCCGAGCTCCTGGAGCAGGTCGGCCTCGGTCAATGGGGCGACATGCGGGTCAAGAAGTTCTCGAAGGGCATGACCCAGCGGCTGGGTCTCATCTGCGCGCTCATCCACTCGCCGAACGTGCTCCTGCTCGACGAGCCGACGGACGGCGTCGATCCGGTCGGACGCCGTGAGATTCGCGATCTGCTGCGCGCCGAAGCCTCGCGCGGCACGGCCGTCCTCCTCAACTCCCATCTTCTTTCGGAGATCGAGCTGACCTGCGACCGCGTAGCCGTGCTCCGCAAGGGAAAGGTGGCCGTGGCGGGACGCATCGCCGACCTCACGCGCAAGGGCGAGCAGTACAAGATGATCGCCTCCCCGATGGATGACGCCCTGCTGGCGGCGTTCCGGGAGAGCGGTGCAGCGGTGGAACGCGTCAACGGCCATGTGATCCTCTCGGTCGACGGGGTGCAGCATCTCAACGCGCTCGTCGACAAGCTCCGTGCCGGCGGCGGGATGCTCTCCGAGTTGTCGCCGGTGCGGTCCACCCTCGAAGACGTGTTCGTCGATCTCGTCCGGGCGTCCGACGTCCAGGTGGGCGGAATGGAGGAGGGACGCTCATGAAACTGATGTGGGCCAGCATGGAAGACGTCTGGCGCGAAGCGGCCGCGAGATGGACGTTAATTGCCTACTTCTTCCTATCATCAATATTTCTCATTATTTTTGCTTCAGCAATCAACCTCGATATTGTTGATGGGACGCTGGCGGGCGCGAAACTCTTCGGCCAGGAAGTGCAAATGGGCGGCGGCCCGCAGGAACTGAGCATCGAGCGCCTCGTTCTCGGTTTCGAGACCGGGTTCTCTGCGATCCTCTATTTCCTCTGCACATTCATGGCGATCTTCGCCACGGCGCACCTGGTTCCCCGGCTGCAGGAGAAGGGCACGATCGATCTCTACCTGTCGCGTCCCGTATCGCGCTTCAGCCTTCTGATCTCACGCTACTTTGCGGGCGTCCTGCTCGCAGCGAGCAATGTGATCTACCTGCTCGGCGCGATCTCTCTCATCGTCGGCTGGAAGACGGGCGTGATGAACGTACGCTTCCTTCTCGCCGGAGCGATCATCCTCTTCGTGATCGCTACGCTGCTGGCGTTCGCGTTCCTCATCGGCGTCGTCACCTCGTCGACGGCCGTCTCGATCATGGCTACCTACGGCCTCTTCTTCTTCGCGCTGATGCTCGTCGCGCACGAGCGTATCGAGGCGGCGGTCTCGAAAGAGTGGCAGGCAACGCTCATCAACACGCTGTACTGGATCATTCCGAAGACCGCGGAGCTCGGTCAGGCCGTGGTCGCCTATGTGGGCGCTGAGATGGTGCCGGAGCGCATCGCTTCGGTGCTGACGCCGGCGCCCTTCCTCACCACCGCGGCTTTCGGAATCGGATGTTTTGCTCTCGCTTCGTGGTTTTTCCAGAGAAAGGAATTCTAGTCATGACTCCCTCCCTCGTTCGCCGTCTCGTGTTTCTCTTCCCGCTCACTCTCGCTGCCACTTCTTTGTTCGCAGCGGGCGGCGCCCTCTCTCTCGTTCCCGCTGACGCCGTCTCCGTTGGTGTCGTGCGCGTGGCCGACCTTCGCAGCAGCCCGCTGTCCTCGACGCTGTTCCAGCATGCCGACCGCTTCGGCACGAACGGTGAGGCGGCGCAGTTCCTCAGCGATGCCGGCCTCGACCTTGCGAAGGACATCGACGTTCTCGTCGTCGCCACTTCTCCGTTGACGCGCCTCGGCTCTGAAGGAGAAGTGCTCGTGCTCGCCGACGGCCGCTTCTCGGTCGACCGTCTCTCCACAGCCCTCATCTCGCGCGGCGCGGTCCGCAAAGCGAACTACTTCACCCTGCCCGATTCCGGCCGTGAAAGCAACAAGACCGGCGCGGTCGCTTTCCCGTCAGCGACGCTGGCGATTGCCGGCAGTGAAAGCGCGGTCGTCGAAGCACTTCAGGCCTTCAAAGACGGCGGCACCGGCTTCGGGCAGAGCATCCTCGGTCACGAAGTCGGGCGAGTCGAAGCCGGCGCATCCGCGTGGGCCCTCGTCGATGTCACTCGCGCTTCTCGTCTCACCGGCGGCACCGACGGCCTCCAGCATCACGGCAACAAGCAGCACGGGCAGGCTCTGTCGGCGGCGGTCCGCAACATCTCCACCGTAGGCATGTGGGCAACCGACACGGGCGATTCGCTCAAGCTCGGTGCGTTCGGCCTGACCAGTGACGCAGAGACGCTCCAGCTCGTCGAAGATACGCTCCGCGGCGCACTCTCCGCGCTGCGTCTGTCGGTCAGGGATCGCAATCCGGAGTTCGTTCCCGTTCTCCGGCGCTTCGAAGTGCAGCGTTCGGACAACGCGGTCGAAATCACCGGCTCCATCCCCGCCGACGCGCTCCGCGAACTGATGTCCCACAAGCGGGCCCGGAAGTAGGTTCGCGAACGACATGGGCTGGGCGGGCGAGGTCGCCCGCCCTCCACCTCTCGCGCAACTGAGTGGAGCGCGGGCGACCTCGCCCGCGTCCCCCGCGTTCCCTACACGAACCTTCTCAGGTGATCCCGCCACCAGGGCCAGTCGTGGCCGAAGACGCCGCCCCAGAATTCCGAGTGATTCGGGATTCCCTTCGACCAGAGCAGCGACGAAAACTCCCGGTTCTTCTGCACCAGTGAGTCGTATTCGCCCGTCGCGATTACCCAGCTCGTCCGCGCCAGGCGCGCAGCGAGGTTGCCGTCCATGTTCGCGATGAAGGCGACCGGACAGTGGTAATAGCAGTTGTCGTCCCAGTATCCGTCCGTGAATGCATAGATGTCGTAGACACCTGAGAAGCAGATCGCGCGGCTGACGACGTCCGGATAGCGGGCCGCGAAATTCGATGCGTGATAGGCGCCGAAACTCGCTCCGTACACCGTCAGGTCGCCTCGCTGCGCCCGATTGAAGATGTAGGGGACCATCTCGTGGCGGAGATAAGAGTCGTATTGCACGTGTCGTGCAGCACGAACCTGCGGATGGACCGACTTGTTGTACCAGCTCTCGCCGTTCACGGTGTCGACGAGCACCAGCTGAATTTCCCCGGCGTCGACTTTGTCCGCAACCGAAGCGGCGAGGCCGAAGTCTTCGTTCTCGAAGAAGCGCCCCGATGAGGTGGGAAACATCATCACCGGCCGGCCGAACTTGCCGAACCACAGAAACTCCATCGTCCGGCCGAGGGAGGGGCTCCACCACTGTCCGTATTCGCGGTACATGATCGCGTTGCGCGACTGCTCGGCGATTCTATACGATCGTTTTCCCGGAGAACCCAATGAGTAAGAAGAGAATCGGACTGCTGTTCGGTATGGAAGACACGTTTCCGTGGGCGCTCATCAACGCAATCAATGAGCGCGGCGGAGATTCCGTCGAAGCATCGCCGGTCGAGATCTCCTGGCTCAAGGACGACGGTGTCTTCGCCTACGACCTCGTCCTCGACCGCATCAGTCACGAAGTCCCGTTCTATCGGACGTGGCTGAAATGTGCGGCCGCGTCCGGCGTGAAGATCGTCAACAACCCGATCTGGTGGTCTGCCGACGACAAGTTTTTCGACAACCTCGTCGCCAAAGCCGCGAACGTCGCCGTTCCGCGTACCGCCCTTCTCCCGCACAAGCAGTATCCGCCCAATACAGAGGCGAAGTCGTTCCGCAACATGAAGTGGGTGAACTGGGACGAGCTCTTTGCATACCTGGGATGGCCGGTCTTCATGAAGCCGGCATACGGCGGCGGGTGGAAGGACGTGTACAAGGTCCACAATCCCGACGAGTTCTTCGCCGCCTACGACCAGACACGCGACCTGACGATGATGGCGCAGGAAGCGATCGAGTTCGAGCTCTACTACCGCTGCTACGTCCTCGGCCGGAAACGCGTGCGCATCATGGCCTACGACCCGAAGCAACCCTTCCATCTGCGTTACGTGAAGAACCCTCCGCCGATGGACCCCGCGTTCGAAGCGAAGATCCATCGCGATGCCGTCGCCCTGTGCGAAGGACTCGGCTACGACATGAACACCGTCGAGTTCGCCGTGCGCGGCGGCATCCCATACGCGATCGACTTCATGAACTGCGCGCCTGACGCCGACCTCAACTCGGTCGGCCGCGAGAACTTCGACTGGATGGTCACGAACATGGCCGAGGTCCTGATCGAACTCGTCAATGAAAAGAAGAAGCTCGAGCTGACCGGATCCTGGCCGGCCGTGATGCGGACGGAGAAGGACATCCGGGAGCCCATTGTGCCGAGGTGATATTGCATCCCGCGAGGCGGCGGATGAGGGGCGCGAGTTGGGAGAGAAGATTTCGACTGAAGAGAAACGGGAATGGTGAATGGTCAATGTTGAATGGTGAGTGTTGAATTCAGTTTCACCACTCACCATTCAACATTCAACATTCAACATTGAACATTCACAAATCGCCATCCCCATTCCCGTCTCAAACCTAGAAACCTCAACTCTCAAACCTCAAATCTCGAGCCTCTTCCCTCAAAACTCTCAACGCCCCCTCATCCGGCCTTCGGGGCGCAACCTCTCGCCCAGTCTTCGCTGGGGGAGAAGGGTCCTGATGCCTGTCATGCCGACCGCTCCATTACACTTCGCCTTACGACATGACAGTTCAGCCCTCCTTCACTCTCGGCATCGAAGAGGAGTTTCAGGTCATCGAGCCATATACCCGCGAGCTCAAGTCGCACATCCAGGAGATGTTCGCGGAGGGTGAAAAGCGGCTGAAGGACGAGATCAAGCGGGAGATGCACGACGCGGTCATCGAGGTCGGCACACCGATCTGCCGCGACGTCGCTCACGCGCGGCGCGAGGTCACACGTCTCCGCTACGAGATCTGCAAACTCGCTCGGGAGAGCAGCCTTCGAATCGCCGCGGCCGGCACGCATCCGATTTCGCACTGGTCAACGGTCCCCATCACCGCGGCGGCCCGTTACGATCAGATCGTTTACGACCTGCAGATGGTGGCGCGCGCGAACCTCATTTTCGGCCTGCACGTGCACGTCGCGATCGAAGATGACGAGACGCGCATCCAGATCATGAACGCGGCGCGGTACTTCCTGCCGCACATCTTTGCCCTGTCGGTGAATTCGCCTTTCTGGTGCGCGCACAACACGGGGTGGAAGAGTTACCGCGCCAAAGTGTTCGAGCGCTTTCCTCGCACGGGCCTGCCGGACTACTTCCGGTCGTGGAGCGAATTCGACGAACACGTGAAGCTCCTCATCAAGACCAACTGCATCGACAACGCGAAGAAGATCTGGTGGGACGTTCGCCCGCATCCATTCTTCCCCACTCTCGAGTACCGCATCTGCGACGTGCCGCTCCGGATCGACGAGACGATCTGCATCGCCGCGCTTTTCCAGGCGGTCACGAAAAAGCTGTGGAAGCTCTACAGCAGAAACATGAGCTGGCGGACCTACCCGCGGGCGATGATCAACGAGAACAAAGCACGGGCGGCGCGGTTTGGGGTGGATGCCAGACTGATCGACTTCGGGAAGGGTATGGAAGTTCCGTACGAGGCCCTGCTCGACGAGTTGCTCGAGTTCGTCGACGACGTGGTGGACGAGCTCGGCTCGCGGAACGAGGTTTACTACGCCCGTGAGATCGTGAAACATCGTCCCGGCGCCGACCGGCAGCTCGCCGTTTACGAAGAGCGGCACGATCTTCGCGATGTGGTCGACTTCATCATCAATGAGACCGAGCACGGACTGAAGTTCTAAGCGATGAGGCGCCGCGACATCCACGAGAAGCACGACTTCTTCGAGTACGTACGTCTCGACGGCGGAGCGCTCCCCCCGGCCGATCCGGCCCGGCTGGATGTGGCCATCCTCGACATGAACCACTCGTGGCCGAACGTAGGCCACGACGCCATCGTGCACGCGATCCTCGAGGCGGCCGAGGAAGCTCGCGGTCGACTGGCGTCGCGCGGGAAGGTGATCCGGGCCATTTCCTTCGACGTGCGGCGACGGCACGAGATCCCGCCGGCGCCGAACGGCCGCTTCCGGCTCTACGTCGGCACGGGCGGACCAGGTCACCTCGATCCCCGTGAGAACGACGGCGAGCAATTCTGGGCTCAAGGCATTCGGGAGAGCGCCGACTGGGAGTCGCCGCTGTTCAACCTGTTCGATTCGATCGCCGCCGACGAATCGTCAGCTCTGCTGGCGATCTGCCACTCGTTCGGGCTGCTCTGCCGGTGGTCCGGTGCGGCCCACCCGGAAATGCGGCAGTCGAAGAGCACCGGCATGCCCACCAATTTCCTCAGCGACGAAGCCGCGGAGCATCCGTGGTTTGCGAAGTTCGCCGAACGACTCCCCGATCGCCGTCATTTCCGGGTTCTCGACAACCGTCTTTTCGACCTGGTCGCGGACGATTCGGCTTCGTTCATGCCGCTCGCGTTCGAATCGGAGAGCAGGCGCGTCCTGACGATGATCGAAATCGCGTCGGACCCCGGGTCGGGCATCCCCCGCATCTTCGGGGCGAATCACCATCCGGAGATCATCGACCGCGAGCACATCCTGGCGGTCCTCGAGGAAAAGCGTGCCCACGGCGAAGTGAGCGCCAGCTGGTACGAGGAACGGGCAGGCACGATGGCCAACCTCTTCCAGGGCGAGCAGGAGCGTCAGAGCCGCCTCACGTCGGAGTACACCCTCCTCGGCCTGTTGAGGCACCACGTGGGGCGCCTGGCGGGCTGAGTAGGAGCCCCGGTACAGCGACTAGAATGCGCGAGGGATGCGTCATGAAGGCCTCAACATCGTCGCGATCGGTGGCGGCACCGGCCTCTCCACCCTTCTTCGCGGCCTGAAGGCGTACGTCGAAGCGGATGGTCCCTGGTCGATCGCCAGCCTCGCGGCGATCGTAACGGTGACCGACGAGGGAGGCAGCTCCGGCGTTCTCCGCAAGGAGTTCGGAATGCTGCCGCCGGGCGACATCCGCAACTGCATCGTCGCTCTGGCCGAGGAGGAACAGCTGCTCTCGCAGCTTTTCAACTATCGCTTCGAGACCGACTCCGCCCTCAAAGGGCATTCGCTCGGCAATCTCCTGCTCACGGCACTGACCGACATCACCGGCGGTTTCGACAACGCCGTCCTGGCGGCGGAAGAGGTTCTGGCCATCCGCGGCCAGATCATCCCATCGACGCTGTCGGATATACGGCTTCGCGCGACACTCGAGGACGGTACCGTAATCGTCGGAGAGGTCGCCATCAGCGGGTCGGACATCGGCGAACAGCCGCGCACCGCCCCTCACCACGCGCGCATTGCCCGGCTCGATCTGGATCCCCCCGATGTCGAGCCGCCGCAGCGCGCGCTCGAAGCGCTGGCGGGAGCGGACCTGATCATCATCGGACCGGGATCGCTGTACACATCGGTGATCCCGAACCTGGCCATTCGCAGGATCGCCGGCACGATCCGCGACGCGAAAGCGCTGCGCGTCTACATCTGCAACGTCATGACCCAGCCCGGCGAGACCGACGGCTACACGGCCCAGGACCATCTCAAGGCGCTCATCGAGCATGCCGGTCTCGTGGTCGACGTCATCATCATCAATGGGCGCCGCCCTTCGGAATCGACCATCCAAACCTACTCACAGCAGAACCAGTTCCCCGTGCAGTTCGACATCCATGCAGTGCGCGAGCTCGGCGTGACGCCGTTTTTCGGCGACATCATTGCAGAGGGGAACTTCGTGCGACACGACTCGGCCGCGCTCGCCGAAACGATATTCCGGCTCTACGACCGCTACGGCAAAACGCTGGAGCGCATGCGTAAGACGACACAGGCGTGAGCCGCGCCGGAGGATCAATGTCCGACAACCTGGAAGTGATCATCCTCGCCGCCGGCCTCGGCACGCGGATGAAATCGAGAACCATCAAGATTCTTCATCGCGCCGCCGGCCGCCCGATCGTCGACTACGTGCTCGACCTCGCGTCGAACATCTCTTCCCGGCCGCCGGTGATGGTGATCGGCCATCAGCGCGACAGCGTGCAGCAGTCGGTTGGCAGCCGCGCCCGCTACGCCATCCAGGAAGAGCAGCTCGGAACCGGACACGCGGTGATGCAGGCGGCGCGGATTCTCGAAGCGGAAGGTGTGCGATCGGGCAATGTCCTCATTCTTTCCGGCGACGTCCCGCTGACGAGGCCGGAAACCCTGAAAGGTCTCATCGACGAACACCGCCGGGCCGGCAATGCCCTCACGCTGCTCACGATGAAGCTCGATGAGCCGGGCCTGTACGGCCGCATCGTCCGCGACGGGAGCGGGAACGTGCAGAAGATCGTCGAGGCGAAAGACGCCGATGACGCGATCAAACGAATCAACGAAGTGAATGCCGGCATCTATCTCTTCAGCGCCGAGCACCTTTTCGACAACCTCCGCAAGCTTTCGAATTCGAACGCCCAGGGTGAGTACTACCTCACCGATCTTCTCGGCGCCCTTCGGACCGCGGGCCAGCGTGTCGGCGCGATGATCGTCACCGATCCTGACGAAGCGCTCGGCGTCAATTCACGCGCCGAGCTGGCGACGGTCGAGTCGGTCATTCAGCGACGGGTCGTTCAGAAGCTCATGTCCGAGGGAGTCACGTTCAGAAATCCTCAGACGGTCGTCATCGACTCGACGGTGGTCATCGGCAACGACACCGTGGTTTATCCGTACGTCACGCTCGAAGGCTCGACGAAGATCGGCTCGGGCTGCGTCATCGAGCCCGGGGTTCATCTGCGAGACGTCATCGTGGGCAACGATGTTCACGTGAAGACAGGAACCGTGGCGGAAGAGAGCGAGATCGGCGATCACGCGACCGTCGGCCCCTACGCGCATCTCCGTCCCGGGACCAGGCTCGGAGAGTCCGTGAAGGTCGGGAACTTCGTCGAAACGAAGAAGGCGATCTTCGGGAAAGGCGCGAAGGCCTCCCACCTCTCCTACATCGGTGACGCCGATGTAGGCGCAGATGCGAACATCGGCGCCGGCACCATCACCTGCAACTACGATGGCGTGCGGAAGAACAAAACCACGATCGAGGAAGGCGCCTTCATCGGATCGGATACGCAGCTCGTCGCCCCGGTACGCGTCGGCAAGGGTGCGTATGTGGGTGCCGGCTCCACGATCACGAAGGACGTGCCCGCGGATTCACTGGCGCTCAGCCGCACACCGCAGCGGATCGTCGAAGGATGGGCCAACAGGAAGAGGGAAGAGAAGAAGTAGGGGGGATGCCGTACTCGCCTCAGCCCGACGCTTGACGTCATTTCTCCGCGCTTACGCTTGCACCCTGCCAGTGGTTCCGGAGATCCCTCGCTTCGCTCAGGATAAGAATACTTACCTTCTCTCCAGGTCCACCCGCATCCTGCCGAAGTCGATGATCACCTTGAACTGCTTCAGGAAGTTCTCGCCGATGATCCCCACCGCGCGGTCATTCTCGTTGCCGGTGTACATGGGCAGCGTCTTGAACGTGCCGGCCCATTTGTCGACTCCGATCTCGACGTTCTCGATCTTCGCGCCGTGTTTTCTGGCACCGCCGAGACCTTGAAGCGTGGCGGAGTGAATGCGCGGCGTGAAGTAATCGATCGCCAGCGAGCGGAGCTGGACTTCGTTCAGATAGGTGATCTCGCTGCCGGTATCGAGGACGAAGATGTACCAGCCGTGTTTCTGCACGGTTGCCCGCACGACGGGGCGGAAGTTCTCGAAGAAGAGGTTCTGGTTCTCCGCAGGGCGGCGGTCGAGGGATGTCAGCCGCGTGACGATCAGCCGGTTGCGGGAGAAGTCGAGCTCCAGCCGGAATTCCTTCAGCAGATGAGCGCCGAGCAGGAGGTCCATCGAATACTCGCGGTTGCCGGAGACGAAGAAGCGCATCTTGTCGTCCGGCATGATCGCCACCGGTACGTTCCGCACTTCGATCAGCCCGATGTGCATCACGTCGATCACCGCGAAGCGGACCGAGATCGGCTCCGCGAGGAGCCCGTAGAACGTGCCCGGGGCGCCCGGCAGCGACTTCACCCCGAGCGTGTTCGCGAGCCGCTGCGAGATGATCGACAGCACGGCACCGGAATCGATGATCGCCGTGATGATCTCAGGGTGCTGGTTGAGGCGCACGTCGATGCGCGGAACGTCGGGGCGTCCGATCTTCATCGGCAGGTCTTCGCGCACGGCGCCCGCGAACTGATAGACATCGACGTTCTTCAGCGCCCGGAGGTAATCGAGGTGCCACGTCATGACGTTCAGTCCGTGATCGATCGCGCGCTCCGCCCATTCGAGCGACGTCGCGAAGTTGTTCGTCATGTAGTCGATCTGGGCCAGGTTCCACGCGGCGTCGGCCTGGCTGGTCCGGAACGGCTCGAGGTCGAGCGCGGCGCGCAGATGCTGGCGGGCCCGCCCGTAGCGCGCCGCAGCCATCTCCGCGTATGCGAGAGCGATCAGGTCGGCAGCGTGTGGCCGGGTCCGCGCTTCGATCATGGGCGCAGTTTCGAGCGCGCGCAGATAATCGGCCTTGCGAACCATCTGCTGAACGTCAGCGCCGCGGTCGATCTTCGTCGGCAGCACGTTGAGCGGCGCGACAGAAACTTCCGAGTAGAGGGCACACGCGGTCAGCACCGCCGTCAGGAGGGGTAGGAGAACGGAGGCAGCCTCACGACAACGCCTGTTCATGTTCGGATGCCGCGATTCTATGGAGGGTGACCGCGAACCGGAAACGTGGTACCAGATTCGGCACGACGGCTTTCGGGAATTGTCACATGCTTCGCGGCGCCGGCTTTCGCACCATGATGCCCAGCTCGCGGATCTGATAGGCAAGCGCCTGGCGAGAGATGTTCAGGAGCGCCGCCGCGCGGTTCTGGTTGCCTTCCGCCTCGAGAAGCGACCGTTCGATCAGATCGCGGCGGAATCGCGCCACCGCATCCTGATAGGAACCCGCCATGAGGCGAGCCGGCACGACGTTCCGGAACCGCTCGGGCAGATGGTCCACAGCGATCTCCCGGGCCTCACCCGCCATCGCATGCGCGGCGCGTACGGCATTCTGGAGCTCGCGGACGTTCCCCGGCCATCGATACGACCGGAACAGAGACTCCACCTCGGATGACATCTCCGCCGGTCCCGAGCGATGCTTTGCGCGCTCCACGGTCAGAAAGTGGCGCGCAAGAAGAAGGACGTCTGCACCTCGTTCGCGCAGCGGCGGTATCGCGATCTCTACGCCGCGAACCCGGTAATACAAATCCTCCCTGAACCGCCCTTCGTCCACCGCCGATTCAAGACGGCGGTTGGTCGCCGAGATGATCCGCACGTCGGCGGTGCGACTCGCGTTGTCGCCGACGCGACGAAACTCGCCGTCCTGGAGGAAACGGAGAACCTTTGCCTGCGCGACCAGTGACATCTCACCGATCTCGTCGAGGAAGAGGGTTCCACCGTCGCTGGTCTCGATCAGTCCCGCGCGATCGCGATCGGCGCCGGTAAATGCTCCGCGCGCGTGCCCGAACAGCTCGCTTTCGAGCAGGTTCTCGGGCAGAGCAGCACAATTGACCGCCACGAACGGTTTCTGCCTGCGCGCCGATTCGCGATGGACCGCGCGCGCCACCAGCTCTTTGCCCGTTCCAGATTCGCCGAGGATGCAGACTGGCACGTCGCGAGCGGCAACACGGCCGATCGCGTACAGCACACCCTGCAGGGCGGGCGACTCACCCACCATTCCGTGATGGATGCCGACGGCCGGAGGCGATTCGTCATCACGCTCGGCGAGGCGCTTGAGCCGGTGATTCTCGGCCCGGGTCCGGAACACCGCCGCCATCGTCTCCTGCACGCGAGTGGGCCACCGTTGGGAGCCGCGCATGAGCAGGAGCTCCCGATCGCTGCAGCGGTGCCAGTCCGCCCCGCCAGCCGTGAGAATTCCGTCGAGCGCCGCCGGTTCGATCGGGGTGTTCCCCATGATGCTCCAATGACCGAGGCGATTGCGCTCGGCGTATGCCCATTCGATGCCTCTGAAAGCAGAGGGTTCGAACGGATACTCGCTCGTCGCCGCCAGCCTCAGGATCTCCAGCTCTTCCGCGAAGGGCGCTTCGCCGGCGACCTCGACTCCCAGGTCGGCGCGGAGCGGTTCGAAGATCTCCGCGCGTCGGGAGGCGAGAGCGACACGCATGAGCTTCAGTTTCTCGGAGCGGGACGACGCCGCCGGAGGCTCCGACGCCGGAGCCTTCTGCCATCGCTCGAGCTCTCGATTGAATGCTCCGTCCGGTGGTAGCGACCGATTGCCACGACGCGCTGCGAGCAGACGATGGCGATCCGTCAGCTCGCGATTTCCGCTGCCGCCGGTCGACCGCATCGTCGCGTCGTGATGTTCGATCGCGTTGACCTCGTCAACGATCAGCGCGGCAGCCTCTCGTACCTGCGGGAGCAGCTGTGGCCGCTCGAGGACGTCGGCGGCGAGGCGCCGCGCATCGGCAAAGGCGCCGCGGGAGAACTTGAGATGGGCGTCGAGGAGCTTCAGCTCGAAAAGTCTGGAAGCATCCCGAACGGCCGCGTAGTAATGTCGCAGGCGCTCGAGCATCGACGCGGCGGATTGCCACTGTCCGTCGTCCGCCGCGAGATACGTGAGAGTGAAAAGAATCCCCGCGGCGGCTCGATCACCCTGCGTTTCTTCGATGACGCTCAACGCCTCAAGCGCTCGCGCGCGTGTCTCACCCCATCGTCCGGCCGAGAAAGTCGCGAAGACGATGTCGAGCCATGCGTCGACGCTCTCGATGGGAGACCGCGCCAGGCGCAGGGCGTCGCGTGCAAGCTGTTCCGCAGAGGCGAAGTCCGAATCGGTGAGCGCACGGTAGGTCAGGAACCGCGCGGCCAGGTAGTGGTCGCGATCGGTCCAGGTGACGTCATAGTGCTGCCCGGTCTCGAGCGCGAGCAGTGAAGCTTCATAGGCGGTGGCCACGAACTCTTCGTCCGTCTTCGGTTCGACCGTCGCCAGCACGGCCATGGCATCGGCAAAACGCAACGCAACGCGGAGAATCTCGCAGCGAAGGATGGAGCTCGCAAATGACCCTGCAGAGCTGAACGATCCTGCGGCTGGAGCGGTGCCGCAGCGCGCCCCGCGGTCGAGCCGTGCGAGAGCGGTCTCATAATCCCCCGCGCGGCGATCGCACCGCGCCAGCAGGAGCTCACCCTCGGGGACGTCGAGTCTCGTTGCGAGACGCGCTGCGTCTCGGTATCGACCGCAGTCGACGAGCGCATGGCCGAGCAGATGAAGGAGCCGAGGCGTCAACGCCGACTCCGGCACACGAGTCAGGCGATCGGCGATCTCTTCGGCGCCGGTCCACGGAAGCGACTCGAGTCTGGCCAGCCCAGCGGCCGTATCTCCTGCATCGATGAGCAGAAACGCGGCGCGCTCGGCGTCGACTGCGGCTGCTGCCGTCCGGCATAGCGCGGCTCTCGATGATTCGGAGATGTGGCGCGCACAATGCGCGCGGATTCCTTCGCTCTCGAAGCAAAAGTCGCCGCCCTCCATGTGCGTCACGCCCGGCACGCACAACTCCTCGAGCGACTGGTCGAAGAGAAACTCCTTCAAGAATCGAGCGCTGACTCCAGCGGGAACCCGCACGCCCAGCAGGGCGAGCGCGGCGATGTAGGAGCGCTTCGGCTCGGCCAGCCTCGAGAACGCATCGTCGGGCGGAAGCTCTCCGGTATTGAGAAACTCGGCATATCGGTCCGAACCGGCGAACTGCTCGAGCCACGGGCGAGGATCGGCAATCGTCTCGATGTGCCTCTCGATCGCGGTTCGCGCGACGGTCCGTGAAGCGAGGAGGAACCAGCGCGTCTTCAGACACTCGCCGTCTGAGTTCGCGAAGATCCACGTGGCGGTTCCAAGCGAGCTCGCGATCTCCGCGACCCGGCGCGAGGCGGCATCGAGCTGGGCGCCTGCGTACACGACATGATGATGCTCCGCCAGACCAGCTGCGATTCTCTCCGCGACCACTGCTTCCGGGTGATCGGAGCCGGGGAGTGAGGAGTCCAGAGGAGCGAGAGCGCCGTATCGGTGCAACGGAAAATCGTTCGCCAGCGTGACGAGCGTCGTAGAAGAATCGAGCGCCGCCAGGAGCGTCAGCGTTTCGATGACGGCCGGGTCGGAGCATGTGTGACGACCGCCCGCGCGCAGCCACATCGCCCGCAAGGCGTCTGCACCCGGGGCCCGCACTTCTCCCGTTGCGCTGCGTCTCATCCAGCGGAGGTCGGCGCTCGCGTCGAGGCGCACGATCTCATCGGCCTCCACATACACGGCCTCCGCGCGCGCCCACGGCTGTCGGAAGATCGGGAGGGGCGGCGCAGCAACGAACTCCGCGAACTTGTGAGTCAACGACAGGACGGGCGGCGCTGAAAGAGGATCGACCACACGCGCTGCGATTCGAACGAGACGGCAGTCGGTGCCTCGCTTGCGGATGACCGCCCACTCGGCGATGTCCAAGTCCGCATCGGCGATTCCCGCAAACTGCAGAAACGCCTGATGCGCTGCGAACTGCGCGAGTAGTGACAGCCGATCTCTCGTCCCGAGCTCGCCGGCGTCACCGAGCGGTGTCGCGCGAAGCGAGATCGGCGGTCCCGACGCGTCGTACCAGGGCAGCGAGCAGTGACGCAGCGTAGCGATCGTTACCGTTCCCCACGCGAACGAATCGCCTGGAGACACGAGCATCAGTTCGCCCGTGCGACGCGAAGCCCCTCTCATGGCCACGCTAAGGAGAACCGCGAGACGCCCTCTCCCCCACCTCCAAAAATGGAAAAGGAGCGTGAAGGCTCGGAGCCCCTACAATACGCGCCGCCCATGAATGACATCGACATCGCAACAGAGGCGGCGCGCCGCGGCGCTGCCGTGCTCCTCAAGTACTGGCAGCAACTCGGGAAGAAGGATGCCGACCTGAAATCGCGGCACGACTGGGTGTCGAACGCCGACCGCGAGAGCGAAGCCGCAATCGTTGCCACCCTGCGCGAGCTCGCGCCGGGCGACGGGATCCTGGGCGAGGAGGGAAGCAAGAGTGAGGGCTCGACGAAACGGACGTGGGTCATCGATCCTCTCGACGGTACTTCGAACTATCTCCAGCACTTTCCTATGTGGTGCGTCTCCATCGGTCTGCGCTCCGGTGATGAAGGTGTCGCCGCGGTCGTTTACGAGCCTCTTCGCGAGCTGTTCTTCACGGCCGAGCGGGGATCGGGCGCCTTTCGAAACGGCGAGCGCATCCGGGTCTCGAACCAGACGGGCGTCGAAGGATCGTTTCTCGCGACCGGCTTTCCCTTCCGGGCCCAGGAGTACGTGAGCATCTATGTGAAGATCTTCGAGGACGTCATCCGCAAAGCGAAGGGAGTGAGGCGCGCGGGGTCGGCAGCCCTCGATCTCGCCTACACCGCCGCCGGAATCTTCGACGGATTTTTCGAACTGCACCTCGCTGCATGGGACGTCGCCGCCGGCGCATTGCTCGTTCAGGAGGCAGGCGGAGTCGTGAGTGATTTCTCCGGTGGCCAACGGTGGTTCGATCGCGGCAACATCGTCGGTGCGCCGCCCGCCGTTCAGGAGGAACTGCTCCGCATGATCGGAAAGCACGCCTCGGAAGAGGCACTCGACCGTCGGAAAGCGGCCAGGTAGCTGGCCTGGTGCTTGGTGCTAGGTGCTTGGTGCTGTTTGCAGCACTAAGCATTCAGCACTAAGCACCCGGTACACACGCACACCATGCCCACGAAACTACCCCCCGACTTCTATCTCGACGACACAGTCTCCGTCGCCCGCAACCTTCTCGGCTGCGTGCTGTGGCGGCGCATTCGAAAGACGACCCTCGCCGCGCGCATCGTCGAGACCGAGGCCTACCTCGGCGCGAATGATCCGGCGAGCCATGCGCGGCGGGGATTGCGCTCTGACCGCAACGAGTCGATGTATCTCACTGGCGGACACGCCTACGTCTACTTCACGTACGGTATGCACTGGTGCATGAACGTCGTCACGCAGGAAGCGGATATCGCGGAAGCGGTCCTCCTCCGCGCCGTCGAGCCGGTCAAAGGAATCGAAACGATGCGGAAGAACCGGCCGAAAGCCAAACGCGATTTCGATCTGACGAACGGTCCCGGAAAGATCTGCATGGCGATGGCGATCGACCGCAAGCTCGATGGGGAGCGTCTCGACGGCGAGAGTCTTTTCATCACCCCACGCGACATCGAGGTGTCGGATGATGACATCGTCGTGACACAGCGCGTCGGAATCGATGGATCGGGCGAAGCGGCCGCGTGGCCTCTTCGCTTTTTTTTGCGCGCAAACCGCTACGTATCCGCGTACCGCAATGTCCGCTGATAGTTTCCGGACGCTGAGTGCGCCGGCGGAGTTCCGCCAGAAGATCGAGAGATCCGAATTTCTCGGCATCGCCTTTCCAGTCACTACCGACGATGCATTCTTCGAGGAGCTCGCGCGCGTCGAGAAGCGCCACTTCGATGCGACGCATCACTGCTGGGCATTCCGCCTTTTCGCCAAGGGCATCCCGCGTCAACGCAGCTCGGACGCAGGCGAGCCTTCGGGCACGGCCGGCAGACCAATCCTGTCCGCGATCGAAGGCGCCTCGCTTCACGACGTGGGCGTCGTCGTCGTTCGATGGTACGGCGGAGTGAAACTCGGCTCGGGCGGCCTCACCCGCGCCTACCGGGACACGGCCGCGAAAACGCTCGCGGGTGCGTTGACCGTCTCGCGTTATCTCTGCGAGCGATTCATCGTGGAGGTGCCCTTCGCATCGACCAGCGTCGCCTATCGCCTCGTCGATCCACCCGACATCCTGCTCGCCGGCGAGAACTTCGGCGAGACGAACCACTTTCTCTTCGACGTTCGTGTCTCGAGGACGACGGCGTTCGGCCAATCGCTCGACGAACGCCGGCTGGCCTTCACCCGCGACCCTACTCCTCGGTTACGGTAGTGCGAGCGATGCGATCGCCGGTCCTTGCCCGCCCGGCCAGCACGAGGGTCAGCTCGACGAGGTTCCAGCCCGGAAGCACGAGCGGCAGGTTGCGGATGATCGAGCGGACATATCCGCAACCCTTGCCGGCCGGGGTCACCGTTTTCAGGCCGAGAATCTGCTTGCCGAGGGAACGGCCCCGGAAGCCGTCGCGGAGGAGGATGGCGAAGACCAGGATGGCGAGGGCCACCCACCAGACGATCTGGATGGCGCGCGCCGAGCCGCCGATCCAGGCCATACCGTAACTGACGAGGGAGGCTGGCAGAATCAGGATGAGGGAGATCGAGAGTGCATCGACCAGGAAGGCTGCGACCCTGAGCAATGTGGTCTGGGAGGTGTCGATCATAGTTATTTTTACTCGAAAGATGAAACTCCTTGCGGGCGGGGCCGTATCTTCCGCATGGTGAGCCAGATGAACATCCGCCGGAAGGGGTTTTATTTGCTGGGGGCGGCGCTCCTTCTGACAGGGTGCGTTGCCGGCGAGCGCCATGCCGAGACGGTGCGCCGGGAGTGGAAGGCGGCCGGGATCGAGCGTCTCGAGGTCAAGGGCGTCAACGGCGACCTCCGCGTCGAAGCGGCCGACACCGATCGCATCACGCTCGTGGCCGATGTCAAAGCGCGCGGAATCCCACCATCGAAACGCGAGAATCACGGCTACTTCGAAACGGTGATCGACGGCGGCACGCTCCGCATCGTTCAGGAGAGAAAGCGCGTCCACGCGCGGTTCCCGTTCATCAGCGGAGCGAAGCTGGAGATCGACTACGCGCTGCAGGTGCCGGAACGTCTGGCCCTGGAGCTCACCACCGTCAACGGTCGTATCGCTACGCGGGGAATGTCGGGCGGGGCGGAGCTGAAAAGCGTGAACGGCGCGATCGACGCCGAGGTGAAGGGCGCGGACGATTTCCAGGCCACGACGGTGAACGGCCGCATCCGCGCCACGTTCGCGAACGATTTCCGCGGCGCGCGCCTCAAGACGGTCAATGGCGGCGTGCAGGCCATCCTGCCCCTCTCCGCTTCATTCACCTGCGACCTCTCCCAGGTCAACGGCGACTTCGAAGCCTCATTCCCACTCAGCATCCATTCAAATCCGGGGAGGCGTCGCGTTTCTGGTGAGGTGAACGGCGGACGTTACGAACTGAAGATCAGCACGGTGAACGGCAATGTCCGCGTGCAGCATCCCGATCCACCGCCCGCTCCCCCGGCTCCCCCGGCAATTCAGGGAACGCCGAAAATGCCGGAGGTCCCGTCTCCTCCTCCGGAGCCACCGTCACCCGTCAGTTGACGGTTTCGGCGGCCGGCACGAAGTTCAACTCTTCGCTCGGCCAGCGGTCGCGGAGGACGCGCTCGAAGTGCGGGCGCACCACTCGTTCGTAACGCGTTTCGAATCCGGGATGCAGGTCGAGGATCGCCTTGCGGGCACACTCGACGAGACAGCGAGCCTCGCGGTGCGCGACCGTCATGTCGCTGCTGATGAGGTTGTGCGTGAGCTCGACGATCATCCGGATGCGCCGCAGCCTGCGGCGCTCCACGAAGGCGGAGCGAGGCTCCTGGGTTGGCTCCATCATGTATTTCGGCATCGTCGGTTCAGGGCGGGAAACGCCCTCCCCCGGCGGGCAATTCCGCCTTTGCGGTTACAAATGGCTTCGGTACGTTCGGCTACGAACGACGTGAGGCTCGGACCTTGGACCTTGGGTCCAAGATCCAAGGTCCCTCAGGCGTGCTCCCGGTCCCCTTCGGCCCAGATCTCTTCGGCGAGGCCGGGATCGACGCGGGATTCGTAATAGCGGATCGCTGCTCGTGCCACGGCGTGAACGGCGAAATAGTTCAGCGCAGACCCCGACACCGCGCCCACGAACGGCACCAGGCGCGTGAATCGCCCCTTGACCACCGCAAGGCCCTGCTTGCCAAGGCCAACGCTGGATGAGTAGGCGAGACACGACAGCGCTTCGGTGAATCGCTCGCGCGACGACGGCTCATGTCCGTAGATCGTCGCGATGCCGACGATCATGCGGAACTGCTGGTACATCAGATATGCGAGGTCTGCTCCGAGCGTTCCGATCGCCAGGATTCCGATCGACGGAATGCCTGTCACCGCACCTGCCGCGGCGCAACGGATTGCCGTGCGGCGGGCGAGCACGCGCGCATGTTCAGCGGGGTCGTAATCGGCGGGAGACGCAGCGCGCAGCGCCGCGATCTCCGCGCGGATCTTGTCCGTGTCGATCTCCTCGAAGAGCGCGCGAAACACGTCCTCGAGCATCGAATCCGCACGGCGCTTGAGCTTTCCCACCTTCTGCATGGTCCCGGCAGCAATTGTACGGGGCGCGGCGAGATCCGGGGGTACAACCGCTGCGAATTCCGTGTGAACCATCACTCGCCCGAAGAACCCGAGGAGGACGAACCGCTGTCGGACTTCGCAGCTGGTTTCGAATCGGGGTTCGAGTCCGGCTTGGACTCGCTCCGCGCGGAACTGCTGGAGCTCGGATAGTCCGTCTTGTAGAAACCCGAGCCCTTGAACTGAATCGCGGGCGACGAATGCAGCTTCTTCATGTCGCCGCCGCACTTCGGGCAATGGCTGTAAGGCGGATCGGAGAACCGCTGCAGGATCTCCACCCGCTCGCTGCATTGAACGCACTGGTACTCGTAGAGAGGCATTGCGTGTCCTTCAACAGCCTGGGCTTTGGGGAGATTTCACAGTAAGACACGAGTTTCGTGCTAACGCGAAAGGATGAAGGATGAAGGATGAAGCCCCGAGAAAGGAAGGCAGAAGGATGATGATTGTGCTGAGTTCATCCTTCATCCTTCATCCTTCATCCTTCATCCTTCGATCAAAGCCCCAGCGGAGCATCCGAATTCGATTCCGCTGCGAACACCTGGCCGTCGCGGAAATAGACTCCGGCGATTCCGCCAGCCGTCGTCCGGTAGTACCAGGCCTCGACGGTGAGCCCCCGGTGGCGCTTCTTCACGGTCCACCCCGGAATGGGCTTGCCGAGGATGCCGGCGACCTGGCGGTGGGACATGCCCTTTTCGAGCTGTTCCAGCTTCTCCTGCGAGATCGCCAGCCTTTCCGCGGCCTCGGTCAGTCCCCGCTGCGCAACCGGGTTCGTGGCGTCATGAGTGAGCACCGATCGATAGAAGCGGATGGCGTCCTGGTGGCGGCCCAGGGCCATCAGCTCGTCGGCGAATTCGAGCTGAACGCGGTGGTAAACCTCTCTCGCGCGGCTGTGATTCGGGTGCTTTCGTACGAACGCGGCGAGGGAGTCGGCGTACGCCTGTTTCGATTGCGGAGTCGTGTCGCTGAAGGCGGCCTTCTTCTGCTCGAGGACCTTGCGCCATTCCGTCTGGTGATCCGGACCGGGCGTTTCCGGGGCGCAAGCAAGGGGAAAAAGGATCGCGAGGACCAGGATCGGGCGGCGCATCGGTATAAAAGGTAGCACAGCACCTTTGTTCTATAATCGCCCGGCTGAGGGCAAGCTACAGCATCCGGAGGATTTATGGCTGGGAAGGGCGAGGAAGTCGCAAGCTCGATCGACGCACAGGTACGCGAGGCCGTCGAGAAACTGGTGAGCGAGATCCGCTCATCGGTCGAAGACATTCGCGAAGCAGTCGATCAGCAGCTGACCGCCGCCCTCCAGAGCGTGCAGGCAGACGTGAAGTCGATGACGCTGCTTCCGCAGATCCGCACTGCGATCGCCGCGCTGGAAGAGTCCGCGCCGGCGGCTTCCGCCGCGCCAGGGGGCAATGATGCGGGAACCCTCAAGCGTGCCGTCCAGGCTGTCGAGAAGGGGAAGTCGCAGGTCGACGTGCTCAATGGTCTCCTCGAGCAGGCAGTGCAGTTCGGCTCTCGTGCCGCGCTGCTGATCCTTCGCGGTGAGACCTTCAGCGGCTGGAAAGGCATGGGCTTCAGCGCGCACGGCGGAAACGACGAGAACGTGAAACGTTTCAACGCGGCTCCCGGCCTGGTGCCGCAACTCGATGAGCTGCTCAAACAGGAACACGTCGTCGAATGGGACGGTGCGAACATCGCCAGCCGCCTCGGCGTACCAGCACCCGCACGCGCACTGCTCGTGCCGATGGTGATCAAGGACAAGGTGTCGGCCGCCATCTACGTGGACGCCGTGGAAGCGGACGAGAAGCGTCTCGATCGAAATTCGATCGAGCTTCTCGTATTCACGACGGGCCTTCTCGTCGATACGCTGGCGATCCGGAAGAAGATCCCTTCGCCCACGCTGAGCCAGGAGAGCGGCGCCGCTCCCGCGCCAAGAGCGACCTCCGCACCGGCGCACCCGCCCGCACCCGCACCGCGTCCGACGCCGGTCCCTGCGGCAGCGCCGCGTCCAGTGCCTGCTCCCGCGCCCACTCCGCCTGCCGCTCCACCGCGGCAGGATGCAACCGTTGCGTTCAACGCAGCGCACATGCGCGACCTCGTCACTGCGGCCGCGCCGGCAGTCGCGCCGGCACCGCCAAAGCCGGCAGCGCCCGCACGCGCGTTCGAGTCCCCTGGTGAAGTGGAACGTCCCAGCACGCAGTTCGTTCCTCCCGCCGGGCTGCAGCGGGGCGGCGGCGGCAGTCCTGCAACCGAAGAATCGAAGAAGCATGATGAGGCCCGTCGCTTCGCGCGGCTGCTCGTGTCGGAGATCAAGCTTTACAACGAGGCGAAAGTCGAGCAGGGACGCAAGAACCGCGATCTTTACGAGCGTCTGAAAGAAGACATCGACCGGAGCCGCCAGATGTACGACGAGCGCATCGGCGAAGACGTACGTAAGAATTCGAACTATTTCTACGACGAGCTCGTTCGCGTTCTCGCCGACGGGAACCCCGATATCCTCGGTCTTTGATCACGATCCGCGGGCGCGATCGCCCGCGGCTACATTCTGGCAGTCCGTTCGCACCGGCGGGTCGCGTGGTCGTGCAGGCACTGAGACGTAAATGGGTCCTGATCGCAGCCGGCTTGCCGGTTGTCATCGGAATTCTGATCGGCGGCGGATACCTCGCTCTTCGCAGTGAGAAGCGGCGTGCCGAGCGCGAGGAGACGGCCAAACCCGAGGCGCCGCCCGATCTGGAAAAACTACGGACACCGTTCCTCGCCGGCATCCAGGCGGTACAGCGCGGCGACGGACGCGAAGCAGTCCGGCACCTGTCTTCGTTCGATTTCGGGCCGCGCGCGGTGGAGGAGTACCGCCTCTACTACCTTTCGCGTGCGCAGCAGCTGGACGGGAATGTCGCTGCCGCGAGGCGCACGCTGGCGCGCCTGTGGGCGAGGACACCAAAATTCGTCCAGGCGACGGACGCCGGCTTCAGCCTCGCGGGGATCCATCTGCACAGCGGTGCTTTCGGAGCCGCGGCCGCCGTGTATCAGGGCATAGCCAACCGGACGGACAACGCCGCGGTCGCCGGTACCGCGCGCTGGCAGGAGCTCGAAGCGCGATTCATTACCGGCGAGCTCGACGCTATGTTCGACGCCGCGCGCCTGATCACGATACGCAGTCCGCGCGCGCCGCAGGCGGGTGATGCCATCGCGGTGCTCCGCACTCTCACCGAAACCCCGGCTCCGAAACCACTCGCTCTCACGCCTTCCGAACGGCTCGAGCGGGCCGTGTCGCTCATGCGGGACGGTGATTCACGCAGCGCATTGGCTGAGCTCACGGCGCTGCAGCCGGACGCACCGCCTGCTCTCCGTCTCCCGGTCGATCTCAATCGCGGCCTGGCAATGCATCACCTCCGCCGTCTCGACGATTCGAACAAGGTTCTCGAGCCGCTCACCGGAACGTACTACCGCTACGCGATCCCTGCGCTCTTTCATCTCGCGAAGAACTATCGGATTCAGGCTTCCACGATCGACCCCACCGTCCGGAAGACGGTGATGGAGAAGAAGCGCGTCGGCACCGTGAAGGTTCGAGTCGGCAAAGGGAAGAAGCGCCGAACGGTCTCGAAGCCGAAATACGCAAACGTGAAAAAGGTCGTGGAGCTCGTCGATCTCGCAAAGAAAGCGAAGAAAGAGGAGTACGAACGCCTCCACTCGGAACGCCTGCGCGACCTGTTGCAGCTGCCGCTCTCGGACACTGTGCGCATCGACGTGCTCAAAGCGATCATCTCGATCGCCGAGGAGAAGAATCAGGACGAATACCTGATGGAGATCATCCCCCGGGTCATCGAGCTCGAGCCCCTCGCCGACCCCGCGCTGCAACACTTCTGGGATGAGGCGTGGGGCGCATACACGCGCGGAGACCTGGATACAGCCAAGCCCCGGTTCCGGTTCATCGCTGACACGTACACGTCCATCAATGTGAAAAGGCAGGCCGATTACTGGTACGCGCGGACGATCGAACGGCAGGGCCAGAAAGAAGAGGCGGCAGCGATCTACCAGCGCCTCGCCTCGGCCCCTTACGCCGATCTTTATGCCATGAACGCCGTTGCGCGCGGCGCGAAGCGCGAAGAAGAGAAGTCGAATCCTCTGCGGCGCGAAAATCGCCCGGACTGGCGCGACATCGCCGAAAAGGAAATGCCGGCCGAGCTGCGGCTCGCGTACGAGCTCACCGCGCTCTCCGCTTTCGGCGACGCCCGTCTCGAGATCCAGAAGAACATCCGTCGCGAGAATCAGCGCTTCGGCGACGCCCTCCTCGCGGATCTGTACAACAGCACCGGCAATCACCTGCTCATGTACATGGCCGTCCGCCGCGCGTATCCGCAGCTGGCCACCGTCGAGCAGGATACGGTTCCGAATTACTTTCTGAGCATGTACTACCCAGTCAAATATCAGGACGAGATTCGAGAGAACGCGAAAAAGAACGACATGGACCCATACCTCGTGATGGGCCTCATCCTTCAGGAAAGCTATTACAACCCGCTGGCGAGGTCCCGGGTAGGGGCGACGGGTCTGATGCAGATCATGCCGCCTACCGGAAAAGAGATTGCCGGACGGCTTCGCATCCCCTTCGGCGAGAAACGCCTGGAGAACCCGGAGGTCAACATCCGCCTCGGTACGTTCTATCTGAAGTCTCTCATCAACACGTTCGGCGGCAACGTGTATCTCGCCGTCGCTTCCTACAACGGCGGCCAGGGAAACGTCGCGCGCTGGCGCCGCGCCGCTCCGAACAAGCCGATGGATGAATTCATCGAGTCGATCCCCTTCCCGGAGACGCGCAACTACGTGAAACGCGTGACGATGCTGCGGTCCGCCTATTCGCGCATCGCGAGGTGACGCGGCTGCCGGGACGACGCGCACCGCACAGACGGTGAAGGTAGTCCCCTTTCGCAAACCGCTACGGGATGAAGCCGCGAATGGTCCGGACGCGGGCATCGGGCCGGTCGACCTTCACTTCCACGGCCCTGTATTTCGTGTCCGTCCGTGTGCTCTCGGTGTGATAGCTGAGCAGGTACTGCGTACGCAGATCTTTCTCGAGTTGCGAGTACGTCTCCTCCAGCTCTTTCGTGTCACGAAGGAAATACGCTACGCCGCCCGTCTCCGCCGCGAGCGCCTTCATCTTCGCGGTGCCGCTGATATCGGCGAACCCGAGACCGATGCCGATGAAGTGGAGGGGCACGCGGGATGAGCGCGCGTACATCAGCATGTCCTCGTACGGCAGCCTCGAGCTCGTGTCTTCGCCGTCGGTGATGATGATCATCGCCTTCCGGCCCTGCACGGAGCGGAATCGATAGAGGCCGGTCACGATCGCGTCGTAGAGGGCGGTTCCCCCAAGCGCATCGGGTGACGCATTGATCTGCGATTCGACGAGAGACGGCTCGCCGACGAATGGCGAGATGTTCCTGCTGTCGAACGCGAACGGCGCGAAGAACGCGCGGTCGCCCGGCTTCATGATGCCGCGGAAGAACTCGACCGCTGCCGACTTCGCATCCTTGATCCGCCGCTGCATACTGCCCGAGTGATCGAGCAGCACACCGAGAGACAGCGGAAGATTCGATGCGAAGTTGAAGGACGTGATCTTCTGCGTCTTCCCGTTTTCGAGAATGGTGAAGTTCGCCTCTTTCAGATCGACGATCGGCGCACCGGCGCTGTCGGTCACGCTCACCGGTAGTTCGACGACGTGAACGTCGATCTGCTCGACGTACCGGTCGCCGGCGAGAAAAAGGAGATCGGCCGCTTCGAAGCCGGTCGTGTCGATCACTGACGCTCTGACGAACTCGACGCCTTGCAGGCTCGCCGTCTGAACAGCCAGAGCGTACGGCGGCCGGGTCCACTCCTGCAGCTTCTTCTGGCCTGCGAAGAGGATCACGTTGCGGATGCCGTTCGTGGTCGGGTTCTGCACACTGAGCTTGAAGTGTGTGATGCCGTCGGAGGTCTGTGTGCGGGTGATCTTCACTTCCAGCTGGTTTTCGCGCTCGTTCACGACGAACGCATCAGCATCGACATATCGGCCCAGCGCGTCGTATCCGACCGCACGCACTTCGACGCGCTTCGGGATCTTGCCGAGGTCGAGCTCCGCGCGGTACGGCGGAGCGCCGCGGGCGAGCACGCGCTTGCCCTCGACCCAGAACTCGACGCGCTTCACCGGCGGCTTCACATCGACGTCGACGATGAAGAGATTCGGCGCGACATCGCGGCGCGGCGGGCGAATCTTGACCGAGCCGGCCGACTCGGGCATCACGCCTTCGGCAAAGACTGCTTCGGCTCCTTCCCCTTCGCCCGCTACGTACGGAGTTCCGGTCTTCGCGATCTTGAACGTCTCGCTGGTCTTGCCCACGAGAATGGGGGACTGTTCTTCCAGGGGGACCAGCAGCCGGGCTTCTACCGTCAGATCACCCTCCGGCACTGTCTGGATCGTCGAAGCGGTCTGGCGCTGCTCCGGCGGGATCGCGATTCGGAAGTTCCGGTGCACCTTCCCGTCGCGAAGCAGCGAGCCCTGGATCACCAGCGGCACGCCGGGCGGCACGTCCTGAGGGACCGCGAGCCGGAAGGTGATGCGCGCGACCGCGCCGGCCTGTGCGTCGCCCACGACCTCGAGGGCGATGTGCAGCGCCTCGCTGCTTTGCGGTGTGCCAGGCTCCTGCCCGTATGCGGGCAGGACGAGCACGAGGTGAAACGCCAAAGCCAGCAGGCGACGCATCACACTCCAAAGCGGCCCCAGCCTCCGAACATTTCGGGGTGCCGTTGCAAAACGCGAAACGAGTGGAGCTCGGGCGACCTCGCCCGCGTCACGAGTATGATCGCGGCGGTATGGCCCAACGCTACCAGGCTGTGCTGTTCGATCTCGACGGAACGCTCGTCGACTCGTACGCTGCCCTGTCCGAAGCGGTCAATCATGCCCGCCGCGAGCATGCGCTGGAGGACCTTCCTGCCGAACGGATTCGCGATCTGGTCGGCGATGGTTTGGAGAAGCTCCTTCAACGTGCATTCGAGCTCGAGGACGTTCCGCCATCTGTCCGTGACGCATTTGAATCGCGCTATGACGAGATCTGCTGCGCCGAATCGCGAATTCTGGACGACGTCGAGTCGACTCTCGATGCGCTCACGAGACTAGGTGTACCGATGGCGGTCTGCACGAACAAACCGACCGCGTTCTCCCGCAAGATCCTCGACTTCCTCGGACTTTCCACCCACTTCCGCGCGATCATCGGGCCGGACGTCGCCGGTGCCCGCAAGCCCGATCCGCGCCATGTTTTTCGGACGATGGAGGAAGCGGGATTCGATGCGAAGGGCGCTCTCTTCGTGGGGGACATGCCGATCGACGTCGCGGCCGCGCGCAACACCGGCATCGACGTGGCAGTGCTGGCGACCGGATCGTCGACTCTCGAACAACTCGTGTCATCGAAGCCCGATCATCTGCTCGAACGGTTCTCCGATCTGGTGAAGCTCGTCGGTAATGGAGCGGGCGCTTGACCTCGCCGCCATTCCGGTTCGTGTTCTTCGACGTCGATTCGACGCTGGTCACCATCGAGGGAATCGACGAGCTGGCGGACGGCAATCCCGAGATCGCCCGTCTCACCGCGGCCGCCATGAACGGTGACATCCCGCTCGACGAGGTCTATGGGAAGAGGCTCGAGATCATCCGGCCGACGCGCGAACGGGTGGAGAGGCTCGGCGAACAGTACAGGACGTCGCTCGTGACGGGCGCCGAGGAAGCGATTCGTACCCTGCAAGAGGCGGGTGTGACGATTCACCTCGTGACCGGGGGCGTCGAACAGGCCATCCTGCCGCTCGCGCGCCACCTCGGGCTCGACGATCGAGCCGTTCATGCGGTGCGGCTGCAGTTCGATCAGGATGGCGCATATCGCGACTTTGACCGCCGCTCCTTTCTCGCGCGGCCCGGTGGAAAGGAGCTCGTCGTGCGCGACGCTCGAGCGCGGTCGAAAGGCCGCGCAGCGTTCGTAGGTGATGGCGTCTCGGATCTCGAAGCGCGGGCGGCCGTGGACCTCTTCATCGGATTCGGCGGCGTTGCGGTGCGGCCGCGCGTGAAGGAAACCGCCGACGTGTATGTGGCGGAACGCGATCTGCGCGCGGTACTGCCCCACCTGCTGTAGGTGGAGCGCGGGCGACCTCGCCCGCGTTTCTGTGTTCGCAGCAGGTGGAGCCGCGGGCGATCCCGCCCCGCGAACGAAAAGAAATGCACGCGGGCGAGGTCGCCCGCGCTCCACCAGGCATCGCATGAACTGCCGGGTCGCGTGTCGGGGGCGGGCGGGATCGCCCGCCGCTCCACTATGATTCCCGGATGACCCCGAGCAAGTTCTTCATCCCCGGTCCCACCTGGGTACGCCCCGAAATTCTTCAGGAGATGACCCGCCCGATGATCGGCCACCGCGGCGCGGAGTTCAAAGAGCTGTTCGGAGGCATCAACGCCGATCTCAAACCGCTCTTCGCCACGAAGGGAGACACGTTCGTCGTCACATCCTCGGGCACCGGCGTGATGCAGGCGGCACTGGAGAATTGCGTGGCGCGGCGCGTTCTGGTCACAACTTGCGGTGCGTTCTCGGAACGGTTCTACGCGATCGCTCAATCGCTCGGCCTCGAGGCCGATCGCCTCGACGCGGCGTGGGGACAACCTGTCGATCCCGGCGAGCTTGCCGATCACATCGCCTCGCGCCGCGGCCACTACGACGCCGTGACCATCACGCAGAACGAGACATCGACCGGCGTCACGAACGACGTTGCCGCCCTGGCGAAGGTGGTGCGCGACGAGTCCCCCGATTCAATCATCATCGTCGATTCGGTGTCGGCTCTCGGCGGCATGCCCGTCGAGGTGGATGCATGGGGACTCGACGTCTGCATTGCCAGCGTTCAGAAAGGTCTGGCGCTGCCGCCGGGAATCACCGTCGCTGCCGTCTCCGAAGCGGCGCTGAAAAGAGCGGCGAAGCATCCCTACCGCGGCACGTACTTCGACTTCCTCGAATACAAGAAGCATGCGGACGGCGGCAGCGTCCCATCGACTCCGTCCATCCCCCATTTTTACGCGCTGGCGAAACAGCTCGACTACATCCTTCGCCAGGAGACGCTACCGAAGCGGTTCGAGCGGCACCGGCGTATGCGCGACATGACCATCGAGCGGACGGCCTCGTTCACCGAGCTCGCTTCCGACCTCACACATGCATCCGTGACCGTGAGTGCTCTCAAACCGAGGATTGCGCCCGAGACCCTGCGAAACCGGATGCGGGAGCGCGGTTATGCGATCGGTGGCGGTTACGGCGAGTGGAAAGAATCGACGTTCAGGATCGGACACATGGGCGATATCACCATCGAATCTCTCGAAGCGATGCTTGCTGATCTCGAACAGGCGGCGCGCGCGTGAAGCATCGCGTTCTCGTTACGGACACGCTCGCAGAGTCAGGGCTGGCAATCCTTCGTGCCGCTCAGGACGTCGACCTCGACTATCGGGCCGGCTTGAAAGGCTCCGACCTTCTCCGGGCCGTCTCCGAGTCCGACGCCTTGATCACGCGCAGTGGTACCGCGGTGACCCCGGAGCTCGTGAACGCAGGGGAACGCCTGCGCATCGTCGGTCGCGCCGGGGTTGGCCTCGACAATGTCGACGTCGACGCGTGCACAGCGCGCGGCATCCTCGTCATCAACGCGCCGACGGCGAACATCATGTCGGCGACCGAGCACACGATGGCGATGCTTCTCGCGCTTTGCCGGAACATCCCCGAGGCGCATGCGTCGGTGAAGCGAGGTGAGTGGACGCGACCGAAGTTCATGGGCATCGAACTGAGCGGCAAGACCCTCGGAGTCGTGGGCCTGGGCCGCATCGGCAGCCGCGTCACCGTACGGGCGCGCGCGTTCGGGATGCATGTCATCGGATATGACCCCTACATCGCGCCAACCGCGTTCGAGCGCGTGGGAGCCGAACAGGTATCGCTCGAGGATCTGCTCGCACAGTCGGACGTCATTACCGTGCACACACCGCTGACGGACGAAACGCGGGGAATGATCGGCGCGGACGACATCGCGAAGATGAAGGACGGCGTCGTCCTCGTGAACGTCGCCCGCGGCGGCATTTACGAGGAGAAGGCACTCGCTGATGCCCTCAACCGCGGGAAGGTCTCCGGCGCGGCGGTGGATGTGTTCGCGGACGAGCCGCCGGGAAAAGACCATCCCCTGCTCAACGCGAAGAACATCATTCTCTCGCCTCACATCGGAGCGAACACGATCGAGGCGCAGGATCGCGTGGCCGTTCAGACCGCGGAGATGGTCGTCGAAGCGCTCCGCGGGTCCATTTTCGTGTCGGCGGTAAACCTGCCGTTCGAGGGTCTTTCAGACGCGGACGCGGCCCCGATGATCAAGCTTTCCGAAAAACTCGGCCTCTTCGCCGCGCAGATCATCAATGGTCCGGTGAACCGCGCTGCAATCGAGCTCTGGGGGATCGAGGAGCGGCTGACCAAAATTCTCTCCGTTGCGGCGCTGAAAGGTGTCCTGACGCCGTTCGTCGCCGAATCGGTGAATTTCGTGAACGCCGAGTCCGTGGCCGAGAACCGTGGCATCGCCATCAGCTCCACGACCCATCCGACTCCGCACGACTACACGAACCTGATCACGTTCCGCGCCGGCTCGGGAACCGAGGAGGTCTGCGTGTCGGGAACGCTCTTCAGCGAAAAGAACCAGCGCATCGTCTCCGTCAACGCGTTCCGCGTGGAGTTCAAGCCCGAGGGACACATCATTTACATCATCAACAAGGATGTGCCCGGCGTCGTCGGAAAGGTCGGCACGCTCCTTGGAGACCGGGAGATCAACATCGCGGAGTACAACCTGGCCCGCGGCGAGAGCGGTGGAAAGGCGATGGCGGTCATCACCGTCGATTCGCCGCTCGATGCCGACACGATCAACTTTCTGAAGTCGTATCGCGAGATGGAAGAAGTGAAGCAGGTAAAGCTATGACCAGAGTCTTCGTCGCGCTCGCAGCTTTCGCCCTCACCGCTTGTGGAACCGTCATGCATGGATCCCGCGACGCGATCTTCGTCGACTCCCGGCCCGATGGCGCAGCGGCGTCCATCTCCTGCGCAGGAAACGTGGTAGCGCGAGGCACCACCCCGGCGAAGCTGGTCATTCCGCGCCGCGCACAGGGTTGCAGCGTGACCGTCGAGAGGGCTGGCCATAAGACGCAGCGCCTCGACCTCGACCAGAGCTTCAGCGGAGCTTTCTGGTCGAACTTTGCCTTCAGCCCGATCCTCGCGACGGCCACGATCGTGAACGGCCGCGACTTCGGATACGACACCGCTGCCGCCCTGCTCACGAGCGGTGTTGCCTTTCTGGTCGATCAGTTCACCGGTGCCAAGTACACCTACGAGCCAAAAGAGATCGTCGTCGACCTCGAACCCGCTCGCCCATGAAACGGCTCACGTCAGGCAGACATCAGCGCTGCGATCGACGCCGGAAGTGGCAGGCGGTGGATTCATGAGCCCGATGAGATCGAAGTCGAACTCGAACCGGTGAAGTAGAGATCATCGCGTCGCCGTCCGGCTACAATCATCACACCTGCATGCAGTACCGCGATCTCGGAAAGACTGGCATCCGCGTCAGCACGATCGGTTTCGGCGCGTGGGCGATCGGCGGCGCATCCGAAGCGTCGGGCACTCCGCTCGGCTGGGGACGCACCAGCGATGACGAATCACTCGCCGCCATCCGGCGCGCGCGTGACCTCGGCGTCAACTTCTTCGATACCTCCGACAGCTACGGTTTCGGCCGGAGCGAGTCTCTCCTGGGCATCGTTCTGTCGCGGCACCGGCGCGACGTCGTCATCGCCACGAAGGTCGGCGTGGCCCGCAGCTCAGCGGGAACACTGAAGAAGGACTTTTCGCGCGAGCACATCCTTCACGCCGTCGACGGCTCGCTGAAACGACTCCGCACGGACTACATCGATCTTTACCAGCTCCACAATCCGACGATGGAGGATCTGCGCCGCGAAGAGATCCAGGAAACCATGGATCGCCTCCAGGAACTGGGCAAGATCCGTTTCTGGGGCGTCTCCATCTTCAACCCCGACGAAGGGATCGAGATCATCAACAAGAACTGGGGCTATGCCCTTCAGGTTCTCTACAACATCCTCAATCAGGCTCCAGCATCCGAGCTATTCCCGCTTGCCAAAGCGCGCGGCTACGGAATCATCGCCCGCGTCCCTCTGGCCTCGGGCCTGCTCACGGGGAAATACCGCCAGGACTCGGTCTTCCGAAGCGATGACATCCGCCAGAACTTTTTGACGCCGAAGCGCCTCGAGGAAGCGATGGCCCGCGTGGACGAAGTGCGCTCGATCGTCGGCGGCGCCGAGCGCAGCATGACCGAGGCGAGCCTGAGGTTCGTCCTGGCCCACGACGCCGTGTCGACGACGATCCCGGGAGCCAAAACAGTCCGCCACGTGGAAGGCAACGTGGCCGCGGCCGAGGGAGCGCTCCCTCCCGATGTGATCGAAAAACTGCGGACGCGGCTCAGTGATTACAACTTCTACCAGCGTCACAACATCAAAGTCTGACCCGGCGGAAGAGTCCGCACCCGCAAAACGTTCTAAATCAGCTAATGCCTACCCGCACGATCGCGATCCGCGGCGCGCGCACGCACAACCTCAAGAACGTCTCGGTCGACATCCCTCAGAGGCAGCTGACCGTGATCACGGGCCCTTCGGGGTCGGGGAAGTCGTCGCTCGCCTTCAACACCCTCTACGCCGAGGGGCAGCGGCGCTTCGTCGAGTCGATGTCGACGTATGTGCGGCAGTTTCTGGAGCGGATCGACCGACCCGACGTCGACGACATCGACGGGATCCTGCCCGCCATCGCCATCGAACAGAAGAACTCGGTCAAGAACGCCCGCTCCACGGTCGCGACCGCTACCGAGCTCGCTGACCACATCCGCCTGTTCATGACCTGGATGGGCGAGACCAAATGCCCTGACTGCGGCGTGGTCGTTCGCAAGGAAAATCCCGAGGCCATTGCAAATGAGGTCACGGCGACGCTGAAGGGGAAGCGGATCGTCGTTCTCTCGCCGATCTTCTTCGACCCGATGAACCGCGAGGAAGTCCTCATCCAGCTGATGAAGGGCGGTTTCTTCCGGGCCTGGATCAACAACTCGGTCCAGGACCTCAAGGACGTCGACACGACGGGATTCAGCTCGCTGGAGCTGGTCATCAATCGCATGCGTGTCGATCCTGAGAAGCCGGGACAGATCAGCGAGGCGATCGAGCAGGCGTTCGATCTGTCGAAGGGAACCGTCAACATCCTCGAAGAGAGCGAAGACGGCTGGATCAGCCATCGATTCACCTCGCGCTTCGCCTGCAACAAGTGCGGAACGGAGTTCACCGAACCGACGCCGCACCTCTTCTCGTTCAACTCGCCGCTCGGCGCGTGCACGCATTGCCAGGGTTACGGCCGGATCATCGGCATCGACATGGAGAAGGTGATTCCGAATCGCGCACTGCGTCTCGACGAGCTGCCGGTCGCGCCGTGGAACTCCGCCGGCTACGAGGACTGCTACGAGGATCTGGAGAAGGCCGCCGCGAAGTATGGGATCCGTCTCGATGTGCCGATCAAGGACCTCACCGAGAAGGAATGGGACCTTCTCTACAACGGACGCGCGAAGTGGTACGGGATCAAGGGCTTCTTCGAATGGCTCGAGACGAAGAAGTACAAGATCCACGTCCGCGTGAAGCTCGCAAAGTACCGCAGCTACGAGCCGTGCCCCCATTGCCACGGCTCGCGGCTCAAGACCGCCGCCGCGAACGTGAAGTTTCGCGGCCTCACCGTCGGCGACTTTTTCGCCATGAACGTGAAGACGGCGCGGCGGTTCTGGGAGTTCCTGCCGCTCTCGAAGACCGAAGAGAAGATGGCCGGACACCTCCGGCGCGAGATCGTGAACCGTCTCGTCTATCTAGACGAAGTGGGGCTGTCGTACCTCACTCTCGATCGTCAGACACGGACGCTGTCGGGCGGAGAATCGCAGCGCATCAATCTCGCCGCGGCGCTCGGCAGCTCGCTCACCGAAACGATGTACGTCATCGATGAGCCGACAGTCGGCCTCCACACGCGCGACAGCGAGCGTCTGCTCTCCGTTCTGCGCCGGCTCAAGAACGCGGGCAACACGGTGATCGTCGTCGAACACGATCCGACGATCATCGCCGGCGCGGATCACCTCATCGAGATCGGACCCGGCGCTGGAGAGAACGGTGGCGAGGTGATGTATTCAGGGCCGTATCGGCCCGACGAGAGCGCGGCAGCAAGCTGCCGCGAGCCTGAGCGGCAGCAAGCTTCCGCACTCCGCAGTGCAGGCTCGATCACTGTTCGCGGCGCGCGCGAGCACAATCTGCAGAACGTCACGGTATCGATTCCGCTCGGCCGGCTCGTGGCGGTCACCGGCGTCTCCGGCTCGGGCAAATCGACGCTCATCCGCAATTGCCTGTTCAACCGTTACCAGCGTGACGTGCGCGGTATCGCCGGCGTCGACGCCGGCAAGGTCGATGCGCTCGAAGGAACGGATTTCATCTACGACATGCAGTTCGTCGATCAATCGCCGATCGGACGGTCGACGCGCTCGAACCCCGCCACGTACGTGAAGGCCTGGGACGAGATCCGCAAGCTCCTCGCGGAGACGACCTCCGCAAAACTCAACGGCATCACGCCGGGGATGTTCTCGTTCAACACCGACGGGGGACGCTGCGACGCCTGCGAGGGCGCCGGTACCGTCACGATCGACATGCAGTTCCTCGCCGACGTCGAAGTCATCTGCGACAAGTGCAACGGCAAGCGTTTCAAGGACCAGGTACTGAAGGTCACGTACAAGGGGAAGAACGTCGACGCGATCCTGAACATGACCGTCGACGAGGCAATGAAGTTCTTCGTCGACAAGCGCGCTGTGCTCCGCCGCCTCGACTCATTGCGCTCGGTCGGCCTCGGCTATCTCCGGGTCGGCCAGGCGACGGAATCGCTCTCCGGCGGCGAGGCTCAGCGCCTCAAGCTCGCCTCGTTCATGAGTGAGACGATGAAGGGTGAGACGAGGCGCCTGTTCCTCTTTGACGAGCCGACGACCGGCCTCCACCGCTCGGACATCGAGCAGCTCCTCAAGACCTTCAGGGACCTCATCACGCGCGGAAATTCTGTAGTTGTGATCGAGCACAATCTGCAGCTGATCGAAGCGGCCGACTGGGTCATCGATCTCGGTCCGGACGGTGGGGATCAGGGCGGGCAGCTCGTGGCGGAGGGTACGCCGGCCGAGGTCGCCGCCAGTGCAAAGAGCATCACCGGGCGGTATCTGATGAAGGCGGCAGAGGCCACGCCGACCCGTTAGCGGGACTTCGTTGACCACAGAGTTCACAGAGCACACAGAGAAACCGGAGAAGCTCTCAGTGCTTCTCTGTGCTCTCTGTGTCCTCTGTGGTTGAACGGGACCAGGACTATCTCCCCTGCTCCAGACGCCGTTGACGCTAAACTGTGCGGCCATGAGCACAACTGCACAGGACCGACAGGGTCATCCCGACATCGTGGGCGCCCAGCCGACGCGCCCGACCTTCATGCCGTACATCCCGCCGGAAACCTCGCTGCGCGAACTGACTCCGCTTCCGATCATCGTAGGCACCATCCTCGGCATGATCTTCGGCGCGTCGTCTCTCTACCTCGTGCTGAAGGTCGGCCTAACCGTCAGCGCATCGATTCCGGTGGCGGTCATCTCGATCACGCTCTTCCGGATTCTCTCCAAGCTCGGCGCGCGCGAGGCGACGATCCTCGAGCACAACGTCGTGCAGACGGCCGGTTCGGCAGGTGAGTCGATCGCCTTCGGCGTCGGCGTCACGATGCCCGCCATCCTGATCCTCGGCTTCGACCTCGAGATCACGCGCGTCATGCTCGTCGCGATCCTCGGCGGCCTGCTAGGCATCCTGATGATGATCCCCCTCCGGCGCGCGCTCATCGTCGCTCAGCACGGCATCCTCAAGTATCCGGAAGGAACGGCGTGCGCCGAAGTGCTCAAGGCCGGCGCATCAGAGGAATCGCAGGCCGCGGCATCCGAGCAGGCCAAGCGTGAACAGGAGGCGCTCGGCGGTGCGAAGATCGGCGCAAAGACGATCTTCACCGGCTTCGGGATCGGGCTCGCCTACAAGACCGCGATGGCTGCCTTCCGCGCCTGGAAAGACGTTCCCGAAAAGACGTTTGGTGCGCCCTTCACCGCGGGAAGTGTTGCCGCGGAAGTCTCACCCGAGCTGCTGGGCGTCGGATACATCATCGGACCGCGCATCGCGGGCATCATGTGCGCCGGCGGCGCCCTCGCCTATCTCGTGCTCATTCCGATGATCAAGTACTTCGGCCAGTCTCTGGCGATGCCGCTCGCGCCTGAGACGACGGCGCTGATTCGCGACATGGGTCCGGGCGAGATCCGCAACGCGTACATTCTCTACATCGGTGCGGGTGCGGTTGCGGCGGCGGGCATCATCAGCGTGTTCAAGTCGCTGCCTCTCATCTGGCACGGCATCAGGGGCGGCATGCGCGACGTTTCCACGGCTCGAGCTGCAGAAGCCGACGCTGTTGCGGTGCCGCGGACGGATCGCGACCTCTCGATCCGTCTCGTGCTGCTCGGCATCATCGCGCTGATCGTCGTCATCGCGTTCTCCAATCCGCTGTACGTCGGCGGAACCGGCGTTGCGGCTCGAATCGCCGCAGCGCTGCTCATCGTCGTGTTCGGGTTTCTCTTTGTCACGGTCTCCTCGCGCCTCACCGGCGAGATCGGCTCGACGTCGAACCCCATCTCCGGCATGACCGTGGCCACGCTGCTGCTGACCTGTCTCGTATTCGTCATCCTCGGATGGACGGGGAGCAACTACTTCGTCACGGCACTCTCCATCGGCGCCATCGTCTGCATTGCGTCCTCCAATGGAGGTACGACATCGCAGGATCTCAAGACCGGATTCCTCGTCGGTGCGACGCCGAAGAATCAGCAGATCGCGATCCTCATCGGCGCCCTCGCATCGGCGCTGATCCTCGGGCCCATCCTGCTGAGACTCAACGATGCCGGTACCGTGTACGTGCCCGTGAACAACAGGCCTGCCGGTTTCGCGGCGGGAACCGCCAACCCCGGGGAACGGGTCGACGTCAGCTCCCTTCGCCGCGAGTCCCTCGCCGGCCAGCAGGGACAGTCGGATCAGAAAGAGTATTTCGCCTGGTTCCACAACCCGCCGGGCGGCGGTAACGCCGAGAAGTATCTCGTCGATGAGAACGGGCAGATCGCATACTACGTCGATCCCGGTATCAACGGCGCCTACCGCAACGATCCCCAGGGCCGCAGTGTGACGAAGTTCGACGCACCGAAGGCCACGCTCATGTCGTACATCATCAAAGGCATCCTCGGCGGGCAGCTGCCGTGGGGCCTCGTGATCCTCGGCGCCATGATCGCCATCGTGCTCGAGCTCGCGGGGATCTCGTCTCTGGCATTCGCGGTCGGTGTGTACCTGCCGTTGTCATCGACCACGCCCATTCTCATCGGCGGCATCATCCGCTGGGCGGTCGACCGCTGGATCCGACGCACGAAGTACGCGGCGCACACGCTCACGGAAGATCAGCTCGTGGCGGAAGGTGACAAGAGCCCGGGTGTTCTCATGGCGTCGGGTTACATCGCCGGCGGCGCGATCGCGGGCATCATCATCGCCTTCATCGCCGGTGTGCCCTTCATGGCCGGCGCGAATGCGGCGATCCAGAGTTTCTCGGAGCGAAATCCCGCGTTCTCCGGACCGTATGCTGATGTTCTGGCGCTGATCCCGTTCGCCGTGCTCATCGCGATCCTGTACCTGACAGGGCGCGAGAAACTGTTCGCGGCAAGACACACGGAAGTGTAGAAGCAGAGTTTGGGAGCGGAGGGGCCGGCGTCGAGCCGGCCCTTCGCTGTCTCAGAGCGGACCGCTCTGAAAGAAGCGCGCCCTCTCGCGGAGCGACCAGGTTGCGGCAATCCGGCGGGCGGCGAGTCTCGCTGCAACACGCGTCATCACGATGTGCGTCACGACGGTCGCGTTCAGAAGTCCGACGAGCAGCATCGACTGTTCGCGATTGACGAGTGGGATGTGCGCCGCTGGCCAGCGAAGAGACACGTAGTCGACAGCGCCAAGAATGACCAGGTTCGCGACGTCCCTGAAAAGAGCGCGACGGCGGGCCTTCCGCACCGTGTGACGCGAGTCGATGACCACCGCCGGAGGGCAGGAGTCCGTGACGACGCCGGGAAGGAGATCGGACTTGGGCATTTGACGTTTTTTACAGCGGCCGGAGCCCGGATATTCCTACAAATAAAAAGGGTGGAGCGCGGGAAAGCCTGTCATCCCCAACGTTAGCGAGGGACGTGGGGGACGGGGCGGCTCGAAGGTCGGTCCTCGCCCCCCCCTTCACACCCAGGTCCCTCGCTGACGCTCGGGATGGCTGTGGAGCGCGGGCGACCTCGCCCGCGCCCCCTTGGGTGGTGGTTACCTGATCCTTATGGTCTGGGCCAGCAGGTTGCCATCCTCGTCCCGGAATGCCTTGATCAGTACGCTGTCACCGACGTTCAGAGTGCTCGCGGCCGCGTAGGTCCCGGCGCGAGTGCGGATCACGAAGTCCGTCGTCGCGTGCACGCGGACCGTCCGGTTGTTCGTCCGGTCGTTGATCACCAGCGTCGGCGAAGTGTCGAGCGATTCCGCGACGGTTCCGGAGAACGAGATCACCACGTACTCGGCATCGTCATCGTCGTCCATGTCCCGGTCGTCGACGTCGATCTCGGTTCCGCTGGGTTCACCGCTTCCGAAGCGTACCGTCGATGCGATGAAGACATCCGAGTTCGAACTGTAGCTGCCGGTGATGTCGACCTGGTCGCCAACGCGCAGATCGCTCGCCCGGAGCCGGCGTCCGCTGCCATCCGCGGCGCGAACCATGTCCACGCGGACGTCCTGACGACCGGTATTCACCCGGATCATGTCCGCCGTGCGGTCGATACGCGTTACGCGGCCTACGACGGCGGTCAGCCGCTGATCGGACGGGGGATCACCGCGCTCCTGCTTGCTCTGGGTCACTTCGATCGAGCGCGCCGTGATCTCATCCGCCTGCGCCGTGCGCGGCTCTGGCTCGACGCGAATCACGTCTCCAATCTCGAGGTTCGAGATCCGGTAGATCTCGCCGCGAAAGTACACGGGCGTCGAGCGCGTGGCGTTGACGGTGATCATTCGCCGCTGCGGCGTCTGAATCACGATCCGGCTTTCGTTCACGTTCACCTGACGGACAGTTCCTTCGGTGACTCCGGCGCCGGTCTGCGCGCGCGTCGTCGGCGTCGTGCCTCCAGCGGTCGGTGTCGATACGCTCGTTCCCTCCCGCGTCGTACCGACGCCGACGGTGTCCGCTTCGACTGAACGTCCGAGAAGCGTGATCTGTCCTGCGGCGACCGACGCACCGGGACGTCCCTGGCCATGAACGTCGACGCGATCACCGGCGCGAACGTTCGAGAAGCCACTCGTTCCGCGAAAGATCTCCGGCGACCCGTTGATGACGCCGCCGAAGCCGTAATAGGTGGTGGTCACGCTGTCGCTGATGACCGTGGTCCATTGATAGGGATCGTTGTCGGGCCGGATCCGGAACTGGTTCCGCCCGGCCTCGATCTCAGTCACCGTGCCGACGATCGATCCCACCGACCCTTCCCGGATATCGGCGGATGTCCGCCAGACGCTACGGTCCTGTCCTGAAGCGGACACAGCTGCGACGAGTGCCAGCGCAAGTACGACGGCTGCACGTTTCATTGGAGCCTCCTGTTCAGGATGTACTGTTCAACGGCTGTGCCGTCCAGACCTGCCGTCCAGCAATCCAGGCGGAGCGGACGGCCCGGTCGTCACCCATGAAGATGAGCGCCGCCAGCAGATCCTCGATGCTCGCCGCGCGCTCGATCCTCATCGCCAGCAGCGGCGTCGCTCGAAGGTCGAGGGCGAGGAAATCAGCCGATTTGCCCGATTCGAGGCTCCCGGTCTCGGATCCGAGGGAGAGCACGCGGGCGCCGCCCAGGGTGGCCAGGAACCAGAGCTGGAACGGGCTCAGGGAAACACCCTGGACCTGCTGCACCTTGTAAGCGTCGGCCATCGCGGTGAACATCGAAGGAGTGGTCCCCGCGCCGATATCGCTGCCGAGCCCGACGCCGATCCCGCTCTCGATCACGCGGTGCAGCGGAAAAAGGCCGCTGCCGAGGAACAGGTTGGAGTTGGGGCAGTGCGCGATGCGTGTGGCCCTGCGGCTCAGAAGCTCCAGCTCCTCCTCCGTGAGGTGAACACCGTGGGCGAGGATCGTCCGGTCACTGAGCAGTCCGTAGCGGTCGTAGACGTCGGCGTACTCCGCCTCCGGAAAGAGCTCGCGGACCCAGGCCACCTCGTTGAGGTTCTCGGAGATGTGGCTCTGCACGTAGGCATCGGGGAACTCACGCTTCAGTGCTCCGGCGAGCTCCAGTTGCTCCGGGGTCGAAGTCGGCGCAAATCGCGGCGTCACCGCGTAGCGCAGCAACCCTCGGCCATGCCACTGTCGGATGAGCGCCCGGCTGTCGTCGTATGAATCTTTCGCGCTTTCGAGCAGGTAGTCGGGCGCGTTCCTATCCATCATCGTCTTGCCGATGATCGCGCGCAGACCGTAATTTTCGGCCTCTTCGAAAAAGATCGACGTCGCCTCGCGATGAATCGTGGAGAAGATCAGCGCGCACAAGGTGCCATGGCGCACCAGCTCATCGCACAGTGCGCGCGCCACCTTGCGCGCGTGGCCGGGATCGCTGAACTTCGCTTCGGTCGGAAACGTGTAACGGTTCAGCCATTCGAGCAGGTGGCCGCCGTACGAGCCGATCATCTCCAGCTGAGGCGCGTGCAGGTGCGTATCCACGAAGCCGGGAGTCAGCAGAGTCTGGCGGCCGAGATCGATGATCTCGCCGTCGGGATGCCCATCCCAGGGGCCCACCGACGTGATGCGCGAGCCGTCGACCGCGATGAAGCCGTCGTCGTGCGACACGTACGATCCGTCAGCGTCTGTCGTGAAGGGATCGGCAACCGGCGTGAAGACGCGGGCCCGGTAAATCTTCATGATCCTTTGGGGATCTCTTCGTCCGCTTCGCGTGCGGCAACGAGCTTCTCCAGCACCATCGCCTGCTGTCTGGCAGACATGACGCCCTCGGTGTTGATCTCGATCTGCTCGAGGGAGGCGCTGAGCACGGCCGAGTTTTCGTTCAGCCCTTCGATGAAGCCGCTCTCCGAGCTCGGAACCACCAGCGCGGGTTCATCCGGAACCCGGCGCGTGCGCGACGCACGTTCTTCCGCCTCGCGGAAGGACTGCTCGAACAGAAGCAGCGTCTTCTCCAGCTTGAGATAGAGCTCGCACGTCGCACGAACATCTTCGAGACAGTACGTGGCGATGTCTTCGTAACGACCCGACCGGTAGAGATCCGCCACCGCCCTGCCGTCCATCCCTTCGGTCTTCGAGCTGACGATGCCGAACGACTTGCATGCGAGATCGAGATTGAACCGCATCTGCCGCGGGTTCAGCGTGCCGTTGAAGTTCAGCACTTCGCGCAGATCGCAGTTCGGATGCAGGCGATAGCGATTGCCGACGAGATCGCGCTTCGGAACCACGCCGTGGATCGCCGAGCGGATCATCAGGAAAGGACCGTCGAACTGACGCCCGTTGAACGAGATGAAGCGGTCGCCGGGCGCGAGGAACTCCCAGAACTTCTCGAGGATCTGGCGCTCGGTTCCGGAGATGAGCGTGCGATTGCCGTCTTTCCTGGTGATGAGCTCGGTCTGCCCGGGAACCTCGTACATCGCGCAGGATCGTCCCGTCTCGGCGTTGACGATCCCGATGGCCACGATCCGTCCTGTGAACGGCGAGAGCGCCCCGCGGCGCTTCTCCTCTTCCGCTTCCGCGTCGTTCATACCCTTGATGAGGTATTCACGGACGTACGGGTCGTGCTCCTCCCAGGGAGTCCCGACGGTCTCGATGTCGATGACGAGTTTTTTCATTGTCGGATTTTATCCCGAGCGAAGCGAGGGATCTCCGGTACCACCGGCAGGATCTGAACCAACGACATAAGTCGGGCCAACGCTATTCCGGGCGCGTGCAGGAGAGGGAGTGCGGCAGCTTGGCTGCCGCTCAGGCTGGCGCAGCTTGCTGCGCCCTTGAGCTACATCCTGCCGGTGCTTCCGGATTGAACAATCCCGAGCGGAGCGAGGGATCTCCGGTACCACCGCCGGAATCAGGCCCAGCGGGTCATTCGCTCCTCGGGGAAATCCTGCCGGTGCTTCCGGAGATCCCTCGCTTCGCTCGGGATTCCATGAAACTTGCTGTTGGAACCTTCGCGCCGAGACCGGGAACTACTGGGTCTTCAGCTTCTCCACCAGTTCCTGCACCGCCGCGGCCGACTTGTCCAGGCCCGCCTTCTCCTCGTCGGTCAGCTTGATCTGGATGATCTCTTCGAGGCCGTTCCGTCCGAGCTTCACCGGCACGCCCACAAAGAGCCCCTTGTAGCCGTACTCGCCCTGCAGATAGGCCGCGCACGGAAGGATCTTGCGCTTGTCCTTGAGGATCGCTTCGACCATCTCCACGGTCGATGCGCCCGGCGCGTACCAGGCCGACGTCTTGAGCAGGTTGACGATCTCCGCGCCGCCGTTGCGGGTGCGGTCGACGATGGCGTCGATGCGTTCCTTCGAGATCAGTTCGGTGATCGGGATTCCGGCCACGGTCGAGTAACGCGGCAGCGGAACCATCGTGTCGCCGTGGCCGCCGAGGACGAACGCGTGCGTGTTCTCGACCGAGACCTTGAGCTCCATCGCGATGAATGCGCGCATGCGCGCGGAGTCGAGCACGCCGGCCATGCCGAGGACGCGCTCGCGGGGAAACTTCGATACACGGCGGGCGACTTCACACATCGCGTCGAGAGGATTCGATACGACGATGATGATGCACTTCGGCGAGCGCCTCACGATCTCGCGCGTGACGCCGCCAACGATCTCTTCATTCTTCCAGAGAAGGTCGTCGCGGCTCATTCCCGGCTTGCGGGGAAGACCCGCCGTGATGACGACGACGTCCGAGTTTTCGGTCTCGTCGTAGCCGTTCGAACCGGTGAGGATCGAGTCGTACTTTTCGACGGGGGCGGTTTCCATGAGGTCGAGGGTCTTGCCCTGGGGCACGCCCTCGACGATGTCCACGACCACGACATCGGCCAGTTCTTTCGCCGCAATTCCCTGCGCGACGGTGGCTCCGACGTTTCCGCCACCGACTACCGTAACTTTCGTTTTCATCGCAAAACCCTCGTCTGGTGTGTAATTTGCGCGCGCATTCTATACGCAAGGCTGAAGGCATGCTGTCCGACTTCTCACAGGCCGCAAACGAGATCGGCGCCACCACGAAAAAGAGCGTCAAGGAGAGAGTGCTGGCGGACTACCTGGTCACCCTCGACGACGCCTCCCTGGAGCGCGCGGTGGTGTTTTTCTCCGGTGCTCCCTTTCCGCGGCGTGAACAGCGGGTAACGGGTGTGGGCTGGTCGACGATCGCCGATGCCGTCGCCGAGGCGAGCGGAAAGTCGCTCGACGAGCTCTGGGAGATCTATCCGAAATACGCGGACCTCGGTGATGCCGTGGCGGAGCTTTACGGAGACGCACAAAAAGATGTGACGCTGTCGGAGGTCGGTGAGACATTCGACTCGCTTGCAGCCGCGTCAGGCCCCGCTGACAAGGAACGCGTTCTCGTCGAGCTGCTCAGGAAGGTGAACGGGCAGGGCGCCCGCTTCATCGTCAAGATCCTGCAGAGCGAGGTCAGGATCGGACTGCAGGAGGGACTCGTCGAGTCCGCGATCGCGAAAGCCTTCGGGCGCGAGCTCGACGCGGTTCGCCGCGCCAACATGTTCACCGGCGACATCGGCGCTGCAGCGCTGCTGGCGAAGAGCGACATGCTGTCGACGGCGAGGATGTCGCTTTTTCATCCGTTCGCCTTCATGCTCGCGCAGCCGGAGGAAGATCCGGCCGAGATCATCGCCGCACTCGGCGAGGGCGCGCTGGCCGACGACAAGTACGACGGGATCCGAGCGCAGATTCACACCGATGGGAGCACCGTGCGGATCTATTCACGCACGCTCGATGACGTGACGCATCGTTTTCCGGAGGTCGAACAGGCCGCGGCTTCACTCGGCAGCGGCCTGATTCTCGACGGCGAAATCGTCGCGTTCAGCGATCGCATCCTCCCTTTCGCGACGATTCAGAAGCGGCTCGGCCGGAAGAAGATCAGCGAGACACTGCTAGCCGAGGCACCGGTCGTGTTCTTCGCGTTCGATCTGCTGTTCGCCGATGGCAGCGCGCTGTTCGAGCTTCCGCTCCTGGAGCGTCTGGCCAGGCTTCGCGACGTCCTTCGAAACGCTGGCGATGGCGCCCGGGCGATTCGTCCTTCCCACCAGTCGGCGGTCCATACGTCAGAGGAAGTCGATGCGCTTTTCGACGCCGCGCGAGCGCGCGCGAACGAAGGCCTTGTCGTCAAGGATTCCCGGTCCATCTACACCCCCGGACGCCGCGGCAAATCGTGGCTGAAGTACAAGAAGGCGCTCGCGACGCTCGACTGCGTCGTCACGGCAGCGCAGTACGGCAACGGCCGGCGGCGCGCCGTGCTCTCGGACCTGACCTTCGCCGTTCGACGCGATGCCGAGCTGGTCAACATCGGCAAGGCCTACAGCGGCCTGACTGACGCCGAGATCGAGCGGCTCACCACGCACTTCCAGGCGACGACGACCGCCCGCTACGGCCCGGTCCACGCCGTCGAGCCGAAGGTCGTCCTGGAAATTGCATTCGACAGGATCCAGCAGTCTTCGCGGCACAAGTCGGGATACGCGCTACGCTTCCCCCGCATCGCCCGGATCAGGGACGACAAGACGGTCGATGAGATCTCAACCATCGATGAAGTTCGCCGTATCTATGAAGGGCAGCTGAAACGCGAAGCTCAGGATTCCACGGAAGCAACAGAATGAGGAGTGACATGCCGCTTTATCGTTCACGCAGACACAGCATCATCGCCGGAGTATGTGGAGGCATCGCCGAGTGGCTCGGCTGGAGCGTGACCATGGTCCGCTTCCTTTACATTCTCGTGTCGATCCTCTCGGCGGCGTTCCCGGGAACGATCGCCTACATCATCCTGTGGGTCATCGTGCCGAAGGCTCCGGCCGAGGAGGCCTGAGAGATTTTGGATTTTGGATTTTGGATTGCCCCCTCCTCAAAGGGAGTTCAATCCAAAATCCAAAATCCAAAATCTAAAATCCAACCTGCTATCCTCGCCGCTTCATGACGTTCATTTCGGCGCCGCCGAAAGAGCTCGTCCTTCCGGACGGCTTCAGGTTCATGCATGGCCAGACGATCGCGCCGTTCACGATCGTCTATGAGACGTTTGGCGAATTGAACGCCGACCGCTCGAACGCGATCCTCGTCTGTCACGCGCTCTCGGCCAGCGCACACGCCGCGGGCAAATACACGGATGCCGAGGAGGAGAAGGCCGGTTGGTGGGACGGGCTCATCGGGCACGACAAGGCGATCGACCTCGCGCGCTACTTCGTCGTCTGCGTGAACCTGCCCGGATCTCCGTTCGGCACCACCGCTCCGAAGTCGATCAACCCGGCGACCGGCAAGCCGTACGGGTCGCACTATCCGTGGCCGACCATCGAAGACATGGTCGTCTCCCAGAAGCTCGTCCTCGATCACCTCGGCATCACCCGCCTCCGTTCCATCGCCGGGGGATCCCTCGGCGGCATGCAGGTTCTGATGTGGTGCGCGATGTATCCGGAGATGGCGGAGTCGATCATCGCCATGGCTACCGGCGGCGCCGTTCCCGTCGAAGGCATCGCCTGGCACATCATCGGACGAAAGATCATCGAAGCCGACCATCATTTTCACGGCGGCGACTACTACGAACATCCTGATTCGCTGCGCGGGCTCCAGATCGCCCGGATGGTCGGGCACATGACCTATCTCTCACCAGAATCGCTGCAACGGAAATTCGGCCGCCGGCGTCGCGGCGGGACGCGGCAGTTCGAAATCGATTCGTATTTCGAGTATCAGGGGAAGAAGTTCTCCGGGCAGTACGACGCGAACTCATACATCCGCGTGCAGGCGGCGATGGACGAGATGGATCTCGCCGAACAGCACGGGTCGCTGGAGGCCGCGTTCGCGAAGTGGCGCGGCAGGACTCTTCTCGTTTCGTTCGACAGCGACTGGCTCTTCCCACCGAATGAGGCGAAGGCGGTCGCCGCCGCGATGAAGGGCGATGTCCGCCACGAGGAGCTGTCGTCGCCGAATGGCCACGACACCTTTCTCATCGATTACGACCTGATCTCGGAGCCCGTACGGACGTTCCTCGCGTCGGTATAGACGTTCGCGAGCACCTGCCGGCCGCGGACTTCCGCCGGAATGACGACGCGCCGGTAATCGCTGCCCTCGAACTCGTCGAGCCTCGACCAGTTCCGCGGCAACTCCTGCGAGATGAGCATCTGCGCGTCGATGCGGGCGCCATCTCTGGCCCACCGGAAGATCCGGTAGCCGTTGTGGTTCTCGACGGTACCCGTGATGACACACGGCCTCCACTCACCCCCGAGGCCGGCCACGAGATGGTGGTTCGGTTCACCGGGGGCGAGGCTTCCGTAGACCACCAGGTGGGTGGCACTCCCCGCGCCACGGACGGCGCCAACGGTCAGCACACCGGCCGCGACGGCGACCACGGCTAGGATGAGGAATCCGGCGACAGTGAGCATGGTTCTCGCTGCAATCGTAACCCGCAGCGGATGATAGAGTCCCTGCCAGAGGAGTCATGCATGTCGAGAATCAACGGTGAGAAGGCCCGGGCGAACATCACCACGAAACGCCGCACGGCGATGCGCGAAAAGCTGCGCCTGGCGAAGAGTGCAGCGCTCGCGGCTCCGGCCAAGCCAGCCAAGCCGGCCGCCAAGCCGCGCAAGAAGGCTGAAAAAGCAGCAGCCGAGTAGTCAGCCCCGCCCGATGCAAAACTGACGTGGCGCGCCGGCGAAGAGCCGGCGCCGTCTACGTCCGGCACCCCTCCACGCAAACCCAGACGTCGCCATCCTCGAGTCGAACGGGCAGCCCCGCGCGCGCATGGAGCTCGCTCCATTCCGACGTCGAACTTCCGACACCCGCAGCGACACACTCCATGATCCTCTTCACCCGGACCTCCTCGGATGCCGAGGAGGTGTCAGTCAGGCACGAGCCGTCGATCGCGGTGACGTCGGATCCCTCGCGCCTCATGACGAGTGTCGCCCCGGCCGCACGATACACGCGCGGCCTGTCGCCCAGCTCATCGACGCGAGCGACCTTCCGGTAGTTCGATTCGTAAGAAGAGTTCATTTCGACAGCTTCTGCACTTCGGAACCGGCGAGCAGCAGCGCGCCGACTCCGTAGATCTCCGTCCCATCGGCCGAAGTATCGCCCGGCTGATCACCGATCATCTGGACCCAGCCGAGCTTTCCGTCCGGATGCACCGCGCGAACGACGGCCGACTATCCTTTCCGGATCGTGGGCTCGTACATCGTGCGCTCGAGGAGACCCTGATTCACGCCCCACGCCAGGCCGTAGACGAAGAACGCCGTTCCGCTCGTTTCGGGCCGCGGCGTCGCCTTCGGGTCGAGAAGGTTCGACTTCCAGTAGCCGTCGGTATCCTGAATGGCAGCGACCTTCGCCGCCATTTCGCGGAAGAGCGTCTCGTAACGCTTTCGGTGGGGACCCATGTCCACTGCCGCCACGTCTTTTCAGTTCTCGAATTCCAGCGACTCGTCATACGGAAAGAGGCTGACCTGGCTCAGCTTGTCGAGCGAAGGTTTGATGATCGCCGGATCAGGCTGTGCCGCGGGGAGCATGAAGTAGTAGGTCGAATCCAACCGAGGCCACAACCCGCCGGATGTCCGGTAACGAGCGGACCGCGGGCGGGGGGTCAGTGCGCGACTTTGCGCGCCGGCTTCGGCTTGATCTTGAAGAACAGCGACGAGTTGGCCGCCTTGCTGAGCGACCGGTCGATCGCCGCCTGACGTTGTGCCACCAGGACGTACAGCGTGTTCAGCGAAGTGAACTGCCGTACGCGACCCTTCGCCAGTTTCGCGTCGAGATCGGACGAGGTGACGGTCTTGCCGGCGAATCGCGAGCGTGCCGTTTCGACCGCTTCCCGATCGACGACCGAGAAGTATCCCGAGCGGGGTGAGTTGAGTGCTACGACGATGAAATGAGTCGGTGCCTCGAACACCTGATACGACCGCCGACGCCCGTCCGCGGTCCCGACGAACTCGAGCCCCTTGAACAGCTTTTCTGCGCGCATGGCATCAACATACGCCCGTCGCCGCAAAAATGCGCTCCCAGTATCCGACATCGATCCAGCGGCCGAACTTGAAGCCGACCTGCTCGAAGTGAGCGACCTTTCGCATCCCGAACTTCTCGTGCAGAGCCATGCTCGCGTCGTTCGGCAGGGCAATACCCCCCATCGCCGCGTGGACACCACGGGCCTCCAGAAGCTGAAAGAGCTCGGCGTAAAGCGCGGAGCCGATGCTTCGCCCGGCGTAACCGTCCGCCACGTAGACGGTGACCTCGACGGAGAATCGATAGCCTCTCCGCGGCTTCCACGGCGTGGCGTACGCGTAACCCACCGCGGTCTGATCTTCGAAGGCCACTAGCCACGGCAACGCGGAGGCGAGGACGTCTTCGATCCGGCGCGAGAAGATCTCGACAGAGACGGGCTCTTCCTCGAAGGTGACGATCGTTTCGCGGACGTAATAGTTGTAGATCGTCGCGAGAGCGAGGGCGTCACTCGGCGTCGCAGCGCGGATGTTCATCGGCGCGAAATGTCAGTCACGAGTTTCGGTCGCTACTCGGCGGCGACGACTTCGGGCTTCTCGATCGGCGCGCGGTAGCCGCAGTCGGGGTTGTTGCACAGCTCGATGTGGCCCTCGCGCTTCGTTTCCTTCTCCATCAGGTACGGCGCGCCGCACTTGGGGCAGGGACGCGGGACCGGACGGTTGTTCAGCGCGAAGTCGCACTTCGGGTACCGCGAGCACGAGAAGAAGACGCCCCGGCGCGAACGGCGCTCGACGAGCTCGCCTTCGCCGCACGTCGGGCATTTGACCCCGGTGGGCTTCGGAGGCGTCGATTTGCCGCCGCCGATCTTGCGGATGTTCCGGCAGTCGGGATAACCCGAGCAGCTGAAAAACGGGCCGTACCGGCCGCTCTTGAGCACCATCTCCTTGCCGCAGTTCTCGCAGGGAGGCTGTGGTTCGGTCGGGATGTTGGCTTTGAGGAGCTTGGGATCCTTGGTGTTCTTGCAGTCGGGGTAGCCGGTGCACGCGAAGAACTGGCCGAACCGCGAGCGCTTGAGCGCCATCGGTTTGCCGCACTTCTCGCACATGATCTGCTCGTCGTCGGCCGTCGCCTCGGCCGCGTCGCCCTTGGCGATCTCTTTGGTGGTCTTGCACTCCGGATAGTTCTTGCATGCGAGGAACTCTCCGAAGCGGCCGAACTTGATGATCATCGGCGCGCCGCAGTTCTCGCACTTTTCGTCGGTCTCGATTCCCGAGCCCTTGACCGAGGTCATTTCCTTCTCGGCGCGAGTGAGGTCCTTGTTGAACTTCTTCGCGAACCGCTTCATCGCCGTCAGCCAGTCGAGCTTCCCTTCCTCGATGTCGTCGAGATCCTGCTCAAGACTGGCGGTGTATCCCTCGTCGATGATTTCCGCGAACGACTCCTTGAGGAGCCGCGTCACGAGCATGCCCAGCTGCGTCGGGTGAAACTTGCCGTCGTGCTTGTACGTGTAGTCGCGGGCCTGGATGGTCGTGAGAATCTGGCCGTACGTGGACGGGCGGCCAATGCCGTTCTCTTCGAGAGCCTTGACCAGCGTCGCTTCCGTGTAGCGGGGAGGCGGCTGGGTGAAGTTCTGGCGCGTGTCGAGATCGAGGAGCTCGAGTTTGTCGCCCTCGTTCATCGGAGGCAGCGCCTTGTCGTCCTTTTTCTCCGCATCGTCATCATCCTCGGTCGGCGCGTCCTGGAAAACAGCCAGGAAGCCCGGGAACTTGAGGACCTCGCCTGAGGCGCGGAGGGTGAGGTTCGCGCGATCGATGTCGACGTCGGTGACGTCGAACAGTGCCTGCTTCATCTGCGACGCGACGAACCGGTCGAAGATGAGCTTGTAGATGTTGTACTCCTCTTTGGTGAGGTAGTCCTTCACCCGCTCAGGGTCGAACTCGGTCGACGTCGGCCGGATGGCCTCGTGGGCCTCCTGGGCCTGTGCAGCTTTTTTGACCTTATAATAGTTAGGAGTTTCGGGAAGAATATCAGCACCATATTTCGCGCTGATATAAGACCTCACTTCACCGAGCGCGTCCTCGGAAATGCGGACCGAGTCGGTGCGCATGTAGGTGATCAGGCCGACGAGGCCGTCCGAACCGAGCTCCTTGCCTTCGTACAGCTTCTGGGCAATCTGCATCGTCCGCTTCACCGGATACTTGAAGCGGTTGTAGGCGGTGCGCTGGAGGGTCGAGGTGATGAACGGCGGCGCCGGAGACTGTTTCTTCTCCTTGCGCACCACGTTCGACACGACGTACTCGCCGTCCTTGAGCGTTGCTTCGAGCTTACGCGCCGACTCTTCGTTCGGGACTTCGGCCTTCTTGCCGTCGACCTTCGAGAGCTTGGCGATGAACACGGGCGGCTTACCGGCCTCGAGCTTCGCCGCGAACGTCCAGTACTCCTCGGGGACGAACGCTTTGATGGCTTCCTCGCGGTCGACGATCATCTTCATCGCCACCGACTGAACCCGTCCCGCCGACAGCCCGCGGCGCACTTTGTCCCAGAGGAGCGGCGACAGTTTGTATCCGACGAGACGATCCAGAACGCGCCGGGCCTGCTGCGCGTTCACCTTGTTCATGTCGATCTCGCCCGGCGTGTCGATCGCCTTGCGGACCGCGTTCTTGGTGATTTCGTGAAACAGAATGCGCTGGACCTTCTTCGCGTCGTTGCCGAGAAGGTGCATGACATGCCAGCCGATGGCCTCTCCTTCGCGATCAGGGTCCGAAGCGATGAAGATTTTGTCGGCCTTTTTGGCCGCGGCCTTCAACTCGCTGACGACCTTTTCCTTCCCTTCGAGCACCTCGTACTGCGGCTCGAACGTCTCTTCGTCGACGCCCAGAACACTCTTGGGAAGGTCGCGGACATGCCCGACCGAGGCTTTGACGATGTAGTCCTTCCCGACGAACTTGTTGATGGTCTTGGCTTTCGCGGGAGACTCGACGATGACGAGATTCTTGGCCATGCAGTGCCCGACAAACTAACACGGCACGCGGCGATATTCCGGACACCTGGACCCTGGACCCTGGACCTTAGACCTTGGGAGACAGACCTAACCAGTTGATTCTTAAGGTCCTAGGGTCCAAGGCCCAAGGTCCAAGGCCCACGGTCCAAGGTCTACTCGGGCTCTTCCTCGTCCTCGCCGCCGGCGGCTTTGTACTTCTTCGTCTTGTTGTAGAGGGTCTTGTAGGAGATGCCGAGGATCTCGGCCGTCTTGCGGCGGTCGCCGTCGTTCATGGCGAGGGTCTCCTCGATGACGATCCGCTCGACCTCTTCCATCGGCTGGCCGAGGGGGATCTGGACGGCGTTGCGGCTGCGGATGCGTCGGGCTCCCAGGAGCTTGTCAGGGAGGCACTCCGCCGTGAGCGATTCGCCGCGGGCCATGATGAACGCGCGATTCACGACGTTGCGCAGCTCGCGCACGTTGCCCGGCCAGTCGTACTGCTGGAGCGCTTCGATGAAGTCCGCCTCGATGTTCTCGACCTTCTTCTCTTCGGTTTCGTTCAGTTTCTGAAGGAAGAAATGCGCGAACAGGGGGATGTCCTCGAGACGGTCGCGCAGCGGCGGAACGTCGATCGGGAAGACGTTGAGGCGGTAATACAGATCCTCGCGAAGCTTGCCGTCCGCGATGGCTTTCTGGGGGTCGCGGTTCGACGCGGCGATGATGCGCGCGTCGATGTTGATCTCTTCGTTGCCGCCGACCCGCCGGAACTTCGACTCCTCGAGCACGCGCAGGAGCTTGACCTGCAGCTCGATCGGCATCTCGGTGATCTCGTCGAGGAACACGGTGCCGCCCTTGGCGAGCTCGAAATAGCCCTCCCGGCGCTTGATGGCGTTCGTGAAGGCTCCCTTTTCGTGACCGAAGATCTCCGACTCGATGAGAGTCGGGGAGATCGCGCCGCAGTTGAAGGCGATGAACGGCTTCATGCGCCGGCGCGAGAGCGAGTGGATCGTGTTCGCCACGACCTCCTTGCCCGACCCCGACTCGCCCACGATGAAGACGTTCGCGTCCGTGTTCGCGACCATCTCGATCTCTTCGAAGAGCTTCTGCATCGCCCGCGACTTGCCGACGAGATGTCCGAGGGCGCCCATCTTCTGCAGCTGCCGGCGCAGCTCGAGGATCTCCTGCTTCATCAACTGCTTGTCTTCGACGCTCTTGAGGATGACCTGCAGGCGCGGAAGATCGACCGGCTTGGTGACGTAATCCTCGGCTCCGACCTTCAGAGCCTTGACCGCGGAGTCGACGGTCGCGTGGCCGGTGAGGATGACCACGGACACGTCCGGGTAGGTTTCCTTGATCCGATGGAGCAGGTCGAGTCCCGAGCCGTCGGGAAGCTTGAGGTCGACGATGGCTACATCGGGAACCAGTTTGCTGACAGCCGCCCAACCCGCCTTGACGGTCCCTGCGACTTCGGGCTCGTAGCCCCATTCCTCAATCACGTCGGCCATGCCGGCGCTCGTCGCACGATCATCGTCAACGATCAGAACTCTCTTCATCATTCACCTGGTTGGGAGTGAGATCCGCAGCGAGACACTATCACTTTCGACTACCGCGTTCAGCAGGCCGCCGTAGGTCTCGATGACCAGACGGGCCGCCGCAAGAGACACGTCGGGATTACCGGACGGGTCCGTGTAATAGAACTTGAACAACCTCGTCGGTTCCAGCGTCTCGTCCACCAGTCTGCCCGAAATGGTGACTCGGAGCTCGCTTCCGTCACGCTCCACGTTCAGCCGCCGGCCATCGCCGTCGAATACGCGAGATGCGCCATCAAAGAACATCCGGAAGGCCTGCCTGATTCTCGACTCGTGGACGGCGACCGGCACCGCCCCGTTACCGACGCTTTCGTTGAACCCCGCCTCCTCGGCCTGCTCGGCGAGGATGGGCGTGATGTCGATCGGCGCCGGATCGCCCTCGCCTTTCGGCGGCGTGGAGAGGATGAAGAACGTGTCGAAGATTCGCGCCATCCGGCGGAGCTCGGTCTCGATCGCGGCCGCGTACTCGATCAGCTTCTCGTCATCCTCTCCGCCCGTCACCTTGCGGACACGCATCCGCAGGAGCTCGAGGTTGAGCACCGCGATGTTGAGAGGCGTTTTCAGATCGTGAGCGGTGTCGCTGCTCCGCAGGAAGATCGCTTTCGCGAAGCTTTCCAGCCAGCGCTCCATAGTGAACTCCGTGGGCCGATTCTACCCGCGCCCCGAGATGCAAAGCTGAGGCCGGTCGATGGACTGATGTGTGGAGCGCGGGCGGGGTCGCCCGCGAACCCTGGTGAGTCTGACCGACGCGGGCGGGGTCGCCCGCGCTCCACTCAATGTCCGCGCTGCACGGAGATCATGGCGATCGACTCCTCGAGCCGCGCCTCCACGATGGCGAACTCCGGATCGTGCGACGAAAGATCGGCGAGCTCGCGCTCCGCGCGGCGGCGATCTTCCTCCGCCGCCACCGGGTCGATCTCGCCGGGGAGGACACCTCTCTCGGCCAGGACGATCACGCGATCCGGCAGCACTTCCGCGAAGCCCCACGCCAGAACGAGACGCTCGACCGTGCTGCCTACGCGATAACGCATCGGCCCGATCCGCAGCGTCGCCAGGAGAGGCGTGTGACCAGGAAGGATGCCGATCTCACCGTCCACGCCGGGCAGCACCACCTCGTCGACTTCGACGTCGATGATCTTGCGCTCGCGCGTGACGATCGTGAGATTGATCTTGGTGGGGAGATCGGCCATTCCGGTCCTCTTACGCGGCCTCGCGCTTCATCTTCTCCGCGCGCTCGATGACGTCTTCGATCGTTCCCTGCAGCAGGAAGGCCTGCTCGGGAATGTCGTCGTGCTTCCCTTCGACGATCTCGCGGAAGCCTTTGATCGTGTCGGCGATCTTCACATAGCGGCCCTTGATGCCGGTGAACTGCTCCGCCACGTGGAACGGCTGCGACAGGAAGCGCTGAATCTTGCGGGCCCGGGCCACGATGACCTTGTCTTCTTCCGACAGCTCGTCGATGCCCAGAATGGCGATGATGTCCTGCAGGTCCTTGTACTTCTGAAGAACGGCCTGCACGGCACGCGCAGTGTTGTAGTGCTCGTCGCCGATGATGCGCGGGTCGAGAATCTTCGAAGTCGACGCGAGCGGATCGACGGCGGGATAGATCCCCAGCTCGGCGATCTGCCGCGACAAAACCGTCGTCGCGTCGAGGTGAGCGAAGGCCGTCGCCGGCGCGGGATCGGTGAGATCGTCCGCCGGAACGTAAATGGCCTGGACCGAGGTGATCGATCCCTTTTTGGTCGACGTGATGCGCTCCTGAAGCTCGCCCATCTCCGTCGCCAGGTTCGGCTGGTATCCGACGGCGGACGGCATGCGTCCGAGAAGTGCCGACACCTCCGATCCGGCCTGCGTGAAGCGGAAGATGTTGTCGATGAAGAGCAGCACGTCCTGGCCCTCGGAGTCGCGGAAGTATTCGGCGACCGTCAGGCCAGTGAGGCCGACGCGCAGGCGCGCGCCGGGCGGCTCGGTCATCTGTCCATAGATGAGAGCAGCTTTCGACTTCGAAGGATCGCCGGGCGTGATGACGCCGGTCTCTTCGAACTCGAGATAGAGGTCGTTTCCTTCGCGGGTGCGTTCGCCGACGCCGGCGAAGACCGAGAAGCCGCCGTGCTGCTTGGCGACGTTCGTGATGAGCTCGAGGATGAGAACGGTCTTGCCGACGCCGGCGCCGCCGAACAGGCCGGTCTTGCCGCCCTTGGTGTAAGGCTCGAGAAGGTCGATGACCTTGATGCCGGTCTCGAACATCTCGACGTCCGAGGACTGCTCTTCGAACGTGGGTGGCTCGCGGTGGATCGACCAGGTTTCCTTGGCGTTGACGGGGCCGCGCTCGTCGACGGGTTCGCCGAGAACGTTGAGGATGCGGCCGAGGGTCTCGCGCCCGACGGGAACGGAGATTGGCGCGCCGGTGTCGATCGCCTTCATGCCGCGGACCATTCCGTCGGTCGGCTTCATGGCGATGCAGCGCACCTGGTTCTCGCCGATGTGGTTCGCCACTTCGGCGACGACGTCGATGGGAACCTTGCCGAACTCCCCGTTGTCGGTGATCCGGATGGCGTTGTAGATGGCCGGAAGGTGGCCTTCGTCGAACTCGATGTCGAGCGCCGGACCGATGATCTGGATGACCTTCCCGACTTTGTGATCTTTCTTGTCTGCCATGAGTCTCTTCTTCCTCGGTTAACGGTTAACGGTTAACGGTTAACGCTCGTGCCGTGAGTCGTTAACCGTTAACCGTTAACCGGATCTTGTTTTGCGTCACGATCCAGCTGCTGCGGCCCCCGAAACGATCTCGATGATTTCTTTCGTGATGGCGGCCTGACGGATGCGGTTGTAGCTGAGGGTCAGGCTGCTGATCATGTCGGAGGCGTTCTTCGTCGCGGACTCCATCGCCGTCATGCGGGCGCCCTGTTCGGCCGCCGCGGACTCCAGAAGGATGCGATAGAGCTGAAATTCAATGTGCCTGGGGAGCAGGTCGTTGAGGATCTGCTCGGGACCAGGCTCGTAGATGTAATCGATCTCGTTCGCCGGCGTTTCGGTGGGGCGTTCGATCGGCAGGAGCCGCTCGAGCTTCACGTTCTGCGCGATGATCGACTTGAACTCGTTGTAGATGACGTAAACGGCGTCGATCTCGCCGGTGATGAAGTCTTCGGTGATCTTGGCGGCGATGTCGCGTGCCGTCTCCAGCGAGAGCGCCTGGAAAACCTGCGTGGCCTGACGGCGGATCGGTGTCGTGCGCCGTTTGAAGAAATCGTTGCCCTTGCGTCCGATCGGCAGGAGCTCGACCGACTCCCAGCGTCCGTCGAGAATCGCGTTCTGCGCCGAGCGGATGATGTTGGTGTTGAACGCTCCGCAAAGACCCTTGTCGGCCGTCACGACGATGAGAAGGATTTTCTTCTCCTCTTCGCGCGGCTGCAGGAGTGGGTGACGCGTGATGTCGACGCGCGTCGCGACGGAGGCCAGCACGGTGCGCAGACCGGCGGAATAAGGACGCGCGGCGAACATGCGGTCCTGGGCGCGGCGCAGCTTCGCCGCGGCCACCATCTTCATGGCCTTGGTGATCTGCTGCGTGTTCTTGACGCTGCGGATGCGGCGCCGGATGTCGATTGTGCTGGGCATGGTTTCAGTGGGCCGTTAAGCCGCTAGCACGTTGGCGTTGTCCTTGACGTACTGTTCCTTGAAGCTCTTGATGGCGTTGCGCAGGTCGCCGGAGAGCGCGTCGTCGAACTTCGGCGACGTCTCGAGGCGGTTGAGCAGCTCGGCGTGCTCGTCGGTGAGGTTCTGATGAAGCGCGGCTTCGAACGGGCGGACGGCATCGACCGCGAGGTTGTCGAGGAAGCCCTGCGTTCCGGCGAAGACCGACGCGGTCTGGAGGCCGACCCGCAGCGGCGAGTACTGGCCTTGCTTGAGAATCTCGACGAGACGGCGGCCGCGGGTGAGCTGTGCCTGCGTCACTTTGTCGAGGTCCGAACCGAACTGCGCGAAAGCCGCCAGCTCGCGGTACTGCGCGAGGTCGAGACGGAGCGTGCCGGAGACGGAGCGCATCGACCGCACCTGCGCCGAACCACCTACGCGGGAGACCGAGATGCCGACGTTGATCGCCGGACGGACGCCGGAGTGGAAGAGGTCCGTCTCGAGGAAGATCTGTCCGTCGGTAATGGAGATGACGTTGGTGGGGATGTACGCGGAAACGTCGCCGGCCTGCGTCTCGATGATCGGCAGCGCCGTGAGCGATCCGCCGCCGCGCGCGTCGGAGAGCTTCGATGCGCGCTCCAGAAGGCGGGAGTGGAGGTAGAAGACGTCGCCCGGATACGCCTCGCGGCCGGGCGGACGGCGGAGCAGCAGCGAGATCTCACGATACGACTGCGCGTGCTTGGAGAGATCGTCGTAGATCACCAGCGCGTGCTTCCCGTTGTAAAGGAAGTACTCGCCCATCGCGCATCCGCCGTACGGCGCGAGGTACTGAAGCGGCGCCGGCTCGGATGCTGAAGCGTTGACGACGATGGTGAAGTCCATCGCGCCGTACTCCTCGAGCGTCCGCACGATCTGCGCGACGGTCGACTTCTTCTGACCGATCGCCACGTAGATGCAAATGACGTCCTTCCCCTTCTGGTTGATGATCGTGTCGATCGCGACCGCGGTCTTGCCGGTCTGACGGTCGCCGATGATCAGCTCGCGCTGACCGCGGCCGATAGGGATCATGGCGTCGATCGCCTTCAGACCCGTCTGCAGCGGCTCCTTGACGGGTTTGCGGTCGATGACGCCCGGCGCCAGGCGCTCGATCGGATAGAACTCCGTCGAAGCGATCGGGCCCTTGCCGTCCAGCGGAATGCCGAGCGGGCTCACGACGCGGCCGACGAGGGCGGGACCGACCGGCACGGACATGATGCGTCCGGTGCGTTTGACCTGATCGCCTTCCTTGACCGCCGAAGCCTCGCCGAGCAACACGCAGCCGACGTTGTCCTCTTCGAGGTTGAGCGCGAGACCCGCGATGCCGTGCGGAAACTCGACCAGCTCGCCGGCCATGACCCGCTCCAGTCCGTAGACTCGCGCGATGCCGTCGCCGACCGAGGTGACCGTGCCCACTTCCTGCACGTCGACGCCGCGGCCGATGCCCGTCAATTGCTGACGGATAATCTCTGTAATTTCTTCTGCTTTCAAATCAACAGCCATACGATCTCCGGTTTATGGCTACGTTAAAGATTCACGAAATCGACTGATCTTTCCGGCTACGGACGCGTCCCAGATCTCACTGCCGATCCGGACCACGAAGCCGCCGAGCAGCGACGGGTCTTCCGCGACCCGGACCTCGACGCGCTTGCCGGTCTTCTTCTCGAGCGTCTTGCGGAGGTCGCCGACCTCCTGCTCGCTCAGCTTCTGCGCGGCGCGAACGTTCGCCACCGCGATTCCCAGCTCTTCATTGATGTACTGGGCAAGCGCCTCCACGATCGAGGCCAGGCCATTGATACGGTGATTCTGGATGAGGATCTCCAGGACCCTCCCCGTCGTCTGCCCCAGCGACAGCCGGCTGGCGATCGCATGCGTCACCTTCAGCTTCGACTGGAAGTCGATGCCGGGATTCGAGTAGAGATCCTGGAGATCGGTCGCGCTGGCGCGGACCTGCTCGAAGCGGTCGAGCTCCGCGCGCACCGTGTTCGCTTTTTCAGCGGAGCCGGCCACATCGAGAATGGCGCGTGCGTAGGGACGTGCGAATCGCCGGGCCATCAGGCTTCACCCACCTGACTCAAGGAATCCCGGAACAACTTTCTCTGATCCTCCGGCGTGATCTTCTCCCGCAAAATCGCCTCGGCCCGCTCCGCGGCGAGCTCCCCCGCGTACTCGGTGAGCTCCTTGCGCGCGAACTTGAGGCGGTTCTCGACCTCGTTCCGCGCCGCCTGCAGGATCTTCGCGGCCTCCGCTTCCGCCGCCGCCATGAGCTCTTTGCGCTGCCGCTCCCCTTCCACCTCGGCACGCTGCCGGATGGCAACGACCTCCGCCTCGATCTGGGTGAGACGCGACTGGATGTCCGCGGCCAGGCTGTCGGCCTTCTCGCGGCGCTCGCGCGCCTCGACGGCCTGACGCTTGATCTCTTCGGTGCGGGCGGCGAAGGCTGTCATGACCGGGCCCTTCACGGCCCATACGATCACGCCGATGAACAGAATGATGTTGATGAATTTGAGGACGCTGCCGGGAATGAAGCCGAAGTAGACGTCTTCATGGTGCTCGCCGGCGGCGGCCTCTTTCCCGTGGGTCTCTTCGTGCGCTTCGGCGGTCGCGGTTTTGGCCGCGTCGAGCGAGTCGGCCGGCTTCGGGTCATCTGCCAGCGCGAATCCAGCGACGAGCAGAATGGCGGCGACGGTGAGAAGGTGCCGCATCAGACGGCCCTCCCGAGGATCCGCTCGGCGGCAAGGCGGGCCAGGCTTTCGGACTCGCGCTTGATCTTCTCGCGCGCTTCCGCCACATCTCCGGTGAGAGTCTTGTCGGCCGCCGCCACGATTCCCTTCGCTTCAGCCTGCGTCCTCTCGACCGTGCCGGCGCGATGCGCGGCGGCCTCGGCGCGAAAGCGCTCGCGGACCTGCGCGGCGTCGCGCTTGGCGGCATGGAGCTGTTCTTCCATCCGGGACGTAGCTTCATTGAAGCGGGCCAGCGACTCTTCGTAGAGGCGCTCGGCAGTCGCCGACTCGGTCTCGCGTGCCTCCATGATGTCGTTGATCGGCTTCAGAAAGAAGCGGCGCACCACGAGGTAGTTGAGAAAAAAAATCACCACGATCGCAAGCAGAGATGGATCGGGTACGAGATTGATCTGCATACGTTTAGCTTCGGTGGAAACGTTTGCCCTGGAATCGCTGCGGGGGGAACCGCAGGGTCACGCGCTATCCGAGGCCGAGGCTTTTTACCACAACGCGGAACGTCCAGTCTATCCGGGACGTTACGAAAGACCCTTGAGCTATAAGCAAGTCCTCCTCGACGCCGACGCCTTCTTCGGAAAGGTCATGTCCGAGCAGCCGCAAAACCTCCAGTGCGGTCGAGGCTGCTCGCTCTGCTGCCACGGGTTGTTCGAGATCGGCTCCGGCGACGTGCCCGTGCTCGCAGAGGGACTCGCAAAACTCCACCCGGCGCGGCGCAAGAGGATCGTGAGGCGCGCGCAGGAGATCATCGATGCCTTCGCACATCCCAATCTGCGCGAGTGCTCGCCGGAGGAGAAGGAGGAGTTCTTCGAGCGCACGGCCGGCATCCCCTGCCCCGCCCTCTCCGAGAGGGGCGAATGCGAGATGTACGAGTCGAGACCCCTGGTCTGCCGCACGTTCGGCCTGCCGCTGAGAGAAGCCGAGCGTTACGTAGGCGACATCTGCGAGCTCAACTTCACCGAAGCGACCGATGAAGAGAAGATGCGCGCCGCCTGGGATCTGATGTCGGAAGATGTCCTCGGGCCGGAGGACGAGTACACGATCCCCGAGGCGATCGTGCTGGCGGCGAGACTGCTTGGCGCCGCGGAAGAGTCCGGTGGAGCGCGGGCGAGGTCGCCCGCGCTCCACTAAACCCTGTGAAACTGAATGAGCGCGACCCCGGCCAGGATCACGATCATCGCGACGATCATCGAAAGTGTGACCGGCTCGCCCAACAGCAGGGCGCCGAAGACCACGGCCACCGCCGGGTTCACGTACGCGTAGGACGCCACTTTTCCGGCTGACAGCTTCGTCTGGGCATAGTTGTAGGCCCAGAACGCAACGACGGATCCGAAGATCGCCAGATAGAGGAGCGCGGCCGTCGATCGCGGCGTGAACATCGCAGCCGTCGTCCGCTCACCCGTTACCAGTGCGAGCAGCGTCACGGCCAGGCCGGCGGACGACATCTGAATGACCGAGCGCGCGAGCGGATCAGAGTGCGCGATCCGCCTCCGCGAGTAAAGCGTGCCGGCGTTCCAGGCAATCGCGCTCAACTGCATGGCGAGCACCGCGAGGAAGAACCCGGCGGAAACAGAGGGTGACCCGATTGCCGGTGCGACGAGAAGTCCAACGCCTCCGAAACCGAGCGCCAGGCCGGCGATGCCACGGAGCGTGAGCGGGCTTTCGCCGAGGAGGGCCTGCATGATCGCCATCCAGATGGGAATCGTGGCGGCGAGCAGGGCCGCGACGCCGCTGGTCAGCGAGTGCTCGGCAAAGACGACGAGGGCGTTTCCGACGCCTGCCATCACGATCCCGGCGAGGGCCTGGTGCCACCATTCAGCGGCCGACCTGGGGAACTTCGCCTTGGAGATCGCGGCGATCCCGAGGAGAAGGACGCCGGCGAAGGTGAACCGGATTCCGGTGACGAGCAGCGTAGGAATCGTCTCGATGACGACTCGGATCGCGACGAAGGTCGTCCCCCAGATGATGCAGATCGCAGCGAAGGCGAGGTAAGCGCCGAGCAGGGAGTCACGCTTCGGCGCCGACGGGAAGAGAACGACGTCAGGGCCGGATTCGGCGGGGTCGACCGAAATCAGGTTGCGAGCTGTCTGCATGGACGTAGAATGTATTGACTCGTTTGTATTACAATCAAGTATTACAAAGTCATGATTACAAATTGGTCACCACGACTTCAGGGGTCCGCCTCTCCGATCTACCAGGCCATCGCAGACGCGCTCGAGCGCGATATCGAGAGCGGCATGATCCGGGAAGGCCAGCGGCTTCCCACTCACCGCGAGCTCGCCGCCTCTCTCGGCCTGACGCCGCTCACCGTCACCCGGGCTTACAAAGAGGCCGCGCGGCGTGGCCTCGTTCAATCAACAGTCGGCAGGGGTACGTTCGTTCGCGCCGCGGTCGAAAATCCGCGGCCGGAGAATGGGTTTCTCGATCTTTCCCGGAACGTAGTGGACGGGAGCGATTCTCTTCCGCTCGAGCCGCGCACCGTCCTGGCCCTGCGCTCGATTCTCCGCGACGCTGAGTATCAGCCTGCTGAGGGAACGCTTCGGCATCGCACGGCGGCGGCGGCATGGATGCGGCGGGCCCGCGTCGATACGTCGCCGGAAAACATCGTGATCACACCGGGCGCGCACCAGGCCATCGTCTCGATCCTGGCTGCAGCATGCAGCCCGGGCGACACGATCCTCACGGAGGAATTCACCTATCCGCGGCTGAGCACCATCGCTGCGCTGCTGCGCCTCGACCTGCAGACCGTGGAGCTCGACGATCACGGCGTCGTGCCGCAGTCGATCGCGAAGGCGTGCGCGCGCTCGTCCGCGAAGGCTCTCTACTTCATCCCGAATTTTCAGAACCCGACCGGATCGGTCATGCCGGAGAAACGCCGGCAGGAGATCGCGGCGCTCGCAAAGCGTCATCACCTTCTTCTCATTGAAGATGACGTGTATGGATTCCTGCTCGACGCGCCTCCGCGTCCCGTCCACACGTGGGCACCGGAGGAGACGGCTTTCGTCACGAGTGCGTCGAAGAGCCTCACGCCGTCGCTGCGGCTGGGCTTCGCGTCGGTTCCGCAGTCGCTGATCGAGCGCGCCACGGCCGCCTGCGCCGCGCTCACGGCCTTCACGTCGACGGTCGATGCAGAGCTCTTCACTCAGCTCGTCGACACGGGCGCGGCGGACCGCACCATCGCAGCGAAGCGATCCGTCATCGTGACGAACCGCCGTGCTGCCGCGCGCGGACTGGGGTCGATGGAGCCTCGCGCGCACGCGATGAGTCCGCATCTATGGATCGAGCTGCCGCGCGGCGTCGACTCGCAGGAACTGGCGGAGCGCGCGCGGTCACGCGGACTGGGCGTTGCGGCGGCAGCGTCCTTCTCGCCTGCCCGCAAACCCTCGATCGAAGCAGTCCGCATCTCCCTCGGCGCGACGGCCAATGCCGGTCAGGTGGAGAGCGCGATGCGCACACTGGCGTCGCTCATGGGCGACTCGCGGCTGGGGAGCACGGTCGTGGTGTGACCCTGGACCTTGGGGGCTTCGACGTTGGTTTTCGAAGCTGGGGACGAGTTGGCGCTTCGGGGAGATTCGACCTTCGACCTTCGGAGAACGAACTCTGGTCCCGGGCCAAAGATCTAGGGTCGTAAGGTCCCAAGGTCCCAAGGTCGAAGGTCGAAGGTCGAATCGCACCAAGGGCAGAAAACGTGAGAGCCAGCTAGAGCCGGAGCCGAAGGACCCAGGGTCCAAGGTCCAGGGTCCAAGGTCCAGGATCACCCCTTTGCGCCGATGGCGGTCACGTTGCCCTTCTTCTCTCCCATGACGCAGTTGCCCTGGAAGATCGCGCCTTCTTCGATGATGAGGGCCGGGGTATCGATGTCGCTGTAGACCTTTCCGTTGCGGTGGATCTCGACGCGCTGCGCAGCGACGATCTTTCCGACGACGGTGCCGCTGATGGCAATGCGGCCGACGTGGATGTCGCCTTCGATGTGCGCGCTCTCTCCGACGATGAGCTCGTTCTTCGAGGTGATGCGGCCATTGAATTTTCCGTCAATGCGCATCGTGTCCTCGAACTCCATCTCACCCTTGAATACCGCCCCACGGTCGAGGAAACCGTTCAGTTCACCGCTTTTGCCTTTCATCGTCGTCTCCCGGTCAGATCATCATAAATGCGAATGAGGTCGTCCTCGCTCGAGAAGCGGATGTGAATGACTCCGCCCCGGCGCTTGCGGTCGATCTCGACCTTCGTGCGAAGCGACCTCGTCAGACGCTCTTCGGCGTCGCGCGTGAAAACGTCTTTTTCCTTTTCCTTCTTCTCGCCCTTCGGCGCCGCTTTCTCCGCCGCGAGCACCTCGGTCTGGCGGACGCTGAGGTTGCGCTTCACGACCCGTTCGGCGAGCTGCTCCTGTTTTTTCGCGGAGTCGACGGCGAGGAGCGCACGGGCGTGGCCCATCGACAGCTGCCCGGACGCGAGGAGTTTCTTCACTGACTCCGGCAGCTTGAGGAGCCGGAGAAAGTTCGCGACGGTCGAGCGTTCCTTGCCGACTCGCCGCGAGATCTCTTCCTGGGTGAGTCCGAATTCTTCGTGCAGCTGGTGATAGGCGGTCGCCTCTTCCATCGGGTTGAGGTCTTCGCGCTGAATGTTTTCAATGAGCGCGATCTGCAGCGCGTCGCCCTGCTGCGACAGCTCCTTGATGACGACAGGGACGACGCGCAATCCCGCCCGCTGCGCTGCGCGGAAGCGCCGCTCGCCAGCAATCAGCTTGTAACGATCGCCGGCGCGCGATACGACCAGCGGCTGCACGATCCCATGCGCACGGATGCTGCGCGCGAGCTCCTCGATCGATGCGTCGTTGAATGTCTTTCGCGGCTGATAGGGATTCGGCGAGATCTGCTCGACGGGAACGTTCGCAAGGCCGGACGACCCCTGCGCCGCAGGTTCTTTCTGCGGGATGAGGGCACCGAGGCCGCGGCCGAGAACTTTTTTCTGGTTCATCCGAGAATGTTTTCTGCGCGCGCGATGAATTCCTTGGCGAGATTGACGTACGACTCGCTTCCGCGCGAGCGAATGTCGTAAAGAATAATGGGTTTGCCGAAAGACGGCGCCTCGCCCAGGCGAACGTTTCGCGGAATGATGGTCTTGTACACCTTCTCGCCGAAATGATTGCGGACTTCGTCGGCCACCTGGCGGGCCAGATTCATCCGCTCGTCGTACATGGTGAGAGCAATCCCTTCGATCTCGAGCGCGGGATTGAGGCCCTCCCGGACGCGCTCGATCGTATTCAGTAGTTGCGCAACTCCTTCTATCGCGAAATATTCACACTGCATCGGGACCAGCACGGAATCCGCGGCGGTGAGGCCGTTGATCGTAAGCAGGCTCAGCGACGGCGGGGAGTCGATGAAAATATAGTCAAACTTTCCATAAATGGTGGCTAGCGCTTCGCGCAGGCGGAACTCTCGCCTTTCTGTTCCTCCCAGCTCCAGCTCGGCTCCGACCAGGTCCACCGACGAAGGTGCGATCGAAAGCGCCGGCAGCTCGGTCTCGCGGATGATCTCGGCGATCGATTGCCCGTCCACCAGCACCGAGTACATCGACTGTTCTTCGTTCTTGGGCAGTCCCAGCCCCGAAGTCGCGTTCGCCTGCGGATCGAGATCGATGATGAGCACGCTCCGTTCGCACGCGGCTACGGAGGCGCCGAGGTTGATGGCGGTCGTCGTCTTCCCGACCCCACCCTTCTGATTGGCGAGCGCTACGATCCTAGTCATGACTGTTCCACGTGGAACACCAGCTGGGCCAGCCAGTTGGCGGTGCCGCGAGGGAGACGATGAACGTCTCCTGCGATGAAGCCGTCGATCTCGGGCAGCTTCGGCGTCGACTGGAACAGCGCGATGCGAGCACCGTCTGCCAGATGCGGCCGGAGCGACGGAACCCACTCCTCCGGCTTTCCGACAGCGCGTGAAGTCACCAGGGAGAAACGGAGATCGGGTGGGAACCGCTCGAGAACGCGCGCCAATCTATCACCGTAAATCCGGCTGTTCAACGCGCATTCGCGCGCGACGTGCCTGAGGAACGCCCACTTCTTCTGGTCCGCTTCGACGAGATGAAAGCGCGCGGCCGGCGAGACGATCGCCATCGGAATCGCGGGCAATCCTCCCCCGCTCCCGAAGTCAAGCACATCGCCTTCCGGACCGAGGATCTTTGCAGCCTCCACCGCCTCCGCAATGTGCTCATCGAGATGCTCGCGAGCTTCCGGACCGATGAGGTTGACCTTCGCGGTCCACGTCAGGAGGAGGTGTTTGTAGAGGGCGAGACGGGGATCCATCGAATGAAGAATTTCGAATGAAGAATTCAGAATGAAGAAGAGCTTCTCACTTCTTCCTTCGAAATTCGAACTTCTCCATTCTTCCGCGCACGGCGCAGGTGCATCCGCAGCACCCCCACCGCCGCCGGCGTCATCCCCGGAATCCGTCCAGCCTGGCCGAGGGACGCGGGGCGGATGGCGGTGAGCTTTTCGACCACCTCACGCGACAAGCCTGGAAGTGCGAACGTCATGTCCGCGGGGATCCTGGCGTCGTCATCCGTTGCCGCGCGAGCGGCTTCCCTCTGCTGGCGGTCAATGTAGCCTGCGTAGCGCAGCCGGCTGGCCACTCCTTCCCGCTCTTCCTCATCCATGGCGACGAATGCAGCGGCCAGATCAGGCAGGGGCCCCGCCGCGGCAGTCACGAACGTGTCGAGGTCAAAATCGGGGCGCTGGAGCAGACGCGCGACACTCGTCTGCGCGTTGAGGTCGAGTCCAGCGAGCACACACCACTCGCGCGTTTCGCGATCGGGAGTGAGCGTGGTCCTGACAGCCAAATCGGAGGCTCGGCGCATTCTCGAGACTCTCCCCTCCGCCCGTCTCCTCCGCTCTGGATCGAGAACTCCCAGCCCCTCGGCGACCGGCGTGAGGCGCTCGTAGACGGAGTCGCAGCCGAGGAGCAGCCGATGTTCCGCTCGGGAGGTAAACATCCGGTACGGTTCCTCCGTCCCCAGCGTGACGAGGTCGTCGATCATTACGCCTGCATACGCTTGCTCGCGCCGGAGCACCACCGGCTCCTGGCCCTTCACGAACTGAAGGGCGTTCATCCCGGCGAGGAGACCCTGCGCCGCGGCCTCCTCGTAACCGGACGTTCCATTGATCTGACCGGCGAGGAAGAGCCCTTCGACATCGCGGACCTTTAGTGACGGCTCGAGCTGCTGCGGATTCACGAAGTCGTACTCGACCGCATAACCATACCGGGCAATCGTGGCGTTCGCGAAACCAGGAAGCGACCGCACGACGCCGTCCTGAACGTCGGGCGGCAGTGAGGTCGAGATTCCATTCAGGTACAGCCATGGATGCTCGAGCCCTTCCGGCTCGACGAAGATCGGGTGGCGCTCCTTGTCTGCGAACCGCACCACCTTGTCCTCGATGGAAGGGCAATAGCGGGGACCGGTCGCGGCGATCTGACCTGAGTACATCGGAGCGCGATGCAGGTTCGCCCGGATGAGGTCATGGGCAGGCGCGCTGGTATAGGTCAGATGACAGAGGATCTGCGGGAGCTCGATTCGATCGGTCAGGATGGAGAACGGGCGCGGCGATTCGTCGCCCGGCGCCTCTTCCATCAGCGAGTAGTCAACCGTCTCGCGAGCGATCCGCGGAGGAGTTCCCGTCTTCAACCGCCCCAGGTGCAGGCCGAGAGCTCGAAGTGAATCGGAGAGCGTCTCCGCGGAGGGCTCGCCGAATCGACCACCCGGCGTTTTCACTTCGCCGGAGTGCATGAGCGCGCGCAGAAAGGTTCCGGTCGTCACAATCACCGCTCGAGCGAAGAGGTCGGTTCCCTCGGTCAGCCGGACTCCGGTAACGGTCCGGCATCCGTAGAGCAGTGCCTTTACCGAGCTCTCGACAACGGTGAGGTTGGGCTCGGCTGCCAGCAGGCTCTGCACCGCTGAGGCGTAGAGGTCGCGGTCGCATTGAGCGCGCGGTCCCTGAACCGCGGGACCTTTCGAACGGTTCAGCACCTTGAACTGGATGCCGGCTCGGTCGGTGGCCTCCCCCATGAGTCCGCCCAGGGCGTCGATTTCCTTGACGAGATTGCCTTTGGCCAATCCGCCGATGGCCGGATTACACGACATGCGGCCGATGGCCTCGCGAAGCATCGTCACCATGGCCACACGGAGTCCGCCCCGCGCACAGATCCGCGCAGCCTCGGCCCCGGCATGGCCACCTCCGATGACGATGACGTCGTAAGTCATGGTTCCACGTGGAACAGCCGGTGGCCACCCACCCTTCCACCCGTGACGCCACCCACCCTGCCACCGTGACGCCGCCGCCCGTCCGCCCGTGCCGCCGTCCACCCGCCCATCCGTGACGCCACCACCCCCCGCCCGTGACCGGGAGCAGCCAGGAGAAGGATCGGTGGCAGGGGCGGGTGGCGTCACGGCGGACGGGCGGGCGGCGCCACGGGCGGACGGGCGGCGTCCTCACTTCCCTATACAGAACTTCGCGAAGATCTCGCGCAGGACGTCGTCGCTCGTGATGGCGCCGGTCAGGGAGGCCAGTGCGTTTGCGGAGCGGCGGAGATCGACGACGACGTATTGCTCGGCGGCACCTCCTCGCAACGACTCGAGCGCCACTTCGAGCGCCGCATCCGCTTCGGCCATGGCGGCGCGCTGGCGTTCGTTCACGATCGCCGGGGACGATTCCGGGGCGGCGAAGCGGTCGCGAACGATCGCATCGAGCCTTGCGAACAGCTCGTCGACGCCGGCCCCTGTGGTTGCGCTGATCGAAAGATCGGCATCGACCTTCGCGCTCCACAGATCGCTCTTGGTCGCAACAACGAGCGTGTGCGGCAGCCCTTGCAATTCCGCCTCGTCCTCCGCATCGCGTCCACGCGTCGCGTCGACGAGGTAGAGAACGAGATCCGCGTGCCGCGCGGCCTCGCGGGCGCGGGCGACGCCGATGCCTTCCACGACGTCGCCGCTTTCCCGCAGTCCGGCGGTGTCGGCGATCGTCACCGGCAGTCCGCCGATCTCGATCGTCTCGCGCACGATGTCACGCGTCGTCCCCGGAATCGGTGTGACGATCGCGCGATCGGATCCGACGAGGCGGTTGAGGAGCGTCGACTTGCCGGCGTTGGGTTTGCCGAGGATGACGAGCGAGAGGCCGGCGCGCGTGGCGCGGCCGCGTCGATAGCTTTCGGCGATCGCGTGAACGTCGGCGCGCATCTGCTCGACCTGGCGGATCGCCTCGGCGCGATCGATGAACTCGTAGCCTTCCTCAGAAAAGTCGAGCGCGGCTTCGAGCCTGGAGATGACGTGCAGGAGCGATTCGCGGATCGCAGTCGCTCGCTCGCTGAGAAATCCTTCGACGTTGTGCAGTGAAAGTCGGGCCTGCAGTGCCGTGCGCGCGTCGACGAGATCGGCGATCGCTTCCGCCTGCACGAGATCGATCTTTCCGTTGAGGACCGCACGCTCGGTGAATTCGCCCGGCTCCGCGATCCGCGCGCCGAGCATCACGCAGGCGGCGACGACCCGCTCCACCACGATTGGGCTCCCATGTAAAGTCAATTCGACCAGATCATTGCCGGTGAACGATCGGGGGGCGGCGAACCGGACGGCCACGCATTCGTCGAGCCTTTTGCCTTTATGACTTAAAGCGACACGGGTGGCGATGCGTTCCCCCGGCAAAGCGCCGGACAGCGCCTTCAGGATCTCGCCGCTGGCAGGTCCGTCGATGCGCACGATTGCCAGCGCTCCCCGCCCGACCGCGGTCGCGGGAGCGACGATCGTGTCCAGCTCGTTCACGACTCCGTCGACTGCTCGCTGCCGCGCGGGACGATCGCTACACGCTTGAAAAACCCGTCGCCGCGCGACTCCGTCGTCACGTCCGCATCCTCGGCCAGCGCCATGTGAACGATGCGCCGCTCGATCGGGCTCATGGCCGGAAGCAGTTCCTCGCGGCGATCGCGCCTGACACGGTCCGCGGTCTCACGCGCCCGCACCCCGAGCTCCTCGACGCGCTTTTCCTTGAACTGCGCGCAATCGAGCTCGATCTCCTTCTCGACTTTCCGTCCGGTGAGAGCCTTGTTCGCCAGAACCTGAATCGCGTCGAGAAGCTCGCCGTTGCGCTCGATGAGCCGCCCGGCGTCACGCCCGTAAACGCGGACGAGGATCTGCGTGTCGTTTTCTTCGGTGCGGATGTCGCCGCCGAGACGGGCCAGCTGCAGCAAGTCCTCGCACCACGCGCGGACCGTCGCGGCCGCCTCGGACTCCGGACCCTGCTCGGGAGCCTCCGGCACGTCGAAGGTCTTCGTCTCTTCTGCCGCAAATTCTTCGGGGCCCCGGCGATGTCGTCCGCCGCGCCCACCGCCGCGGTTCTCTCCACCGCGGTCACCGCGATCATTGCCACGATTGCCACGATCGTTACCGCGACCGCGGCCACGACCACCGCCACCACCTTCACGGCCTCCCCGACCCCGCGCGCGCGCCAGCGTTGGAGCGGAGCTCGCGGGCGACGTCGCCCGCGCTCCACTGTCCGCTGCCGGTGCCGGCGGCGCTGCCGCTTCGTTGACCTCGGCCTCCAGGACCACGCGCTTCATACCGCCGAGGAATCCACGCTTCTCCATGAGGACGTGGTAGGTGAGCTGAAATCGCTCGACTCCAAAGGCCTCTGCGGCCGCAGTCAAAGCTTCTTCGAGATTCTTTCCTTCGAACCGCTGTGCCATCTGTTCAGCCTCGGGGCGGCTTCTCAAGTCTTCGCGACGTCCGCCGGATGATCCTTCCACCACTTGTTCATGATCAACTGCTGGATGATCGTCAACACGTTCTGCACGAGCCAGTACAGCACGAGCCCGCTCGGGAACTCCTTGAACATGATGCCGAAAACGAGCGGCATCGCCAGGAAGATTTTCCTCTGCATCGGGTCTGCCGTCGACGGCGTGATGTACGTCTGGATGAACATCGTCGCGGTCATGAGGATCGGCAGAACGTACGTCGGATCCTTCTCCGACAGGTCCTTGATCCACAGAATCCACGGCGCACCCCGCAGCTCGATGGCCCGCGAGAGGAGATTGTAGAAGCCCCAGAGAATGGGCAGCTGCAGAAGGATCGGCAGGCAGCCGCTCATCGGGTTGATGCCCTCCTTCTGGTAGAGCTGCATCATCTCGACGTTCATCTTCTGGCGCTGCTCGGGATCCGTCTTCGCTTTCTTGTACTTGTTCCGGATCACCTCCATCTTCGGCTGCACGCGCTGCATCTTCTTCATCGAGACGATGCTCTTGTGCTGCAGCGGATAGAGAACGACTTTGATCAGGATCGTGAGAACGATGATCGCGAAGCCGTAGTTGAGGGTGAACTGGTTGATCCAGACGAGCGCCTCGAGCAGGAATCGCGCGATGACGCCGAACATGCCGTACTGAAGCGCTTCGCCGAGACCGTGACGGTCGAGAAGTTTGGTCTCTTTGGGGCCGAGGAACGCCGAGCCGCTCACGGTGCCGTCAGCGGTTGCGTTCAGGCCCGCGTAGAGTTCCTTGCGCGGCTTGTTGTCCGGCCCTGGAACCTCGACTCGGCGGACCACAGCCCCGGATGATTTGCCGGGCCTGAGCGCGGCCAGGAAGTAGTTGTCCTCGACCCCGATGAAATCGACGGTGCCGAACTGCCGGAATCGATCGCCCTTCTCACGAGGCAGGACATCCAGGTCGCCTTCCTGCTGCACGATCGCGTTGCCTGCCAGGAGCGCCGCCTGCCCTTCAGTCGCTTTCGGGTCGATGTTGCGGATGCCCGGACCGACGACCACGCGGTACCCGTTTGACGGCTGGACTGAAACAGTGAAGTCGATGAGGAAGTCGCGCGCGACACGGAACGTCTTCGCCGCTGAGAGACCGTCAGGCGCGACGTAGCGATACTCGAGGACGTGCGCCTTCGGATCCTTGCGCTCGGTCACCTCGTACAAAGCGGTGTTGAGCCGCTTCGCCACTTCCGCCGACCGCGCTTCGATCGCGAACGGGAAGTCGGTGCTGTTCGGAGCCCTCGACTTCACGAGCTCGACGAGCGTCCCGTCCTTGCGCTTGTAGTTCTTCAGCTGGAACGAGACGAGGTGAGCGCCGCGGTTGCTGAAGCGCGCGATGTACTCGTCCGTGTCGACGACGCTGAACTGCACTGCGCCCGCAGCGATCGGAGTCGCGGCAGGGGCAGGCGCAATCGAAGAAGTCGTGGCCGGAGCCGCCGCGGGTGACGATGCTGTCGTCGCCGTGGTGCCAGTGGTCGACGTGGCGCCGGCTTCAGCCGGCGGCGTAGTGCTCGTCGAAGTGATGTTCTCTCTCGGCGGTTCGGTCTTCGCGAGCTGCGGAAAGATCCGCGGCGCGATGGCCGCCCACAACCAGAGAAATGCGATCGAGATCCCGATCGCGGCAAAAATTCGTTTTTCCATGTCAGGGGACCGGGTCCCAACCTCCCGGATTCAGCGGATGGCAACGCACGAGGCGCCGCAGGCCCATCCATGTTCCGCGGATGAGGCCATATTTCTCAATGGCGTGCATCATATAGATCGAGCACGTCGGCTCGAAACGGCACATCGGCGGCAGGATCGGCGAGATGAACCGTTTGTAGAAGCGAAGAAGGAAAAGAGCAGCGGCGCGCATGGCGTTTCAGACGCGGCCTTCGCCGGCGACGCGGCGCAGTGCTTTCTGGAGATCGTCGCGGTACTCGATCCAGGTGGCCGCCGCTGCATTGGGCTTCACGTTCACCACGACGTCGAGAGTCCGCTGGTCGAGCCCGAGAGGCTCGCGCTCGTGGCGGTAAACCTCGCGCGTCCAGCGCTTGAGCCTGTTGCGGAGAGTGGCTTTACCGAGCTTTTTCGTCGCAGTGATTCCGATGCGCGAGTACGGGAGGTCATTCGGGGCGAAGAACAGCACCGAGTAGCGGGAGAAGATCTTGCGGCCGGTGTCGTAAACCCGAAGAAACTCGCGCCGCTTCGCCAGCCTCTTCTCTTTCGGCAGCGCCTCGGACCGCGGCGGGGCGACTGCACGCTCTGCCACGAGTGGCCTAGACAGCGAGGCGCTTGCGACCCTTACGGCGGCGGCGGGAGAGGACTGCCTGCCCATCCTTGGTCCGCATGCGGACGAGGAAGCCGTGAGTGCGCTTGCGGCGACGGTTGTTCGGCTGAAATGTACGTTTCATGTTCTAACCCTTTGAAATGAAAGGCGGTGAGTATAGCCACCGCGCCGCACACGGTCAACCGCGGGCCCGGAGCATTCCGCGCCAACCTGTTCTATGGGATCGCTATTCCAAGACGTTGTGAATCGGATGCCTCTGAGCTTCGGGACGATCCGACCTTCGACCTTCGACCTTGGACCTTCGGAAGGCTTGCCGGGGCTCCGAAGGTCGAGGGTCGAAGGTCGAATCGCCGAAAGGCAGCAAAGCGCCCAAATTGCCACCCTTTCGCGGACGGCCACGGAAGGCTTGCAACCCTGCCCAGAAGTGCTAGTATCCACTCCCCTTTTCCAACACGGCTTTTCCACAGTTGCGGAAAAGCTGTGGATTCTCAACGAGATAACCCCACCTTGGCTCGATGAATATCTGGAAGCAAGTTCTTACTCGCGTCGAGCAAAGCACTGACAGGACAGAGTATGTGAACTGGTTCGCGCCGACGCGGTTTACCGCGCAGCGCGGCGAGGTTCTGGAAGTGGCGGTCCCGTCGCAACGCTTTGTGGACGAGATCCGCGAGCGTTATGGCCAGCTCATCCGTTCCATTTTGAGCGACCTGTCGCCCGAGAGGATGGAGGTCCATTTCGTCGTCGACCCCACCCTGACCATCGACGACCTCAACATCCCGCCTGTCCCTCCGAGGGATGATCTCCCGACGGCCGTCTTTAATCCGAGATATCGGTTCGAAACGTTCGTGGTTGGAAACTCGAACCAGCTCGCCTACGCCGCGTCGAAGTCGATCGCCGAGAATCCCAGCGGCTCGTTCAACCCGCTTTTCATCTATGGCGGCGCCGGTCTCGGCAAGACGCACATGATCCAGGCCATCGGCCAGCAGATCAAAGCGGACCGGCCGCAGATGAAAGTCGTGTACATGTCGGCCGATTCGTTCGTCACGGAGCTGATTTCGTCGATCCGTTACGACCGGATGCAATCGTTCCGCGACCGCTATCGCACTGTCGATGCACTCCTGCTCGACGACATCCAGTTTCTCGCCGGCAAGGAGCGCACGCAGGAGGAATTCTTCCACACGTTCAATGCGCTTTACGAAGCTCAAAAGCAGATCGTCTTCACTTCTGACGCGCAGCCGAGAGACATCCCCACCCTCGAAGAGCGATTGCGGTCGCGCTTCGAGTGGGGCCTCATCGCTGACATCCAGCCTCCGGACCTCGAGACGAAGGTGGCCATCCTTCGCAAGAAAGCCGAAGAGCGGAAGATCGATCTGCCACATGATGTGGCGCTCTTCATCGCCGAGCGGGTGCGATCGAACATCCGCGAGCTCGAGGGTCACCTCAACCGCGTCACCGCGTTCGCGTCGCTCACCGGTCATCGCCTGAACATCGACCTCGCGAAGGAAGCACTGAAGGATCTGCTGTCGAAAGACAACAAGCCCATCACACCGGCCGACATCATGAAGGTCGTGGCCGCGCATTACGGCATCAAGGTGTCCGACCTGAAATCGAAATCGAACGCCCGCCCGATCGCCTACCCACGCCAGGTCGCCATGTACATCACCAAAGAGCTGACCGACCTGTCGTATCCGGAGATCGGCAAGCTGTTCAACAACAAACATCACTCGACCGTGATGTACTCGGTCGAAAAAATCGATCAACTGATCCAGGATGATCAGCAGGTCGCGCGGACGATCGAGATGCTCACGAAACAGTTCCGCTGATGTGCGCGATCGAGCATGTGGATACCCTGCTGAAAAGCTGCGCACAACCGAGGGTCGCAAAACCGGAATCATCGACGCTGTGGAAAAGAACGACCGATCTCCGGTGTTTTTCCTCAGCAAAACCCGCAGAGTTGCTTCGATGTGAACTGCTATACTTTCGAGACCTTTGCGGTGTGGCCAGAGATTTTCCGCACGGACCCACTACTATCACCACTATTAAGAAAAAGAACAGGTTCCAAGAGGAAGAGACATGGAGCTGATCGTCGGAAAAGCTGAACTTCAGAAGGAGCTGCAGCTTTGCCAGGGAGTCGTCGAAAAACGGTCGACGATCCCCATCCTCTCGAACGTTCTATTGAAGGCAGCGGACGGTCGCTTGCAGATCGCGGCGACGGATCTCGACGTCACCATCCTCAGTTCCTGCGCTGCGCGAGTCACTACGCCTGGTGGAGTCACGATCGAAGCGAAACGTCTTTTCGACATCGTGCGCTCGCTTCCGGACGAAGACGTTCATATCGCGCTGCAGGAGAACAACTCCGTCCAGATCGAGGCTGGTACCGCCAAGTTCCGTCTTCTCGGACTGCCCGCCGAGGATTATCCGACGCTGCCGTCGGTGAACGTGGCGGATGCGTACACCCTCCCGCTCAACGAGCTCAAGACCATGGTGTCGAAGGTGAAGTTCGCCATCACGCACGAAGAGACGCGCTTCCAGCTCAACGGCGCTCTGCTCAAAGTGCAGCCGTCCAAGATGGAGATGGTAGCCACCGATGGCCATCGCATGGCGCTGATCAACTTTCCTCAGGGCAGCACCGGCGGAGGCGGAAAGAAAAAAGGAACCGACCTCACGATTCTCATTCCGCGCAAGGCGCTCGACGAGATTCTCCGCCTCGAGACAGGTGAGGATGGCAACGTCGCTTTTGGTGTCTCGGAGAACCAGCTCTTCTTCGAAGCGGGCGACCGGCGCCTCATGGCGCGCATGATCGACGTCAACTTTCCGAACTACATGGAAGTCATCGCGCGCGACAACGACCGCAAGGTTTTCGTCGACCGCGAACGCCTGCTGGCCACCATCCGCCGCATCTCGCTCGTCGCGAACGAGCGCACCCGTGCCGTCCGTTTCGACTTCGCGCCGGGCAAGCTCACCGTCTCGTCGACGAATCCGGAGCTGGGCGACGCGCGCGAGACGGTCCCCATCGACTACGCCGGGAACCCGTTCCACGTCGGGCTGAACGCCGCGTACGTGACCGACTTCCTCAGCGCGGTGGACACACCGAGCGTGTCGCTCGACCTGAAGGACGAGAACAGCCAGTGCATCGGGCGCCCCGCCTCCACATCGGAAGATCTGCCGTACGACTACCTGTACGTCGTGATGCCAATGCGGCTGGCGTAGACCCGATTTTGGATTTTGGATTTTGGATTTTGGATTGACGTCTCCAATCCAAAATCCAAAATCCAAAATCCAAAATGATTCTCAAATCCCTCCACGCCCAGAACTTCCGGAACCTCGCGCCGGAGCCGGTGCACTTTCATCCGACCACCAACATCATCGTCGGCCGGAACGGGCAGGGGAAAACGAATCTCCTCGAGGCCATCTACTTTCTGGCGACGACGAAGTCGTTTCGCACGTCGCGGGTGGCGAGCCTCTTCCGGTTCGATTCGCCGACGCTCTACGTCGCGGGAGGGGTCGAGCGCGACGGCGTCGAGCGCAATCTCTCCGCCGGCCTGGAGACGGGGGAGACGAAGCGGCGGGTGCTGATGATCAACAGCGAGAGAGTGACGCTGCCGGTTTATCTCGAAGCTTTGATCGTGTTCGCATATTCGGCGGCGCGCCTCGAGATCATCCGTGGCGAGCCGGAAGAGCGCCGGCGATTCCTCGATCGCGGCATCGCGAGCATCAGCGGGGGTCACGTGCAGGCCCTGACGCGGTTCACGAGGGTCCTCAGACAGCGGAACGCGCTGCTGGCGGCCGTGGCCGCGCGGGAGGCCTCCGCTGCTTCGCTGGACGCCTGGGACGAGGAGTTCCTGGCAGCCGGTAGCGTGATCCAGGCTTCGCGCGAGGCGTACGCCGAGGAGCTCAGCAGGGCGGTCGGCGAGATCGTCCGGGAGCACCGGTACCACGTCGGCGGGCTGGAGATGCGTTACCGCCCGGCTATGGCCGATCCGGCGGCAGCGCGCCGGGACGAGCTGCGCGCGCGCAGCTCGCTTTCCGGCCCGCAGCGGGACCAGCTGGAGTTTTTGATCGGAGGGCGTCCGGCGGCGGAGGTCCTGTCGGGGGGAGAGCTGAAGACGATGGTGCTCTTTCTGAAGTTCGCGAAACTGGTGCTTTTCCGGCGCCGCTTCGACGAGCCGCCGCTGTTTCTGCTGGACGACATCGACGCCGAATTAGATCTGGAAATCCTTCAGAGTCTTCTGGCCCGTCTGCCGGCTTCCACGCAGGTTTTCGCGACCTCGGCGAAGGAGTCGTTTCTGCAGGCCTTGGAGGCAGGTCCTCACCTCCGGCTAACTGTTGATAGCGGGAGAGTTACGGCCGCAAGATCTTTCGCCTGAAAACGCAATTTTCCGGTAGAATTCGGCGTTAGAAATCCCGACGCAAAAACCTCGCTTTTTCGGCCGCCGCGATGGCGCCCGATACCTCCGAAAAAGCCCAGTAGAAAGCACGAGATCAATGGCAGACGACTACACGAAGAGCGAGCCGCCGGTGATGGCGGCCAGCGAGACCGGCGCGTCCACGGACGGCCGGCATTACACGGCCGAGGACATCAAAGTCCTCAAGGGTCTCGATGCCGTCCGGAAGCGTCCGGGCATGTACATCGGCGATACCGACGACATCTCCGGCCTGCATCACATGGTCTACGAGGTCGTCGACAACGCGATCGACGAATGCCTGGCCGGCTACGCGGATCGCGTCGTCGTGACGGTTCACAACGACAACTCGGTCACGGTGGAGGACAACGGCCGCGGCATCCCGGTCGACATTCACAAGGAAGAGGGTCGCTCGGCGGCGGAGGTCATCATGACCGAGCTGCACGCCGGCGGTAAGTTCGACAACAACTCGTACAAGGTTTCGGGCGGTCTGCACGGCGTCGGCGTGTCGGTCGTGAACTTCCTGTCCGAGTGGCTCGAGCTGGAGATTCATCGCGACGGCAACGTGTGGCGCCAGCGCTACGAGCGCGGAATTCCGGTCGCGGCGATCGAGCGCGGCGAGAAGACGACACGGCGCGGAACCCGGGTCACGTTCAAAGCCGACCCCGAGATCTTCTCGGTGACGGAGATGAATTACGAGACGCTCTCGCAGCGTCTTCGCGAGCTCGCGTTCCTCAATTCCGGCGTGCACATCGAGATTCGCGACGACCGGACGGAGAAGCACCATGAGTTCCGTTACGAGGGAGGCATTGTCTCCTTCGTCAAAGATCTGAACAAGAACAAGACTCCGCTTCACGACGAGCCGATCTTCATCCGCGACGAGAAAGACGGCGAGATGGTGGAGATCGCGCTGCAGTGGAATGAAGGTTACACGGACAACATCTACACCTTCACGAACACGATCAAGAACACAGACGGGGGCACGCATCTCGTCGGCTTCAAGGCTGCTCTCACGCGTACCGTCATCAAGTACGCAACCGCCCTCGGCGTCGTGGAGAAGGCGAAAGTCTCACTGGAAGGCGACGACATCCGCGAAGGCCTCACCGCGGTCATCTCGGTGAAAGTCCGCGATCCGAAATTCTCTTCACAAACGAAAGAAAAGCTCGTCTCGTCGCACGTGAAGACGTGGGTCGAGCAGGTCGTCAATGAACGCTTGGGCGAGCACTTCGAGGAGAATCCGAAGAACGCCCGCCGCGTCGTCGACAAGATCGTCGAAGCGGCCCGTGCGCGCGAAGCCGCGCGCAAGGCGCGCGACCTGACGCGCCGGAAGGGTGCGCTCGACTCCGCGTCACTCCCGGGAAAGCTGGCCGACTGCCAGGAACGCGATCCGAAGTTCTGCGAGATCTACTTCGTCGAGGGTGATTCGGCCGGCGGCTCGGCCAAGCAGGGGCGCGACCGCCGATTCCAGGCAATTCTTCCGCTCAAAGGAAAGATCCTGAACGTCGAGAAGGCCCGGCTGGACAAGATGCTCTCCTCCGACGAGATCCGCATCATGATCACCGCCCTCGGCACCGGCATCGGCGCGGGCGATTTCGACATCGACCGGCTCCGCTATCACAAGATCATCATCATGACGGACGCAGACGTCGACGGATCGCACATCCGCACGCTGATCCTGACGTTCTTCTACCGGCACATGCCGGAGGTCATCAACCGCGGCTATCTTTTCATCGCGCAGCCCCCGCTGTTCAAGGTTTCGCAGGGAAAGAAGGACTCGTATCTCAAGGACGAGGCGGACAAGTCACGCTTTCTCCTGAACCGCGTGTCGGAGGCAGTCGAGGTCACGCCGAAGGGCGGCCTGGCGGTGCGCGGCGAGGCTCTCGTCACGATGCTGCAGCGGATGGAGGAGTACCGCAGCCACGGCCGGAAGCTGCAGCCGCGCGGCGTTCCGCGAGAGGCGCTGGACGTCATTCTGTCCAACGGCTTCACCGATCGCACAGCGCTCGCCGATCTGGACAAGATGGACCACCTCGAAGCGGCGCTGAAGGCGGCGGGATTCGAGAACGTTCGCCAGCAGCGTGACGAGATCACCGAAGCGCCGTACCTGCAGTTCGTGGCCGGGAACAACGGCAGCGGGCGGAAGGTCGTGGTCAACAACGATTTCTTTTCGCACTACGAGTTCCGTCAGGCAGCGAAAGCATTCGAGCAACTTTCGGCTTTCGGCCTCCCGCCGTACAGCATCAAGCATGGCGACGAAACGACGGAGTTCACGCGGATGGACGACATGCTCGACGAGATCTATAAGCTCGCCGAAAAGGGGCTGACCATCCAGCGCTACAAAGGCCTGGGCGAAATGAACCCGGAGCAGCTGTGGGAAACGACCATGGATCCGGAACGACGCCGGCTGCTGCAGGTGACGATCCGCGACGCGGTGGCCGCGGATGAGATCTTCACGACGCTGATGGGCGACCAGGTCGAGCCGCGCCGGGCGTTCATCCAGGACAATGCGTTGGACGTAAAGAACCTCGATATCTAATTATGAATTCGTTAACCATTAACCGTTAACCGAAAGGCAAACGGGAACGGTTAATGGTTAACGGTTAACGGTTAACGGATAAATGGCTGATTCTTCGGACTACCAGAATTTCAAAGACGAACAGATCCCGATCAACATCGAAGACGAGATGCGCAAGTCGTATCTCGACTATGCGATGTCGGTCATCATCGGCCGCGCGCTGCCCGATGTGCGCGACGGGCTGAAGCCCGTCCATCGCCGGATCCTGTACGGCATGTACGAGCAGGGGAATACGGCGGGCAAGGCCTACAAGAAATCGGCGCGCATCGTCGGCGACGTCATGGGCAAGTTCCATCCCCACGGCGACTCGGCGATCTACGACACCGTCGTCCGCATGGCGCAGGACTTCTCGATGCGTTACCGGCTCGTCGACGGGCAGGGCAACTTCGGGTCGATCGACGGCGACAACCCCGCCGCGATGCGTTACACCGAGGTCCGCCTGACGCGTCTCGCGGAGGAGTTGCTCCGCGACGACATCGACAAGGAAACGATCGACTGGACGCCGAACTACGACGGCTCGCTGTCCGAGCCGAGCGTGCTTCCCGCGAAGTTCCCCAATCTGCTCGTCAACGGCTCGTCCGGCATCGCCGTGGGCATGGCCACGAACATTCCGCCCCACAACCTGGGCGAGGTGATCGACGCCTGCCTGATGATGATCGAGAATCCGAACGCGTCGTGGCAGGATCTGATGACTGTCATGCCGGGTCCGGACTTTCCCACCGGCGGCTTCATCCACGGGCTGGACGGCATCCGCCAGGCCTATCGCGACGGGCGAGGGATCATCCAGGTCCGCGGGCGCGCCGGATTCGAGACGACGAAGAAGGGCGACAAGCAGCAGATCGTCATCACCGAGATTCCTTACATGACGAACAAGGCGCGACTGATCGAGAAGATCGCCGAGCTCGTTCGCGACAAGCGGATCGAAGGCATCTCCGATCTGCGCGACGAATCGGACCGCGATGGAATCCGGATCGTCGTCGAGTTGAAGCGCGGCGAAGTGCCGGAGGTCGTTCTCAACAACCTCTATCGCAACACGCAGCTGCAGACGACGTTCGGCATCATCTTCCTGGCCATCGTCGACAACCGTCCGGAAGTCATGAACCTCCCGACGATCGTGCGGCACTTCATCGAGCACCGCAAAGAGATCGTCATCCGCCGGACGCGCTTCGAGCTCCGCAAAGCCGAAGAGCGCGCACACATCCTCGAAGGTCTCGTCAAAGCGCTGGACATCCTGGACGAGCTGATCGCCTTCATCCGCGCGAGCCGCGGGCCACAGGAGGCGAAGGCGGGGCTCATCGAGCGCTTTGCCTTCTCCGAGCTGCAGGCCACGGCGATCCTCGCCATGCGTCTCCAGCAGCTCACGGGGCTCGAGCGCGAGAAGATCACCAGCGAATACAACGAAGTGCTGGCCCTCATCCGCCGGCTCCGCGAGATCCTGGCGTCCGAAAAGCTCGTCCTCGAGATCATTTCCGAGGAGCTGAGGGGCATCAGGGAACAGTACGGCGACAAGCGCCGCACCGAGATCATCGCGGAAGCGAACGAGATCTCGATCGAAGACATGATCGCGGACCAGGACATGGTCATCACCGTGTCCCGCGGCGGCTACATCAAGCGCTCACCGCTCTCGATGTACCGCGCGCAGCGGCGCGGCGGCAAAGGCCGCATCGGGATGCAGACGAAGGAAGAAGACATCGTCGAGCATCTCTTCGTGGCGTCGACGCACGCCTACGTGCTCGTCTTCACGGACAAGGGACGGATGTACTGGCTCAAGGTGCACACCATCCCGGAAGTCGGCGCGAACGCGCGCGGCAAAGCGATCGTCAACCTTCTGAATCTCGAGCAGGGCGAGAACGTCCGGGCTCTCCTCACCACGCGCGACTTCTCGGAAGGGAAGTACGCCGTCATGGCCACGCGCGGCGGCAAGATCAAGAAGACCGAATTCTCCGCCTTCTCCAACGTGCGCACGACCGGCATCATCGCCATCGACATCCTCGAAGGCGACGATCTGTACAGCGTCGCGCTGTCGGACGGCAATTCCGAGATCTTCATCGGAACGCACGACGGCCGCGCGATCCGCTTCCATGAGGACGACGTCCGGGCCATGGGCCGCGGCGCGGCGGGCGTGAAAGGCATCTCGCTCCGCACCGGTGACTCCGTCGTGGAAATGGACGTCCTCCCCAGCGCGGGCGACGCCGCGCCTCCGGCCTCCGCGGAAGGAGTCGACGACAGCGCCTCCTCCGTGCTCACCGCGCCGGAAGAAGCGGATGCGCCGGAATCGGAAGACGAAGTCGTCGCCGCCGACTGGCGCGGCTACATCCTCACCGTGACCGAGAAGGGCTTCGGCAAGCGGTCACCGGTCACGTCGTACCGCCTGCAGAGCCGCGGCGGCATGGGCGTGATCAACATCAAGACCACCGAAAAGAACGGCAAGGTCTCCGGAATCTCGCACGTCGTCGATGACGATCAGATGCTGATCATCAGCGAGCGGGGGATGATCATCCGGTTCCCTGTCGCCGGCGTTCGCTCGATGGGGCGCAACACCCAGGGCGTCCGCCTGATCCACATCGAGGAAGGCGACAAGGTCGTCGCAGCGATGAAGATCGTCGACAAGGAGCAGCCTGAGGATCAGACCGAGGAAGCTGTGGAAGGCGCGGAGGCGCCGGGGGAGCCTGATTCCGAGACGCCCCCCGGTGACGACACGGTTCATTGATCGCCGGAACGATGATGGTGAAGATGACGCGGGAGCGTGTTGAGCAGATGGCGAGAGAAATTCTCGAGACCATGACTGCTTCCCGCGCCGTCGTTTTTCTCAAGAGCCGCGACGCGGTCCAGCAGGCCATCGCACAGTCATTGTCCGAGGAGCTGCAGCGCGAGGAAGAGCGTGAGGAGGCGGTGCGGCGTCGCATCGCCAGCATGCGCAAGCCTCCCGCCCGCAAGTCGGCCGAGTGGGAACACCTCTTTCGCAAACTGATGGAAGAGGAGTATCTGCGCGAAGGGGACGTCTAGGGGATTTTAGATTTTGGATTTTAGATTTTGGATTGAAGCCGGCCTGGGCGTGCGGGAATCCAAAATCCAAAATCGCAAATCCAAAATCGTTTCTCAGCTCGGCTCTTCGCTCGGCTCGCTAGCGGGCGGCGCGGCACGGCGCGTGAGCGTGTCGTCGTCAGCGTCCATCATCTCGCCGCGCCACCGCTGCGCCTTGACCCGCTCGAAGATCCCGCCGGCGTGTCCGGCCGGAATCCAGCTGTTTCCGCCGCACTTGGGACAGCGGCCGCGAAACGCGATGTTCTTTCCGCAGTCCGGGCAGATGATGACGAGCGAATGAGAGAGCTCGAACTTCTGCTCTCCTTCCGCATCGAGACTGTTGAGGAACGAGGCGAGGCTGGTGAACGTATCTTCGAGGGACATTGCTGCGCTGGGTTCTCAGTGCACAGGGTTTGCCAAGGTGGTCGTCAGATCCGCATCACGTCGAATTGCTCGTGGTGCAGGCTCTCATCCGGCTTGAACACCAGATGGATTCCGAGCGTCCGCTCCACCTCCTCGAAGATCGGGTCGCCGGCCGAGAGGGCGCCATAAACGAGCGGATTCATCCGGACGATGACATCCTGACCCTCGTGAAAGTCGCGCGCCTTCATCAGTTCACGCCAGATCTCCAGGGCGACGGTGGTGTTGGACTTGATCCGTCCACTACCCGAACAGTACGGGCAGGCCTGCGTCAGTGAACGTTCCAGGCTCTGGCGGACGCGCTTGCGCGTCATCTCGATGAGCCCGAATTCGGAAATCTGCAGGATCTTGGTTTTGGAGCGGTCCTTCCGGATCTCGTTCTCCAGCGTCTCGAAAAGCTTCGCCCGGTTCTGGGCCTCTTCCATGTCGATGAAGTCGAGGACGATGATGCCTCCCAGATCGCGCAGGCGGATCTGGCGGACGATCTCCTTCGCGGCCTCGACGTTCGTGCGGAACACCGTCTCCTCGAGGTTCTTCTTGCCGACGTATTTGCCCGTGTTCACGTCGATGGCGACCAGGGCTTCCGTCTGATTGATGACGATGTAGCCGCCCGATTTGAGCCAGACCTTCGATTTGAGCGCCTTGGCGATCTCCGGCTCGATCCCGAATTCGTCGAAGATCGGCTCGTCGCGGCGATAGAGCCGCACGCGCG
>CALMZP010000045.1 GCA_937870635.1 uncultured Acidobacteriota bacterium | reverse complement strand
TGGTTACGCTCACAGGATAGGTAAACGTTGACTAGCAGTCAACATTCCGATAACTCGTTTGCATGGTTAAGTGATTGATTCTTATAGGCTCCACGCTTCCGCTTTCCACGGCCCTGTCTGCGCGAGCCTACTCTTCTCGGGTTAGCTTCGCGTAGGTCAGGCGGGCCGTTGGGACCATGACCATGGCCCGAAGAAACCGCTGTCCGTCATTCGTCTTGCGCTGATTGAACCGGAACGCCTGTTCATCCAGGTACGCGCTCAGGTGATACGGCTCCACGGAGACATACGTGCCCCGCAGCGTGCGGTGCAGAAGGCTCCAGAAGTTCTCCACGCTGTTCGTGTGGACGTTGCCCCTCACGTACTCGATCTGATGATTCACAAAGTCATGGACGAAGTACGGGCTGAGTTTCGTGGATCGCTGCCTTCGTCCGTCATGACGTGCGCGCCCTGTTCGATGTTCGCTTTCAGGAACCCGAACTTCGTCATGGTCTTGAGGTCTTCGAGGATCTGGGTGCGGACTTCACCATCACGTTCGAGAACGGCCTGCACGATGACCTTGCCAAGCGTCGGGCTATGGTTCGCGCCCGCTTTGATCTTCTCCCGCTTTGACGCGTGCATGTTTCCGAGCAGGCCGCCGATAAAAGACTCGTCCGTCTCCACGATCCCCGCGAGCTTCTTGTCGAAGGACTTCGCTTTGATGGCGGCACGAACGCGGTGGAGCATGAACCACGCGGTTTTCTGCGTTACGTCGATGGCCCGTGAAAGCTCGTAACTGGACACGCCGTTCTTGCAGTTGGCGACCATCCAGATGGCGAGGAACCACTTCGAGAGGCTGATGGGAGAGTCCTCGAAGATCGTGCCGACACGGACCGAATACTGCTTTTTGCAGCCCTTGCACTTCCAAAGCTGGCGCGTGCTGATGAACGAATACTCACCCGAGCCGCAGAACGGGCAGGTGATCGAACCATCGGGCCAGCGGAGAGAGACGGCAAACTCGAATGCGCGCTGCTTGTCGGCAAAGTAAGTAATTGCCTCTTGAAGCGTTTGCGGCAGTTCGGCCTGTTCGCCGTAACGGTCGGAGCGGCTTTTCTTGGCGGGCATGAGGACAAGATAGGTCCAAAGCGCGGGTGAGTCAAGTATATTCTTACCAAGCCTTGGACCCTGGACCCTGGACCTTGGACCTTGGACCTTGGGCTCTTCGGCCCGGCTGCTGGGCACTTGGTCTTCCCCCGGCTTCGGGTCGATTCGACCTTCGACCTTCGGCCTTCGACCTTGGGATGATGTCGAGTGAGTGGCCTCCGCGGCTCCGCGGCTCCGCGTGACACGTCACTCGTAACTCGTCACTCTCAAGGTCCAGGGTCCAGGGTCCAAGGTCCGGTTATAATCCCCGCGATTCGGATCACTTGCCCATGGACGCCAAATACGACACGACCACGGTGGAGATCTTCGGTCAGGCGTACAACGTTCGTGGGGACGGAGACCCGGACTATTTGACGGAGCTTGCGCGGTATGTCGATGCCCGGATGCGCGAAGTGGCGGCGGAGGTAGCAACCGTCGACCCGATGAAAATCGCCATCCTGGCCGCTCTCAACATTGCCGACGAGTTTTCTCGATTCCGGAAACAGAGGCAGGGTGCCTCGGGAATATGGATCGAGAAAACGGAGGAAATATCAGAACGGCTCAACAAGGTAATCAGTTGAGCCAACAGCGTTAACAACTGTTTCGGAGATGCCCTGCAGAGTACGTGATGAACGATCTAACGCTTGAACCGATGCTTCTTACTTCGGGTGTTCGGGTCTCGAGCCTGGTGCATGCCTTCGTCCTGCGCGAGCAGGTCCAGAAGGAAGCCGAAAGGCGCGGGTAGGACGCCCACCTGCTTAGGCGGGTTCAAGTAAGAATCCTACACACGGCTCAGGCGGGGATCTCCGAGTTTTTCCCTCCTATTGCGCGAGCCTCCCGACGCGGAGGTGGAGTTTGGACACATTGATCGTAGTGCTCATCGCGGCGGCGGTCGTCATCGCCCTGGCCGTCGCCTGGGCAGCTGTTTATCGGAAGCGTGGCGAGGCTCAACTCGCCGAGGCGAAGCGCGCCGCCGACCGGATTCTGGAGGACGCCAACAAGGCGGCCGCCTCCCGGGTCAAGGAAGCCGACCTCGAGGCCAAGGAAAAACTCCTCCAGATGCGGAGCGAGTTCGACAAGCAGGCGCAGCAGCGCCGCGAGGAGATGAAGGTCTCCGAGCGCCGGCTTCAGCAGAAAGAAGAGAACGTCGATCGGAAGACCCAGCAGCTCGACAGCCGCATCGCGGAAGTCGAGAAGCGCGACGCGGCCATTGCCGCCCGCGAACGCCGTGTCGAGGAGCGGGAGAACGAACTGAACGCGCTCATCGACGAGCAGCGTCACAAGCTCGAGCAGATCTCCGGTCTGACGATCGAACAGGCCAAGCAGGAGCTGACCCGGGGGATCGAGAACGAAGCCAAGCTCGAAGCGGCGAACATCATCAAGCGGATCGAGACCGAGGCCACCGAGCTGGGGACGATCAAGGCCCGCAAGATCCTCGGCATGGCCATCCAGCGCATGGCGTCAGACTACGTCGCCGAGAACACGGTGTCGGTTGTCGACCTGCCGTCGGAAGACATGAAGGGACGCATCATCGGCCGGGAGGGGCGCAACATCCGCGCTCTGGAGCTGGCGACCGGCGTCGACCTCATCGTCGACGACACGCCGGAAGCGGTCATCCTTTCCGGCTTCGATCCGATCCGCCGCGAAGTCGCGCGCATCTCGCTCGAACGCCTGATGCAGGACGGACGTATCCATCCGGCCCGCATCGAGGAGCTCGTCGAGAAGGTGCGCCAGGAGCTCGACCAGAAACTGTTCGAGGAAGGGGAGGCCGCGGCGTTCTCCCTAGGCATCACCGATATCAATCCTGAAGTTCTCAAACTGCTGGGACGTCTTCGCTACCGCACTTCGTACGGACAGAACGTGCTCGTGCATTCGCTCGAAGTGGCTCAGCTCGCGGCGCTCATGGCCGTGGAGCTCGGCGTCAACGACACGATCGCCAAGCGCGGCGGCCTGCTGCACGACATCGGCAAGGCCATCGACCGCGAGATGGAAGGAACGCATCTCGAGCTGGGCCGGCAGGTCCTCGAGAAGTACGGCGAGAAGCGCGAAGTCATTCACGCGATGGAGTGCCATCACGGCGATTACGATCCGACCACCGTCGAGGCGGTGCTGGTCAACGCCGCGGACGCGCTGTCGGCCGCGCGTCCCGGTGCCCGCCGGGAGATCCTCGAGAACTACGTGCACCGTCTGGAGCGCCTCGAATCGATCGCCAACAACATGGACGGCGTGTCGAAGAGCTTCGCCATTCAGGCCGGGCGCGAGCTTCGCATCATCGTGAACGCGGAGAAGATCACCGACGAACAGTCGATCTGGCTGTCGAAGGACGTGGCGCGCAAGATCGAATCCGAGCTGCAGTACCCGGGACAGATCAAAGTGACTGTGATCCGCGAGATGCGGACCGTGGAATACGCAAAGTAGGCAAGAGCGAAATTTGGTACGAATCCTCTACATCGGCGACGTCGTCGGCCAGCCTGGCCGCCGGGCGTTGCATGAGAAGCTCGAGCGCGTGATCGATCGGGAGAAGATCGACTTCACGATCGTCAACATCGAGAACGCCGCCGGCGGTTTCGGTGTGACCGAGGCGATCATGGAGGAGTTGTCGGAGCTGCCGATCAATGCCTACACGTCCGGAAATCACATCTGGGACAAGAAGGACTTCGTCGACAACTACGACCACTATCCGCACGTGATCCGTCCGGCGAACTATCCGAGCGGGAATCCCGGCAAAGGAAGCGTGATCCGGCAGACGGCGAGCGGCGTGAAAGTGGCGGTGCTGCAGTTCATGGGCAACGTCTTCATGCCGCCATGTGAGAACCCGTTTCACTGCGCGGACCGCGAGCTCGCGCAGCTCGACGGGGTGAAGGTCGTCATCGTCGACATCCATTGCGAGGCAACATCGGAGAAACAGGCCATGGGGCGCTATCTCGACGGCCGCGTGTCGGGAGTCTTTGGGACGCACACGCATGTGCCGACCGCCGATGAGCGAATCCTGCCCAACGGCACCGCGTTTCAGACCGACGTGGGGATGACCGGCGCGTACGATTCGGTGATCGGCTTCCGTCCGGAAGAGGCGCTGCACCGATTCCTGATGAACACCCCGCGGAAGCTCGAGGTGGCGAAAAAAGACGTGCGCATGTCGGGCGTCATGGTGGATGTCGATGAGACGACCGGCCGCGCCACCGCTGTCGCCCGGATTCACGAAAAGCTCGAAGAGTGACAGCGTGTCATCCCGAGCGTGAGCGAGGGAGCTGGGGGATGGGCGGCACGAGGCATGACGTTCGCGCCACCCGCCCCCCCAGCTCCCTCGCTCACGCTCGGGATGACAGACCGAACATGACATCCCTCTCCATCATCACCCTCGGCGACGTGCACGCCGAGCATCTCGCGCCGCTCAGCGAACGTTTCGAGCGTCTCGAGCAGCTCGTGCTCGACGTCAATCCGCGCGATCCATTGTCGAAGCACCGTCCCGAATTCAATCGCGCGGTCGATGCCGCGTCGCACGACTGGGTCCTCATCGTTCGCGAGCGCGAGCGGATCGACGACCAGCTGGCCAGTGAGATCGCCACGGCCGCGAATGAGGCGAAGGCCTGGGGCTTTCGCGTTCGGGTCGTTCCGTATTACGCGGGCAGGCCGCTTCGCATCGGAGAGGGCGACGGCGAGGTTCGCCTCTTCCACAAGCGTCACTACATCCGCTTCGCGAACAAGGGCGAGTGGGAGGACGTCAGCGTGCAGGGGACCATCGTGCGGTTGCCGTCAGTCTTTCGCACGGTGACGTTCGCGAGCGTGGCCGAACATCGCGCATATCGCGAAAAGATCTCGGCACGTCATTCGAAAGCGCGGCAGACGCTTCTCTTTCTGCGCAACGCCATCGGCACGGGAACGGTGGACCGGCACACCCTGCGGTATCTGTGGGTGGAGGCGGGGTTCGAGTGAATTTTAGATTTCGGATTTTGGATTTTGGATTGAGCAGCCCAATCCAAAATCCAAAAGCCAAAATCCAAAATCGCCTTAGACCGTCGCGGCTTTCGACATGGCCGGCTGGGATCTCATGCTTCCGGCGGTCCGGAACTGGCGCGGGGACATGCCGTACCGGTGACGGAACTGCTGGCGGAAGTAGTTCTCGGAATCGAATCCGCAGCGGCGGGCGATCTGCGAGACGCGAAGATTGCCCTGCTTGAGCAGGCGCGCCGCTTTCTCGAGACGCTTCTCTTTGAGGAAGTGACTGAGAAGCCGGCCGGTGAGGCGGTGGAATCGGCCTGAGATGTACTGCCGGGTGTATCCGAGCTCCCGCGTAACCGCCTCGACAGTCACCTCTTCATCGGAACGAAGGCGACGCCGAACCGTTTTGATGAGCGCTCGAAGAAGGCCGTCCATGTGGTACTCCTTGGTTCAGGGGGGGACGTTGAATGAACTGGGGACAGGTGGCACGGACGCCACCGCTCTGCACACTCCAACTTGATTGGATCGCCAGCCATTTTAGCGCAAAAACGGAACAGGGACGGTTTTCGTCAAGTAAAACTTTGGAACATCGACAACTCGTTACAGACAAGAGGTTTGCGCCTTGGGGAAATGCCTACACCTTCGTCCAGCGGTCACCGTCGCGGTGCTTGTATTTCTCCATCATTCGGGCAAACGCGTCGTCGAGGTCGATGTCGAGTGAATTGGCGAGGCAGATCAGCACGAACATCGCGTCGGCGATCTCCTCCGCGATCTCTCCCTTCGGCTCTCCCTTCTTCGGCGCTTTGCCTCCGTACTCGTGCATCAGCACCCGCGCCAGCTCGCCGACCTCCTCGGTCAGCCTCGCCAGCATGGAAAGTGGAGGGAAGTAGCCCTCGCGGAACTGGGAGATCCAGGCGTCGACTTCGTTCTGCGCATCTCGGAAGGCCATGACGGAGGAGTTTATCTGCTACAGTAATTGCGATGCGTCCGGGCGTGCTGGGACTCACCTTCCTCCTTCTCGCTTCCACGGCGAATGCCGATGTGCGCATCACCACGCGGAACGGCAGGAAGATCATCTACAACGTCCCGTCGGGGAAGACGAGTTACAGCAACTTCCAGTGGCTCGCCCGGCAGCACGACCGCCGTTCGCGGTTCGACCCGCTGATCGAGCAGTACGCGCGGCAGTATCGCGTCGATCCGGTTCTCGTCCGCGCCGTCATCCAGGTGGAGTCGAGCTTCGATCCGATGACCGTTTCGAGCAAAGGTGCGCGGGGGCTGATGCAGCTGATGCCTGCCACCGCCAGACGTTACCGCGTCACGGATGTACACGATCCCGCTCAGAACATCCGTGGCGGCGTTCACTACCTGCGCGATCTTCTCGAGCTGTTTCGCGAAGACCTTCCACGCGTCCTCGCCGCGTACAACGCCGGCGAGAACGCCGTTCTGAAGTACGGCGGCATTCCTCCTTATGAAGAAACGATGACGTACGTGAAGCGTGCCATGACCGTCTACCACGGGCGCCCTTACGGCCAGGCAGTCTCGTTTGCAGGACGGCGGGACAAGGCTTCGCTCCGTGGCGGATTCACCTCGCGGATGACGCAGCCCCTCGCAGCGGTGGTTCCGGGCATGCGCTATCTCGGCTCGCAGTAAACGCACAAGCCTCCTGCGCAGAGTCGGTTACAATCGCGCGGCATGCCCGATCGGGATCAGGCGCCTGCGCTCACCGCCCCCTTTGATCAGGGCGTTTTTCTCCTGCACTGCAATCGCGGTCGGGAAGCCTTTCAGGAAGGGCGGTTCGCCGAGGCGAGGCGGGAGCTGGAGAACGCGCAGAAATTGCGGCCGGACGACGCCGACGTCCTCAACCTCCTTGGCCTCGTCTACTTCAAGACGAACGCGTATCCGGAAGCGGAGGTCATCTATCGCCGCCTCGTGCGCGACAACCCGAACATCTTCACTCTTCACTCGAATCTCGGACTGATCCTGTTCAAGCAGGACAAACTCGACGAAGCGGAGCAGTTCCTCAAACGGGCGATCGAGATCCGTCCCAACTACGCGAAGTCCCACCTCTACCTGGGGCTTCTGTACAAGCAGAAGAAGAAGTATCAGCAGGCGCTCGATCATCTTCGGTTCGCCGGAGCGGACAAGCTCGTCCGCGACGTGGAGAACGAGATGAAGCCGGGTGCACCCGCTACGGCGCCGGCGCCGATCGTTCCTGAGGCGCCAACGCCGCCACCGGCCATCACGCAAAAGGTCAAGGCCATCAGGATCGATCCGGAGGAAACGCTTCGGCAGGCGGCGTCAAACCGCACGCAGCCCGCGCAGATGCCCACGCCGCCGGAGCTCGAGAAGACACTGGTCACCGAGCTTCCCACGGCGGCCACGTCGGCAGGGCACACCGCCGCGCGAAAACTGCAGGACGCCGTCGACGACACCGTCCGCGCCGAGGAGAAACGCATCGACCTCGGACGCAAGATCGAAGGGGCTTCCAAGACCTTCACGCTGCACGAGAACGGATTTCTGGAGATCAACTTCGCGCGCAACGTCCACGTGAAGCGCGGAACGGTGTCGAGCTACTCCGGAAACCTGAAGTTCCTCGCCGAGTCAGGCCTTCTGGGAACCACCGCGCAGACGATGATCAAGGCCGTGGGGCAGGGAAAGATCTTCGTGTACGAGAAGGGGCGAAAAACGTTCCTGCTCGACCTCAACGAAGAGTTCATCTATGTCGAGGGTGGCAATCTTCTGGCGCTCGAAGATTCGCTGACCTATCGCGTCGAGCCGATCTATGACGCGGCCTACGAGCGCAAGATCGACACGGTGAAGATCTTCGGCCGCGGATCGCTGGCCATCTCCACGTCGATCGAGCCGCTCACGTTGCGCGTCAGCCGCGATTACCCGCTGTCCATCTCCTCGAGTGCCCTCGTAGCGTGGACGGGCAATCTCATTCCGACCGTGGTCAATGAGCAGGCCATGGACGACGTCATGATCGCCAGCGGCGACGATGAGGGTTTCAAGATCCGCTTCGAAGGCGACGGCGTAGTGGTCTCCGAGTCGTGACCCTCACGACCTCACATTCCCGTCACTTTGAACGCGATCGGGATGATCACGAAAAGCTGAATGGCGTCGAACACTCCATGCGCGACGATGCCCGGCAGCACGCTCTTCGTCCGATAGAACGTGAATCCGATGATCAGTGAGATCACTGTGATGCCGATCAGCAGCAGCGGCTGACCGAGCGTGAAGTGAGCCATCGCGAAGAGCCCCGTCGACACGATCAGGCCGACGCGCTTCTGCAGCCAGGAGCGGAAGAAAAACTCCTCGACGGTCATCGCCGAGAGGACGATCACGAACTTCCTCCACAGATCCATGCCGGCCATGAATCCGATCATGGGTGAGGGCTCCGGATTCTCCGGCATCAATCCGGTCGACTTGAGGATCATGGCTACGAAGAGGGCCGAGGCGAGGGTGATGACCCAGCCGCCGACGCCGACGGCGACGCCGATCATGATTCCCTCGCCGGTCCGCCCCGGCTGGAAATTGAGGAATTCGCGCATCGACGGGCGGCTCGTGACCAGCCACCATCCGATAAGAAAGACGATGAGAATCGCGTGCAGCGCGAAGAGCGAGTAGAACGGCGCGTCCTTCAGGTCGCGCGCTCGCGCCGGGTTGAGCGCCGCGCCTGTGACCAGCATGGCCAGCAGCACGAGGAAGAACAGCAGCCATCCGTACGCGAAGTACTTGGCGGCCGGGGTCGGAAAGCGGTCACAGCTGAGAAGGTTCATCTTCTCGTTGAGGACGACGATGCCGAGCCAGATCAGGAGAACGAAGCCGACACTCAAGGCGTAAGTCATGCGGCGGCCAGTGTAACGAAGAACAGTGGAGCGCGGGCGACCTCGCCCGCGCCTTTCATTTCGGGGTCAGATACAGCCGCTCGTAATGCTCGATGGCCGTCACCGCGTACTCGCCGGGCTCGGTGTGGCGGCGATAGAGCTTGTAACCGGTGGCAGCTGCGACCTCGATCACGATCAGCGCGATCACGGCGGTCGCCTTCCGCGCACGGAGCCAGGCGAACGCCACCGCGAATGCCGTCGCAGCGTAGGGGAGAAAGAAGAACTGCCAGTAGTGATGAAGCCGCGCGCGGTTGGGTGATGCCAGGAGATAAACGAGAGCGGCCGCACCGGCCACGAGTGCGAACCGCCGCACCTCCGGCCTCATGCGCGCTTTCGGCAGGAGCAGCATGACCGCGACGGCAATCGACGTGATGACGCCCGTGCTCGTGAAGTAATGCCGGTAGTTCTCGAACATCAGCGACAGCCAGTTCAGAGGCCGAAGAGGCTCATGCCCCGCACCGACGTCTTTGCCCAGGACGTCGAAGAAACGCTGGAGCGAGCCGAAAGCGATCGCGATGTGTGCGAAGGCCAGCGCGAGTCCGATCGCCCCCGCGCCGGCGGCGACGATCAATCCTGCGGGTACGCCTCTTCCCCTCACCCACGTGATGCCTTCCATGACGACGATCGCGGCGCAGAAGAACAGGATCGTCCAGTCGACCATGACGCCGGCGATGATCGCGGCGGCCATCGCCGGCCAGGACCGCGAGATCCACGCGAGAAGCATCAGCAGAATGAAAAACAGCACCGGCGGCTCGAAGTTCACCATCCGCCCGAAGAACGACTGCATCGGGATCGTGGCGAAGAACAAGGCTCCGGCGAATGCGATCGTCTCGTCGTCAAAGAGACGCGCCAGGATCCGGTACATCAGCACGGCGCTGCCGATGCTGAAGAGAATCATCACGCCGCGTGCAACTGCCCGCGTCTCAGAGCCGGTCACCGTGAAGCCGGCCGCGATGAGCAGGGGAACCCCGGCCGGATGATGCGGATAGCCGAGCCGGTCCTTCCCGTCTTTGGCGACGAACCAGTTGTGAGCTTTCGTTTCCGCGAGTCCGTGACGGGTGTGACTCAGCGCCAGCGCGGTCTGCATGGCACCGTTGTCCTCGTGGACCAGGCGCCATTCGCGCGTGATGCCGATCGAGAGGAGAAGCGCGGAGTAGACGACGAGAAAGGCGACGTGCCGGCCGCGCCGGGTCATTCGCGCTCGAGCACCATCGCGGCGCCCATGCCGCCCGCCGCGCAGACCGTGACCAGCCCGTACTGTTCGCCGGTGCGCTGCAGCTCGTTGCAGACGGTGGTGACGATCCGCGCGCCGGTCGCTCCGAAGGGGTGGCCCAGCGCGATCGAGCCGCCGGTGCGGTTGATCTTCTCGGGGTCGATCTCGCCGACCGGTTCGCTGCGGCCCAGTTTCTCCTGCGCGATCTTCTTTGAGCCCAGCCATTGGATATTCGACAGCACCTGCGCGGCAAAGGCCTCATGCATCTCGATCACGCCGATGTCCTTCAGCGTGATCTTCGCGCGCTCGAGCGCGACGGGCACCGCGAAGACGGGGCCCTGGAGGAGCTGGTCGAAAGGATCGAGTGCCGCAAACGCGTAGCTGCGCAGGTATCCGATCGGCCTGAGGCCAATCGCCTTCGCTTTCTCCTCCGACATCAGAAGAACAGCGGACGCGCCGTCGGTGAGAGGGGAGGCGTTCGCGGCGGTGATCGTGCCGTACTTCCGATCGAACACCGGTTTGAGTTTTGCCATCGACTCGAGCGTCGAATCGGCCCGGATCAGGTTGTCCTTGTCGACGACCTCGTCGAACGACGGCGGAACCACGACCGTCATCACTTCGTCTCGGAACCGGCCGCTCTCGGTGGCCGCTGCCGCGCGCTGGTGGCTCTGCAGTGCAAAACGATCCTGCGCCTCGCGCGTGATCCCGTTTTCCTTGGCCATCTTCTCGGCCGATTCACCCATGGAAAGTCCGGTCGTCGATTCGGCGATCGCCGGCGTATCCGGCGCGAGATCCTTGAGGCGTACGCTCTTGAACGCGCCGACGCGGGCCAGCGCACTCTTGGCCTTGTTGGCGCGCATGAACGCGTCGACCATGTTGCGCGAGAAGAGAACGGGGACGTCGGACAGCGACTCCGCGCCGCCCGCCACGACCGTGTCCGCATAGCCGCGGAAGATCATGTCGGAGGCAGCGGTAATGGCCTGGTTGGCCGACGCACACGCCTTGCCGACGGTGTAGCCGGGAATGCTCCGCGGAAGGCCGGTGCCGAGGACGATTTCCCGGGCGATGTTGGGCGCTTTCACGGAGGGGATGACGTTTCCGTACACCACCTCCTGCACCTCTTTCGGGTCGATGCCCGATCGCTCGATCAGCTCCGTCACCGCGAACTTGCCGAGGTCCAGCGCGGTGAGACGGGCGTACAGGGTGCCGGATTTTGCGAAAGGAGTCCGGACGCCTCGAATGATGGCCACACGTTGATTCGGTTGAGACATCGCGGCCGAGAATATACTCATTTTCGATTTTGGATTTTGGATTTTGGATCTGGCCCCGCGTCAATCCAAAATCCAAAATCCAAAATCCAAAATCAGCATGACATCCGCCAATCCCCTGCGAGAAGGCCTCGAACAGGAGCGCGTTCCTGACGCGTCCTGTCTCGTCATCTTCGGCGCATCCGGCGACCTCACGCAGCGCAAGCTGATTCCTGCGCTCTACTCGCTGGCCAGCGAAGGACTCCTTCCCGCGGGTCAGACCATCGTCGGATACGCCCGGCCTGAATTCACCGACGAGGCTTTTCGCGCCGCGATGCGCGAGGCATGCGACGCGCATGCGCGTACCCGCCCCGTGGACGACGCGGTCTGGGAGAACTTCGCGCGAGGGCTTTTCTATGTGTCGGGTGAGTTCACGGAGCGTGACGGTTATGTCCGTCTTCGCGAGAAACTCGCCGAATGCGATCGGACGCGAGGGACCGGCGGCCGTCGCATCTACTATCTCGCCGTCCCTCCTCAATTTTTCCCCACGGTCTCGACCATCCTTGGCGCCGAAGGCATGGTGCACGATCCGGAGACACCGGGCCCCTTCACGCGGGTGATCATCGAAAAGCCGTTCGGCAGAGATCTCCAGACCGCGGAGGACCTCAATCGCGTCGCGGTCGGCACCTTCCGCGAGCGTCAGATCTTCCGCATCGACCACTACCTCGGCAAGGAGACCGTTCAGAACCTCCTCGTCTTCCGGTTCAGCAACGGGATCTTCGAGTCGTTCTGGAACCGCCAGTACGTCGATCACGTGCAGCTCACCGTGGCGGAGTCGATCGGCGTCGAAAAGCGCGGCGGCTACTTCGAGACCGCTGGAATTACCCGCGACATCATCCAGAACCACATGCTGCAGCTTCTCTCGCTCGTGGCCATGGAGCCGCCGGTCGCGTTCGAAGCGAATGCCGTGCGCGACGAAAAGGTGAAAGTCCTGCGGGCCCTCCGCGAGTTCCCCGGAGGTCATGAAGGCGACCTCGCCGTGCGCGGTCAATACACCGAAGGCTCCGTCCTCGGCGACCATGCGGCGGCGTACCGGAGCGAGGAACGCGTCGATTCCCAATCACGCACGGAGACGTTTGCCGCGTTGAAAGTCTTCATCGACAACTGGCGCTGGGCCGACGTGCCGTTCTACCTCCGCGCGGGCAAGCGACTGCCGAAGCGTGTGACGGACATCTCCATCCATTTCCGCCAGGCGCCGTTCCCGCTGTTCAGCCGGACGATGCGGACGCATTCGAACGTGCTGGCCATCCGGATTCAGCCGGACGAAGGGATTTCGCTGAAGTTCGACTCGAAACTTCCGGGCCCCACCGTTCGCACGGCCCCGGTCACGATGGAGTTCCGATACGCGACCTCGTTCGGGGCAGAGCCTCCGGAAGCCTACGAACGGCTCCTGCTCGAGACGATGCTCGGCGATTCGACGCTGTTCGCGCGCCGCGATGAAGTCGAGACGGCGTGGGCATGGCTCGATCCTCTCCTGAAGTCATGGGAGAGCAGCGGAACGGGTCCGCATCCTTACGCGGCCGGCACGTGGGGACCAGACGCGGCCGAAGAACTTCTCGCACGCGACGGACGCCACTGGAGAAGGCCGTGACGGCTCCGCCCGCCGAAGAGGTCCGCGTCAACTACGGCTCCATCGAGAAAAGCCTGGCGGAGCTGTGGCGGGGTGAGCACGCTCAGGGCGACGACGCGGTCACCCGCGCAGCCCTCTGGAATGTCATCGCTCACACGTGGAAGGCCCGAGACCATACATACGCGAGCGAAGTCTTGAGCCGCGTGGCGGCGACCGTCCCGCAGCGGACGATCGTCGTGCGCGCTGAGCCAGGCGTGCCCGACGACATCGCCTCGTGGATCAGTGCGAATTGCCACATGGTCGGCGGAGAGAAACAGATCTGTTCCGAGGAGGTAGCCATCGTCGCGGGCGGACGGTTCGTGGATCGGGTACCACCGCTGGTCAACGCGCTCCTGATCCCCGACATGCCCGTCGCAGTCTGGTGGCTCGGACATCTGCCAACGACGGAGCATGAGTACGTCGAGAACCTGTTCGAGGCGGCGGAGCGTCTGATCGTCGACTCGGCCCAGTTCCGTTCGGTCGACGACCTGGCGCTGGTACTCCGGATCGCCGAGCTGACGCGCACCACGCCGGCCGATCTGAACTGGGTGCGCCTCGAAGAGTGGCGGGTCGCCACCGCGGCGCTGTTCGACCCTCCCGACATGCGCGCCCGGCTGCGGCGGATCCGTGCGGTGCGAATCGTCTCCACGGATGAAGGGGAGGTCTTCGGAAGAACCGCACAGTCCTTGCTCTACGCCGCGTGGCTTGCGGCGCAATCGGGTTACGATCCGGCCAGTGTGACGCACCACTTCGAGATCGAGAAGCATCCTGCCGATTCCGGATCACTGCTCCGCGTCATCATTGCTTTCGATGATGGCGGCGAAGCAGCGGTCGCGTTCGATGCGGACCGTCACGTGCTCCTTGGATCGTGGCCGGCCGCCGAGAGTCATCTCGACTCCGTGACGCGCATCGCGCCGCGAAAGATCGACGACCTTCTCATTCGCCAGCTCGAGCGTCCGGATGCCGACGGGGTGTTCGTTCGGGTCCTTCCGATTGCAATGAGGCTGGCGTCGTGAACCTGCGGATTTTCGACACGGCGGCTGACGCGGTGACAGCGCTCGCGCGTCTCATCGAACAGAAGGCGCGGGCACAGGATCATCTGTCGGTAGGAATTTCCGGCGGCTCCACGCCGCGGCCGCTCTACGAGCTGCTGGGCAGTTCTCCGATGTGCGAGTCTCTCGCCGCACATGCGATCACCTGGGTCGTGGTCGACGAGCGATACGTTCCTTCGAATGACCCGCAGTCGAACGCGCGCATGATCCGGGCCACCCTCTTCGACCAGGGCGTTTCGCCGTCCCACCGTTTCCTCGACTTCGACACGGACCTCGGCGACCCCGCAAAGACGGCGCGGCAGTTCGAGGCGCAATGGCACTCGTTCGGTCTGAACGCGCTCGACATCGTCACGCTCGGAATCGGCGAGGACGGCCACACGGCATCGCTCTTTCCGGGAACTCCGGTACTCGATGTGCGCGATCACATCGCCGCCGCGGTTTATGTTCCCCGGCTCGAACAGTGGCGCGTCACGCTCACGCTGCCCGTGATCCAGGCCGCAAAGGTCCGGATCGTGCTGGCGGCGGGTGAGTCGAAGGCGCCGGTCATCCGCGATGTCGCCCGAGGCGTCGACCACCCGGTGACGCGGGCGATGGCCGGGGAGGAGCAGTCGTGGTGGTTCCTCGATCAGGCGGCGGCGAGCCTGCTGTAGGAGTGCGGCAGCCATGATCACGTCATCCTCCGTATCTACTGCGCCGGGATGAACGTCGGGTCCTGCGTCAATGCGTCGATCGTTGCAGCATATGCCGTCACTCGTCCCTGACCGGCGGTCACCTTTACGGTGACGCGGGCATTGTGCGTATCTCGAAGGCCGATAGCCGAAAGCAGCGAGTTGAGCTGGCGGAACTGATTGGCCGCGAGATCGACTTCGATCTTTGCGGACACCTTGGAGTCCGGTGGAATTACGGTGAGCTCGACTTTCGCGGAACGGCCGCTCACTTCGGCGATGCCGACGTTCGAGCGGAACCGCGATGATTCCTCGACCTGCAGCAGCTGAAGAGGGCGGGAGCCGAGGGCGATTGCCTGTTCGGGCGTGACGGCCTGGATGAACTGACCGAAGTTTGCGCCATCGCCGGCAGGCCGGAACGTGCGCGCCGTCGCGATCAGCTTGCTCTCGCTCTCGGTAGTGATGTGCAGCGCGCCGCCGTCGTTGGCGACGCCGAAGAGTGTGGCCAGAACGCGGTCGAGCTGTTTGACCTCACCCGCCGCGAGCTGAACAGACGCCTGCTGTTGCGGAGAACCATTCAGCGATTGAAACGTCAATGTTGCCGTCACCGGCTCTGCGCCGGCATTGAAGAGGCGCATGTCCGTCTGCCAGACGACGCCGCCGGAAAGCTCAGCGACCCCAGGAAGGACGTACCTGGTCGATGTCGTCTGCCCGAGCGTGGTCGGCGTGACAACCAGAGAGTCACCCGTGGCGTTGTTGACGACCGAGGCGTAGGACGTGACTCTTCCGGTTCCAGACGTGACCTGAACTTCCAGACGCCCGTCGTCGAGCTGGATCCCGCGCTCGGCGAGGAATGAATTCATCTGCAGATGCTGGCCGCCGGTGAGCGAAACCGGGAAGTCGCTGACCTTCGTTCCGTTCGACGCGAAGACCGAGACGAGCAGCTCGGCTGGATTGCCCGAGCCTTCCACGAAGCCGAGGTTGGAGCGGTAGACGCCCGATTGCGCGATCTGCTGCATCGAAAGGACGCTCTTCGCCGAATCGGTCGAGCGTCCGATGAAGTTCGCGAACGGAATCGCGGCGATATAAGTGCCGAACGTTCCGCTGGGCGTCTGATTGAACGTACGCGAGGAGGCGAAGGTGACGAAGTTCGGCACTCCGCGCGTGGCTGCGCTCGATGTGGCACTGTTCGACTGCGTCAGGGGACGGATCTCGAGCGTTCCGAGGATGCTGGAGTCGCCGGTACCGAACCAGCTGCGCAGAACGTCATCGAGGGCGATGGTGCGGCCGGGCTCGATGTCGAGCGTGGTCTGACGCCCCTGGGTGATACCGGTCTCGCCGCTGGGCACGAACGTCAGCTGGTACTTCATCACCTGTGGCGAGGTGTTGCTGACGCGGACATCCGAACGGAACTGCGCGTTGATGCCGTCCGCGTGAGCGACGGCGGGAATGATGAGAGCGTCCGGAGGCGGCGTCGACTTCGGCGTCGGCGTGACCGGAGTGACGAGGCTGACGGAGATCGGAGTGGTCACCGGGCCCGTGGCGGTCGTGACCTGACGGCTGCCGGCGCCTCCGCCGAATGTGATGCTCACCGTCCCGATGCTCGTGCCAAGTGGCAGGCCGGTGACGTCGGCCGTGGCGACGAGGTCGATCCCGCCGCCGGGCACGACACCCGTTGACGGAGCGATGGTGATCCACGGCTGGCTCCCGGACGCGACAAACGTCTGCCCGGCCCGCTCAGCGCCGATGGTAATGGTGTGCTGCACGGTCGATTGCGAACCGACCAGCGCCGACGATTCCGGTGACCGCTCCGGAAGGATGCTGATTCCGAGCTCGGTGGAGAGGGCTCCTTCGCGCGGAGGATCGCAATCCTGGTCGACGCCCCGAACGCGATACACGTACATGTGCCCGTCGCTGCTCTGGTTGTTGTAGATGAACTGTGCGCTCTGACCGTTGATCGTCATGGTGCGCGCCGTCGATCCGATGAACTCCGTCAGGAGGTAGGACTCGGCACCCGGAACGGCGGTCCACTGAACGGTGTACGGAGTACCGGCGGAGATCTGGCCGGGGAGTGAGATGACAGGCGCCGCGAGGTCGATACAGGAAGTGGGAATCGGCACCGCGACGAAGCGACTGTTCGAGGATCGCGTGGAGGGACATCCGTTGAAGATGGCCTCGACGAACCAGCGCGATTCGCCGTTCGACACGACGATCCCGTTTGCTTCGGGAACAGACGTCGTGGCTTTGAGTTCGAACACTCCGCTGGCGCCGCGACCGAGGTAGAGCTTGTACTGCGCTGCGCCGGGAACGGCCGTCCATCGGAACGCGACGGGTGAGGTGATGGGCCGGCCGTCGTCCATCGGCAGGAGCGGCATCGGAACCATCGTGCTGCAGCCCGTGGGAGGCTCGTATCGCAGCTCGCGCCGTGCCGAATCGACGTTTGGACAACCGTTCAGCCGCGCGCGGACAAACCACGTGATCGCACCGGCAGGAACTTCAGTAGCGATCGAGGAGGCGGTGGTGCGGCCGATGAGTGCTTCTGCACCGCCGCCGACCGACAGCCAGATCTCGTACAGCACGGCTCCGGAGACGCTCGACCAGGTGAACGTGACGTGCGGTGAGGAGACGGTCGCACCGGCAGCAGGTCCCGTCAGCTCGGGCGGTGTCGTACTGCAGTTCGCCGATGCCGGCACCACCAGGAAGCGGTGGTCCGACTCGGTCGAAGGGCAACCCTCGAACAGCGTCTCGACGTACCACTCGCGGCGCCCGAAGGGAACGACCGCGATGAGCGACGTCGCGCCGAGCGTCTCTCCGATCTTCGATGGACCGTCCTCCAGGACGGCCCAGACCGCATAACCGTCCGCACCGTCGACAGCGCCCCACGAGAACGTCACCGCCGACGAGTCGGCGACCGCGTTGTCCGACGGCGAGATGAGGCGCGCGCGCTCGTGCTTCGAGCAGTCTTCCAGCTCCACGCGGAACTCGCCGATCGTAGAGGCCACCGGCGGACATCCCGGGTAGATCGCTTCCACCCACCAGCTCACCGCGCCGACCGGGACTTCGGCGATGAGGTCGGTGGTATCGCCGTCCGTCGAATCGAGCTCGATCGGAGGGAGCCCGGCGAGGCTGACCATCACTCGATAGCCGATGGCCTCAGGAACGCCCGTCCAGTCGAAGAGGACCGGCGAGAACGGAGTGGCGCCGTTAGCCGGACTGACGAGCGCTGGCGCAAGTGTCGGGCAATTCGTCGCGGGCACCACCGTGATCGCCCGCACCTCGGCCGATGTGAGCCGCTGCGGGTTGCACGACTGCTGCAGTCGCGCCGTTACGTACCATCCGAAACTGCCGCTCGGAACATCCGCTGAGAGCGATGTCGAAGCGGTCGCTCCGATCAACGCCGGACTCGAGCCGGGGACGACGCGCCAGACTTCGTAATCGATGGCGCCTGCAACGGCGGACCATACGAACGTCACCGGCGACTGCGCGCTGGCGATACCGGGAGCAGGGCTGATGAGCGACGGTGGCACGGTCGCGCAGGATTCGATCGCGATCGTCGTGGTGCCGTTCGATGGGCAGCCGGAGCTCTCCATGGTGACATTCAGCGTGACCGCGCCGCTTGCGCCCGCGGTGAACGTGATCGCCGGCGTCCCCTGGCCCGAGGTGATCGTCCCGTTGAAGATCGACCATGAGTAGCTTTCGGTCGTGCCTCCCGGAACGCTCGCCACGTTTCCGGCCGACAGCGCAGGCACCGATGCAGGCGCGCTGATGCTCAGAGGCGGACCTGCGTTCGACACGGTGATCGTGTGCGAGACCGTGGTCGTGCAGCTTCCGGTGACGACAACCGCGGAGTACGTGGTCGTGGACGTGGGAGCGACGGTGATCGAAGTCGTTGTCGCCCCGGTCGACCACGTGACGCTGGAGATGCCGGAGCCTTCCACGGTCAGTGTCGCCGTTCCGGCGCCGCACATGGACGATGGACCGCTGATCCGCACGATCGGCGGAGACGTGACGGTGACGGGCGTCGGAGCCGATGTCGACGTACATCCGTTGCCGTCGGCAATGGTGACCGAATAGTTCCCGCCGCTGATCACGGTGATCGACTGCGTCGTAGCTCCGTTCGACCAGAGCCAGGACGACCCGGCGCTTGCGGTGAGGGTGACGCTGCCGCCCTGACAGAATGTGGTCGGGCCCGAGGCCGTAATGGTCGGAGCAGGGGGGAGCGGATTGACGGTGACCGAGACGGGAGCCGACGACGCCGAGCATCCACTGGGGCTGCTGACGGTGACGCCGTACGAGCCCGAGGCCGTCACTGTGATCGACTGCGTGGTGGCGCCGTTCGACCACAGGTATGAGGCCGAAGCGGGCGCCGTGAGCGTCACGCTTCCGCCTGTGCAGAATGTCGTCGGACCCGATGCGGTGACGACAGGAGTCGCCGGAACAGGGTTGACGGTGACGCTCTGGGACGCGGAGGCCGCGCAGCCGAGCGCGTTCGTTGCGGTGACGGTGTAATTTCCGGTGGCGGAAACCGTAATGGACTGCGTCGTGGCGCCCGTCGACCAGAGATAGGTGAGGCCGGCGGGATTCGCTGTCAGGGTAACGGTCCCCGGCGCGCAGAAGGTGGTCGGACCTGACGCGGCGATCGTGACCGCGGGCGGCGTACAGGCCGCCGCCGCGACTGCCGCTGAGAACTCTGACGTGTTCCCTGTAATGCCACTGCACGACGTTCCGCTGTACGGCGTCGCCGTTGCCACGATCGGGGTTCCAGGCACAGTCGAGCTGGCGGGAACCGTGATGATGGCATTCGTCAGCAGATTTCCGGTCCGACACACAGTGGCCAGCAACTGGCTGCCTTCAGCGGACGCGAGGCTGTCGGCCTGGTACAGCTCGACGCGAAGGGCACTCGTTCCGCTGGCGGCCGTCCCGTCGGCAGAGAGCGTCACATGGAGGTTTCCGCCGCTGAGCTCCGCGCTGGCAATGGATGGCGTGGGCGGGGCACCGGTGCCCGCACCGTCATCGATTGCCAGTCCACCGTTCGCCGAGAAACTGTTCCCAAGAATCTCCACGCCTGAGATACCGGTTTCGATGAGAACGCCCTGGGCTCCGTTGCTGGCAATGGTGTTCGAGTCGGCCGGTGTCAAGCCTCCCACCGTGCCCGTGGCGCTGGTCTGGAAGAGGATCCCGTAGTTTGCATTCGGGACCGGCGTCGATCCGTCGGCGCCGACGCCAATGAGGTTCGCCGCGATCAGGTTTCCGCTCGACGCGCCGAAGATGCGGATGCCGCCGCCGTTGCCGGAGATGACATTGCCACGAATCGTGTTCGAGGCTGATCCGTTACCAAACAGCAATCCGTCGTACTGATTGCCGAGATCGATCGAGCCGTTCGTGCCCACGTAGTTGTCGACGACGGTATGGCCGCTTCCGCCGCTGAAGAAAATGCCGTAGGCCGGGACGCTGTGTAGGGCGATGGCCCGCACGGTCCAGTTGTTGCCGAAAATCTGCAGGCCACTGACGCCGGATGCCAGTCCGGATCCGTCGAGTTGGATCAGCGGGGCTCCTGAATAACCAGGCTGCGTTGCGCCGTCGATGGTCACATTGCTGGACGTGCCCGACGGCAACGCCGAGAGCGGAGCGATCGCGTGCGGCCCGGCCCCCGGGATTGCGAACGTGATCGTGCAGGGGACGACGCAGACGCCGTTCTGCACGTCCATGAGAGCCTGGCGGAGAGAGCTGCTGCCGCTGTCCGCGATGACACGGACGACAAGCGTGTTCGAGCCTGTGACGATGGTCGTGCTGCTGCCGCTGTTGTTGGCCGTATTCGGATCGGGCTCGCTGGCGGAGGCGGACGCCTTGACGGTCATCGACCCACCATCTGCGGCGGTGCTGCTGATGGTGATGTTTGCCGAGCCGCCGGCGGCAATCGACGTGAACGTGCACACTACGTTGAGCCCCGAAGGTGCGCAGGACGTCGATGGCGCGGTAGTGAATGAAACCGCGGTGACGCCGGGAGGGATGCTCGCCGTGACGACGACGTTCGTGGCCGCGACCGGACCCGCGTTAACGGCGGAGAGGGTGTAGACGATCGGATTGCCAGCCGTCGTCGAGCCGATCGACGTGACCGTCACGCTCACATCGGCCTGGATCGCTACCACGCTCGTCGTCGCGGCCGAGGAATTGTTCGTATTGTTCGAGGCCGGCTCGTTTACCGATGCGACCGAAGCGGTGTTCGTGATCGAACCGTTGCTCGACGGTGCCGTGACGTTGAAGGTGAACGAAGCTGAGCTGCTCGCGCCGAGCAGCGTCGTCGTGCAGGTGACGGTTGTCGTTCCCGCGCACGTCCAGCCCGGTGGGGGCGTGATGGAGTTCAGCACGACTCCCGCCGCGGAGAGATCATCCGTGAGCGTCACGTCCGTGGCCGCGTCGATCGAGCTGAGATTCGAGACGACGATGGTGTAGTCGAATGTCTGGTTGATGGCCACGGTCCCCGGCGCCGTCTTGGCGACGGTAACATCGGCAGTCGATCCCGCCGTGAGCGTGATGTCGGTCGCGTTGAGGTTGTATGTGTATGCGCCGCCGACGTAGCTCAAACCGGCCTTTGTAGCGAAATCACCGGAGCGGGTGGAGTAAGACACGATCTGGAAGCCAGCGCCGTTCGCTGGCGTGTATCCGCCGATGTTGAGGACACTGAGGCTGCCGTCGAGCGTGGCCGTTCCTGAGATCGCGAGAAGGTCTGACGAAGCAGCACCGGCGATCTCGATCTCGAGCGCGCCGGCCGTTCCCTGACTGTAGTTACCCGAGATCGACAGCGTTCCGGGCGAGAGGCCCGGCTTCATCGTGCCGCCGCTGTTGGAGACGGTGGCGGCGATCGTTCCGGTGCCGCCGACGATGCCGCCCTGGATGTTGAGCGGCGTCGTGGACGAAACGCCGCCCCCGTTCAGCGTCAGCAACCCCGCCGTCTGTGTGTACCCGCCGTTGAACGCTGAGATTCCTCCGAGTGCTTCGACGAGGCCACTGTTCGCAAAGGGCACGCTGAAAGTGGACGTCGCTGCGCCGGCGCTCTTTCGGAACGTGCCGCTGTTGTTGAGTTGATTCGTACTGCCGCTCACCGCGAAACCCTGATCGGTCATCACGTCGATCGTGCCGGCGTTGTTGAGCGTCCCTCCCTGGTAGAAGGTCAGGTAATACGTCGGCGCGCTGTACGTGATGCTCCCGTTATTGACCAGCGTCCTGCCGTAACCGAGGTAGCTGTACGTCGATGACCCGTCCAGCAAGACCGCGGCGGCGGGATCGATCACCGTCGTTCCGCCGGTGTTCACCGGCTCTCCCCACGTTCCCCCCGACCACGTCGCCGATCCCGCGATCGTGAATGTCCCCGTTCCTCCAAGATACCCGCCGGTCTGCTCGAGCGATGAAGTCGTCGCGTCGACGTTGAAGACCGCGGTTCCGTTCGTCACCCTTGTCGCTGCAGAGTTGTACGTGGTGGTGCCCGACAACAGAACGTTGCCGCTCGAGAAGAGGAAGAGTCCGGTTCCGGCATAACTGCCCGATGGGGAGGAATGATTACCACCGTTGAACTGAACAGCGCCTGGAGCAGTGGCGTTGAATGATCCACTGTGCGTGCCGCCGCCGCTGAGAGACAGAGTTCCCGTCGAGGCGAGCACCGAGCCACTGTTGTTGAGAGGAACGCTGATCGTGGAGACGCCCGTTCCGGCCGTCTTCTGAAGCACCGACGTATTCGAAAACAGATTACCCGTTCCGCTCGCCAGGATGCCCTGATCGGTTTGCATGTCGAACGTGCCGGCGTTGTTCAGCGTGCCGCCGACATAGAAATTCAGATAGTAGGCCGGTGCCGTGTAGGTGATGGTGCCGTTGTTGTTCAGCGTGCGGCCGTAGCCGAGATAGCTGTAGGTCGAGGCGCCGTTGAGAAGAACGGTCACGCCCGGGTTGATGACGGTCGTGCCGCCGAGGTTCGACGGCTCACCCCATGTGCCTCCCGACCACGTGGCGGAGCCTGTGATGGTGAACGTCCCCGTACCCCCGAGGTAGCCGCCGCTCTGATTGAGCGAGACTGTGCTGCCGTTCACATTGAGAACGGCCGTGCCGCTCGTCACCTGGGTCGCGGCAGCGCTGTAGGTGGTTGTGCCGGATAGCGTGACATTGCCGTTCGAGAAAAGAGTGGTCCCTGTCCCGCCGTAAGCGCCGGCGCTCGAGGAATGAGTGCCGCCGCCGAACTGCATGGTCCCTGGAGCAGTGGCGCTGAATGATCCGCTATGCGTGCCGCCGGCGTTGAGAGAGAGCGTTCCCGCCGAGACGATCACCGATCCGGTGTTGTTGAGAGGAACGCTGATGATGGCAACGCCGGTTCCGACCGTCTTCTGAAGTGTGCCGGCATTCGAGAAGAGGTTGCCCGTTCCGCTCTGGACCAGGCCCTGATCGGTCTGAAGCTCGAACGTGCCGGCGTTGTTCAGCGTGCCGCCCAGATAGAAGTTCAGGTAATAAGCGGGCGCCGTGTAGGTGATGGTGCCGTTGTTGTTCAGCGTACGCCCGTAGCCGAGATAGCTGTAAGTCGAGGCACCGTTCAGAAGAACCGTGACGCCCGGATCGATGACGGTCGTGCCACCGGGGTTCGACGGCTCTCCCCAGGTACCACCCGACCACGTGGCCGAGCCCGTGATCGTGAAGGTGCCCGTACCTCCAAGGTAACCGCCGCTTTGAGCGAGCGCCACCGTGGTGCCGTTGACGTTGATCACGACAGTTGCGCCGGTGACCTGTGTTGAGGTCGCGTTGTAGATCGTCGTACCGGACAACGTCACGTCGCCGCCTGTGAAAGCGAACGTTCCCGGACCGGAGTATGTCCCCCCGGCAGAAGCGTGCGTGCCGCCGCCGAAGCGCACGGTACCCGTGGCCGCGGGGGTGAACACGCCGCTGTGCGTTCCGCCGCCGTTGAAAGAGAGCGTGCCGGAGGAGACACTGACCGAGCCGGTGTTGTTGACGCGCACCGTGAAGTCGGAAGTGCCGGTGCCGCCTGTCTTCTGCAGAGTGCCGCTGTTGTTGAATACGCTGCCCGCCCCGGACCACGACACACCTGTATCGCTCTGAATGTCGAAGGTCCCGGCATTGTTGAGCGTTGAACCGTTATTGATCGAAAGGTAATAGCTGGGCACGTTGTAATTGATCGTGCCGTTGTTCGTCAGAGTTCGCCCCTGGTCGAGGTACTTGTAACTGCCGTTCGTCATATTGAGCGTCGCGGTGGAATCGATGATCGTCGTGCCGCCGGGATTGCTCGAATGGCCCATGTAGCCGGCCGCCCATGTCGCCGTACCGGTGAGCGTGACGGTGCCCGACCCGCTCAGGTAGGAACCGCCGGCCAGGATGGACAGGTTCGGGATGGTGGTGGCCGCCGCACCCACGACCAGGTTGCCGTTGATGATTCTGAAATTACCCGGACCGCTGAAGGTGCCACCGCTGCTCACCGTGTAGGTCGATGCGAAGTCGAGATTCGCCGCGGTACTTACCGCGAAAGTGAAAGTTCCACTGGCCGTGCCGCCGCCCTGCAGCGAAAGCGTGCCCGTCAAGACGTCGACAAGCCCGGTGTTGTTGACCGCGACACCGAAGTTCGAGGCGCCCGCCGTCCCGCTCTTCCGCAGCGTGCCGCTGTTGTTGAATACGTTGCCCGCTCCGGAGATGACGATTCCCTGATCGGTCTGAACGTCGAAGAGGCCGGCATTGTTGATCGTCGAGCCGCCGTACTGCGAGAGGTAATAGGGGGCCGGCGCGTAAACGAAGGTGCCGTTGTTTGTGAGCACGCGCGCCGAAGCGAGATAGCTGTACGTGCTGCTACCGCCCATGGTCAGCGCCGCTCCCGCGTCGACGACGGTCGTCCCCGGTCCGCTCATGTAGCCGCCCGACCACGTTCCGGACGTCATGACCGTGAAGGTGCCAGTGCCGCCCAGGTCGCCGCCAGAAAGTTCGAGCACCGCTGTGGAGGCCGCGGCGTTGAATCGCGCCGTCCCCCCGCTCACGCGAGTCGTCCCGGCGACGTTGTACGTTCCAGCGATGTCGGCCGTTCCGCCGCTGAACCGGATCACCCCTGCCGCCGACACGGTTGAGGTGGCGCCAATCGCGTGGGTGCCGCCGCCGAAAGTCAGAATCGCGCCGGTGCCCGCGCTGAAGGCTCCGCTGTGAGTGCCGCCGCCATTCAGGGCCAGTTCTCCAGCGGAGGAGGTTAGAGATCCGGTGTTGTTCAGGAGCGCCGTGATCGTTGATGTCCCGCTGCCGGCGGTTTTCTGCAGCGTCCCGCTGTTGTTGAAGCTGTTCGTGCCCGTTCCAGCGCTCACGATTCCCTGGTCATTCTGGATGTTGAACGTGCCGGCATTGTTGAGCGTCGATCCGTTATAGATGGACAGGTAAGAGCCGGTCGGTGTGTAGTTGATCGTGCCGTTGTTCGTGAGGGTCCGCGCCTGGTCGAGATAGGTGTAGCTCCCGTTGATCGCCACCGTTGCGCCCGGATCGATGATCGTCGTCCCTCCGGGCGCACTCGCGATTCCCATGGATCCCGCCGTCCAGGTGACTGCGCCGGTGAGGGTCACGGTGCCCGCGCCGCTCAGGTAACTGCCGCTCGTCATGATGGCAAGGTTGGCAATGCTGATGGAGGCGGCGCCGGGGACGACCAGATTGCCGTTGTTGAGCCGGTAGTTGCCCGCGCCGCCGAACGAACTTCCCGCGTTGGCCGTGTACGTGGACGCGAAGTCGATGTTCGTGCCCGCGCCGGCAGAAAAAGCTCCGCTGCTTGCGCCACCGCCATTGATGGATATCGTGCCTGCGATCGTGGCGACGGTCCCGCTATTGGTGAGCTGCGGGTAAAGGAACGACGTTGCGCCGCCGCTCGTCTTCTGGAGCGTTCCCGTGTTGTTGATGACGTTAGGCCCGCTTCCAGCAGCGTAGATCTGCTGGTCCGTCGCGATGTTGAACGTGCCGGCATTGTTCAGCGTGGAGCCGTTATAGATCGAGAGATAGAGGCTGGGCGCCGTGTAGTCGATCGTGCCGTTGTTCGTGAGCGTGCGGTTCTGATCGAGCGTTGCGTACCCCCCGCTCCCACTGATGGTCAGGGTACCGGCCGCGTCGACGATGGTCGTTCCACCGGGAGAGGACGGGTGACCCATATAGCCACCGGCCCACGTGGCCGCGCCCGTGAGAGTGACCGTCCCGGCACCGCTCAGGTAACTGCTGCCGTTCAGAATCGAAAAATTGGGGATCGTGACCGCAGCCGCCGCCGGCACGACGAGGTTTCCGAAGCTGACTTGAAATCCGCCGGCGCCGGTAAACGTGCTGCCCGCGCCGATCGTGTAGTTCGATGCGAACTCGATGGCGCTCCCGGCGCCGGCCGAGAATGCAGCCGTGCTCGAACCACCCCCAACGAGGGAAAGTGTTCCGCTCGTCGAAGCGACGGTACCGCTGTTATCGAGCCTGGCGTGGACGGCCGCGGTTCCGGCGCCCAAACTTTTCTGCAGCGTGCCGGTATTGCTGAAGACATTCGGTCCGGCTCCGCCGATGTAGATCAGCTGATCGCTCTGGATATCGAAGGTTCCCGCGTTGTTCACCGTCGATACCGCCTGGATGGTCAGGTATTGCGACGGTGTCGTGTAGATGATGGTGCCGTTGTTCGTGAGGGTCCGCTGTTCGAGATAGGTATACCCGCCGCCGGGAAGTGTCAGCGTGGCGGCACTGTCGACGATCGTCGTCCCTCCGGGCTGGGTCGACTCACCCATGCTGCCGGCAGACCACACCGCTGCACCGGTCAAGGTCACGGTGCCGGCTCCAGAGAGATAGCCGCCACTGAATTTGAGGTTGGGGATGGTCACGCTCGCTGCGGCCGGTACGACAAAAAGCCCGCTCGTGATGCGGAACTCGCCGGAGCCCGTGAACCCGCTGCCGGCATTCGCGGTGAAGCCTCCGGCGAACGCTATGATGGACGAGGCGCCGCTCGAAAACTGGCCGCTGGAGGAGCCACCGCCGTTGAGGTTCACGCTCGCTCCACTCGTCGCACTGAGCGTGGTGCCCGCGGCCACGCTGGTTGCCCCGCTCACGGTCAGGGTGACGCCCGTGACGGTGAGCGTCGGCGGTGTGCCGGGATTCAGGATCGTCAGGCCGGCGACGGTCGTGCTCGTGCTCAACGTGCAGTTGCCGCCCGAAAGGCTGGCACCGATTTCCACGGTATCGCCCGAGGCGGGAACGCCGTTCGGATTCCAGTTCAAAGGGTCGGTCCAGAGACCGTTCCCTGTTCCACCGGCGTTCGTCCACTGCTTCGTGACAGCACTGGCAACGTCGGCAAGACCGAGCAGTGCCAGCGCAAGAACGATCGTTCTGACGTGCTGCATGACGGCCGATCCTCTCTCTGCGTCAATGGCCGTACGACCGGGACGCATTGATCCCGGGACACGGTCTCACAACACAAATATGGATGTGACCCCGAAAAGTTGGACGCCGCCCGGCGCCGCCTCAATTGCTGATTGGACTGTGCGATTCTACTCCGGTCCCGCTGGAAGCGCACCCGCTGTGACCGGGCGCACGTCGGCTCAGCGCCGGAGGCCTCACATTGTCACGTCAAGAGCCGCCGCCCGTGCTGGGGCTCCCTCGCTTGCGGCCGTTGCTCCTGCGAGAGGCACCCTCAGCGCGGCGGCGTTCTTCGATTTTGGATTTGCGATTTTGGATTCTGGACTTCTCTCAAATTCAAAATCCAAAATCATTCATACCGCAGCGCCTCGATCGGATCGAGCTTCGCGGCCTTGACGGCCGGATAGATCCCGAAGAAGAGGCCGATCGAGATCGAGACGAGCAATCCAACCAGGATCGACCACAGCGGCGTCGTCGTGGCGAGCGGGCTGACGCTGCGAACCACCGCGGCGATCCCCAGTCCCACCAGTACGCCGATCGCTCCGCCAATCCCCGACAGCGTCATCGCTTCGGTCAGGAACTGCGTGACGATGTCGCGCTTCACCGCGCCGATCGCCTTGCGGATGCCGATCTCGCGCGTTCGCTCCGTCACCGACACGAGCATGATGTTCATCACTCCCACGCCGCCCACCAGCAGCGCGATCGAAGAGATGAAGATCATGGCCAGCGTGATGCCGCCGGTGATGGCCTGGAAGTTCCCGATCAGCTTGTCGGGAGTCATGATCCCGAAATCGTTCGGCTTGTTGAACGGCACTTTCCGCCGCGCGCGCAGCACGGCGACGCCCTCTTCGGTGATCCGGCCGACCCACTCCGGACGCCGCGGGACCGTCGCGATGTTCACTCCCTGGTTTTTCTTGATTGCGGGGAAGTGGCTGTCGAACGTCGTGATCGGCATGTACGTATGCGAGTCGACGGATTCGAAGAACGTCGCCGGGCCCTGACGTTCCATCACACCGACGACCGTGTAACCGCGGCCGCCGAGAGAGACGACTTTGCCGATGGGGTCCGTGCGGGGAAAGAGAGCCTCGGCCACGTTCGAGCCGACCACCAGGACCGGCGCCGAGTGGAGGATGTCGGCCTCGGTGATGAAACGCCCTTCGCCGATGTAGTGGTTGTTCGCGACCGGGTAGTCCGGTGTCACGCCGGCGAGCGTGTCCGGTGTGGCGACTTCTCCGCGGTAGACGATGTCGGGAAGGGACTGACCGTCGAAGGGGAACCAGTATCGCTCCGGCGAGACGGCGAGCATCGACGGTACGAGGCGCTTCAGCGCCAGCGCATCTTCGTACGTGAGGTTCTTGCGCTGCCGCTGCGAATCATCGCGATTGCCGGGCCCGAACCGCGGGTCGAACTTCTGAAACTGCACGAGCGTCGCGCCGAACGACTGGAAGTTCTTGATGACGTTGTTGTTGAACCCCTCGATGATCGAGACCATGGCGATGACCGTGGTCACCCCGATGACGATGCCGAGCACCGTGAGCGCCGAGCGCAGTTTGTGCGCGGTGAGCGCCCCCCCGGCAAACCGTATGCTCTCGCGGAGGGAGATCAGCCGCTCCCGCATCACTCGAACCTCAGGGCTTCGATCGGAGGGAGCTGCGCCGCGCGGCGGGAAGGCACGAATCCGGCGAGCACACCGGTCACGACCGCAATGGCGAGTCCCGTTACGACGAGCGACGGTTTGACGAGAGTGGGCAGAGGAAACGCCGTCGAGATGCCTTTGCTGATCAGATATCCGAGAAGCACTCCCACCATCCCGCCACCCAGCGCAAGCAGAATGGCCTCGGTCAGGAATTGCAGCTGGATGTTGCGCGCGGTTGCGCCGAGCGCACGCCGCAGCCCGATCTCGCGAGTGCGCTCCACGACGGAGACCAGCATGATGTTGGCGATCACGATCCCGCCCACCACGAGCGAAATGCCGGAGATGAACACCATCAGTGAGAAGGCGCCGGCGGAGATGTTCCGCCACACCGTCTGCAGCGCTTCCGCCGAAACGATGGAGAACGGATCATCGGCGCGGAACGCGGTCTTGCGCCGCGCCCGCAGGATGACACGCACTTCGTCCATCGAGCGATTGATGCCCGGCACTCCATCGGCGGAGCGGACGAAGAGCGTGAGGCCCTGCCGCGAACCGAACCGTTTCTTCCACGCATTCAGCGGGATCCACAGTTGATTGTCCTGGTTCTGTCCGAGGACCGAGCCCTGCTTGCGGAGGAGACCGATGACGCGCATCGGCTCGTTCGCCACGGAGATGGTTCGTCCGATCGGATCGACTTTTCCAAACAGTTGATCGCGTACGTCCGATCCGATGACGACGACGCGCGTGGAGTGATGATCTTCCGTGGAGCTGAAGAAGCGTCCCGCCTCGAGATCGAGGTTGTTGATGTCGGCCATGTTCGACGTCCCGCCCTGAATGCGGACGCCGCCCAGGCGGCTGGAGCCGCGCTTGACCTGCCCGTTGTTGGACTGGCTCGCTCCCACCGCGCTGCATGTCGTGCAGCGGTCGCGGATTGCTGTGTAGTCTCCCCAGTCGATCTTCTTCCGTTTGATGGCCGCGAGGAACTGCTCGCGGCTGGTGATGATTCCGAACTGGGTGACGACGTAGACGTCTGGATTCAGCTGAAAGACTTTCTCCGCGATGTAGTTGTTCAGCCCGGAGATGATCGACACCACGGCGACCACCGTCATCACTCCGATGATCACCCCGAGAAGCGTGAGGAAACTACGCAGCTTGTGCGTGTTGAGGGCGGTTGCTGCGATGCGGATGGTTTCCATTGTTCAGGCTCTTGGCTCTTGGCTGTGGGCTCTTGGGACTATCTGCGTTCGTGGCTCCCAAGAGCCAAGAGCCAAGAGCCAAGAGCCGGGAGCCCAGAGCCCTCTACGCGTCCTTCTTCTTTTCCTCTTGCTTCTTCACCTTCGAGCCGTCTTTGATCTCGCGCAAGGCCTTGAACGGACCTGTGATGATTTCCTGACCTTCCTTCAATCCGGTGTCGATCTCGATGTTGCTCTCGCCGGATAGGCCGGTCTCCACGACGGCGAACTTGGCCTGGCCGTTCTCGTTGATGAACACGCCTTCTTCCTCTTCCGGCTTGCCGGCTTTCGAACCCGGCTTTTCACGGACGACCAGCGCCTGGATCGGAATGGCTATGGCCTTGGTGGCCGTGCCGGTGATGATGTCCGCTGAGGCGGAAAATCCGGGGCGGACGCCTTCCGGTGGATTCTCCACCTGAATCTTCACTTCGAAATTGACCGCTTCCGCGCCGGACTGCGCCGCCTGAGCATTGATCGGGCTCGAGCCCACCTCGGTCACGAGACCGGCGAAGGTCTTGTTCGGATACGCGTCGATGGTGACCGTCGCGCGCTGACCGACTTTCACGTTGGGGATGTCCGTCTCGTCGACCTCCATCACCGCCTCGACGACACTCATGTCGGCGATCGTGAGGAGAATCGTGCCGGGGTTGTTCATGGTGCCGATCACCGCCACTTCACCTTCTTCGACGGGAAGCGCGGTGACGATGCCGTCCATCGGGGCGGTCATCGTGGTCTTGGACAGAGTGTCGTGGGCCGCGGCGACATTGGCGCGAGCCTGGTCGATGCGGCGCTCGATGGCCATGACGTTCGCTTGCGCCGCCTGTAGCGCGGTGCGGGCACGATCGAGCTCGGCGAGGGGAACGATGCGATCGGCGTAATTCTTCTGGGCGCGCTCGTAGACCCGCTGCGCTTCGGCCGCGTTCGCGCGCTGCGCGTCGCGATCGGAGAAGAGGGCTGCCAGCGATGCCGCGGCCGCCTGCGCGCTTGCAGCAAGTTGTTTCTGATCGATCTGAAGTAGGAAGTCTCCCTTCTTGACCCGGTCGCCCTCACGAACGGCCAGGTTCACGATCTGCCCCATCACGTTGGCGGAAAGGTCGACCTTGCGCTGCGCGTCGATCCGCCCGGTCGCCGTGACCTTGCTGGTCAGATCGGACCGTTCCACCTTCGCGATCGTCACTTCCGTCACGTCCTTGTTCCGCCGGGACGCGAAACCCAGGACGACAAGGATGGCCACGATGGCCAGGGCTACACCGATGGTGATCTTCGTTCTTCGCTTCATGACTGAACTGTATACGGTCGGTTTCCTCAGGGGTTATCGGCGTGTCCAACGGGGTGGAGGAATTCCATGGACTCGTATTCACGGTCGGTCGCCATGACCGGTGCTCTCCTGCTCGCAGCTGCCATTTCCATTCTTGTCGGCGCCGCCCCGCAATCTGCAGAGACGGGCCAGACGCCAGGCCTGGTGGAGCGCGGGCGACCCCGCCCGCGACTCACAGCTTCGACGGGCGAGATCGCCCGCGGCTCCACTGGATACGCCGCCATCTCCCTCTCCGATCCCGATGGGCAGGAGCTCATGATCGAGGATCTCGACGTCCGCGTGGCAATTCACGGGATGCTGTCGCTGACCGAGATCGAGTTCCGCTTCCGGAACCCGAAGCCGAAGAGGATGGAGGGGCGTTTCACCTGCACGCTCCCGCCGAACGCCTCGATCAGCCGGTTTGCCAAGGAAGTCGGCGGACAGCTGATGGAAGGGGAGGTCGTGGAGCGCCTCCGCGCCAATCAGGTCTACGAGCAATACCTTCATCAGATGCGCGACCCTGCGCTCCTCGAACAGGATCAGGGCAATCGCTTTTCCGCTCGCATCTTCCCGATCGAAGCGAACGACACGGTCCGCATCCTTCTGTCGTATTCGATGCTGATCCCGGTCAGCGACGGTGTACGGACGTATTCGCTTCCGCTGCGGGGCATCCCCGAGGTCGGGCACTTCGCGTTCCGCGCGTCGGTGAACCCGATATCGGGTGAGATCGCGCGGGCCACGGGCCTGTCGCAAACGTCGGTCGACGTCTTTTCGATGGATGAGCGCCATTACCGGCCCGCAGAAGATCTGGAACTGCGTGTGGAGTCGGCCGCTGCCGCCGGGTCGGGGCGTCTGCTGCAGGCAGGCGACTTCTATCTCGCCGCACTGCGTCCCGACGTGAGAGTCACGAGCGCCGCTGTGCCGCGTGAGTGGACGTTCTACATCGACACCTCGGCGTCGGCCGCCGAAGGTGCCGAACATCGCATCGAGGCCATCGAAGCATTTCTCGCGGCGATGCCCTCCTTGGATCAGGTCGAAGTCTTCGCGTTCGACAACGGCGTCGTGTCGATCGGCCGCGGCAACGCCTCCACCATGGCATCGTCGATCGCCAACCGCCTCCGCGAACGGCTCTTCCTCGGCGGAACGGATCTCGCCGCCACGATTCGTCACGCGGCGCAGGTGGCCGCCGGCAAGCCGGGCCGCGGCGTCGTTTTCGTGAGCGATCTCGTCCCGACGCTCGGACAGACGTCGCCGAATGAAGTTCTCGACGCCGCACGCGCCCTTCCGCCGCGCACTCGCGTAGACGCCCTCATTCTCGGCAGCCGTCAGGACGCCGCGGTTGCCAAACGTCTGACGGCCGGGCGGGGCCGCGTGATGAACGTGCCGTTCACCGATCGGCTCGAAGCCAATGCCCGTGATGCTGCGTCGCTTCTTCGCCGGCCTCTCGGCGGCTCGATCGAGATCCGAGATACGGCGTCCGAATGGGTTTACCCATCGTCGTTCGACGATGTTCAACCCGGAGACGAGGTGATCGTCCTCGGGCGTACGCGCGCCGGCGCGCAACCGCAGATCTCCGCGGCCGGTGTCTCTTCCGTGCAAACGACGTCGTTGCGCGCATCGACGTTCGGCCCGCTGCTGGAACGGGAGGCGTATCGAGCGTATCTCGAATATCTCAGCGAACGGGAAGCGGCGGAGCCTTCGGAAGCGATGCGGCGCGCGCTGGCATCGGAACAGGTCCGCATCAGCATCGAGCAGAGGGTGGTGATCCCGCGGACGACCATGCTGGTCCTCGAAAACGAGTGGGAGTATCAGCGGTGGGGTCTCGACCGCCGCGCGCTGGCCGCGATTCTGACCGTCGATGCGAGCGGAATCTCGCGACTCGATCGACAGAGAGGTGGAGCCGCGGGCGATCTCGCCCGCCCGAGAGTCGGCAAGGGTGTCGCGCAGATGCCGCCACCGCCGGTGGGGGTTCGGGTGCCGGAGCTCCAGAGTAGTCGCCCGGAGATGAAGGAGGAGGGTGGTGTCGCGCGAGGCGTCGTCGGCGGCGTCATCGGCGGGGTCATCGGCGGCGTCGTCGCGAACGACGCGGCTGCGATCAGCGAGGCCATCACCGTGACCGCATCGGCGCCTTCGATCGTCTCCCGGCGTATGCAGGTGCCGGCAGTCATGCCCGCGCCTCCGCCGCCGCCAAGGGAGCCGAAGCGGAGCGACACCGGCTGGATCTGGCAGGAGAAGCCGAAGCGCGACGAGATCGGATCGATGCAGGCGGAGCTGCGCAACGACCCGAAGAACCGCGCTCTGTACAACAAGCTGAGCGACGCGCTCGCGCTGTATGAAGACTGGCGCACGCTCCGCGAGCTCGGAGTGCAGTGGCAGCCTTACGATCCGGAGAATCCTCAGGTCTACGAGATCCTGGGACTGGCGGCGGAACATCTCGACCGCCGCGGCGAAGCCGAACGCGCCTATGCGTCGCTGATCGAAGTGGCGCCGGCGAAACCGGAGCTCCTGCAGCGCGCCGGCCTGCTGCTGGTGCGCGTGGGCGGTGCCCGCCTCGCTGAGACGCCGCTGCGCAAGGCGCTGGAATTGCGTCCCGATCGCGTGAACAGCCATCGCCATCTCGCACTGATGCTGTGGCTGGACGACCGTCCGGAAGAAGCCGCGCGAGTTCTGGAAGCCGCTCTGCAGCAGACCTTCCCGAACTGGTACGGCGACGTCCGCCGCGTCGTGCGTGAAGAGCTGGGCTACGTGTATCGGAGCTGGGGTGCGAAATCACCCGGTCGCCGCGCGGACATCGAAGACCGCGCGCGCGACCTCGGCATCGACCTGTCCCGCCGGGATGCTCTCCGCGTCACCCTCGCCTGGGAAACGGATGCGAACGACGTCGATCTGCACGTTGTCGATCCCGATGGTGAAGAGTGCTTCTACGGTCACGCGCGAAACCGCGCCGGCCTCGAGCTTTATCAGGACATCACACAGGGTTTCGGGCCCGAGGTGATCCGGAGCGGGGAGGTCGAACGCGGCACGTACCACGTTGGCGTGCGCTACTTCGCGGCCGGACCGATGGGGGTGAGCCGCGGCCTTGTGGTGGTGATGCGCTCACGTGACGGGCGAGAGCCGACGATCGAGATCGTCCCGTTCCGGCTGGTCGAAGGGGGCGGGGATATCCGGTACGTGGCGAAGGTGGAGGTGAAGTAGCGGGTGACGGGCGACGACGTTGTGGTTGCCTGTCATCGGTTAGCCTCACTTCGTGCCGTTCATCCTCTTCGCGAACTCGGCATCGACGCCGTGAATGCGCATGGAGATGAGCTTGTCGATGGGGATTCCGCTGTAGCCGGCCGCCTTCAACTCCCGCACGAACTCGGGTGTGACGCGGTGGATGCGCATGGCGACGAGCTTGCGCGCCGGAATGTCGTCATATCCGAGCTCGCGGATCCCGCGGATGAACTCGGGCGTTACCTTGTGGATCCGGAACGAAGTGATCGCATCGGAATCGAGGTCACGGTATCCGAGATCGTTCAACTCGCGGAGGTACGCGGGAGTGATGTTGAAGATCCGGAACGCCAGATACTTGTCCAGCGAAACGTCGTACCCCGCGGCCCGCATCGATTGGATGAACGCTGTCGAGACGTCACTGAGGGCGAACTGGAGGAGGCGCGCGTCCTGATCCCGTTCCCGGCCGTCCCGCCGTTTCTCTGATTCGACGCCGACGCCCATCGCGCGCACGGTGTCGAGGAACGCCGGATTCGGCGAAAAGGTGAACAGTCCGGCGCCGAAGCCCTGCTTGAACGTTCCTTCGAGGGTCATGGTGCCTGCTTCGGCCGGGAGCGTGAACGACACCGGAACCTGCGCGGCGGAGCGAACCTGCGCGGTGGATAGGCCTCTGAATTCCTCATTTCTTGTCGCGGTACTTCGCCATCTCGCGGATGTAATCGGCATTCACTCCCGCCATGGCCAGGCGGGCCAGGTCGCGGGGGCTGAGCTTCGTGTAGCCGGCCGCGGCAAGCGAGCGCACGAACTCGGGTGTGACGCCGTGGATCTTCAGCTGCGTCGCTTCGCGCGCGGTGGTGATGTTCACCCCTCCGGCGCGGAGGTCCGCGACGTATTTCGCCGACACGCCCATCGTTTTGAGCTGCCGGATCTGTTGGAGGCTCATCGAGCCGAACACGTCGCGCATCTCGGCGATGTAGCCGGGTGTTACGCCGTGAATGCGAAGGGCGATGAGCTCGTCGACCGTCAGGGGGCCTGATTCGGTCATCGGCTTCTCATCGCCGTCCCTGGCGCGGTCGCGATCGTCGTCGAGATCGAAATCGAAGGCTGCCGCACCGGCAGCGAATGCCATCGGTGCGATCACGGGCGCCGGAGGAGCCATCGGAACGCCGGGCACTACCGGGATTTCAGGCGCAAGCGGAATCTCCGGGAGGTCGACATCGACGTCCACGTCGAACTCGTATTGGAAGTCGTCCCCGCCCATCGGGATCGGAGCGGGGGCGACAGCGATCGCGGCGCGCGGAGTTTTGGCCGGTTTCGGCGCCGCGGCCGGGCGCGGCGCGACGACGTCGACCGCTGCGGCGGGAGCCGCGGGGGGCGCCGGCGTATCACGATCCGCCTGAACTGGAAGAGACGTAACGGTCATTACGACTGCGAATGTGAGAGCGGCAGCGACAGCGGTCCAGCCATTCACCATGTTTTTCTCCCGCGCCCTGATGAGGCGCTTGATACGATCCAGAAGCGATCCGCCGTTGGCGGCGACGACGAGAGCCGGGCCTTCTCTGAGCTCTTCGAGGACGGCGAGAGCCCGCGCGTACTCGAGCGCGTCGCCGCACGTCGCCACCGCGAGGTCGTCGCAGCAGTTTTCGCGTTCGACGCGGATCTGACGGGAGATCCACCACGCGGCCGGGTGATAGAAGAGCAGCGTTTCCGCCACAGACTGCAGCATGTTGACGAGGTAATCATGACGGCGGATGTGCGCGAGCTCGTGAGCGAAGACCATCTCGAGCTGGCGGATCGACAGCCCGCTGAGCGAGCTCGCCGGAACGAGGATGACGGGCTTGAGGAAGCCCGCCACGCTGGGCACGTCGACGGCCGAAGATTGCGCGAGGCGCACGATCCGATCGACGCCGAGCGCAAGCGCCAGGCGAGCCGCCACACTCTCGAACGGAGCCGGAACGGGCTCGGTCGACGCCATGAGGCGGCGGGTCCGGTTCCAGCTGAGAACGAGGCGCGTGGAGAGGATCGTCACTCCGACCAGCCACGCGAACGCGATCGTGGACGTGTGCATCTGGACGAAAGCGAGTGGCGCGGGCGCAGCATCGCCCCCGGCCATGCCTCCGAGTTCATCGCTCGCTGCTTCGATCGAGCCGCCGATCGGTACGATGGCCGGAGATCCAGCTTCGTAGGAAGTCCGGGCCGTGACGACGCCGAGGACGACGAGGCCGAGGAGGGCTGCGCAGGAGAGAACGTATCGAACGTTCGCTGTGGCACCCGAGAGCAGCTGGAGCGCGAGGGCAAGGACGGCCGCCACGACGATGCCTTGCCAGAGCAGATGAAGCACCGCCAGGCCGATCGCTTCCGAGAGGGGTCCGTTCATCGCGATCATTTCGACTCTCCTTCCAGCCTGTCGAGCAGCTCGCGAATCTCGTTCAGCTCCTCGGCAGAGGCCTTGCGGCCGGAGAGCGCCTGCATCACGAGCCTCGCCGGCGATCCGCCGAACGCGCGATCCGCGAGATCGGCGAGAAGCTGACGCTGCGTCTTCTGCTCGCTCGTGCGAGCCGAATAGACGTGAGCGCGCTGCGTCTCGTCGCGGACCACGAGGCCTTTCTCGGTCATGATCTGCATCAGCTTGAGAACCGTGGTGTAGCCGGTGGCCTGTCTGCCCGCCAGCGCGTCGTGTACATCGCGAACCGTGCTCGGTCCGCGCTCCCACAGCACGTTCAGGATCGCCAGCTCGGCGTCGGTGGGGCGGGGTAGCGCCTTTTCCATCATCGTGTGCATCGCTCCGTTCTACGAGGAAGCTATACGAAATGTTTCGTATGGTCAACGAAAACTTTCGTAGTGGAGCGCGGGCGACCCCGCGCAGTGGAGCCGCGGGCGATCGCGCCCGCCACAGGGACGCGGGCGACCTCGCCCGCGCTCCACTACTTCGCGAGTAAATCGCGGAGGATCTCGTCCTTCTCGGCCCACACCCGCTCGATCCACTCCCGGAACTCCTCGCGCACCGGTCCCGGCTCGGTCACGGCACTCGTCAACAGAACCGGCGGGATCGGCAGCTGGCGCACGTGGACGCGGATCGACTTCACCCGGCCGGTGATCACCTCCCAGGCGGTGACGAGATGTCCGGGGTAGGCGATCGTCAGGTCGAGGATGCCGTCCAGCTGATCGCCGAGGGAGGCGACGACGAACGCGGCGGCGCCGGTGCGAGGGCGTAGCAGGTGACGATACGGTGACTCCTGATCGGTGTGCTTGTCGAGCGTGAAGCGCGTCGCTTCCAGAAAATTGAGCACCGCCACGGGTAGCGTTCGATACCGTTCGCATGCGCGCCGCGTCGTGGCGAGATCCGTCCCGCGCTTTTCGGGATGACGCGCGAGGTAGTCGGCGCTGTACCGCTTCATGAACGGGAACTCGAGCGCCCAGCAGGCCTGCCCGATGAACGGCAGCCAGATCAGTTCCTGCTTGGTGAAAAAACGGATCAGCGCCGTTCGCAGATGCAGGACGCGGAAGACGACGATGATGTCGAACCATGAGATGTGGTTCGCGAATACGAGGTAATGGCCATCGTGCCGCGGCCCGTCGACGCCGGTGATTTCCCAGCGGATGGGGAGCGTGAGGTCGGAGATGTGGTTGTTCATGGCCACCCATCCTTCGCCCAGGGAGGCGAGAGTGAGGATGAGCCGGCGGCGGGCGGGCCCCTGCGGTGTGAAGAACTTGACCACTCCGACCAGGAGGACGACCGTGCCCCATACCGTGAGGTTGATGCTGAAGAGGATGAGGACGACGGCGGCGCGTATCATCGGCGCAGCAGGCCGAAGGCACGTGCGAGGCCAATCGCTCCGAGGGCAGCGCTGAACGCGAACGCGCCGGCTCGCCCGTCAGGTTCTTTCCAACCGCCGAAGTCGAGGGCCGTCGCTGCGAGTCCCGCCGCGATGGCGGCGATTACGGCCAGCGGTCCCTCGACCAGCCAGCTCGGTGGCCGCCCGGCGCGAATGAGCCGGCCGGCGGCGAAGGCACCGATGCCGGCGATCACCCACATTCCGATTCCCACAGGGCAGATTATTGCTCAGCAGTTAGCATGGAACTCGCATTAGATGCCGCCGGAGACCGGTCAAATGCTTGAAACGACACGGCAGACGAACCAGAACCAGAAGATCCTCGCGATCGAGGACGATCCGGACGTCCTCGCCCTGTACAAGTCCTATCTCCAGAAACGGGGCTACGAAGTCCTCTCAGCATCCGGCGCCGTGGAAGGCATCAGTCTTCTGCAGAGCAACCCAGACACCCGGCTGATCCTGCTCGACCTCAACCTTCCCGGGATGAGCGGCGAGGAGTGGATCGCGTGGTACGTGCAGCAGGGAAAGCAAACCCCCGTCGTCGTGGCCTCAGGCAAGGGCGACATTCTCACCATCACCAAAGGCAACAACATGACCGCGGCGCTGACGAAGCCGTTCCACATGGAAGAACTCCAGGAACTGATCGAAGTCCTGCTCGCGGACGACTGGCACGAACAGGTCAGCCCCGATCGGAAAATGCATTAGCCGGATCGCTTCGGCGCCGGCTCGGCGAGATCGAGCTTCACCGGCTTCGGGGCGATTCGACCTTCGACCTTCGACCTTCGACCTTCAAGTCCGCCCAGCGTGCGCGGTTTCGTTTTCCGGGCCCCGAACGTCTAATCATGCAATGTCCGCACTCCGGATCTTCAAGGTCGAAGGTCGAGTCAACCCGAAGCCCTCATCCGCCAGAAAAACGCAGGACGAGGCTACGAATCCCCGTCCCGCCCAATGGCTTCCACCGGACAGTTGTCCAGCGCGTCTTTGCACAAAGTTTCTTCTTCCGCCGTCTCGGGCTGTTTGAACACGTAGGAGAATCCCGCTTCGTCGTTCCGGATGAAGTTCGCCGGCGCCGTCTCGCGGCAGAGATCGCAGTCGATGCACTGCGAGTCGACGTAGTACCGGCCGGGTGCCTGCCCAGGCACCTTGTCGTTAGGATCTGCCATGAAGGGAATTCATCCTGAAGTTGGACTTGATTGAACGCGCGGCATGCCTTGCGAGCGCGCGCATTCTACAGAGGTAACGAGGAGGTTTCATGAAAAGATTTCTACCGTTTGCCGTAGTCCTCATCACAGCAACATCCGCGTTCCCGCAGGGCACCGCGCAGACGCCGTATGTCCCGCCCTACCTGCAGACCATCAGCGTCACGGGAACCGGCCGGAGCTCCGTGACCCCCGATCGCGTCACCTTCAGTGTCGGCGTCCAGACGATTTCCGCCACCGTGGACGACGCAGTCAACGAAAACAACCGCAAAGTCGCGGCCGTGATCGCCGCGCTCAAAGCGGCCGGCGCGAAAGAAGCGGAGATCCGCACCTCGAACTTCGCGATCTGGCCCCAGCAGGACTATCAGCAGGGCAAGCTCCCCCAGATCCTCGGCTACCAGGTCTCGAACAACATCACCGTTCGCCGCGACAAGATCGGCGACGCCGGTCGTCTCCTCCAGACCGCCGTGAATGCGGGCGTCAACACATCCTCCGGACTTCAGTTCGAAGTCTCCGATCCTGCAAAGGGAAGGGATGAGGGCCTGCGCGCCGCGTTCGCAGACGCCAGGGCGAAGGCCGCGCTCCTCGCCTCTGCCGCGGGGCGTACTCTCGGCCGCGCGGTGACCATCGCCGAAGGTGCGCAGGTCGCACCGCCGCATTACCCGCGACAGATGGCCATGCGTGCGGAAGCGGGTGCGGTCACGAACGATGTGCCGGTCGAGTCCGGCACTCAGGAGAATGTCTATACGGTCTCGGCCGTCTTCGAAATCCAGTAGATAATTCCTTGCGATTTCAATGATTTGGGCACCCTGATTGCTATCTTAATAACTGTCGGCAACGACGCCGGCAAAAACGATAAGTACAGGAGGCTCAACGCATGGAAAACCGTGACAGAGACAAGGTCAGCCGTAACACCGGATCAACCAGCGCGGGCGACGTCAATCGCGAGACCTCGCGTCGTCAGGGAAACCTCAACGATGACTCCACGTCTGAGTTCGGTCAGACCATCGGCCGTTCCGAGAATCTGAATGAACCGAATCGCCGGGGCGAAGGCATCGGCGACGATGGTATGAAGGGCGATCTCGGCCGTAGTGGCTCCGTCGGAAGCGGCGGGGGCGTCGGCTCCGAGACGGACATCGACAGCGAGTCCAGCCGTAATCGCGGCGTCGACCGCGAGCGCGGCCGTTCCGGATCGTCTGAAGGCGAACACTGAGCCTGAGACGTTCTACCGTTGAAACAGCAGAGAGGCCGCGCGGTCGCGCGGCCTCTTTTTTTTGCTTATGATCGACCCGTGGCCGAGCTGTCCCAGATCGTGATCGTTCCGGCGGGGGAGGGCGATGTGTCCGCCATCAAGGAGCTGCTGACGAGCGCGTCGCTGCCGACCGCGGGAGTCGACGAACACTGGCAGACCTTCCTCGTCGCCCGCGACGCGGACCGGCTCATCGCTTGCGGCGGCGCCGAGGCCTATCCCACCGCGGCGCTCATCAGGTCCATTGCGGTCGATCCGGCGTACCGCAGCCACGGGCTGGGGCGCCGCCTGGTGCGCCAGCTTCTGGATCGACTGGCATCTCGTGGACTTCGCGAGTTCTACCTTCTCACGACGACGGCCGAGGGTTACTTCGCGCGGCGCGGCTTCAAGACGATCGATCGCGATGAAGTTCACCCGCAGCTCTTGGCTTCCCGCGAGCTTCAGGACGCCTGTCCTGCAAGCGCGACCTGCATGCGCCTGGTCATGCTCACTTGACCACGAGCCGGGTATTCGACGTCCACATTCACGTGCAGCCGTGGCGGATGCTGCGCGCGGACGTGCTGCCGATGATCGACGATCCTTCGCACGCCGGCGCGCGCGAGATCCTCTCCTCGCCTGAGAATCTGCTTCGCTTCCTGGACGAACACGACATCGAGCGGACGTGCTGCATCAACTACGTATCGCCCGACGTGATGGGATTTACGCGCGAGACCAACGACTGGATCGCGAACTTCACGCGCGATCATCGCGACCGTCTCGTAGCCGTCGGCTCGGTGAACCCGCTCCATGAGCCCGACGCCCGCGCCGAAATCCACCGCATCCTAGACCTCGGCATCGGGATGGTGAAGATCCATCCGCCCCACCAGCTTTTCCTGTCGAACGCGTACCGGTCGAACCTTCCGCCGCTCGCCGAGGTGTATCGGGCGTGCGAAGAGCGGGGAGTGCCGGTGATGATTCACACCGGCACTTCGATCTTTCCAAGGGCGCGCAATGTGTACGCTGACCCCATGCCCGCGGACGATGTGGCGATCGACTTCCCCAAGCTGACCATCATCCTGGCGCACGCGGGCAGGCCGCTTTATGGGGAGACGGCCATGTTCCTCGCGCGCCGTCATCGGAACGTCTACCTCGATCTCTCGGGCATTCCGCCGAAGGCGCTGCTGCGCTACGTGCCGAAGCTCGCCGATCTCGCGGACAAGGCGTTGTGGGGAACCGACTGGCCGTCGCCGGGCGTGGCCTCGCCGAAGAAGAACGTCGAGCAGTTCCGAGCGCTGGGGCTGGGGGAGAGGGAGGAACGGGCCATTCTGTGGGAAAACGCGTCGCGGATTTTTGATCGTAGTTGACCGTTGGCCGTAAGTCCGACGTCCGGTGGAGCCGCGGGCGATCCCGCCCGCGGTTTACGGTTTCCTCTGCGACCCGCGGGCGAGATCGCCCGCGGCTCCATTCATTCGCGCGACTGCGCGGTTTTGGCCAATTCGGCGTCGACATCCACGCCCGCCTTGCGGAGCGCGTCGAAGGACCCGACGTCGGACCAGCCGAAGTCGCCTCGGATCGTGACCACGTTCGACGCTTTCTCCATCACCGCATAGTCGATGGAGATCGACGGCATCTCGTCATAGTTCTCCACGCTGGCGCGCAACAGCTCCGGCGCGACCCGGCTCGCCTCGGAGCGGAACACACTCGCCCGCCAGACGAAGATGCCGCCGTTCCAGGCGTAGTTGCCGGCGCGAAGGAACTCCTGCGCGACCTCGAGCGACGGCTTCTCCTTGAACTGCCGCAACCGCATGAGCGACGGCTCGAGCTCTTCGCCGAGCTCGAGATATCCATATCCGGTATTCGGCTCCGTCGGATCGATCCCGATGGTCACGAACGCCGGATTGCTCTCGGCATACGCAAAGCCGCGATCGAGCACGCGAATGAACTCCGGCTCGTCGCCGATGAAGTGATCGGACGGCAGAAACGCGATCGCCGCGTCTCCGAGCTGGCGCTCGATCGTCAGCGTGCAGAGCGCGATCGCCGGCGCCGTGTTGCGCCGCGACGGCTCCGTGATCACGTTTTCGGCAGGCATTTCCGGCAGATGCTCGACGCACTTGGAGCGGTACTGCTCGTTCGTCGAGACGTGAATACGCGAAGCGGGGAGGAGGCGCCGCAGCCGCTCGAAGGTCTTCTGCAGGAGGGAACGTCCCTCGAAGATTCTGAGGAACTGTTTCGGATTCTCGTCGGAGCTCAAGGGGCGGAGGCGCGTGCCGGCGCCGCCTGCGAGGATCACTGCCGCGCGGTTCATGAAGCTACGCTGTTCGCAACTCTCGCGCCGTCGGTGACCGCGGCCAGTCCGGTACCGTTTTTCCTTCCGACGGCGATGAGGCTCAGACCGGTCGACGGATTCGATCCCTCGAACGCGCGGAACAGCGGCACCAGCGTGTCGAAAACGCGGGACTGCGCCGAAGGAAGCGCGCGGCGCCCGGCGAGTTTGCCGTTGAGCCACCAGGCCAGTTTTCCGATCCGGTTCTGGTAGGCGATGTATTCGAGCGTGAACCCGGCGCGCTGCAGTTTTGCGATCAGTTCTTCCTTTTCATAACGGCGCTGATGGCCGATGCCTCTGTCCATCGATCCGAACAGTGCCTGTCCCGCCGGGACGTACACAATCACCCGGCCTCCCGGCACGAGCAGATCGTTCACGCGCTTCAGCGCGCCCTCGTCATCCATGGTGTGCTCGAGCACGTTGATGCACGTGACGGTATCGAACGCGTAGCGGGCCAGATCTTCGTTGTCGTCTCGCTCGATGTCGAGGCGGTCGACGATGATCCCGGGGCGCCGCCGGAACGCATTGCGGAGGCGGTCGAGGTACGGCGTCTCGCGATCGGTGGCGACGATGAGCTCACGGCCGTAAAGAAACCGCGTCATCGTTCCGGATCCGGCGCCCACTTCGAGAACGCGCTGTCCGACGAACGGCGCGATGCGGTCCCAGATCCAGCGGTTGTAGCGTTTCAGGCGTCCGCGGCGGCGGAGAGTCGTGAACGTCCGCGGCTCGCTCGCATCGTCGTTGAAGAAGCCGTAGCGCAGGATCGTCCAGATGGCGCTGAAGCCGTCTTTCCAATTGATCTTCTTGCCTTCCCAGTAATCGCGGCCGTAGTAGGAGATCGGCACCTCGAAAATCCGATACCCGCGCTTGGCGAGCTTCGCCGTGACCTCGGGCTCGAACCCGAAGCGGTTCGAGTTGAGCTTGATCGACTGGATGATCTCGCGGCGGAAGGCCTTGTAGCAGGTCTCCATGTCGGTGAGATCGAGATTCGTCGTGCAGTTGGAGAGGAACGTCAGGAAGGTGTTGCCGAGGCGGTGCCAGTAAAGCATGACGCGGCGGGGGTAGCCTTCGAAACGCGATCCGAAGACGACGTCCGCGTGACCATCCACGATCGGCTGAATGATCTTGAGGTACTCCTCCGGGTCGTATTCGAGATCAGCATCCTGGATGATGACGATCTCCCCCCGGGCTTCTTCGATGCCACGGCGAAGCGCGGCGCCTTTGCCCTGATTGTGGGGCTGAAGGATGTGCCGGATCTCGGGCCACTGGGCTGCGAGGGCGGCCACGACGTCCTTCGATCCGTCGGTCGACTTGTCGTCGATGACGATGATCTCCTTGTCGACCTGTACGTCCTTGACCCGGCGCAACAGCTCCGCCACCGTCGCCCGCTCGTTGTAGCAGGGGACGATCACGGAGAGCAGAGGTGCCGTGGTCGGTGTCTCAGACATCAGGCGCGCATTGTAGAAGGCCGAAGGCTGAAGGATGAAGGCTGATGTTGCCCATTTCATCCTTCATCCTTCATCCTTTCAAAGATGCCCCACGAACCGAACGAGCTCCTCCGAAAATCCCTCCACACCGCCATCGGGGTGGGCGCCATCACTCTGCGCTGGCTGCCGTGGTGGGCGGCCGCCGCCGTCGCTGCCGCCGCGGTGGCCGGGAACTGGCTCTTTCTGCACCGGCTGGTCGGGAAGCAGGTTTCCCGTCACGAGCGGGGGTGGGATGCCGGAATGGTCATCTATCCGTTCGCGGTGATGCTGCTCATCGTCGTGTTTCGGGAACGGCTGTCGATCGCGGCGATCGCCTGGGTGATCCTGGCGTTCGGCGACGGTTTCGCGACGATCGCCGGCAAGGCCATTCGCGGTCCGAAGATCCCCTGGAATCGGGACAAATCGTGGAGCGGTTTCGTGGCGTTTCTCTTTGCCGGTGCGTTCGGCGGTGTCGCGATCGGGCTGTGGATGAAACACCCGGGACCGGCATGGGAGATCCTCATCGCCGTTCTTTGTGCGGCGATCGTCGAGTCGCTTCCGCTCCGTGTCGACGACAACCTCACTGTGCCCGCCGCCGCTGCAACGGCGCTCCTCTACTTCATCTACACCCCCTGGCACCCGTACGCGATGCCGGAGGACAGCCTGGTGTGGATCGGCATCAACACGGCGCTCGCGGCGATCGGTTTCGTCGCGCGCAGCGTCACCGTGTCGGGCGCCATCGGCGGGTGGATTCTCGGGTCTGTCATCATTCTGACCGCCGGGTGGCCGATGTATGTGGCGCTCCTGACGTTCTTCGTGATCGGGAGCGGTGCGACGAAGCTCGGCTACAGGCGGAAGGCGGCGGCCGGCCTGGCGCAGGAAGAGGGTGGCCGCCGCGGATTCAACCACGCGTTCTCGAATGTGGGTGTGGCGACCCTCTGCGCCATCGCCTTCTCCCGATTCTTCCGGACGCACTGGCCGGTGGAAGCGGCGCCGATCGTCTATTTCATGGGGATCGCGTCGCTGGCCACGGCCGCTGCCGATACGACGGCCAGCGAGGTCGGGCAGCTCATCGGCCGGCGAGCGTTTCTGCCGCTGACGCTGCGAAAGGTTCCGCCGGGCACGGAGGGTGCGATCTCGGTCGAAGGGACCGTGGCCGGAGTCATCGCGGGCTTTCTCGTGGCGGTGGCCGGGTCCCTGTCCTTTCAGAAAATGTTTGGCTCGGCGGCGACAATCATCTGGGTCTCGGTCATCATGGTCACCCTTTCCGCCTTCCTCGGATCCTGGCTGGAAAGTGTGGCAGGCAGCTGGAATCGCAAACGCGCGGTGCCTGTGCCGAACGGGGTCCTCAACTTTTTCAATACGGCGGTGGGAGCGATCCTCTTCTACTGCATGGCGAGGTCTGAGTGGGTGATCGGTCTCTTAAGAAAATCGTGATCGTCGGGCGGCCCAATGTCGGGAAGTCGACGCTGTTCAACCGTCTCGCCGGAAAGCGGCGCGCGCTGACTCACGATCTGCCCGGCATGACGCGCGACCGTCTGCGCGAGGTGGTCTCGCTCGACGACGGGCGGCGCTACGAGCTGACCGACACCGGCGGGCTCGAATACGGCGAGACGCCGATGTCCGCATTCGCGGGCGAGATCAAGGCTCAGGCTGAGAAAGCGCTCGCCGAGGCCGACTTCATTCTCTTCGTGGTCGACGGCGCCGCCGGCGTGCTCACCGAGGATCGCGACATCGCCCAGCAGCTGCGCGGCGAGGCGTCGAAGACGGCCCTCGTCGTCAACAAGATCGATCGCAAGGACGCCGAGTCGGCGGTGAACGAGTTCTGGGAGCTCGGCTTCGAGCGTCTCGTCCCGATCTCCGCGGAACATGGAACGGGAACGGACGACCTCATCGATCTCATCAGCGAGGTCGTCCCGCCAGAAGCGGAGGAGGAGCCCGAGGAAGATCCGAACGCGCCGGTTCACGTGGCCATCATTGGACGGCCGAACGTCGGCAAATCCTCGCTGTTGAACCGCCTGACGAACGAGGAGAGATCGGTCGTGTCTCCGATCTCGGGAACCACCCGCGATGCGATCGACGAAGAGATCACGCGCAACGGCCGCCGCTACATCATCATCGATACGGCCGGTATCCGCCGGAAGGGGAAGACCACGGACGAGGCGGAGAAGCTGGCCGTCATTTCGGCGCGGAAGGCGATCGAGCGGTGTGACATCGCCCTGGTGATGATCGACGCCACGGATGGCGTGACCGCGCAGGACGCCACCGTGGCCGGATACGCCGAGGATGCGGGGAAGGCGGCGATGCTCCTGGTGAACAAGTGGGATGCCGCCCAGCACGAGCCCGACGATGCGAAGAAGTTCGAAGAGCACGTGCGCTTCAAGATGAAGTTCCTCTCTTATGCGCCGCTCGAGTTCGTCTCCGCGAAGACCGGCCGTCGCGTAGAGAAGGTGTTCCCGAAGATCGACTCGATCATCGCGTCGTACCGGAAGCGCTTCAAGACGTCCGAGCTGAATCAGATCCTCGAGCGAGCCGTGCAGGCGCACAATCCGCCGGTCGTGCGGGGGAAGCCGCGGCGCTTCTACTACGCGACGCAGCTGAAGGCGGGGCCGCCGACGATCGCCCTCTTCTCGAACTCGGATGAGCCGCTCCACTTTTCCTATCGCCGCTATCTGGAAAACCAGTTCCGGGAGGCCTTCGGCCTGGAAGGGGTGCCGGTCCACTTCGTGATCCGGGCCCGGAAGGGGATGAAGAGGGATCGACCGCCGCGATAGTGCTCCTCTCGACGACCTTCACCGCAGAGCACGCAGAGGGACGCAGAGATGGCAGGAAGCCTCTGCGTCCCTCTGCGTACTCTGCGTCTCTGCGGTGAGGGGGTCATCGCCCGGCAGGCAACATTCTCGCGAGCCACCTGGTTCTATACTTCGACCGCCTTATGCGACCACCGCGGACCGTCTCCCTCACACCCGGCAAACGCGTTCTTTTTCTGACCCGAGATCCCGAGCTCATCCGTAAGCAGTTGCGCGGAGAGCTCGACCTTCAGATGAAGGACCTCCGCGTCGAGGACCTTCTCGACGACATCAACACCGACGCCATGACCCCGGCGTGGGTCTGTTTCGACCACAAGCCGGAAGACATCGCCCGGAACGCGTACGCCGGCCTGATCGTGAACGGCGAGCGTCTCGTCCCTCCGGACGCGCTCCGCAACGGCAACTTCGAAGTGATCGTCTCCGGCTATCGCAAGGGCGTGGGGAGCTCGCGTGAGACGGCCACGCAGTCGGAAGTCTTCAGCGGCATCCGCGTCGCCGTGGCGGCGTCGTTCGCGCCGATCCATGCCGGCAACAACATCAATCAAGGTCTGCTGATGGCGGATCACTCGATGCTCGAGCGGCTGCAGGAAGGGGAGAGCATCCCCCTTGCCGAGTTCTGCAAGGGCTACGACCCGATTACGCAGCTCATCATTCAGTGGGGCGGGCTCTTTCCCTTCGCCAAGGCCCTCGAGCGCGGCGACGTGAAGCTTCCCCACCCGGACACTCCGCAGCGCCCGATGACGATGGGGGAGAAGATCCTCGCCAACCACGTCATCGGTGGAGCGCGGGCGACCTCGCCCGCGGGAAAGGTCTTCGTAAAACCGGGCGACGCCCTCGTCGTCGGCGTCGACGGCGGTTACACCCACGAGTTCACGACGGCGCAGGTGCACTACTTCCTCCAGCAGGAGTACGGGCGCGACTACACGATCCGGAATCCCGACAAGTTCGCGGTGTTCGAGGACCATCTCATCTACGCGGACGAAGTGCCGCGAATGGTCCCCTTCATGGGAAAGATCGAGACGCTGCGCGATCTGCAGCGTGATTTCCAGAGCCACACCGGCTGCCGCGATTTCTCAGCCAGGGGGCGCGTGTCGCCGGGCATCTGTCACGAAGTGGCGCGCGAGTTCATCATCGATCCCGGCGATTTCATTCAGGCGACCGACAGCCACACCTGCATGGGCGGCGTGAACAACGCTCTCGCCTGGGGTGTCGGCGCGACCGAATACGCGAACCTCGTCCATTCCGGTTTCACCACCGTGGAGGTCTCGGAATCGATCCGGTTCGAGCTGGTCGGAAAACTCGCGGAGAACGTCACCGCGAAGGACGTGATGCTGCACATTCTCCTGCATTACGCCAAGCCGCAGATGACGCTCGACCGGATCATGGAGTTCACCGGCCCGGGCCTGCGCGGCCTCTCCCTCGACGAGCGTGCCACGCTCGCGAACATGGCCACGGAATGCTCGGCGCGCACGGCCATCATCGAAGCGGACGAGAAGACGTTCGAATGGATCGCGTCGATGCGCCCCGGCGCCGACATCGACCGCCTCCGTGCCCGCGCGGTGTCGCCCGATCCCGGCGCGGAATACGCCGGCGGTGTTCATACGATCGATCTCGCCACGATCCGACCGATGGTTGCCCACCCCGGCGACCCCGATCACGGCATTCCCTCCGATCCCACCAACGGCGCTCCCATCGACGAGGTGGGGGAGGTGAGGATCGACATCGCCTACGCAGGCAGCTGCACCGCGGGCAAGATCGACGACCTCGTGTTCTATCACCAGGTGGCGAAGGAAGCGGTCGATGCCGGCTTGCGCGTCGCCGACGGCGTTCAGTTCTTCATCCAGTTCGGGTCGCAGGCCGTCGAGAAGTTCGCGCGCGACAACGGTCTCGTCGACACGTTCGAGAAAGCAGGAGCGGTCGTGCTCAATCCCGGCTGCGGTGCGTGCATCGGCTGCGGTCCGGGTGTGTCGGAGGACACCGAACAGGTGACCGTGAGCGCGATCAACCGCAATTTCAAAGGCCGCTCCGGTCCCGGAAAGCTCTGGCTCGCGTCGCCGCTCACGGTCGCGGCCTCCGCGTTCACCGGAAGGATCACCGCCTACACCCCCGGCATGTTCGCAAGGTCGCGGGAGCTTTCGAGCACGCGTTACTAGGCGGACCCTGGACCTTGGACCTTGGGACCTTGGGAGTGACGGGTCACGAAGCCGCTTACAAGTGGAGCGCGGGCGACCCCGCCCGCGTCCTCGAGGCACTGGGCGGAGGACGACGCGGGCGAGGTCGCCCGCGCTCCACTGATCTTCGCACGTCAACCGTCACTTCCAAGGTCCAAGGTCCAGGGTCCAAGGTCCACCCCCCCGGCTGAGCCCGCTTTAGGGCCGCCAAGCCCCCCTTCCATCCCTGTAACCGTTCGTTTACACTCCCCGCGTCCCAAAACTGCGTGTAAGGAGAACGAATGAGGAAACCCCTGTTCCTGCTGTGTGCCCTCGTTGTATCCGTCCCGCTGTTCGCCGGCCCGAAGAAAGGTGAGGTGGTCAGGGCTCAGAAGAGGATCCCTGATCAGTACATCGTGGTCTTCGAGCCGCGCGTTGAAGATGTCGAATCGGCCGCCGACGATCTGGTGCGAATGAACCGGGGACGCCGCGGCCATGTGTTCACACACGCGATCAAAGGCTTCTCGGCGACGATGTCCGAACAGGCGGCCATGCGGATCGCGAATGATCCGCGCGTTGCCTACGTCGAAGAGGATGGAGAGGTCTCGATCAACGCGACGCAGAGCGGCGCGACGTGGGGACTGGATCGCATCGACCAGCGCGACCTCCCGCTCAACTCCTCGTACACCTACAACACAACGGCGTCGAACGTGAAGGCGTACATCATCGACACCGGCATTCGCACGTCGCACGCCGAATTTGGCGGACGCGCGATCAATGGCTATGACGCCGTCGACGGATCGCTGCCGGCCGCGGACTGCAACGGACACGGGACCCACGTCGCCGGTACCGTCGGCGGAGCGACTTACGGAGTGGCGAAGGGCGTGCAGCTCGTGGCCGTCCGTGTTCTCGACTGCGCGGGATCCGGAACGAATTCCGGTGTCATCGCCGGCATCGACTGGGTGACGTCCAACCACGCCGCCGGCGCGCCCGCCGTCGCCAACATGTCCCTCGGCGGCGGTGCTTCGACCGCCCTCGACGATGCCGTGCGCCGCTCGATCAGTGATGGGGTCACGTATGCCGTCGCCTCCGGCAACAGCAACGTCGACGCGTGCAGCTCGTCGCCGGCGCGTGTCGCCGAAGCGATCACCGTCAACTCCAGCACGTCGACCGATGCGCGGTCGTCGTTCTCGAACTACGGTTCGTGCACCGACATCTTCGCGCCGGGATCGTCGATCACGTCCGCGTGGTATTCGAGCGACACCGCGACGAATACGATCAGCGGAACGTCGATGGCCACGCCGCACGTCGCGGGTGTTGCCGCGCTGTACCTGGCCGGGAATACCGCTGCTTCGCCGGCGACGGTCTGGGCGGCAATCCGTGACAGCGCGACGCTGAACAAGATCACCAGCGCCGGCTCCGGTTCTCCGAACCGCCTCCTCTATTCACTCCTCGGCGCCGCTCCGCCGCCTCCGCCGCCTCCGTCGGGAAGCCAGCTGCTCCTCAACCCCGGCTTCGAATCGGGCAACGTGAGCTGGACCGCGACCTCCGGCGTCATCACCAGCTCGACGGGCCAGCCGGCGCGCACCGGATCGTGGAAGGCGTGGCTCTGCGGCTACGGCTCGACACACACCGACTATGCGTATCAACAGGTGACGATCCCGTCGACTGCGACCTCGGCATCACTGTCGTTCTACCTCCGCATCACGTCATCGGAGACGACCACCACCACTGTCTACGACCGCCTGCAGGTGCAGATCCTCAACAGCAGCGGATCGGTCCTCTCCACTCTGGCCAGCTACTCGAATCTGAACAAGAACTCGAGCTATCTGCTGAAGTCGTTCGACGTCACGGCCTACCGCGGCCAGACCATCCGCGTTCGCTTCTATGCGACCGAGGACAGCTCGCTGCAGACGTCGTTCGTGATCGATGACACGGCACTGAACGTTCAGTAACGACCCAATGAACGGGCGAGGCCACGAGCGAGCTGCTCGTGGCCTCGATCTGTGAGGTGCAGTCCGTCGGTCGTGTTTCCGGGGCCGGTCAGCGCGCGCGCCAGAACGCGCTTCGGAATCAACAGGACGCCGTGCTTCCGCGCGAGACGCCGCTGGATCGCTGGGTATCCCCATCGGCCGGGGAGAACGGGCAGCTCGAGCATCACGACGCGCGCACCGCGGAGACGGGCAAGCAGGGCGTCCAGGTCTCGGTCGAATTCGCCGAGCGGCGTTCCGTCAAGCATGTCGTTGCCGCCCAGCTCCACGATCACGACGTCGTTCGGTCCGACAACCGGGAGAGCGCGCTCGAGTGCGCGCGCCACGGTTTCCGATGCCGAGGATAGATTCCGAGCGCCGAGGAGCGCCGGCCAGGTTCTCGTTTCACCAAATCCACCGGAAGCGAGCGAATCACCGAGAACCAGTGGAGCGCGGGCGACCTCGCCCGCGCTTCGTACATGCCAGGGAATCTCGATGCCAGCCGCAATGATGGCAACGATCACTCCGACCGCGACCCGTCCCTTGAACTGAGCAAAGAGCACGACGATCGCCGCCACGACCAGGGGCACGGCTGCGATGAGAGGCATCGGTGTCCCGCTGAAGAACACCAGCGGCAGTGCCAGTAAACCGAGGGCGCGCAGGCGGCGGACGGAAATCCCGACGACGAACATTGACAGCGCCGTGAAGAAAAGATGACCGCTGTAGACGTGGTAGAGGATTGCCGAACGGATCAACTCGAACATACTAGAAGATATGAGCGATCTGCAGACCGAACGTACCACCGTGCGCCGTCTTGCGAAGCGCGGCGTCTACGACGCGGAGACCATTCACTCGATCCTGGACGAGGCTCTCATCTGTCATGTCGGCTTCGCTTCCATCACTCGATGAACTACCGCTCCGCGATCGTATTCGGAACCGCCCGCGAGGTTACGGACGACGACGAGAAACGGCGCGTCCTCAATGCGATCGTGGAACACGTCGTGGCCGGCCGTTCGTCCGAGGCGAGGCCGCCGAACGAGAAAGAATTGCGCGGCACGATGGTGCTCGCTCTGCCGGTCACCGAAGCTTCCGCAAAGATTCGTACAGGCGCCCCCGTCGACGACGAAGAGGATTACGGCATGTCCATCTGGGCAGGCGTGCTGCCTCTGGCGCTGACGCCGGGGGAGCCGATTCCCGATTCCGGAGTCAGTGCTCCTCTGCCAGCGTATCTGCGAATGTACCGGCGTTGAGGACGCCCCTCATCCGCGGTTGCTTTTGGGGGCGTGGGGATCAGTTCATCCCGGCGGACCAGGGCGGCGCGACGCCGTTGATGCGCGCGTACGCGATCGACTGGCCGAGGTGCTCGTGGAGGTGGTTGAGGATCGTGCCGTAGACGCCGCGCCGCGTCGTATTGTTGCCGAAGAGCTTCACTGCCTTCTCCAGCTCGGCCTCGTTCATCGTCTTCGCGGTCGCGCGCAGATGTTCGATCGATTTCTTCAGTTCGGCGACGACCCTGGCCTTGTCGGTGATCTTCTCCATGTCGGCGGGGAGGTCGGACGGAGCCGGTTTGCCGAGGAAGGTGAGGAGGAAGTAGTTGGAGCCGGCGACGTGGGCGAAGACTTCGCTGATGGAGCGGATGCCCGTCCCCGGACGCCATGAATACTTGTCAGCCGGGACGGCTTCGGCCAGCTGGATCAGTTTCGTCCCGACGTCATCGAGTCCGGCCAGGAACTCGGTGCGGTAGGAAGGGTTGACCGGAGCCTTGGCAACGGGCTGGATCCGGGCGCCGAGAAGAAACGGCACGATGGATGCGATGAGTAGTAACCGTTTCATTCGAGGGCCTTTTTCCAGAGAATTGAACCGTCGGGATTGTACTAGAATGCCCGCCGCTGACCGCGACGCCCGCGCTGCTCACGATCCATCGCGCGGGCCAATCAAAACCCGGGGTGCCGAATGGACTTTCGTCTCACAGACGAGCAGAAGCAGATTCAACAGATGGTGCGCGAATTCGCCGAGAGCGAGATCCGCCCGCACGTCATGGAGTGGGACGAAAAGCAGCACTTTCCCGTCGAGACCTTCAAGCGCGCCGGTGAGCTGGGGATGCTCGGCGTCATCTTCCCGGAGGAGTACGGCGGCGCCGGCCTCTCGTACATCGATTACATCAACGTGATCGAGGAGCTCGGAGTCATCGACAGCGGCTTCGCCCTCAGCGTGGCCGCACACAACTCCCTCGGCACCGGCCACATTTACCTGGCCGGGAACGACGAGCAGAAGAAGAAGTGGCTGCCGAAGCTGACGACCGGAGAATGGATCGGGGCCTGGGGCCTCACCGAGCCTGGATCGGGTTCCGACGCGTCGGGAATGAACACCGTGGCCGTGAAGGACGGCAGCGAGTGGATTCTGAACGGAACCAAGAACTTCATCACCAACGCGACCTACGCGAACATCGCCGTGGTTCTCGCGGTGACCGATCGCAAGGACCAGAAGCACGGCATCACCGCGTTCGCGGTGGAGATGGACCGCAAGGGCATCCGTCCCGGCAAGAAAGAGAACAAGCTGGGGATGCGCGTCTCCGACACGGCGGAGCTCGTGATGGAGGACTGCCGGGTGCCGGCGAAGAACATCCTCGGCAAGATCGGGTACGGATTCATCGACGCGATGAAGATCCTCGACGGCGGCCGCATCTCCATCGGTGCGCTCTCCCTCGGCGTCGCCCGTGGCGCGTATGAAGCGGCGCGCGATTACTCGAAGCAGCGCATCGCATTCGGCAAGCCGATCTCCGAATTCCAGGCGATCCAGTTCATGCTCGCCGACATGGCCACGGAGATCGACGCCGCGCGGCTGCTCTGCTATCGCGCGGCAACGCTGAAGGACGCAGGCGAGCGGGTGACCCAGGCTTCGGCGATGGCCAAGCTGTACGCATCCGAAGTCGCGGTCCGCGCGACCGAGAAAGGTGTGCAGATCTTCGGCGGCTACGGATTCATCAAGGACTTCCCGGCGGAGAAGTACTACCGCGACGTGAAGCTCTGCACGATCGGAGAAGGTACGAGCGAGATCCAGCGGATGGTCATCGCCCGCAATCTTCTGGCGGACTCGAAAACGAACCGCTGATGACCGAACTCGAGGCGCTCGCCGCCGGCATCAGGGCCGGGCAGTATCGCGCGCTCGCGAAGGCGATCTCCCTCGTCGAGCGCGACGATCCGCGGAGCGAGCGCCTCCTCGCCGACATCTATCCGGCGACGGGCAAGGCGCGCGTCCTCGGGATCACCGGCTCGCCCGGCTCCGGCAAGTCGACGCTGGTCGCGTCGATTGCGCGCTTCACGCGGAAGCAGGGGAAGCGCGTGGGCATCATCGCCGTCGATCCGACGTCGCCATTCACCGGCGGCGCGATCCTCGGCGATCGCATCCGCATGTCGGATCTGTACACCGACAAAGGCGTGTTCATCCGCTCGATGGCCACGCGCGGATTCCTGGGCGGCCTGGCGCGGGCGACGAACGATGTCGTGGACGTGCTCGACGCGTCCGGCTTCGACCTCGTTCTCGTCGAGACCGTCGGCGTCGGGCAGGATGAAGTCGAAGTCGTCCGGACCGTGCAGACGAACATCGTCGTGCTCGTTCCAGGGATGGGCGACGACATTCAGGCCATCAAGGCCGGGATCATGGAGATCGGAGACGTCTTCGTGGTCAACAAGGCCGATCGCCCCGGCGCCGACAAGACCGTCACGGAGATTCAGATGATGATGTCGCTCGTCGAGGAGCATGGGGACTGGATCCCGCCGATCGTCAAGACCGTTGCCTCGAAAAACGAGGGAATCGCCGAGCTCGACGAGGCGGTGGCCGCTCATTACGCCTACCTCGATCGTTCTGGCGAGCTCGTGCGGCGCAGCCGCGAGCGCGTCCGTATCCGGATCGAAACGGATCTCAAGCAGAAATTCATGGATCACCTGATCGGCGGCGTCGTCCCGCGCGCCGAATATGAGACGCTGCTCGACGACGTGCTGCACAAGAAAGACAATCCCCACGACGCGGCGGAGAATCTTCTCGACCGCGTGAGGAAACGATGAAGCTATCGCGCGACTGGCTGAGCGACTACGTAGACCTTTCCGATCTGTCCGACAACGATCTCGGAAAGCGTTTTACGGAGATCGGTCACGCCGTCGAATCGGTCGAGACGCACGGTGACGACTCCGTCTTCGACCTGGAGATCACCACGAACCGCGTCGACGCCATGTCGCACCTCGGCATGGCCCGCGAACTGGCGGCTGCGCTGGGCCGGGAGGTGGTGGAGCGCGGGCGACCTCGCCCGCGCGAAGATTCTTCCGAAACCTCGCCCGTCACCATCCGCATCGACGCTCCACAGATGTGCTCACGCTACACCGGCAAGGTCATTCGCGGTGTGACCGTCCGTCCCTCGCCGGAGAAAGTTCGGCGACGTCTCGAGGCGGTCGGCCTACGCGCCATCAACAACGTCGTGGACGTCACGAACTACGTGATGCTGGCCCTGGGCCATCCTCTGCACGGTTTCGACCTCGACCGGCTGGGCGATGCCACGATCATCGTCCGCGCCGGTAAGAAGGGCGAAACGATGAAGAGTCTCGACGGCGAGATGCGTAAGATCGATCCTGAGACGGTCGTGATCGCGGACGCGAGTCGCGCCGTCGCGCTGGGCGGCATCATCGGCGGTGCCGAAAGCGAGATCGGCGACTCGACGAAAAACGTCCTTCTCGAATGTGCCTGGTTCAATCCGTCGGTCATCCGCAGGACGGCCCGGCGCCTCGCCATCAAGACCGATGCGTCGTATCGCTTCGAGCGGAGGGTCGACCCGAACGACACCGTTGCCGCGATCGAGCTGGCCGCGCAGATGATCGTCGAGAGCGCCGGCGGAACGCCCCAGCCGGCAATTGACGTCGTCGCGGCCGGCGAGAATCCGAAGAGTCTGCGGCTTCGCACAGCGAAACTCCATGAGGCATCAGGCGGCGCCGTCGGCATCGGGTACGCGCTCGAGCTATTCCGCCGTCTCGGCTTCGAAGCTTCCCGGAGCGGCGACGGCATCAACGTGTTCGTCCCCACGTATCGTGGCGACATTCACGAGGAGATGGACCTCATCGAGGAGGTCCTTCGCTTCTTCGGCCTCGACAAGGTCCCGTCGTCGCTTCCGCGGCTGACGACCGGCGACGCACGGCCGAACGTCGTCGGCGACGCCGAAGATCAGATCCGCCGCATTCTCATCGGCTGCGGCCTGACTGAGGTGGTCAATTACTCGTTCATTCAGGCGGACCACAATCCGCTGTTCTCAACCGAGGCGCCGCTGGCCATCACGAATGCGCTGTCGGAACAGATCGGCGCGATGCGGCTCTCGATGATGCCCGGCCTCCTGCAGAACGTCGCGTACAACCGTTCGTACGGAACGCGCGATGGCGCATTGTTCGAGGTCGGCCGCACCTATCACCGCAAGGGCGACGGCACGGGTCCGGTGGGCGAGCGGCGCCGAGTCGGCATGGTGATGTACGGCAAGGTCGATTTCTTCGACATCAAAGGCGTCGTGGAGACCGTCGGCTCGAAAATGCACGCCGACCTGACGTTCGCGCCGTCCGATGCCCCGTGGCTGAAGCGCGGCAGGAGCGCCGTCGCATCACACGGCGACCGCCGGATTGCGACCCTCGGCTTTCTGTCATCCGAGATTCTCCATAAGTTCGGGATCAAGGGTGACGTCGTTGCGGCGGAGATCGATGTCGAAGCGCTTCTCGACGCGCGCGGCGAATGGAAGATGGCTCCGGTGGCGCGGTTCCCGGGCGTCCCGATGATTCTGGCGATCACGCATGCCCCGACGCTCGAGTATCGCCGGATCATCGAGACGATTCAGTCCTTCGAGGTGCCGTACCTGCATGAGGTCGGCCTGCGCGATCGTTTCACGCCTGAAGGGGAAGAGGACGTAGTCAAGACAACGCTTGGAATGTGGTATCAGGCGCTCGATCGTTCGCTGACGCAGGAGGAAGTCGGGCAGCTTCACAAGCAGCTCGCCTCTCGCGTCGCCGATCTGCTGCCGGTGAAAGTCATTTGAGGAGAGTCCGTGAAAAAGAAGACTACTGAAGAACAGATGTCGCTCGCGGGAACCGAGGAGGGAGAGATCCTGGCCCGGCTCAGCGAGAGGGTCGAGCGCGCCGTACAGATGATCCAGGAACTGCGCAAGGAGCGCGATCGCCTGAAGGCGGAGCTGGCCGAGCGCGGTGAAGCCGATGCCGAAGAGTTGGAGCGCCTCCGCGGCGAGCGGGGAGAGATCCGCAACCGCATCGAGTCGATTTTGGGAAGTCTGGAGGGGCTGGAGTAGGGTTCTTCTTCTCAGTCTATCCTGAGCGAAGCGAAGGATGAACTGCTGAAGACCTACATCTCCGCGAGCAGCTTTGTCCGGCACGCTTCCAGTTTCTGCCAGGCGCTGCCTTCGTTCGCCCGATGGTCGGCGAGGAGCACCAGGTAATAGCCGTCCTTCAGATCGCAGCTCAGGAACGTCGCGCCGGTGAAATCGATCTTGAAACGGTGAGGCTGTCCGATCGCCAGCCGCTCGCACATCTCGCGGAGACGGTTCAGGAAGATGCCCTGATAGGCGCCGATGATGCGGAGATCGTGATCGCTGAAGTCGCGGTCGCAGACCAGCTCGACGGTCTCGCCCTCGTAATCGAGGAAGATCGCCGCGAACGCACCGGAGGTGGTCGCCACGAGCTCGTGAAGGATCATCCGGAAGGCCAACGGATCACTCCCACATCACGAGAAACTTGTGCGCTTCCACGGCTTCCGGCGAATGCGGTGCCGCAGCGATGACTTTACGAAGGTAGGCAATGCCGACGTCGGTCCGCCCCGCACGCTGAGCCACGATCCCGACGCGCAGCATCGCCGCCGTCGAGTCGGGATGGGCCTTGAGATAGGCGAGATAGTCCCGCACGGCAGCCTCGAGCTCGCCGCGCCGCTCGCGAATGAGGCCGAGGTGGAGGAGGGCAGGGGAGAACGAGGGATCCGCGGCCAGGGCTCGCTGCAGTGCCGCCTCCGCGCCCTTCGAGTCGCCGAGGCGGTCGAGCGCCAGGGCCTGGTGATAGGCGGAGGTCGTCATGAGCCGGCCTTTGATCTGGCCGAACTCCGACGCGGCGGTTTTCAGGTTGCCCGCTTTGAGCATTGCCACGGCCCGGTTGAACCGCGCCTCCACGAGCCCGGCATCGAGCTCCAGCGCGCGATCGAACGCGGCAATCGCCCGGGCCGGGTCGCCTTTCAGCATGAGAGCGAGGCCGCGAAGATTCTCGTTGTCGGCGTTGGACGAGCCGGACGATCGCGCCCCGTCGAGCTGCTGCAGCGCGGCGTCGTAGTGGCCCTGCATGATGTACCACGCGGCACGGTCGCACGCTGCCGTGGTCGCACCGAGGAGAGAAGCCGTCAGTGTGAGAACCGCGGCGATGAGGATCAGGCGGCGCCTCGGACTTGTTCTTCGATCGTGATGTCGCCGCGCTTCACGGCGCGCTCGAACGCGTCGACCACCTTCGGATCGAAACGCGTTCCGGCGAAGCTCTTGATCTTCTCGACGACGTAGCCGAGCTCCATCGCCTTCTGATACGGGCGATTCGTGGTCATCGCGTCGAATGTGTCGGCAATCGCCACGATCCGCGCCTGCATCGGGATCGCCTCGCCTTCGAGATTGTCGGGATAGCCGCCGCCGCTCCACTTCTCATGGTGATACTTCATCCCCGGGATGCAGTCGACGAGCTGCGCGACGCCGCTCATGATGGCGGCGCCCTTCACCGGATGCCCCTTCATGACGTCGAACTCGTCTTCGCTGAGAGCGCCCGGCTTGCGGAGGATGCGGTCATCGATGCCGATCTTGCCGACGTCGTGCAGGAGCGCGCTGATGCGAAGGTTGCGCATCTCGCGCTCGGGCAGCGCCAGGTTCTTGCCGATGGCGATCGAATAGCGCGCCACCCGTTCGGAATGGCCGCGCGTGTAGGGATCTTTGGCGTCGATGGCCGCGGCCAGCATGCGGATCGAGTTGATGAAGAGCAGGTGGTTCTCGTGCGCAGCCTTCTTCAGCTGCTCGATCGATTCCTGGATGGCGGACGACATCGCGTTGAAGTCATCCGCGAGGTCGCCGATCTCGTTGCGCGCCTTCACCTCGACACGCTGTTCGTAGTTGCCGCTCGCCATCTCGCGTGTCTTCTCGGCCAGGGCGCGGACGGGGCGGGAGATGCCCGACGCGAACACGATCGCCACGAGAATGGCCAGGCCGAGGGCGATGGAAGTCCAGAAGATCGTGGCGCGCAGCATCTGGCTGACGGACACGAACGCGCGCGCTTCCGGCTTCTGCACGACGACGCCCCATTCCGGACGTCCCACCGGTGCCACGGTGCCCAGAACCTTTTCTTTCCGGCCGTCCTGATCGTCGACGTAGGACGTGGTGAGACGCACCGGAGCCTTGGCGAACTCCTGCACGATGGGGAGGTGAGAGAAGTTCGGCCGCTGCACGTTGATGCTCGGCTCGCTGTGGATGAGGACGTTGCCGTTCCGGTCCACGAGGAAGGCGGTGACATCGCCCTTTCCTTCGTCGCGAATGTGCTCGGCGATGCGGCGAAGACTGACCACTCCGACCGCGGTGCCGATCACGCGCTTCGAGTCGTCCGTCACGGGAGTCCCCATGACCACGGCCGGCTGGTTGAGCGACGTGATGTGGCGAAGCGTTCCCGTGAAGGTCTGCCCCTTGAGCGCGACCTCACGCGCAAGGTCCATGTCCTGAAGGATCGTCGCGTCGAGCTCCGCCGGGCGCGCTTCCGCGCCGCGGCCCGCCGGATTGAGAACCCGCAGAGCGAGAAGGTCGCTCTCCGTCGACATGTACTCGGCCACCCACCGGGTTTCGGCAGCGTAGATGAATGGATCGGTCCCGTCCTCGAGGCCCTTCCGCACGATGCGCAGGCTCGCGGCGATCTCGTTCAGCTGGCGGGCATTCGTGGCGATGAGCTGCTGGATCTCGGTCGCGATCGTGACCGCCGAGCGCGTCAGGTACTTCTTTTCCAGCGTCTCGAGCGATTCCCGGTTGATCCCTGTCAGGATGTAGTGGGAGATGATCAGCGGCAGAACGCCCACCAGAACCATCGCGCCGAGCATCGTCCACAACAGGCGGGCACGGCGAGGCGAGGGCGAAGCTTTCGAATCGGGACCCTTGGACATCGCGCCGATTATACGGAGAGAGGGGTGAAATCTGGTGCTCCCGGTCACCGGTTCTCAGCCTCAGCACCCATGACCCTCGGGATCTACGTCCATCTGCCGTTCTGCCGCGTCCACTGCACGTACTGCGCGTTCGCGATCAGTACCGATCTCGGGCGGGAAGAGGCCTACGTCGACGCCCTCCTCCGCGAGATCGGCCGCGCATCAGACCGGAAGGTGCCCGTCCAGACGCTCTACTACGGCGGCGGAACACCGTCGCGGATGTCGATCGAAAACCTGGCCCGCATCACCGCGGAGATTCGCCGCTCCTTCGATCTCGCGGCCGATGTCGAATTCTCGATGGAGTCGAATCCCGAGGACGTCACCGACGCGTCGCTGGCGGCCTGGACGGAGCTGGGGGTGAACCGTCTGAGCATCGGCGTTCAGTCGTTCGCCGACCTCGAGCTCTCGCCGCTGGGCCGCATCCATGGCCGCGATCGCGCGAGGGATGCGGTCGCCCGCGCAGTTGCCTCCGGCCTCCGCACGAACCTCGACCTGATCCTCGGACTGCCCGGACAGACGCGCGAATCGTTTCTGGCGACGCTCGATTCGGCGCTGGAGCTGGGCGTGGGACACGTCTCGCTGTACATGCTCGATCTGGAGAAGGGGTCGCCGCTCGCGGTGCAGGTGGACCGCGGTCGCGCCGAACTGCCCGACGATGGCCTGGTCGCCGACCTCTACGTGGAAGCGATTGGCCGGCTCGAAGCCGGCGGCCTCCGTCAATACGAGATCAGCAACTTCGCTCGTGCAGGGGAGGAATGCCTGCACAACCTCCGCTACTGGACACGCCTTCCGTACCTCGGCCTCGGTCTCGGTGCGCACTCGTTCATGGCCGGACGCCGTTTCGCGAACACACGGGACATTCGCCGCTACATCGAAAAGTCCCCCGAGGCCGGCGATTTCAGCGAGCTCCTCGGCGCAGACGAGGATCGCCGAGAGACGCTTTTCCTCGGGTTGAGGCAAACTGGCGGCATAGACTATGAACGCGTCGCGCAGCTGTGCGGACAGGAGGGCATCGAATGGATGGATCGAGGGCTGAGGGACGGATGGCTGCGCAGGGCGGGGGAGAGAGTGGCGTTCACGCCCGCCGGGTTCCTACTCAGCAACGAGTACATCTCGCAGCTCTTCTGACGCTCGTTGCCCTGCTGGCTGCGCCGCTGCAGGCGCAGAGCGCCATCGAGTTCGACCCGAGCATCACTCAGGAAGAGTTCACGAAGTTCTCGCGCCTCATCGCGCAGGGCATCTATGCCTCGCCGGTCCATCCGGCAGGCGCGGCGGGGCTGCTGCGATTCGACGTGGGCATCGCGGTGACCGCCATCGACATTGATACCGAGGCGTCTTACTGGCAGCGGGCGATCGGCGACGACTTCACCAACGAATACGGCAACTTCGTGGGCGTGCCGCGGCTGGTCGTCTCCAAGGGGCTGGGCGCGGCCACGGTTTCTGGGTCGCTGGCGAAGCTCGGCGAGGGCGTGGACATCTGGGGCGGCGCGATCGACATCCCGGTCATGGGAGGCGGCTTCCTCGTTCCCACGATCGCGGTTCGCGGGACGTATTCGCAGCTCCGCGGCATCGATGTTTATCAGCAGAAGACATACGGCGTGGAAGCGTTCATCGGCAAGGGATTCGGACCGATTACGCCGTACGCGGCCTACGGCCGCATGCGCAGCGACGCCACGGGGACGATTCCCGCGACTTCGGCGACGCCGGAAATCGTGCTGACGGACGAGTCGGACATCGACCGGATCACGGTCGGTGCCCGCCTGTCGCTCGGCGTCCCGAAGCTGGTCGTCGAAGCGACGCAGGCCGAGGAGCGCGCGTACTCGGCGAAGCTGAGCATCGGGTTCTAACGGAGTGCGGCAGCGCCGCGTCGCGATGGTCAGTGGAGCCGCGGGCGATCCCGCCCGCGGAGATAATCAAGGCAGAAGGCAGAAGGATGAAGGCGGTTCTCGCGGACCTGCCAACTTCATCCTTGTGCCTTCTGCCTTCCGCCTTCTGCCCTCAAAATCAAGCGGCAGCAAGCTGCCGCACTCCGGCGGCGTGCCATAATTTCGCCTTCCCCGACCGTGCTTACCTACTATCTCTATTCGATCCTGCCCGTGGTGGTCGTGATCGGGATCGTGGCGCTCGTCGCCCGGCGTGCGTGGACGATGCGGCGGCGCGAAAAGGAAACGCTTCGGACGATCGCCAGCAGGCTGGGGTTCAAGTTCTCGGAACCCGAGAGCAGCAGCACGTTCGTGCGGATGATCGGCGGATGGCAGATATCCGGCACCTACAACCGCGTGCCCGTGCTGATCTACGGCAAGAAGGTTTCCGATGACGACGGCAGCTCCGAGTCGACGTTCATCGACGCCGCCGCGAACTGCCAGAGAAAGTTCGAGCTCACCATCGCGCGCGAAACCACGATGAGCCGCGTCGGCGGCGCGGTGTTCGGGCTGCAGGACGTGACGACCGGAAACGCGGAGCTCGATCGTCTCGTGGTCATCAAGGGTGTGCCGACGCATGTCGTCAAGAAGACGGTGGATCATCCGGAACTGCAGCGGGAGCTGCTGCGACTGTTCGAGCTCGATGGGTTGATCCACGTCGATCTGCGCGGAGCGCACTACCGGCAGTCAGTGAGTTTCAAGGACGAACAGGCTGTCCGAACCCTGCTCGACGCCATGACACGAACCGTTCTGGCGCTGGAAAAGGCGACAGCCTGACGTCGCGCACTTCAATGTCCATCGGCCAGGAAGGTCTGCGCCTCCTTCAGAACCTCCTGCCGTGTCGAGCCGTCAGCGACAGCGAGAAGCTGTTGATAGAACCTGTGCGACAGGCGCTCGTCACCGGCGGCCCGTCCAGCGCGAGCGGCGCCCACCAGGCTGTTGAATCGGTTGGGATACTGTTCCAGCGAGCGCTGGTAAGCCGCAAGCGCCTGACCCGGCTCCTTCTGCTCCATGAGGAGGTCGCCCAGAAGTTCGTACGCGGGCAAAGTGGGGCCTGGCGTGACGGCGTGCTTGGGCGTCGACATCTCCAGGTTGGCAGCTTCGCGCATCAACGCGATGCTGGCGTCCGTTCGTCCTTCGATGTGAGCGCGCCAGGCATTCAGCTCGAGACCAAGCACCTGGATGTTCCGGGCAAACAATTCTTCCCCGGCCTGACGCGTGGCAGCTTCGAGCTCGCTGAGCCGCCGGATCGCCGTCGCGGTTTCGTCAATCTCGCCAAGGCGCACGGCACCCAGCCCGCGAGCGAACCACACGATGGCTTCCGGCCATGCGAATCGGTCCCAGTTGAGACTCGCAGGCTCGCGAGGGACGAGTCGTGCCGCCTCGTTCCAGGCACGGCGCTCCAGGACATAGCGGGCCTGCGTCGATGCGAGATGAAAGGCAGTCTTGAATGTCGGTTCCAGCCGCTCCGTCGCGCGCAGTCGCTGCAACTGCGCCGCAGCCTGATCATCCGCTCCCTGCTGAAGCCAGGCGTACACGAGGTACTCGATGGCGTGGGGAAACTCGTCCCAGACGAACTCTCCACGCTCGCCGGCCGGGTGCTCCAGCGCCGCCTCGGCCGCCTGCTCGTTTCCGCGAATCACTCGCTTCCAGTCTCCGAGGCGTGTGTCGATGTGCGTCGGCATGTGAAGAGCGTGCGGGTTGCGTGGAGCGACCGCTGCGTACTTGTGCGTGATCTCCAGCGATTCCCGCTCGCGCCCCGGCACGTCGTTGGCGTGGACGAGGTAATGCATGGCCCCCGGATGATCGGGATTCCGTTCGTAGATCGGAAGAAGAATCGCCGCCGCCCGGTCGGCATGTGCGCGGGTGACCGTCGCGGAGGGCGTGGTGGCCAGATGGCTCAGCGCGTAAAGCACCGCCACCTCCGGATCTTCGGGGAGTCGCCGATAGGCAGTCTCCATGGCCTGTTCCCACCGGCGGATGCGGAGCCAATAGTCTGAAGACGCCGGCTCCAGGAAGAACGCCCGGGCCGCCGCGATGAGGAGGCGTTCCCGCTCGGTGGGCGGGAGAAGTTCTTCCGCCTTCTGAACGGCCTCCCAACCTGCCCGCAGCGCTTCGGGTCCCGGCCGGGTTGGCCAGAGCGGCTGGAACAGCGTCATCGCGAATCCCCAATGCGCCATTGCACAACGGGGATCGATCGCCGCGGCGCGTTGAAAGGCCTGGCGCGCCTGCGGATAGGTCATGTGATGCAGGAGCGCGATCCCGCGCTTGAACTCGACCTGGGCTTGTGCCGAGCAACTGACGGGGAAGTGGACGTCGCCGAGAGAGTGGCCCTCGTGCTGCTGCGGCCGATCACCGATCGACGACGTGCACGCGACGACCAGGACGAGTACAGAGTGCGCGAAGACCCTGCCGATTGTCATATTCGCGCCCCTTCACCTCTGAAGGTGGCCGATGTCATGAGGGCGATTCCGGTACGGGTCATGGTACGCGATGATGTCTGTGCAATTTGCATCGATCGCGGCACTCCACCAGAAAGAAAAACGCCGGGTCGCGAGCTCGAGCGTGACCACAACGCCGGCGCCATTCCAGACGACTTTGGGCCAGTTATCGTGCTCTCCGCCAGATTTCTTCGAAGCGCACGCCCTCGTGGGTCCCGGTGTGGTACCAGAGATCGCCTTCAATTCGCCAATCGAAGATGTAGTCGCCACGCATGTGTGACGCGGACGTGTAGTCGATCGTCTCGATGTATTTGTCGTTTTCGATGCGGTACCGTCCGCCCGCTGCGCGCACCAGCGAACCGTCTTCGCGGACCGTGATGAAGGCGAAACGCGACGGGCCAATGACCTTGAGCGACCGGAGTTCAGGAGCTCTAACTTCCGCAATCTCTCCGTTTGCTCTTGTGTAGCGGGCGGACACAAGTTCCCAGTTGCCTTGCAGCGGGTGGATGGTTGCACCGGCGGTCTGGCTCGTTCGGCATGACGCTGTTACTGCGACTGAAAAAAGCGCGACTGCAGCAAGCTTGTTTCTCATACGCCCTCTCCAGCAAGCGATTTGGCTCGCACGTTCCGGCTTGTCTGATCTTGAGTCTGACAGAAATCTGATCACCCCAACAGACCTCAAACTCAGCTGCGCGGCCGGTTCCCCGTGCCGAAGCCGAAAAGCATTCTAGCTCGCGCTGCACCAGGCAGCTCGGCTGCCGGGCCTGCGCCGGGCCGCGTCAGCTGCGTGGAGTTAGACCGCGGCCACCGGCCGAACTAGCACCCGGAGCAGGTGCGCCCGCGAGCAAACCTTGGGATGAAAGATGCTCGTCCACGTCAGGCCAATTGATGACGAATCCACCACCCATGATTCGAAAGTTGCGTCGTTGTTCATCCGAAGCATGAAGGAGCCGTGGATACCAAGCGAGAGGAACGGTCAGTGAGCGACCGTCAAGAAGATCGATGCTCAGCTCGTCTTCTGAGACACGCACTGCTGTGATGCGTTCACCGACTCTAGGTTCCAAAGTACTCATACCAAGCTCTGAGGCAAGCCTCTTCATTCTCAGAAATCAAACGCTCGATTCGTCGAAGCTCGTGCCGGGAGAAGCCCATGTTGAATGCCACTCGTACAGGTGAAAGCCAGAGCTTCGCCGTCATATTCTCACGATCCACGTGAACATGCGGAGGCTCCCCGCGATCATGGCTCGTGAAGTAAACATCATGCGGTCCGGGAAGGCGGATGCTCGGCACAGCAGCAGTCTAGCCGAGCATGAAAGGTGTCTACCGGTAGTGGAGTTTTCGTCGGTCTAACGTATCTCACGCTCAGCTGCGCGGCCGGTTCCGCGTCCCGAAGCCGTGACCCATCAAGTCTACGCTGAACCAGGCAGCTCGGCTGCCGGGCCAGCGCCGGGCCGCGACTGCTGCTGCGTGGAGTTGGGCAGCCGCGGTTCGAAGCTAGCACTACCCTGCACGCGCGAAAGTACCGATCCAGTAGACCGCGGGCGAAGATACGAAGAGCAGCATAGTTAGCCCGCCGAGCTTTACGACGAGCGTGTCAGTTCTACCGATCAACCAGAGAAGTACGGTGATTCCTGCCCCGACAACCGAGATGGTTAAAGCTATGACTCCCCACGCGAGGGTGCTCTCTAGCGTGTAAGGAGGGCTGGCGACCAAGAAGCCAGAGGTGAGAAGAGAAGCAATGGCGATTGTGAGCAGAACTCCGAGCAGGCCCCGGCAGATCCAAGCTCGTGCGTATATCCACGTTTGCTCGGTCATAACTGAATCGCCGCCCAAGCGATATACAAAAGAGCCAAGAGTTGACTAACGGCCGGAACCCAAGCTGCCCTGTATCGTGCGATTGCCGCAACGAAGCCCGCGCCAGCGCCGAGAAACGCGATTGCCGGCACGAGGACGAATATGAGCGCGAAAGCGACGTATTCGTCACCGTGTGCCCAGTTTCCGTAGACGAACCATACCGTAAGTCCGAGCAAACTAACGAAGCATAGCCAGGCGAACGCGTGGCAAACGCGGAGAATGTGAAGACTCAGAGTTGCCTGCCGAGCGGGTCGGGTGCGGAGTGGCCGAGCGGTGGATGCTGAGAGATTTGCCATTTGCTGTCGCCCGTCTTCGGTCTGCCCAACGTATCTCACGCTCAGCTGCGCGGCCAGTTCCGCGTGCCGGAGCCGTGACCCATCAAGTCTACGCTGAACCAGGCAGCTCGGCTGCCGGGCCAGCGCCGGGCCGCGACAGCTGCTGCGTGGAGTTAGACGGCGCCGATGTTCGTGCGGTCCAGATGGCGAGACGATTGGATCGTTCCATCGGAGGCTGGTGTTCCCCTCACTTCAGAAGCACCTAGGAACCTTCATCGCTTCGAGGATTGAGTATCCCTCGGTGCTTCTGAAGTGAGGGGAACACCAGCCGACACAGACGGATTTTCTACGGAGAGTGGCAAGTGTGCACATCGATTGGGCGTCTTTTCGACGGTGCGTAGATCGCTCGGTGTGACAACAGCGATCCTGCCGGTGGTACCGGAGACCCTTCGTCGCTCCGCTCCTCAGGGTGAACTGGCGACGCGTCCGTCCAACTAGTATTCGACAGCAGGATACCCCGCCGCACTGCTGGCAAATGCTACATCTTTGCGTCTGTGAAACCGCCAGCCCCTGGCCGCGCGCCGGGTCAGGGAAGCTGTCGCGTAATCTGTTACTCGGCGTGGAGCTGTCGCGTAACGGTTTATGCGACTCGTCGACCCGTCGGGTGCCCTTCCCGTCAAACGAAAACGCCGGCTCGAGAGCCGGCGCCACGTCACTCATCGAGGAGCCCGGAGCCCACAGCCCCGTTACTTCCCGTTGATCGTCTGCTTCATGAACTCGTGCGCGAACGTCCCCTGGCCGTAGCCCAGGATCTGGCCGTTCACGATGAACGTCGGCGTGGAGTTGACCCCGGCGTTGAAAAGATCGCTCACGTCATCGAGCAGAGCCTTTCGCTCGGCGGCCGAGTTGTAGATCTTCGCGATCGGTGCCCACTTCAGATCGTTGTCTTCGACCCAGTCCCTGAAGAACTTGTCGAAGTTCTTCTCGTCCAGATTCGCCTGGTTCCTGAAGACGACGTCGACGTAATCCCAGTACTTCTTCGGAGCGACCCTCTGCATGGCCCTCGAGGCGAGAGCGGCCTGCAGCGACCACTTGTGATGTTCGAAGAGCGGCAGGTCGATACGCGTGTAGCGGATCTTGCCGAGGTTGCTGGCGAAGAGGGGTTCGAGGGCCTCGTGGGCGCGGGCGCAGGTGGGGCACTGGAAGTCGGAGATCTCGATGATCTCGATCTTCGCCGCTCCGTTGCCGCGGCGCGCGGCGGTGTCGGCTCCGATCGCCTTCCGCAGCGTGGTGGACGGATCTTCGTTCAGCTTGCCGCGCAGTCCGACGATGAGGAAACGCTCGGACGCGTCGAGGTAGCCGGTGTATGCGAACGGACCGTACTCTGTCTTGCGGATGAGCGAGACCTGCCTGAGTCCATCGGGGAGGCCGAGCGGCGCGATCTGCGCTTTCACGTCGGCGTTGAGGAGCTTGCTCGTGTGCTGGGAGATCCGCTCGTGAATCGGATTCTCGCCGCCAGGCAGCGCGATGACCGAGCCGACGATCGTCTGATCCGTCGCGGGCGAGTAGAGGATGAACTTCTGCGCGCTGCAGTACTCGTCGCTCGACGTGAGGACCGCGCGATAAACGTGAAAACCCTGAGGACCCTTGCCCGGGATCGGGTCGAACGCGACATTTGCGTTCGGGCAGCGCGGCATCGTCTTGGTGACGTAGGCCTTGACCTTCGTCATGTCGACGGCGCTGCGGATTTCCTGGGCTGAAACTGTTGAGGCCGCCAGAAGCACGGAGAGAACGATTACGAGTCTTTTCATGGTCATTGTGCGTTAACAGTCCGATAGCCCAGCGCAATCCAGCTTTCCAGTCCGCCGTCGATGTGGACGATATTCCTGAATCCCGCCACGCTCAACAGACGCGCCGCCAGCGCGCCGTCGGTCGAGTTCTGCCCGTACACGAGAACCGTCTGGTTCTGATAGGGCAGAAGCTCCGGAAGCTGTTTCTCGATCGTATCGAACGGCGCGCTGATCGCGCCCGCGATGTGGCCGTCCGGACCGCGATACAGCTCGTTCGGCCGGATATCCAGGACCACGATCTGCCTCGCGTCGAGCATCATCTCGTTCGCGATCTGCGGCGCCACCTCCGCGAAACCACCCTCGGTCGTCGAGACGCCGACCGTCTTACAGCCGGCCAGCACGAGAATCATCAGAACCAGCAGCAGCTTACGCATTCACAGGATCTCCAGTTCGAACTCAGGCCTGACTTCGCCGACGAGTGTGCCGGCGACGTTGCGCAGTGGCCAGCTCCGCAACGGCTGCAATGCAGGGTGCGACGCGACGTCGATCCCCAGCAACTCGAGTGTCCTCAGAATGACCGGGTTCCGGGCCCGGTCCATCGATCCGTCGTCGATCTTGAGGGCGATCGCGACCGGCGCATCATCGGTGACCTTCAACCGCTCCGTCAATTCGCGCGACAACGCCGGCGACAGCGCCATCGCGTAGAAACCCTCGGCGCCTTCCTTCGCGACCAGGTCGCCCTCGAATGCCTGCATCAGCGGCGTGGTGATGCTCCAGCCGCCCGCCACGTACTGCGGGAACATAGTCATCGACTCAATGACGTACGAGGCGCTCTCCAGGTATCGTTCGAGCGATCCCGGCACTTCGGCCCCCTCGCCGGTGGCTATCAGACGGGCGTAGGCGAAAGCCGCACGGTAAAGGCTGAGGAAGAACGCCGGAACGCCGCAACCATCGATGGCGATCGGGATCTCTTCGCTGGCGATCCCGGCGAAATCGGCCAGCGTGGATCGCATCAGAACCTGGAGCGGATGCTCGGCATCGATGTACCGGCCGCTCGGGACATCCATCACCTGCGTGGCGAGGAGCATCCCGGCGTGCTTGCCGGAGCAGTTGTTATGAAGAGGAGAGGGATCTTCGCCCGAAGCGCGAAGGTCGGCAGCAGCCTTCTCGTCGTTCGGAAGGTGAGCGCCGCAGAGAAGGTCGGTCTCGTCGAACTCCCCCTTGCGCAGCATGCCCGCGGCGGTCGAAACGTGAAACGGCTCACCCCCGTGCGAGGCACAGGTGAGCGCGATCTCCTCCGGCCTCAGCTCGAACTCTTCGACGCCGCCGTATTCGAGAAGCGGCAGCGCCTGAAACGGCTTGGCCGCCGAACGGAGGCAGGTCCGAAAACCGGGATCGCCCGCGCAGGCCAGAAGCCGCCCCAGCGAATCGCATACCGCAATCGAGCCGGTGTGACGGGACTCGAGTTGGCTGCCGCGGTAGACGTTGGCGAGGATCAATGAAGGTAGTTTATCCCGAGCGTGAGCGAGGGATCTCCGGTACCACCGGCAGGTGTGGCTTCAGGGAGGTGGCAGTTCCCAAAGCATGTCATCCCCGAGCGTGAGCGAGGGATCTTTCAACGGCTCTCGAAGCGACTTATGCCCGCGACGAAGAGGGAGCTTCCGCCGCCACCGCCTCTTCCTCGGTGTTGTAGATCTTGAACACCGTGTCGAGCTTGGCGAGTTTGAGGAGCTTCTGGATGCGGTCGGAGGGGTTGACCAGGATCAGCTTGCGGTTCTGCGTGGTGAACTTGCCGAGGTATCCGACGAGCTCGCCGATGCCGGTCGAGTCGATGTAGTCGATCTTCGTGAAGTCGATGATGACGTTCGTGCTCTCGTTCTTGAGAACGTTCTCCAGCGCGGAGGAGAAGAATTCAGCACTCTCGCCGAGCTTGATGAGACCCTCCACGTAGAGAACCGTGAAGTTTTCGAGGTGCTTTTTTTCTACGATCAAGAGTGCCTCCGCGGACCGATCATATCAATCTGTTGTGGATAGCAAATCAGCTGCCACAGCAGTACGGACCATGACCACCGCGTTGAGACCGCCGAATCCGAACGAATTCGAGAGAAACGTTCCGACTTCGGCCGGTCGGGCAGCGTTGGGGACGTAGTCGAGATCGCACGCCGGATCGGGCTGCTCGAGATTGATGGTCGGCGGGATGAAGCCCTCGTTGAGCGACAGCAGGGAGCAGGCGATCTCGATCGCGCCGCTCGCGCCCATGGCGTGACCATGCATCGACTTCGTGGAGCTGATCGCGAGCTGCCCGGCCCGAACGCCGAAGACATCCTTGATGGCCCGCGTCTCGGTGACGTCGTTCGCGCGCGTCGCCGTCCCGTGCGCGTTGACGTATCCGATCGCTGCCGAATCGCTCTTACCCATCGCGATCCTCATCGCCCTCGACGCCCCCTCGGCCGACGGGTCGGTGACGTGCCCGGCGTCGCTCGTGGCTCCGAAGCCGCCGATCTCGCCGAGGATCGGGCGCCCGCGGCGGCGCGCATGGTCGAAGTCTTCGAGCAGAAACACGGCAGCCCCTTCGGCGAGGACAAGGCCCTCGCGGTTGGCGCTGAACGGACGGCAGGCGCGCTCGGGATGTTCGTTGTCGATCGAGAGCACGCGCATGCTCTCCCAGCCGCGGATCACGCCGACCGTCAGGGGAGCGTCGGCGCCGCCGGCGAACATCGCGTCGGCCTGACCGCTGGCGATCGTCTGCGCGGCGAGTCCGATCGCGTGCGCGCTCGACGCGCAGGCGGAGACGACGGCGTAGGAGACGCCACGCGCCTGATGGGCAGTGGAGATCGCGCTCGCCGCGGCGTTGTACATCGTCGAAGCGATGGACGTCGGCGGAACTCTCGGCGAGCCTTCCTTGTAGACGCGGCGGTAGCTTGCGTCCAGAGTCTCGCAGCCGCCGAGGCCTGTGCCGATGAGGACGCCGACGCGGTGAGGCTCGAGTTCGAGAGAAGCGTAACCGGCCTGTTCCGCGCATTCGGAAGCGGCGAGGAGCGCCAGTCTCGTGAAGCGGTCCTGCGCGCGTGCTTCACCTTCGATGGAGCCGGGCGGCACTTCGCCGGCGATGCGACAGTTGAGCGCAGTGGCGTCGATGCTGGTGATCGGGCGGATCCCGCTTCGTCCGTTGCGCAGCGCCTCGAGAGTTTCGGCTTTGCCGCGGCCGAGGGCGGAGATGATGCCGATGCCGGTGATGGCGATACGGGTCATGGGGAAAGGGAACGACCATTCACCGCGGAGACGCAGAGTACGCGGAGGAACGCAGAGAGCTCTGCGTCCCCTCCGCGTCCTCTGCGTCTCCGCGGTTGCTTTTCGGACAATGTCACGTGATCCCGACCTGTTCCGCCACCGCGTTCGACAGATCGCCGAACGTCTTCATGGCCCGCGCTCGATCGTCGGGAATGCTGATCTTGAACTCTTCCTCGATGGCGAAAAGGATGGTCAGCGCATCGAGCGAGTCGATTCCGGCATCGGCGAGCTGCGTTTCAGATCCGAGACTTTCGATGGGGAGGCTTTTTTCCTTGCGAACGATCTCGAGGAGCTTCTGCTCCATCTCGGGGCGGGTCATGGGGTGATTATGATACGAGCTGTGACGCGCACGCGCCGGTACCTGCCCCTGTACCTCGGCTGGATCGCAATCTGCGCCGCGCTCTTCTTCGCGCTGCGGAACGCGGAAGATCCGTCGAGACGTCGCGGCCGGATTCAGAGCCAGGATGCGGGCCGGATCGCCATGGAGACACTGCGCTCCCGCGATGCCGGTCGGTTCCGCGACTACCACGTGGTGCACATCGCCTGGGCGCGCCGGGGTGAAGGCGCGCCGCAACAGCGATGGATCGTTCTGGCCGATCGGCTGCCGCACACATCGCTTCGTGAAGCGATCGTCGTGGAGCTCGCCGCCGAAGATGGAAAACTCCTGAGGATCCGGAGACCGGTGACGTGAGGAAGCTCGCGGCCCTCGTTGCGATCCTCTTCGCGGCGTGTCAGACGGCGCCGGGGCCGACCGCACCGGTGGAGGCGCCGCCTATCGCGACTCCGGACGGCTCGGTCGCGTTTGTCGACGTGAACGTCATCCCGATGACTCCCGCCGCGGGCGTCGTTGCCCATCAGACCGTCGTGGTCCGCAACGGCCGCATCGAGTCGATATCCAGCGCGGGAGCGGCGGCGATCCCGCGCGGCGCGGTTCGGGTGGACGGGCGCGGGAAGTATCTGATCCCGGGCCTCGCCGACATGCACGTGCATCTCGAATACTTCGAGGATCCGGACATGCTTCGCCTGTTCACGTCGAACGGCGTGACGTTCGTGCGGAGCATGGATGGACGTCCGCGCATTCTCGAATGGAAGAAGCGGATCGCGAGCGGCCAGCTGGAGGGGCCGTCGATCGTCACCGCCGGACCGTTGCTCGACGGCGCGCCACCGGTGCAGCCGGATAACACCGTCATTCGAACCGCAGAAGAAGCAAGAGCGGCCGTCGCAGAACAGCAGGCCGCCGGGTACGACTTCATCAAGGTCTACACCAATCTCTCCACCAGGGCCTACGAGGCCATCCTCGACGAAGCGCGCAGGCTCGGGATGGCCGTGGCCGGACATGTGCCCCGCAACAGCTCGATCGTGAAAGCGCTCGAGCATCACACGAGCATCGAGCATCTGACCGACTTCGACGAGCTTATCGAGGCCGACTCCTCGCCGGTGCGCGGGAGGTTCCACTGGTCGAAGCTCTATCTGGCGATGAAGGCGGATCAGAAGAAGATGGTCGCCGCCGCGAAGCGCGTCGCGAAAGCGGGTGTGGCGATCGTTCCGACGCTCGTCCAGGCCGAGCACGCGCTGGCTCCACCAGAGACGCTCGCGTCGTGGCTCAAACGCGACGAGCTGCTGCTCGTACCGAACGACGTCCGCAAGTTCTGGGAGGATCGCGTGCGCGCCATGTCGCAGCAGATCGGGCAGGAAGACTGGGAGGTCGTCGCGCGTGGCTCATCGAATCGGATGGCGCTCGTGAAGGCACTCCAGGCGCGGGGCGCCAGGCTGCTGGCGGGAACCGACACGCCGAATCCGTTCGCCGTGCCGGGAGTGTCGATCCACCGCGAGCTCGATCTGCTGGTGCGCGCGGGGTTGACGCCGAAAGAGGCGCTGGCCGCCGCCACGCGCGAAGCGGCAATCTTCGCCGGGCAGGAAGGTCAGTGGGGAACGATCGAAGCGGGGAAGAGGGCCGACCTCGTTCTGCTCGACGCGAATCCCCTCGAATCGATCCGCGCGACGACGACGATCTCACGGGTGATGGTGGGCGGACGATTCGAAAGGGTCAACGAATGAAGCCAACTGATGAGAGCCATGTTCACCATTCCGCCGAGGGGGATTCCAGCGACCACGCCGAGAACGTGGCGCAGGACGTCGAGCATGAACCATTCTGGCTCCTGCGCGCAGGATAAAATCCCTCCCTCCATGCCTCGCCCCATGAAGCTCACCCCGATGCTCGAGCAGTACTTCGAGATCAAGCGCCAGGTCCCCGACGCCATCCTCTTCTATCGTCTCGGCGACTTTTACGAGATGTTCTTCGAGGATGCGGAGAAGGCCGCGCCGATCCTCGATCTGGTGCTGACCGCGCGGAACAAGGGGCAGGAGCACGAGGCTCCGATGTGCGGCGTTCCCTATCACTCCGCCGACGGCTACATCGCGAAGCTGATCCGCAGCGGACTGCGTGTAGCCATCTGCGACCAGGTCGAGGATCCCGCTGCCGCGAAGGGGCTGGTGCGCCGCGAAGTGGTGCGGATCGTGACGCCGGGAACGGCGACCGAGAGCCATCTCGTCGAGCGGGAAAGCTGCTATCTCCTCGCCCTCCACGGCTCGAACGGAGACGCGCCGGAGCTGGGCGGGGCGTACCTCGACGTTTCGACGGGAGACTTTTTCGTCTCTACGTATCGTGGAGCGAGCGACCCGCGCCTTGCCGACGACATCGCGCGTTTTTCGCCGCGCGAGGCGATCTTCGCAGCCGGGTTCGACGGCATCGCTGACAGGATCCGTGGAAGGGGAGTGGCGGCCACGCCCGTCGAGGCGTCGCTCTTCGAGAAGTCGGACGAATACGTGGCCCGTCATTTCGGCACCCAGTCGCTGCGCGGCTTCGGACTCGAGGGCGACGACCCGCGCATCGGTGCAGCGGGCGGCGCCCTGCGCTACGCGAGCGCGAGCCACAAGAAGCCGCTCGATCACGTGCAGTCGCTGCGCGTCGACAACGACGCCGACTTTCTCCAGCTCGACGCGTCGACGCTCGCCAATCTCGAGATTCTGGAGTCGCGCGACAGCGGCCAGCCGCGCGCCACGCTGTGGGGCGTCGTCAACGCCACACGCTCGGCGATGGGCGGCCGCATGCTGCGACGGTGGGTCACCAGTCCGCTCAAGAGCCGTGAGGCGATCTTCGACCGCCACGACGCGGTCGACGAGCTGACGCGATCGCGGGCCATCCTCGAGCAGATGACGGCGCGCGTCGCCCGGATCGCCGATCTCGAGCGAGTGATCTCGCGGGTCACGCTGCGCAGCGCATCGCCGCGCGAGTGCCTCACGCTCGTCGATTCGCTGATGGCCGTCGACGAGCTGCGGGAGGTCATGGCCCCGCTCCAGGGACCGCTGCTGCAGTCGATCCGCGGCCGCCTCGACCCGCTGCCGGACGTCGTCAAGACAATCGCTCAGACACTCGATCCCGCTCCGCCCGTCAACTTCCGCGACGGCGGCGTGATCCAGACCGGCGTCGACGCGGAGCTCGACGCGCTTCGCACCATCGCGCGCGACTCGAAGTCCATCCTCATGGCCATCGAGGCGAAGGAGAAGGAGCGGACCGGGATCTCCTCGCTCAAGATCCGCTTCAACAGCGTCTTCGGCTACTACATCGAAATCTCGAAAGCGAACCTCTCCCGGGCGCCGGCCGATTACATCCGCAAGCAGACCCTCGTCAACGCCGAGCGCTTCATCACGCCCGAGCTGAAGGAGCTCGAGGAGAAGATCGTCGGCGCGGAGGAGAAGTCGATCGCCATCGAGCAGCGGCTGTACGACGCGCTGCTCGAAGACATCGCCTCCTCGCGCGCCGGCATCCTCGCCACGGGCCGCGCCGTCGGTGAGGTCGACGCGCTCTCCTCGCTGGCCACGGTGGCCGTGCGCAACCGCTACGTGCGGCCGGCGCTCAGCGAGGTTGCCGAGATCTGCATCGAGGACGGCCGCCATCCGGTCATCGAGCAGCTCACGACCGAGCGCTTCATCCCCAATCACACCGACATCGAGCGCACGCGCAACGGGATCCAGGTGATCACCGGTCCGAACATGGGCGGCAAGTCGACCTACCTGCGCCAGGTCGCATTGATCGTCCTCATGAACCAGATCGGCTCCTTCGTCCCCGCCGCCCGTGCCCGCCTCGGCCTCTTCGATCGGATCTTCACCCGCGTCGGAGCCTCGGACCAGCTTGCGCGCGGTGAGTCGACGTTCATGGTCGAGATGCACGAGACGGCGAACATCCTCAACAACGCCACCGATCGATCGCTCATCGTCCTCGATGAAGTGGGACGCGGCACGGCCACGTTCGACGGACTATCCCTGGCTTGGGCCATCATCGAGTTCCTCCACGACAGCGACGCGCGCAGCGGCATCACGCTCTTCGCCACGCACTATCACGAGGTCACCGACCTCGCGAAGACGAAGCCGCGCGTCGCGAACTTCAACGTCGCGGTCAAGGAGTGGAACGACCAGATCATCTTCCTGCGCAAGGTCGTTCCCGGCGCGGCCGACAAAAGCTACGGAATTCAGGTGGCAAAGCTCGCCGGCATCCCGCAAAGCGTCATCGAGCGGGCGAGGGAGATCCTGGTCACGCTCGAACGGAAGGAACGGGACGTCGTCGAAGAGACGCGACGTCGCGGCCCCACGGGTCCGGTCCGCCAGCTTTCTCTTTTCGGCGCGCGCGAGCAGGAAGTCCTCGACGCCCTTCGGGCCATGCAGGTGGAGAGGATGTCCCCCGTGGAGGCGCTCAACGCGCTGGATGGGCTCCTGAAGAAGCTGCGCGGAGAATGACGTTAACCGTTAAGCGTTAACCGTAAGTCCGCTGCTCGGTGGAGCCGCGGGCGATCCCGCCCGCGGCTCCAGGCCTTCACGCGAGGGACGGACGTATTACGCTCTTCGCGGTTAACGGTTAACGGTTACCGGGGATGGCCCATCTCGTGCTACCTGTTACCATCGCCTCGACTTATGCATGACCTTCTCGGAATCGGCCTCACAGGAAAGACACTTACGGATCTGGAGCGGCAGTTCCTCGCGGACCGGAGCCCCTACGCTGTCGTCCTCTTCGGAAGGAACATCGGCACGGTCGAGCAGCTGCGCGACCTCGTTCACGAAGTCAAGATGATCTCGCGGCGCCCGCCGGTGATCATGATCGACGAGGAAGGCGGCCGCGTCGATCGCCTCCGCAATCTCATCCCCGGACTTCCCAGCGCCGAGTCCTTCCAGGAGGGTGACAAGCCCTCGGAGATGGCTGCGTGGGCCGGCCAGGTCATCGGCATGGCTCTGCGCTTCTTCGACGTCGAGTGCGATCTCGCGCCGGTCGTCGACATCCGCGGCGAGCAGGCGACCAAAGGACTCGAGCGCCGCACGTTCGGCAGCGATCCGGAGTCGGTCGTGGAGCTCGCCGGAGCATTCATGCGCGGCCTCCATTCGCAGGGCGTTGCGTCCTGTCTCAAACACTGGCCGGGCATCGGACTCGGATCCGCCGACCCGCATTACGGCGCGACGGTGATCGATGTCGCTCTCGAGGAGCTGCATCGCCGCGATCTCGTCCCGTTCGCGCAGCTCGGCAACGAGGCGCAGGCGGTCATGATCGGCCACGGCACGTATCCGAAGGTCGACGAGCCGGATCTTCCGGCGACGTTCAGCCCCGCGCTCACGATCGACCTTCTCCGCAATCGTTGCGGCTTCAACGGCGTCGCCATCAGCGACGACATGGAAATGCACGCCGTCTCCGATCTCGGCAGCTACGAAGAGATCGCCGAGCGCGCGCTCATGGCCGGCAACGACGTCATTCTCTTCTGCAGCCACATCGAGCGCATGCCCGAAGTCCAGCGCTACCTCGAACGGCGCGTGTCCGAGGATGCGGGCGTGCGGAGGCGTTTCGAAGAGGCGGTGGAGAGAGCCGAGGCGTATCGCGCGCATTGCGAAAAGTTGCGGGCGGAGGCCGGACCCGGCGTCGGCAATTTCGATGATCTGCTGGAGGAGACGGCGCGGTTCTGCGACGAGTTCGAGCGAACCCGTCCGCGCCGCGATCCTGTCATCCTGGACATCGACCGCCGCAAGGGCCCGCGGCATCCGGGCCGCACCGGCCGCGAGGAATGGACTTAGTCCGTGCTCGAGCGCAGCGGGCCGGTCGTCTTGCGCATCAGGAACTCCGACGCCCCGCGCACGAGGTAGTCCTTCAACTCGCCGACGAGCTGGTAGCCGAGGCGTTCGTAGAGGGCGCGTGCGCGAGGGTTGAAGGACGAGACGCAGAGAAAGACATTCGGGAACTGCGAGAAGATCCGTCGCTCGGCGAACTCGATCAGCTTCGAGCCGACGCCGGTGCCGCGAGCCTCGGCTGACACGGCGATGATCTGGATGTAGCCGACGAACGCGCCCCGCAGGACGAGCAGGATGAAGCCGAGGAAGCGGTCGCCGTCGTGCGCGACCCAGGCTTCCTTCGATGGATCGGTGACCAGTGCGATCGATTCGTCGTATGTGCGCCCGATCAGCGTCCACGGCTCGGAGGTCGACATGAGCGTCGCACAAAGCGGCGCGTCGTTCGGGGACATCGCATGAATCTCGATCATGCGCGGGAATTGTGGGCGGTGACCGAACCGCCTCGTGACGGTTCGGTCACACGACTTTGTCAGAACGGAACTTCTTCGTCGTCCTCGACGTGAGCGGGGGAGGATGAAGAGGACTGCTTGCGCGCTCCTCCGTAAGAGCCGCCGCCTTCTTCGTCGCCGCGGCGGTCGAGCATCTTCATCGTGTTGGCGACGATCTCGGTCCGGTACTTCTTCTGTCCCGATTCCTTGTCGTCCCAGCTGTCGGTGCGGATGGAGCCCTCGATGTAGACGAGCTTGCCCTTGCGCAGATACTGCCCGCAGATCTCACCGAGCTTTCCCCAGGCCACGATGTTGTGCCACTCCGTCCGCTCCTGCTTTTCACCACTCTTGTCGGTGAACTTCTCGTCCGTCGCGAGAGAGAACTTGGCGACGCTCGTCCCGCTGGGGGTGGACCGGATCTCCGGGTCCTTTCCCAGGCGTCCGACGAGAATGACCTTGTTGATCATGTGAATCTCCTTGATGGTTTTGTGGTCGGTAATCGTGCTCGGTCAGTGTGGTGGGCGGGATTCTATTCGATGCTACCGGTTGTGGAGTGGAGCGCGGGCGATCTCGCCCGCGAATCGCCCCGGCGGGCGGGATTCGCCCGCGGCTTCATGTCCACTGGCAACTTCCGGGCGGTTTTTACGTCTTAAGCTACGATCAAATTCGTACCTGATGAAGATCCGTACCCAACTCGTGCTCGCGTGCTTCGTCCTGTCCGTGCTTCCGCTGACCGGGATCGTCCTCTATTCGTACCATTCCTCGAAGGGGGCGGTGGAGGCGGCCTACCGGCGGGAAGCGCAGCGGCTCACGCGGAACATGGACGGCCGGCTGGCCACGATCCGCGCCGAGCTCGACGAGCGCATGGCCAGCCTCTCATCGATTCAGATCCCCTCCACCGCCGGAACGGATGCGAGCGGCAACGTCGTCGTCGACAGCATCATCATGGCGATGGGGGAGGCGGCGCCGCTGCTCGAGGGAATCGAGTACATCCCGGCGCCGGAGCCACCGGCGCCGCCCGCCCCCGTGGCTGCCGCGGCCGCTGCGGACCTCGCACGGCCCCCGGTGCCGATCGAAGTCTTCGGCGAAGTGGAAGAGGCGGCCAGGACACTCGCCGCCGAGCCGCTCGTCATCGATCTTCCTCCGGTGGTGATGCCCCGCTATGAGATGACTCCCGCCGCGCACGCCGCCATGCGAGAAGTGGGGCGTCTGTCCGCCGAGCTCATGCAGAGCGCCGACAAGATGACGAAGGACGAGCGGGACGGGAAGAAAAAGCTTCTCAAGGAAAAGTCGAAGCTCCTCGACCGCGAGATCGAAGCGAGCCGCGCAAAGTTTCAGAACGAGATGAAGGCCGCGCAGGATCAGCTCGCCGAGCGCCGCAGGCGGCGGCAGGACGAGCGCCCCCGGCAGCACGCCACACCCGAAGTCGCGATCGTCGCTCCCACGCCGGCGACCCGGCGGGCACGGCCGGTCCCGGCCCCCGCGCCGGTCGCGTCCGTTCGAGTGAAGAGCGAGCTGTCCGCGGACGAACGGAAATCCCTCGAGAACAAAGCGCGCAAGGCCCGCCTCGTGCTCGGCCGTCAATTCAACGTGCCCGTCGAGCGCCAGGGCGAAGTGGTCGGCCAGATCCGCGCCCAGCTCAAGCCCGAAGAAGTCATCCGCCGCGTCCTCGGCGGCCAGGCCGGCGATCGCGACGAGATCCCGTTCGCTCTCGACCGCGACGGCAACATCTACACGCGCAACGAGACCGAGCGCAAAACGCTCGAACGCGTCGGAATCGTGCAGCGCATCCAGGCAGGGCTGTCCTTGCAGGACATTCCGAACTGGATCGTCGTCAACACCCGCGACGAAGAGAGCGGCCTCCGCGTCGGTGTCGCACGCCCGGTGGGGGAGAACCTCGTCGAGCTGCGCCAGACCGCGGCGCGCAACTTCGGATACGGCATTGGACTCATCGCGTTCGCGCTGATCGGCATCGTGCCGCTCGCGAATCACTTCACGCGCGACGTGAAGCGCGTGACGCTCGGCGCCGAGCGCATCGCGCAGGGCGATCTCCTCACGCGCCTTCCCGTGCGCGGCAACGACGAATTCGGCCAGCTCGCTCTCGCCTTCAACCGCATGGCCGAAGACCTGAGCGACAACCAGCGGCGCCTCGTCGAAGAGGAGCGCGCGCGGCGCGAGCAGGAAGTGTCGCAACGCCTCCTCGAACACGAATACCAGCGCAAGTCGAACGACCTCGAAGATGCCCGCCGCTTCCAGCTGTCCATGCTGCCGAAGGAAGTACCCCGGCACGACGGGCTCGAAGTGGCCGTGTTCACACAGACGGCGACCGAAGTGGGCGGCGACTACTACGATTTCCACGACAGCAGCGACGGAAGCCTGGCCGTGACCATCGGCGACGCGACCGGCCACGGCGCGCGCGCCGGCACGATGGTCACCGTCATCAAGACTCTCTTCTCCGGTTACGACTGCACCACATCACCCGCCTCCTTCCTCAGCAGCGCCGCCGAAACCATCAAACGGATGGACCTCGGCCGCATGGCCATGGCGCTCTCGCTCGCGCGCTTCGACAAGCATGCGGTCACCGTGGCCACAGCCGGGATGCCGCCGATGCTCGTCCACCGCGGACGCGAGAACCGCGTCGACGAAGTGACTCTCCCTGCCACACCGCTCGGAACCCTCGGCGTGACGTACACGGAGAGGAGTGTCGACCTCGCAGCGGGCGACACCGTCCTCCTCATGAGCGACGGCTTTCCGGAGCTTCTCAACTGCGAAGGCCAGCAGCTCGGCTATCCCGCTGCCATGCAGCTCTTCGCCGACGCCTGCGCCGGCGCCCCCGACGCCCGCGCCGTGATCGAGTCGCTCGCCGCCGCCTCGCGCAAGTGGCACGGCGACCAGCCCCCCAACGACGACATCACCTTCGTCGTCGTGCGCATCGTTTGAGGGTCACGTCTGCACTTGGCACTTTCTCCACCGGCGGTGGAGAAAGTGCCAAGTGCAGACGTGACCCTCAAAACATATATTCTGTGCGTATGAACCGGCGGCCCGATCCGGCCGAGTACGCGCCCTACTTCCAGAGGTATCTCGACCTCGTCCCGGAAGACGACATCGTCACCGCTCTCGAAACGCAGATGGGGATCACCTTGTCCATCCTCCGCACGGTCGACGAGGAGCGCAGCCATTTCCGCTACGCGCCGGGCAAGTGGACCATCAAGCAGGTCGTGGGGCACATGGGCGACACGGAGCGCATTTTTGCCTTCCGCGCGCTCTCCATCTCGCGCGGCGAGACGAGCCCTTTGCCCGGATTCGATGAAGACTCGTACGTCCGCGGCGCCGATTTCGATTCATGGCCCTTCCCCGATCTCGCCGACTCGCTCGCGATCGTCCGCCGGGCGAATGTGCTGATGTTCCGCCACCTCAGTGAGGAGGCGTGGGAGCGTCGCGGGCTAACCAACCAGAATTCGACATCCGTCCGCGGCCTCGCCTTCACGATCCTCGGCCACGAACGTCATCACCTCCGCGTCCTTCGCGAGAAGTACAACGTTCCCGCCGGATGAAATGCGTGATTCAGCGCGTGCGGCGCGCTTCGGTCACCGTCGGTGACGAGGTCGTCGGGGAGATCGGCACCGGCCTCCTTGTCCTCGCCGCCGTGGAAAAGAACGATCCGCCCGAAACGATGATGGAAACCGCGAAGAAGATCCGGGAGCTGCGCATCTTCGCCGACGACGCCGGAAAGATGAACCGCGACGTCTCCGAAGCGAACGGCGCGATCCTCGCCGTCTCGCAGTTCACGCTGGCCGGCTCGATCGCGAAAGGCCGCCGCCCCGGCTTCGATCGCGCCGAAGAGCCCGAGCGGGCGAGGGAGATGTTCGACCTCTTCGTCCGCGTGCTGGCCTCGACCGGACTGCGAGTCGAAACAGGCCGCTTCCGCGAGCACATGATCGTCATGCTCGAGAACGATGGGCCCGTGACGTTCATCTGGCCCTAGGGCGCTTATACTTCCCCGCTTTATGACCCAGTACCTACCGAAAGACATCGAAGAGAAGTGGCAGCAGCGCTGGGCCGAGGCGAAGGTGGCCGAGGTCGATGTGAAGGCGGCGGGGGACAAGTTCTACATGTTGAACATGTTCCCGTACCCCTCCGGCGACCTCCACGTCGGGCACGGCCGGAACTACATCCTCGGCGACGTTCTCTTCCGTTTCTTCCGGATGAAGGGCCGCGTCTCGCTCAATCCGATGGGATGGGACGCGTTCGGCCTCCCGGCGGAGAACGCCGCGATCAAGCGCGGCATCCATCCGAGAGAGTGGACGCTCGCCAATATACAGAGGATGAAGAAGCAGTTCGCCCGGTGGGGCATCCTCTACGACTGGTCGAAAGAAGTCGCCTCCTGCGAGCCGACCTACTACCACTGGAACCAGTGGCTCTTCCTCAAGCTGTACGAGAAGGGGCTGGCGTACCGCGGGAAGGCGCCGGTCAACTGGTGTCCCCAGGACCTGACCGTGCTCGCCAACGAGCAGGTGGTCGACGGCCGCTGCGAGCGCTGCGGGGCGGAGGTCGTCCAGAAAGAGCTCGAGCAGTGGTTCTTCCGGATCACCGACTATGCCGACCGGCTCGACGCCGGGCTCGATACGCTCGAGCACTGGCCGGACAAGGTCAAGACGATGCAGCGCAACTGGATCGGACGGTCGGTCGGCGCCGACGTCGAGTTCCCCGTCCCGACCCTCGGCAAGTCCATCCGGATCTTCACCACGCGTCCCGACACGATCTTCGGGGCGACGTTCATGGTCCTGGCGCCGGAACATCCCGACGTGGCCGGGCTGATCGCCGATCATCCGGACCGGGCGGCCATCGAAAGCTGGATCGGGCAGGTCCGCAACCAGAGCAACCTCGAGCGCCAGGAGTCGGGGAAGGAGGGGAAGTTCACCGGCAAATTCGCCGTCAACCCCTTCACGAAGGAAGAGATCCCGATCTGGCTCGGCAATTTCGTGCTGATGCAGTACGGAACGGGCGCGATCATGTCCGTCCCGGCCCACGACCAGCGGGACTTCGAGTTCGCCAGACAATACAAACTGCCCATTAAGGTAGTGATCAGTGGAGCGCGGGCGACCCCGCCCGCGCCGGACGACCTCGAAGAAGCCTTCACCGCCAAAGACGACTCCGCGGTCATCGTCAACTCCGGCCTGATCAACGACCTGGCCGTTCCCGCCGCCATCGACCGGATCTCCGACGAGATCGAGCGCCTCGGCATCGGGAAGAAGACCATCCGCTACCGCCTGCGCGACTGGCTGATCTCGCGGCAGCGTTACTGGGGCACTCCCATCCCGATGATCTACTGCGCCGGATGCGGGCTCGTCCCCGTTCCGGAGCGCGATCTGCCCGTCGAATTACCGCTCGATGTCCCCTTCACCGGACGCGAAGGGAACCCGCTCGCGAAGCACGAAGCGTTTGTTAACGTTAAATGTCCGAAGTGCGGCGCCGATTCGAAGCGCGAGACCGACACGATGGACACGTTCGTCGATTCGTCGTGGTACTACGCGCGGTTCATCAGCGCCCGCGACAACGAGAAGATCTTCGACACGAAGCTCGTCAATCGCTGGCTTCCGGTCGACCAGTACATCGGCGGGATCGAGCACGCCATCCTCCACCTGCTCTACGCCCGTTTCATCTGCCGGGCGATGCACGACCTCGGGCTCCTCGAGCACGAGGAGCCGTTCCGGCGCCTCTTCAACCAGGCCATGATCACCAAGGAGGGCTACCGCGACCCCTCGGCCAACATGGCCTGGGTCGCCCTCGGCGACGTCGAGTGGCGGGACGGGAAGCCTTACCGCGGCCCGGTCGAGCTGGTCCCCGAGATGGGGAAGATGTCGAAGTCGCGATTCAACGTCGTCGCGCCCGACGAGCTGATCGACCGCTACGGCGCCGACACCCAGCGCGTGTACACGCTCTTCATCGCCCCGCCGGAGAAGGAAGCGGCCTGGTCGGACGAGGGCGTCATCGGCGCCTACCGCTTCCTCGGCCGGGTCTGGAATTTAGGTCAGGCGATCCTGGGTGGAGCGCGGGCGACCCCGCCCGCGTCGGTCCCTCACGCGTCGATCCCTCCGACCGTCCTCCGCAAAACCCACCAAACCATCGACGCCGTCGGACGCCGGATCGAGCGCTTCGAATTCAACACCGCCGTCTCCGCCCTGATGGAGCTCTCCAACACCCTCGGCGATCACGTGGCCGAACACGCCGGCTCGCTGCGAGAACCGTATCTGGCGCTCCTGAAGATGCTCCATCCCTTCGCTCCGCATATGACCGAGGAGTTGTGGGAGGCGTTCGGGGAAAAGGGGATGATTCTGACCTCGCCCTGGCCGGAGGCCGATCCTGCGCTCATGCAGGAGGACGTCGTCACCATTGTGGTGCAGGTCAACGGCAAGCTGCGGGGCCAGATCGAAGTCCCGAACCCGCCGGTGGAGTCGGTGATCATGGGCGAAGTACAGAAGAATGAGCGGGTGCGGTCATGGATCGAGGGCAAACAGGTCGTGAAAACCATCTACGTGCCGGGGAAACTGGTCAATCTGGTGGTGCGATGAAGGCTCTCATCCATGTTCTGGTCGGGGCGATGGCGATTTTCGCCACCTCCTGCGGCTACACCCTGGTCGGACGGGGGAACATCCTCGACCCGGCCATCAAGACCATCAACGTGCCGACGCTGGTCAACCGCACCACGCGCGTGGAGGTCGAGCAGCAGCTGACGCAGGAGGTGGCCAGCGAGCTGGTGTCGCGCGGCCGGCTGCGTCTCGTCTCCGATCCGAAAGTCGCCGACGCGACCCTCCGGGGAGCCATCGCCACCTTCAATCTGACGCCGGTCGGGTTCGAACAGGGGAAGGCCACCCAGTACCAGATCTCGATCACGGCCAGCATCGAGCTGGTGGATACCAGGGGCGACGAGGAGAAGGTGATCTGGAAGAACGACCAGTACCGGTTCGTCGAGAATTACACGGTCGCCCCCGACACCACCGACGCCTTCGATCAGGAGAGCCGGGCCATCCGGGAGATCGCCGTGCGTTTCGCGCAGAGCCTGGTGTCGAACCTCCTCGAAGGCTTCTGAGTGGAGCGCGGGCGACCTCGCCCGCGACGTCTTCCTGCGAGGAGCCGCCGCAGCAAGCTGCCGAGCCTGGTAAGCGAATTGCATCCGGATTCCGCCAGAGTTGTAGGCCGTCCCCTACTGAATGGACAAAGTGCTTGTAGCAGATGACGATGCGGCCCTCCGGAGCCTGCTGCGCCTCGTTGCGCGACGGGCTGGTTTCGAGGTCGACATGGCGTCGAACGGCCAGGAGGCGCTGGATCTCATCCGGAAGAACGACTATCTCATCGCCATCGTCGATCTGATGATGCCGCTGATGAACGGTTACGAGGTCGTCGAGCGCGTGGCCCAGATGGAGGACCGCCCCGGCCTCATCGTCGTCACGGCGATGACCGATACGTACGTCTCGGGGCTTGACGGCAACGTCGTCCATTCCATCGTGAGAAAACCGTTCGATGTGGAGATGCTGCGCGGGGTGCTCACCGAGCTCGCCACCGCGCTGCGTGATGCGAAGAGCACCGACAACGTCGTCGACTTTCGCGATCACGCGTGCTGACAGGTTGGGAGGGGCGCTTGTACTACAAGATCGAACGGACCTGACTGACTGATCACGACGGACATTCGAAACAGAGCACGGATCGGATTCCTCACATGGTCTCGGCCGACTCGGCGCCGGCGGCGGTCATGGCTTTCCTCTCCGGCGACCGCTCCAGCCTCCTCGGACCCGTCAGCCCGATCTCCGGAGACAAGGCCACCGCGACGGTCATCGACGCAGGGCGCGTCTATGTGGTCTTCGTCGAGCGCGCCTCGGACTCGCTGAGCGATCGCAAGCACGATCCCCGCGACGACGATCGCGCCGCGCCGAACCGGTAGCGGCTAGCGCTTCTTGACCGGGATCGTGTCGCCGGCCTGATTCTCGACGCGCTGCGCCAGTCCGTTCAGCCGCTCGCGCAGCTTGCCGGCGGTGAGGAAGAGCTGCTCCCGCTCGGCAGTGCCTGCTTCTGTCTCCTGCATCGACCGCTCGACACGCGCGCGGCGTTCGCGGAGATCATTGATGATTCTTTCGAGATCCAGGTCGGCCATCCTCTCTCTCCCCCGGGGCAATGGGCTATGGGCGCCACAGGCCAATGCAAATCACCGGCCCGTTCGTCAGCGAAGGCCGACGGCTCACTCCCGGAGCCGGAAGAGGATGACGTCCCGATGGCGACCGACCTCGACCCACCGGCCGGGCATGACCCGCATCGCATCCGGGATCTCGAACTGCGACAGCAGCGCGTACCACGGCCTCGAGCCCGCCGCGCCGCGCACCTGCCGGAACGACTCCGCGTTGAGCCCGTCCCAGCGAACGGTCTCGCGTCCCGCGTAGTAACGGACGGCCCCGCTCAGCTGCATCGTGACGAGCATCGCCTCATCCGGCACCACCTTCTCCGCCCCGAACACCGCCTCGGTATAAATCCGCTCACCTTCGTCGAAGGCCATGACGTCGAACTGGTCGCAATGGATGAATCCGGCCACGACGACGACCGCGGCGAGGAGAGGTCCGAAGCGGCGGAACTGCCGGAGCACGAGCAGCGATCCGACGAGGAGCGCCGGCAAGGCCGGCAGCAGGAAGCGCGTGTACCACCACGTCTCGTACGGCGCGTAGAAACAATAGAAGAGGAAGAAGGCCGTGAACCAGACGCCGAGTGCGGCGCGCGTCCAGAGATCGGCGGCCGTGCGCGTGAACACCGCGGCCAGCCCGCCGGGGAACATCACCGGGGTGCCGAGGATGGCGAGCCAGTAGGAGTAGTGCTTGAAGCGGATGGCGAAGCCGTCGAGCGAGAGCAGGTAGCCGATGCCGCCGTATCCGGTGCTGAGCGCGTTTCCATAGAGGTGATGGCTGATGGCCATCTGCGCGATGGCGAAGGGGAGGCCGCCGAGGCCCATGGCGATGAGCGTGCGGGGACGGAGGCGGGTGGCGAGGATGAGCGCCGGAAAGAGCAGGACCTGCGTCGGACGGATCATCACGCCGATGCCCATCATCGCGCCGGCGAGCACGGCCCACCACACCGACTCGCGGCTGCGGATGGCGCCGAGGATCGCGGCGATGGCGAAGGCGGTGGCGATGGAGTCGGTCATGGGCTGCACGCCCATGAAGACGTAGGTCGGATAGAGGGCGAGCATCGCCGCGCCGGCGAACGACCACCCTCGCGACAGTCCGTACGCGCGGGCGAGGAGGTACATGAGCCAGACGCCGGCGGCGGTGAGGATGGCCACGACGCGGAAGGCGAACCATTCGCCGCCGATCGTGCGGGCGGCGGTGATCATCAGGGGAAGTCCCGGCGGATACGACGGGACCATCGTGTAAGGATCGGGCCCGTGCACGAATCCGAGCGGGATGAACATCGGGTCCATCTCCGGCGGGAGCCCGAGCTGCTGCGGCAGGGAGATCGGGACGATGAGCTTGCCGCGCCCCCAGAGCCGCGACTGATTGAGGTATCCGGAGGAATCGGCACCGCCGGCAATCCCCGCAAAGTTCGCAATCAAAAGCACGAGGTACAGCCCGAGCAGCAACCAAAACCAGTGGAGCGCGGGCGACCCCGCCCGCGCCGTTCGAATCCGCGAAACATCAACCCGGCGGGCGAGGTCGCCCGCCCTCCACCGGACCCGTATCTCGGGCAAACGTACGCGCTGATACCAGGGAAAAACCAGCGTGAGGACAAACAGCAGCAGCCCGCCGCCGGCGATCCGCGTCCCGATGTCCACCTCATCCGGCCGGAATCGAAAGGCAAGCGTCCCGCTGCCGGGCGGGACGAACGATCCGACGAAGGCGTGATTGACGATGACGGGAGGGAGGCGCTGGCCGTTCCAGTACGCGCGCCAACCGCTCCACGCGGCGTGGTTGGTGACGAGGACGTTCCACCCTGTCGACGCGATGCGCAGCGAGAACGCATCCTCGCCGCGGCGCTCGACGGCGACCGAGCCGCCGGCGCTGACGGTCTCCTTCGCAGGCGCGCCCATGCCGGCGACTTTGGCGGGGAGGTGATCGACGAGCACGCGATCGCGCTCGATCGGCTCGGCCTGCAGCGGTGTGCCGCTGCTGATGTAGAAGCGGGGAGCGAGATAGAAGTCGGGGAGGGGATCGCCATTGGGCACGCCGTCGACGGTGCGGATGCCGGCCCAGTCGAAGGCAGGGGAGTCGGGAGTGTGCGCGCGGGCGAAGAGCATCGCCGCGCGGCGTGAGAGACATTCGTTCGATGCGGATCGTTTGAACGAACGTCCTGCGCCGACCTGACACTCGGAGGATCTCGCGGAAAAAAGCGTGGGAAGAACGGTGAGGATCACCCCGATGACCGCTAGCCATCGCAACGAACGCCGTCGCGCGCCGACGATGACCAGTCCGCCGAAGAGCACGAGCGGCCAGGTCATTCCGTACTGCATCTCGACGGGGAGCTCGTCGCGGTGGATCGCGTAGGAGGGGAGGATCCACCACATCCCCAGCAGCGCAGCGACGATGTCCGCGGCGAAGATGCCCGGAGCGCGCTCGCGGGCGGTGAAGGCGATGGCAATCACGACGACAACGAGCGCGGGAAACCCACTTTCGCGGGAGCCGACGACCGCCAGAAGCATGGTGAGGACGAGGAGCCCCCAGCGTACGCGGTTGGGATTCGCGGCAAACCAGTCGGCCACGAAGAGAATGGCAATGGCGCCGAGTGCGAGCAATCCGATCGGCCAGGCATCGAAGAGAAACGAGAGCGGATGAAAGGGCGGCGCCCCATCCGAGATCGAAACGGGCATCCCGAGCCCGACAGAAGAGTCCCACCACATGCGGCGCGGATGCTACATCGGGATTGAGAAGAGAGGCCCACCTTCACCGCAGAGACGCAGAGGTCGCGGAGGGACGCAGAGAAGGCAGAGGACCTCTGCGTCCCTCTGCGTCCTCTGCGTCTCTGCGGTGAACGTCGTCCCGCGAGTCGCCCGCCCGAGGGTAGGGGTTTGGCTTTCCCGGGACACTCCTTCCATACGGTGGAGGTTTCTCCGCCAGGGTCCGTTCAGAAGGAGACTGGTTGCGCGTTACGACTCTCGCGGCGCTTGCCACGGCGATGGCTGTCTCTGCAGCCAGCGTGAGCGCGCAGCCGACGGCCTCCTACCAGGAGAACTTCCAGCAATACGAGGTTCGGCAGGCCGTCCAGGGATGGGTCGAGTCATCGTTCGTTGCGCCCGTGAATCGGCGGCGCGCCGCCTCCACACCCGATGGTCGCGTCCCTTATGCAACAGCGCCAGATCCCGCCGATCCACGCAACACCGTGTTCGGAGTCACGAACGCTGCCGGGACCGCGGCCACATGGACCGGCGCTGACTTCACCGACCGGTTCACGTTCACCGGGCGCATCTACCGCGAGCGCGCCACCACGCGATGCGGCATCACCTTCTACTCGAGCTATCGCCTCGACGCTTCGACGATGACGCTCATCGGTCCGGGGGGAACCGCCTTCGAAGGCTCGACCGACGGTGGCCCCGATCCTGCCGCGGGCGTCTGGAACCGCTTCAGGATCGAAGTGGAGGAAGTGGCCGCGTCGACCGTCATCCGCGCACGCATGTGGCGCGACGGAACACCCGAACCGGCCACCTTCCCGATCACCACCTCGAACCCATCGGCTTCGCGTCCCCTCGGCGGCCGCATCGGGCTGTGGGCAACCGGTGGCGGTGCGGCGTGGTTCGACGACCTCGACGCTCAGTCGGTCGCCTTGCCGCAGGCGAGTGGCCCGGTTGTGGCGGTCGTGACGCCATCCGCCGGGCAGCTCCTCGATTCCGCGCGCGTGATGGTCACCGGTCGCGTCGATGGTGCGACTTCCATCATGGTCAATGGCCTTCCGGCGGCAATTGATGCGACCGCGAAGACGTTTACCGCCGGACCGGTTGATCTCGCCGAAGGCCCAAACACAATCACAGCGGTAGCCCGAGATGCGGATGGCAACAACGCCGAGGCTTCGGTGAACGTGGTTGCCGATACGCGGGCGCCCGATCTCGTGATCACGTCGCCGGCCATGCGCGCGTGTCTCAACGTGCCGTCAGTCGAGATGCGCGGCCGCGTCTTCGATCCAGCTCTCGAAGGAGTGACCGTGATCTCCGGAACATCGCGGACGGAGGCCCTGGTCACGGGTGGTGAATGGAGCACCACGGTTGCCGCCCTGGAAGGGACGCATCCCTTCCGGATCGAGGCAAAGGACACTCTTGGCCACATCTCGGCGGCGACGCTGCAGGTCACCATCGATCGGACGCCGCCCACCATCGAGATCAGCGAGTCGGGACGGACGTTCAGCGAGGCGACTACCAATCGCTCGATCGCGCTTGTCCCCGCCGCCCGCGACGCTTCAGCAGTAACGATCGTGTCCCTGCTCGACGGCCGCCCGTACGTCGGCGGCACGGCGATCACGGCGGAAGGCAGCCATGTTCTCCGCGTGACGGCGACCGATTGCGCCGGCAATCAGAGCGAGCGCTCCGTGCGATTCACCATCGACCGCGCGCCTCCGCAGCTTCTCTCGGTCATTCCGCCGAACGAGGCGACGGTCGGTTCGACGCCGCGGATCACCGGCACGACCTCACCGGATGCCGTCCGCCTCCTTGTCGAACCGCATGGAGCGTCCTTTGCCGTGAATAACGGCGAATTCGTGATCGGCAACCTTCAACTCGGCGAAGGTACGCACGAGCTGCAGCTCGTCGCATCCGACGCCGCCGGGAATGAAGCCAGATTTCCTTACAAGGTGACCGTTCGTCTGACCGCACCGGTGCTGGAGATCGTCGAGAACGGTTCAGCCATCCCGGACGGATCGACCTTCAACCGTCCGATCGCTCCTCTCATCCGCACCAGCGATCCGGAGGCCACGATCACGGCTGCGCTCAACGGCCAGCCGTTCATGTCAGGAACCGTCATCGCCGCGGACGGCTCGTACACGCTGGCGGCGCATGCGATCGACGCGCTCGGTCATCGCTCCGAGACCGTGACCGCGAGGTTCACGATCGACAGCACGCGCCCGGCCATCACCATCTCGTCACCCGTTGACGGAACGATTCTGCATGCGCAGCAGGCCGAGGTGCGAGGCACTGTTTCGGTGGATGCGGAGTCGTTGACGGTCAATGGCATCGCTCCGACACGCGAGGGAGCGACCTTCATCGCCATCGTTCGGCTGGAGCTCGGTCCCAATCTCGTCGTGGCCACAGCGCGGGACTCGGCGGGCAACGCCTCCAGCGCGCACATCGAGATCACTCGCGCCATGCCGCCGGCCATCATCCTCACCTCGCCGCGCGACGGGATGATCACCAACCGTGCGACCACGGTCGTGGCCGGGCAGGTCTTTGCGCCGGAAACATCGACCGTCACGGTTTCCGGCCGCGAGGCGCCGCTGGATCTCACCGGCGCGTTCCGTGTGACCGGCGTCGATCTGGCCGAAGGTGAGAATGTGATTACAGCGTCCGTCCGTGCCGCCACGGGCCACGTCAATCAGGCTTCCGTTCGAGTCTTCGCCGATCGAACGCCGCCGCACGTGCGCATCCTGGAATCCGGTCAGCCGGTCCAGAACAATGCGCGATTTGCCGCCAGCGCAACGCTGACAGCCGAGGCCGCGGAGAGTGTGCTCGAGCTCATCGTCGACGGTGCGATCGTCGCGCAACCGGCCACAATCACGTCCGCGGGAGGCCATTCGGTGATCGCCACGGCGCGCGACGCGGCTGGAAACGAATCGCGAGTCGAGCGCTTCATCATCATTGGGACCGCCGCCGGTAACGCGTGTGTGCTCGACGGGTTCGATCCTGCCGACGGCGCGGTCGTCACGTCGTCCCACGTCGTGCTCACCGGCCGCAGCGGCGGAGCATCCGCGGTGCGGGTGAACGGTGTTCCGGCGACAGTGGCCACCGGATCGTTCTGCGCACTGGTCGAGCTGGCCGTCGAAGGTCCCAACAACGTCAGGATCGAATGCGACGGCGGCGCGGCGGCGACGATCGTCCTACGTCGCATGACCGGAGACCCGTCGATCGACATCGTTGCGCCAGCCGAATCTGCCGTCACTGTGAACGATGTCCTCGTGGTGACGGGGACGGCCAGCGCAGACGTGACATCCGTTGATGTCAACGGGGTCGCGGCGACTTTGGCCGGTGGGACCTGGCAGGCCAGCGTACGGCTCGCCTCCGGTCTGAACATCGTGCTGGCGCGGGCGCGCAACGCGGCCGGCCGCGCAGGCGTTGCGTCGCGACGCATTCTTCTGGCGCGTGACACACCGTCGATCGCGATCACCTCGCCACCCTCGGCGATCACAACGGGGGCGGCACAGATCGACGTCAGCGGCGTGTGGCAGAACCTCGATCCCGCGACGGTCAGCGTCGCATCATCCACGCCGTCCATCACCAGGTGGTCGGACACGGACGGGACATTCACGGTTCCGGTCGACCTCGGGACAGGTGACAACGCAATCAGCATCGCAGGCCGAGACGCTCTGGGCCGCCCGGCAAACGCATCGGTGACCGTGACGCGCATCGCCGGCCCTTCGATCGCGATCACGAGTCCAGTCGATAACGCGTTCCGCGCATCGGTGGCGGGTGAGGGGATCAACATCGAGGGAACATTTGCGGCGGCGCCCGGCGCGATCGTCGAAGTCAATGGCACTCCCGCGACCCTCAGCGCAAACGAGTTCTCCGCCGTCGTGACGCTCACGTCCGCCGGAATCGTTCCGATCGTTGCCCGCGTGACAGAACCGTCGGGCGCGACGGCCATCGACGCGATTCGCCTGCATCGTCTGGCCGATCCGCTCTCCGTGATCGATCAATTTCCTCCGGCCGGTGCGACGGAGATCGGACGCGGCGCTCTTCCTCTCATTCTGTTTTCTTCCCCGATGGATCGCGCCTCGCTGGAGAGCGCGCTGCGTCTCGAGGCCTCAAACGGTGCGGCGGTCGCAGGCGTGCTCCGGCTCGACCGTGACATCGTCACCTTCGCACCGGCGTCCCTGCTCGTTCCCGGCGAGCGCTACACGATCCGTGTCACGACCGCGGCGAAGGACCTTGCCGGCCGTCCTCTCGCGCCGGAGTTCTCGACATCATTCACCGTCGCCGCCGCTGCTGGCAGCATCGCACCCTCCCTCGGCAATCTCCCGACGAAGCTGTGCGCAGATTCGGTCGAGATCACCGGGAACGCTCCCGCCGGAGCGCGCCTCCGCATCGACCTCGGCAGCCTCCGTTTCACGACGACAGCTGCACCGAACGGCGCGTTTTCCTACCGGCTGCCGCTGGGCGGCCGGTCAGGCCATCAGGCCGCGCGCGTGCGAATCGTCGGATCGGACGGCTCGGAGTCCGCGCCAGCGGAGGCGTGCTTCCTCATCGCTTGTGGCGCCCTGCGCGTTCTGAGCAGCTCCTTCGACCGCAACGCCAACCGGATCACCGTGGTGTTTTCAGACGAGCTGTCGTCCGCATCGCCCGACGCATTCGCCGTGCGTACCTCCGACGGAAGATCGATCGCCGCCGCAGTGGCGCTGCAGCCGCCTGCCACGGTGACCGTCACTCCCGCCGAAGACCTGACACGCACCACGTTCACTCTGACGATCAGTCCGTCGCTGGCCGCCTGGACCGAGACCTTCCACCACGAATCCGATACGCCACCCGCGGGCGGCGACGGCTCCGGGTTCGTCTCGGGCGAAGTCTTCGACGCTCACAGCGGATGGCCGCTCGCCAACGCCAGCGTGCAGATCGGCGCGGTGGCTTCGACGACGGACCTCCGCGGTCGTTACACCGCGACGGTCCCTGAGGGTGCGCACACGATTCGCATCTTGTCGACCGGCTACGTCTCCGTGTGGCGGCAGATCGTCGTCCGGCCGGGCGCAGGCGTCATTCCAATCGATGTGAGGCTGGCCCGTGAAGACGTGGACGGCATCACGCAACTCGACGCGCAGACGTTGCCCGGACTTCTGCCACTCGGCTGGTCAGCGATCGCCGCGATCAACACGAAGCACAGTGAGGCGCTCGCGTTTCACGTTCCTGCGCAGGAAATCATCGATGCATCGCAGACGCTCAGCGCCGTGCAGTATCGCGAGGATCGCGACGAGTGGCGCGTGGTCGCCGCCGTCGTCAACGTAGGCGCTTCAGGTGATGTCGTCGTCCCGATCTCCGAGCCGGGATCGTACGCCCTCGTTTACGGCGATCGGGCCCCGCATCTCGTTCGACCGCCTCCGGCGATCACCGGCGCCGCACTCGAAGGAGTCGCCGATTCGTGCGCCAATCGTTCATGTCCGCCGCTGATTGCGACCCGATTCACGCTCGACCCGCCCGCTATCCTGCCGACGGGCCACACCGTTGCGACGCTCGTCATCGACGGCGCCGATCCCGCGCGGTTTCCGTCCGGTTTCGCCGTCCAGGCATCGATCGACGAAGAGCTGAAGCTCGCCGACGGATCGCGAATCACCGCCCCTCCCTTCACGACCGATCTCATTCTGCAGCGGACGCTGCGCGGCGAAGCCGCCACCGCGCGGTTCCGTCTGGCGCCAAGCGAGCGCGCCGCGACCGTCGTCCTGGAAGTCGGTTTCAGCAGAATTCGCATCCTTCCGTATCCGGGACGTCTCGATCGCGGATCGCTGATCGGAGCCGAAGGAGGGAGGGTGCCGGGGGATGGGACGGTGACGGTAGACCTTCCGGCTGGTGCGGCACTCGAGCCCCTTCGAGCGACGACGACGGCGATCGAGACGACCTCCCTCGGCGCCATCCAGGGGTTCGAGATCGTCAGGGGATTCGAGCTCTCGCTTCAGCGGGCGGACGGCAGTTCCGCCCCCGTGGAACTGCTTCGTCCGGCGAGCATCACTATCGGTGCGGGAGCAACGACGAGACAGCACATCCTGGTCGAGGTCCTCGATTCGACGCCGTACGGACGCATGTATCGTCTCGCCGCCGTCATGGGCCCGCTGGCCGGGAATCGGTTGACGACCGACGCGATCGACCGTGCGCTGCTCCCGATCGACGGCGTCATTCGTGAAGGCCGGTACCTTCTGCTTGCCGCGACGAATCCGATCGCGTTTGCCACCGGCGCGGTGCGCATGCCCGGCGGCACCTTCGTCCGCGACGCGAAGGTGAGCACGACCCTCGGCGTCTCCGGCCTGACCGCGTTCAACGGAATCTTCTCGCTTCCCGTTCCGGCCGCACCCTTCACTCTGGTTCCCCGTACTCTTATGACCGGCGATGGTGCTTCATACACGCATGCCGGCACCCCGGCGCCGGGAACTGTCATTTCGATCGGCGAGTTGCAGCTGGTTCTGCAGCCGCCGTCCCTGACGTCCGTGTTTCCCACCCGTGGTGCCGGCAACGTCGCGCTGACGACGCAAGTCAAGGCGATCTTTGCTCCCTCCATCGACCCGGCGAGCGTCACACCCGATGCGATCGCCGTTTACGACGCGGCCATGCAGCGCGTCGCGGGCGCCGTCGCAACGGAGGGGACGACGGGAGTCGTGTGGTCATTGCCGGCGGGCGGACGTCTCAAACCGAACAGTCTCTATACGGTGCACATCGCGCCGTCGATCCGTGCGCCGAACGGGGCGCCGTTCGGGCGCAGCGAGATCTTCTCCTTTTCGACGTTGACGGAGGTGGTGAACGCCGAGATTCGCAGGGATCGCATCCGGATCACGATTCCCGACGCGAACCACCGGTCGCGGGTCTTCGGTGTCGCGGGTGCCCTTCCCGCGGGCTGGCTTGCCGCCGCCGTCCGTCGCGGATCCGATTTCGTGACGCGGCCGCAGGGAAGCGCCGCGAACGACGGCAGCTTCGGGTTCTCGATCGACGAAGACGTCGCGCTGTCGGATGTCATCGATCTTCAGGTCATCAATCCGGCGGGCGCGATCGCGGCCATCTTCCCGCTGACGCCATTCGTGACGGACGATGCGGCTGGTTTTGTGGCCGCGCCGGACCGGGAGACGAAGTTCGTGGCACCCGACGGGATCGGGGTGACCGTTCCGAAAGACGCGTTCGACTCACCGGTGCTCATCAGCACCGCGCCCGCGAAGAAGGAGACGTTCCTCGAGATCCCGGCGTTCGACGAGGAGCTGCGATACACGACGAGCATCCGTCTCGACTTCGAAGGCGTCGCTGCGAAGCGCCTCGATGTCGAGCTCCCGGTACCGCCGGGCACGGCCACCGAGGGAAGGCAGTTTCTCCTCGGCGTCATGGGGCAGTCCGTGCGCGGTCCGCGGATGATGATCGTCGACACGCTGCGGATCGAGAACGGGAAGTTCACCACGGCAGCGTCGCCCGTTCCCGCGGGAGCTCGAGTCGGCACGAACAGCGTCGTCTCTCCCGATCGCATCAAGGATTCGCTCAATGGTGTGAATCGCGGCGGCACGTTCGGCGTGATCGACGTTCAGGAAATCGCGCCGGGTGATCTCGCCTGGGCGATCATCGACGGCATCGCCGGACATGCCGACGTCTTCTGGGACCATCTCGACTCCCTCTACGCGGCCGCGTATTACGTCGTCGAGAAAGGTCGGATCGCCATCCCGGTGCAGGCAGGAAAGCGGTTCGAAGTCGTCGGCGTGGATGCCTCGACCGGCCTGCAGGCGTTCTCGAAAGTCTACGATCCGTTGCCAGCCGGCGATCCGGGGGCCGCTTATCTCGTCCCCACACCCAACGCCGATACGAATGGACCGTACCCGGTGTCGGGCGGCCCCTTCCGGATCGAAGTCGTCGACGTTCCCATGGCAGACGTCGATGTCACGTCACTCGAGAGCTTCGTCGTCCGGCTCAGCGGAGGAACGATCAGCGCGAGTGACAGCACGAACCCTCTCCCGCCGGACATCGGCGTATCCATGATGAACGTGACCCGCGGCGGCTTCGATGCGAGCCGCAAGGGTGGCCTCGCCGTCATGGGCGAGCCGGGGGATCGCGTGATCCTCATGATCGAGGAACGAAGGGTCGATCCGCAGGCAGGGATCACGGTCGTATTCAGCAAACCGATCTATCCCGGCGATGTTCTCACCGCGCCGGGAATCGACTCCTACCTTCACAACGTCGTGCGAGTGGAGCGTCTCCACGATGCGCGGAGCACCGCACCGGTGTGGCGGGACATTTCCCTCGATACCTTCTTCAAGCTCGACTCAGGCAACCGTCGCCTTCTCATCGAGCTGCCGTCGCTCGAGAAGGGAGCGTCCTACCGCGTCGCACTCCTGCCCGATCTTGCCGATGCATCGGGAACGCAAGGCTCGCCCGGACTCCTGCTCGGTCAGGCCGTCGTTGGGACGCGTACGACGAATCGGCTCAGCGAGCCGGTGTATCTGCCGTTCCACGTCCGCGCACCGGGCGGGCTGCTCTCGTCGTTCGATATCGGTGCGGGCACGATCCGCGATCAGTCGCTGGCCGGCAACATCCTCCTCGTCGCCGCGCACGACGGTGGCGTGATCGCATTCGATGCCGCCGACCCGGCGGGCATGACCACCGGCATGCCGCCGCTCGGCATCGTGCAACCGGGTCCGGCCCAGTTCTGGTCGGTCGCCAGCGACCACCACGGCCGTGTCTACGCGACCGGCGTCACGTCGGTTGCCGGAGTTCTGCAGACATTCGGGCTCGAAGACTTCATCGACCGCGGCCGTCCCGCGCCGCGCAACGTCATCCCGAAGAGCGGCGCGTTCGTTTCATGGACCCCGGGATCCTCCGGGACGATCGGCGGCGGACTCACAGGCCTCATCGCCTCCGACCGCCCGGAGGGAATCCCCCGCAAAGTCCAGGTTCTGCTGCAGGACGACGACCGTGTGCACGCATCGCGATCCGCGTTCGTCGCTGCGACTGGCGCGACGCGAACACGGGTCGACCCGTTGTTCGAGCAGCTCACGGTGTCGATTCGGATGCAGGCGACGCACCCTTACGCCATCCAGCGCATCACCATCGAGAACACCTCACTCGACCTCCGCTGGTCGGCCGACGCAACGCATGCGTCCCCGGCGGTCTTCAGCGAGGTGCTCGCGCGCGCCGGCGATCGTCTCCGTGTCATTTACAACCAGACCGCGTACGCTGTCATCGCGGTCATCGGCTATGGCATCGCCATCTACGACGTCAACGCGATGGAGTCGAACGATCTCACCACGAAACCAGCGGGATACGAGGCGGTGCGTGAGCTCGTGCGGATGACCCGGGCGGCGCTGCGCGCGCCCGATCCCTTTGCGCCGAACACCTGCAACCTGCCGGGACTCGACACGCAGGCCATTCCCGATCTGACGTTCACGCCCGAGGCGGCGATCATCACGCGCGGGACATCGCCGCAACTGGAGGTGTTCGCCCTCGACCCGCGGCGCGGAGTTCTCGATCTCTCCATCACGCCACCGTTCGACCCGGCCAGCGGATCTCTGCCTCCGGATCAATACACGTGCGATCGGGCGCCGTACGGAATGCCGTTCCGGAATGTCTATCAGGGCGGAACATACGATCATCCCCGGCTCATCCAGCTGCGGCAGAAGTTCGAGGCCGTTCATCAACGTCCGCCTTCCGCGCGATTCAATCAGCTGTCTCTCTACTCCTGGAGTCTCGAAGCCGCCGACAATCGTGTCATCGCGCCGCCCGTGCAGGCGCGGGGTCTGCCGATCGGCGCGCGCGGATCGGCCGCCGGCACGAGGGTCGAACGCGATTACGTTCTCATCGCCGGCCATGAGTACGGGCTGCTCGTGATCGAAGCGGGAGGAACCACGCCCGCGAATATCCCTCCCTATGACTGGCTCGACGAGATTCACCTCGTCGATGTCATCTGGGTCCCGCACGGTGTTGCCGCTGTGCGCGCCATCCCGCGCACCAATCTGGCCACGATGATCGACGGAGAAGGTCACGCGCTTCTGGTCGATCTGTCGCGGCTCGATGAACGGTTCGATCGCGACGGAACGCTGCGCCCCGCCGGTGAATTGTTCCCGACCGCGGCGCGCGCCGTGGCGGGGAACGAGCCCGATCCGCGGGTGGTGTGGCGATCACCCGCTCCGGTCGGCTTCGGGACTCTCGCGCCGGTGATCGATCCGGAAACGGGAATCCTCTACATCGGCCAGTTGACGCGGCGGACGATGAGCGTGCTCGCCGCCGTCGATCCCCGCATCCACATGAAAGCCGACCTCGGCGGCGCCGACGGCCTCAGCGAAGTTGGCGGCGTCGTCCCCCTCGGCGTCGATCCTCCGGAGTCGATTCAGAAGGTCATCGCGTCGGCCCCCGCGACGCGCCGCCCGGATGCGTCGCTCGCTGCGTTCCGCCTGGAAGTGTCACTCCCCGGAGCCGTCGTCGAGAAGCTCACGAAATCGGGCAATCGTCTGCAGATTGCGGTGGAGAGCGAACGGGTCGCTGATGCGCCTGTCGAGCAGCTCGCTGCGCCGTATCCGCGCTCGCATCTGAGGATGCGGGGACGCGATGGCTCCGCAGACCGGCGGCCGGCGACGAACTTCCATCTCGATCGCGTGGTGCCGGCGGCGATGGCCGCGCAGAACCGCCACCAGAACGGCTTCAACAGGTTCGTGTCGCCGTGGATCGTCGCCATTGCCGATCCGCGGGCTTCGATCGAGTATCAATGGCCGAAGAGCACCACCGCTGCCGACAAGGCGGCCGCCGGATGCTTCAGCTGCGACCGGCCGGATCATCTGAAAGGAAAGTCCGAGGCGGACGGGGTGTGGGAGATGGTCTCGGCGGGACGGATCATCGCTGCCCGTCCCGACTTCTGCGCGACGACCTGCGCCAATTCGCTGTTCAGCGGCACGCCGTACGCGTATCTGGGGGATGAGGATCGGATGGTGGCGCGATTCGCCACGGTGATCGCCGATTCGGTGCGGCCGCCGCAGGTGCTGGTCGCCGCACAGAACCCTCCGGTGGCCATCGGAGCGATCCAGGAAACCATCTATCTCCATTCGGGCGAGGTCGAGACCGGGCACACCGATCTCGATGCGGGCGGACGCGCCGGCTGGAACATCGTCATCGATCGCACGTACCGGTCGCGCAGCATCGGGCTGGGACATCTCGGGTCTGGCTGGGAATCGAGCATCTTCCGCCGTCTGCGCCCGCTGCCGGACGGCGGCGTCGAGTACCGCGACGGTGCAGGGGAGATCTGGCGTTTCCGGCTTCAGGCGAGTGGCAGCTACTTCAGTCCGCGCGGACTTTTCCTGCGGCTGGCGCGAACCGACCGTGGGTGGCGGATGGTCGACTCGAAGTCGCGCGTCAGTGATTTCGACGGGCTGGGGCGGCTCGTGACGGAATCGGATCAGTTCGCGGACGACCCGGCAAAGAGCGCGCGAGGCAACATCATTCGCTATCTCTATGGAGGTGACGGGCGGCTTGCGCAGATCATCGATCCCGTTGGACGTCCGGTGCTCCTGCGCTACTACACCGACAGTGAACCGGAGCTCAAAGCAGGGCGTCTCTCGGAGATCGAGGACTGGAGGGGGCGGATCGTCCGGTATGACTACGACAACGACGGGCGGCTGCTCGAGGTGGCACTGCCGGATGTGGCGAACACGAGCGGCACGCGTCCGCGGATCCGCTACTCGTACGAGACGCAAGCCGGCACGGTCAACGATCGCCTCGAGTTGAGGACGAATCTCCGGTCGATCACCAATCCCGCGGAGAAAGATCCGCGAGTCACCTTCGTTTACGACAGCGCGGACCATCGAGATCGGATCGTGGCCGAGCAATGGACAGCGACGGGCGAGTCCGTGACGTTCGCCTATCCTCCGGCGTCGCCTGTGGAGAGTACGGACGCACTCGGTCAGAAGCGCTTCTACACCTTGAGCGGCCAGCCGGGAAACTTCGACGACGACCGTGCGCACATCACTTCGATGCTCGAGCCGGATGTCGAGACGAGCAAGTTCCAGGTTGGCTTGATCCCCGTGTCGAATGGTCCAAAAGACCCGCCGCGGCAGAAAGCGAACCGCCATTTCGAATTTGCCTGGGATGCACATGGGCTGCTTCTGCGCAGCCGTTTTGCCGGCGTGCGCTTGACGAGCTACACCTATGCCGATGTCGCGGGAGCGCCGGGACGTGTGCTCGTCTCGGCGAAAACAGAAGCAGAGGCGGGAGTCCCCGGAGCGCCGGTCGAGAAGAAGATTGCCTATCAGCCGGGCACGGCGTTCGTGCAGTCCGTCGAAGCGGGCGGCGTGAAGGTCGAAAGCTTCGAGGCGCATCGTTCCACACCGACCGTCATCACCACGAACGACGCGGTTGTCACGAGACGAACATTCGACTACGCCGGCCGGGTAACCGAGGAGACGACGAGTGGGGGGATCGATCCAGGCGCGATCTATGGCAGCCGGACGGGCTTGGATTACTTCCCCGACAGCGGGCCGATGCACGAGCGCGGTCTGCTCCGAAGCGTGTTGCGGCCCGGACTTCTCCCGGCGCGGAACGACTACGAGGTCGACGCCATCACGCATACAGACGAGCGCAACGTGCAGACCAGGACGGCACTCGACACGTGGTTACGCGCGCGTGAAGTAGTCACCACCGGACCGGGACTCACGTTCAAGGAGTCATCCGAATACGACGCGAGCGGACGCCTGCGCGTGCATCGGCGCGACGAGGACGGCCTTACCGTCACAACGCAATACGAATACGACACGCTGGGACGGGTCACGCGCGTCACGACGGACAACGTGGCCGTGCGCGGCGCACTCACCACCGTTGCGGAGACGACGCGCTACAACCTGCCCGCGCGGACGATCGAGCGGACCCTCCCTTCCGGGGCCGTGGTGACCGAGACTCTCGATACGCTCGGACGGGTGATGACCCGCCGCTCCGGCACCGGCGGCACGACGCTCACCGAAGAACATGTGTACGACCTGGCCGGCAACATGGTCTGGCGGTCCGATGACCACACCGTGTCGGCGTCGGCATTCGATGCGCACGGCCGCGCCATCGAGACGGTCGCTGCTGACGGCACGAAGACGAAGAGCGAGTTCGATGCGTGGTCGCGGCCCAGGAAAATCGAGACCGCGACGCCCAGCGGGGTTCTCACTGGCTCCTCGGAAATGGAGTTCAGCGCGGCGGGGCGTCTGAAGACATCGCGCACCGCCGTCGACGGCGGCGTGATGCGTGAGATGACGGCGGTCTGGGACGGGGCCGGACGACAGACCGGTCTGGGGGTAGAGGGAAGGGCTTCGAGAACGGAGTTCGATGAGGCCGGACGGCTGCTCGGATCGGTGTCGGGAGGGGGGACAGCGCTGACGATCATGAACGAAGTGCAGCGTCTCGATGTGACGGCGCCGCATGACGGGATGCTGGTGACTGCGACCAGTGTCAGCGAAGGAGGCCGGCCGTCCGTCCTGTCGGCGTTCAGGCACGACACGGCGGGCAATGTCGTCGAGCACCTCGTCGGCAATCTGAATTGGGAGCAACGGTACGACCAGGCCGGCAACCTGAAGTCTGCGGCGTTGCCGGGGCGCCCGGCGGCGAGCTTCGAGCACGATGGTCGCGGAGCCACGACGGCGGAGATCAAGCCCGGCGGCAACGCGGTCATCGCCCACCAGTACGACGCCTCCGGCGCGCCGGCCGTTTATCGCGATCCCGTCAACGAGGTCACGGAGACCGTCAACGATGATCTTGGCCGTCCTCGATCGCGTACCTATGCGGACGGGACGAGTGAGACGTTCGAATACGACGGGGCGCGGCTGCTGTCGACGCGCGACCGGCAGGGACGTGTTTCCACGTACACGTACACATCTGCGGGACAAGTCGCGGAGGTGCGCGGCGCCGGTGGTGCGCGTCTCGACCGGTTCACCTATGACGACGCCGGCCGGATGATTCGATGGGAGACGCCCGACGCGGTGCTCACGTGGGAGAACTTCGATCTCGAGGGGCGGCCGAAGAAGACCACGCAGTCGCGTGTCGATGCCGGCGGTACGGTGATCGATTCCTACGTTCAGGAGCATCAGTGGAACGTGCACGGCGAGCGGTCGTCGTGGACGATGCCGGCCTATCCTGGCTTCCCTGGTGCGGCTGATTGGACGCGGCGTGTGGAGGAGCATTACGACGATGCCGGAAACGTCGTGAAGATCGAACGCGATGGCTCGCTGGTGCTCGACGCCGCGTATCGCAACGCCGGACGTCCCGAGCGGCGAGCAATCATGACTGCTGGCCGCGCGCCGCTCGTGCGTGAGTACGGATACAACGCGAACGGACAGCTGTCTTCGATGCGCGTGACGGCCAACGGGTTGACCATCGG